>NZ_JBWVAZ010000012.1:0-157112 GCF_057220975.1 Ruegeria sp. HKCCD9138 | reverse complement strand
CCGTCTCCGCCGTCTCCAGCGTCCCAGCAACCGCCTCAGCAGCGCCGGTGAAGGGGTATTTACGGATTAGGTCTGGGACCTGCAACCCCCATTTTGAAAAAACTTCACATTTCTTTCTCGGTTCCGTGATTAATAATTAAAATCAACGAATTAAGATGTCATTACCGGAATATTAAGGCACCAAAGGCACCACACACCTACATTCCGAAACTGCCATGGCTGTCATTCCCCGAATTCAGGCGCGGAGAAAACCCTGAGACTCACGATTCAATTTGAACCGCAAAGAGAAACCGCCCCGTGATTTACGACGGGACGGCTCAAGCGGTTTTATTGAAGGATGGTTATCAGCTCAGATCGAATCGATCGGCATTCATCACCTTGTTCCAGGCGCTGACAAAGTCGCAGACGAATTTTCCGCCAGCGTCGTTCTGACCATAAACCTCGGCCAAAGCCCGCAGCTGCGAGTTCGAGCCGAAGACCAGATCAACGCGTGTACCGGTCCATTTGACGTCGCCCGTTGCACGGTCACGGCCTTCGTACACACCCTTGCTGTCTGCAGACGGCTTCCACTCGGTGCCCATATCCAGCAGGTTGACGAAGTAATCGTTGCTGAGCGTGCCGACGCGATCCGTAAACACACCATGCTTGCTGTCACCAAAGTTGCCGCCCAGTACACGCATGCCACCGACGAGCACTGTCATCTCGGGCGCCGACAAGGTCAGCAGTTGCGCTTTGTCGACCAGCAGCTCCTCTGGCGAGACGCTGTATTCCTTGCGCTGATAGTTCCGGAAGCCATCCGCGATGGGCTCCAGCACCGCAAAGGAATCGACATCCGTCTGCTCCTGAGTTGCATCGGTGCGGCCGGGTGCAAACGGAACCTCGACATCGTGGCCCGCCGCCTTGGCGGCCTGCTCGATTGCCGCGGCACCGCCCAGGACGATCACATCCGCAAGGGACACTTTCTTGTTGCCGGGCTGCGCGTCATTGAATGCCTTCTGCACGCTTTCCAGCGCATCAAGCGCCTTGGACAGTTTCAGAGGCTCGTTCACATCCCAGTCCTTTTGCGGTGCAAGGCGGATACGAGCGCCATTGGCGCCGCCTCGCATATCCGAGCCACGGAAGGTCGACGCGGACGCCCACGCAGTGGACACCAGTTCTGAAACAGACAGCCCCGTCTCCAAGGTCTTGGCCTTCAGGTCTGCGGCATCTGCTTTGTCGATCAGTTCATGATCGACGGCCGGGACATTGTCCTGCCACAGCAGTTCTTCACCCGGCACTTCCGAACCCAGATACCGAGAGCGCGGCCCCATGTCGCGATGGGTCAGCTTGAACCAGGCGCGGGCGAAAGCATCCGCCAGCTCTTCGGGGTTCTCGTGGAACCGTTTCGAGATCGGACCATAGATCGGATCCATGCGCATCGCCATGTCGGCGGTGGTCATCATGGTTTTGACCTTTTTCGACGGATCATGCGCCGCCGGGGCCATGTCTTCGTCCTTGACGCCGATCGGCTCCCAGATCCATGCGCCCGAGGGGCTCTTGGTCAGGTTCCAGTCATATCCGAACAGAAGGTCGAAATAACCGTTGTCCCATTTGGTGGGATTGGCAGTCCAGGCGCCTTCGATCCCACTGGTGGTGGTGTCGTCACCCTTGCCACTGCCGAACTCATTGATCCAACCCAGTCCCATATCTTCGATTGGTGCGGCTTCGGGCTCGGGGCCTACCAGAGCTGGATCACCGGCCCCGTGGGCCTTGCCAAACGTGTGACCGCCTGCGACCAGGGCGACGGTTTCCTCGTCATTCATCGCCATCCGGCCGAAGGTTTCGCGAATATCGCGACCCGAGGCCAGGACATTTGGCTCTCCGTCCGGGCCTTCCGGATTCACATAGATCAGGCCCATCTGAACTGCGGCCAGCGGGTCTTCCAGGTCGCGATCACCTGAATACCGGCTGTGGGGGTTGTCGGTCGGCGCCAGCCAATCGGTCTCGGCGCCCCAATAGATATCTTCCTCGGGCGCCCAGACATCTTCGCGACCGCCCGCGAAACCAAAGGTCTTACCACCCATGGATTCAATCGCGCAGTTACCGGCCAGGATCATCAGGTCCGCCCATGAAATCTGGTTGCCGTATTTCTGCTTGATCGGCCAAAGCAGGCGACGCGCCTTGTCGAGGTTACCGTTGTCCGGCCAGCTGTTGAGTGGCGCAAACCGCTGGGTCCCCGTTGAACCGCCACCGCGGCCATCGGCCGTCCGATAGGTGCCGGCGCTGTGCCACGCCATGCGGATAAACAGGCCGCCATAGTGACCATAATCGGCCGGCCACCAATCCTGAGAGTCGGTCATCAGCGCGTACAGGTCTTCCTTAACTGCCTTCAGATCCAGCTTTTTGAACTCTTCGGCATAATCGAACGCCTCACCCATCGGGTTCGAGGCCGCGCCGTGCTGGTGCAAGATCGACAGGTTCAGCTGATTGGGCCACCAGTCGCGGTTCGACCGGGAACCGGCGCCATGCATTACCGGGCATCCGCCCATATTCGGGTTGTCGCTTCCATCCATATCAATCTCCAATCCTGACTTTAGGTCGTTGCCCGTGCGGTTAATTCCGAGGGGAAAACTGCGACAAGAAGACTAAGCTTTTCTGACGGATTCCTGAAAAGCTGCTGGAAGGCGCAGCTTTAATCTCGGCAAGTGTCCGGGAGGAATGCATTGGCGACTCGTTCTTCTTGGCTGGCTCAACTCTAGCAAATCCAAGCCATGCAAATAAGTTTTGTTTTCGGATTGTTATCATAGATTTTATTTATGGGAATCCACGTGGCGTAACGGCCCCGACCTGCAAGAGTCTGACGCAACGTTCCCGCTTTAGGATCGGATTGACGATTGTCTTTTGATCCTGAGCCATCACAGTGAAGATCATCTGCAACTGCCGCATACTCGGTGTCGCAGATCAGGTAAGAGGTCGGGGATGGACTTTGATTATGTCATTGTCGGTGGTGGCTCCGCCGGATCGGTTCTGGCCAACAGGCTGAGCGCCAACCCGCGGGTCAGCGTTTGCCTGCTCGAAGCAGGCGGGCGGGGTGACAGTTTGCTCGTGCGTATGCCAGCGGCAGTTGTGGCAATGCTGCCGGGACGGCCCAGGATCAACAACTGGGCTTTTGAAACTGTCCCGCAGCCGGGGTTGAACGGGCGCAGGAGTTATCAGCCACGCGGCAAGGCTCTGGGCGGGTCCAGTGCAATCAATGCCATGCTGTATGTTCGCGGACAACGTCAAGACTATGATGGCTGGGCCGAGCAGGGTTGCTCGGGCTGGGATTGGGACAGCGTTCTGCCCTATTTCAAACGTGCGGAAAACAACGAGCGAGGGGCGGATGAGATACACGGCGACGCAGGTCCACTACAGGTCTCCAACCAGAAAGAAGCGCGCCCGATCTCTCACGCATTTGTCGAAGCTGCTGCTCAGATGCAGCACCGCCGGACCGATGATTTCAATGGCGGCGACAACGAAGGGGCCGGCCTGTATCAGGTCACTCAGTTTCACGATGCTGCGCGCAACGGTGAACGATGCTCGGCCGCGGCGGCGTATTTATTTCCCGTCATGAAGCGGCCCAACCTGACCGTCATAACCGGGGCGCACGTTCAGCGGGTTGCTTTTGACAACAGGCGCGTAACAGGGGTCGTCTATCGAAAAGGTGCCACGGAACCGGATATCACCATAGCTGCACGGCGCGAGGTCCTGTTGTCCGGTGGCGCACTGAAGTCACCTCAATTGCTGCTGCTGTCAGGTATCGGCGACGGCGCTGAGCTGTCCCGGCATGGCATTCCGGTGCGGCACGATCTGCGCGGCGTCGGGCAGAATCTTCAGGACCATCTGGACTTTACACTGGCGTACAAAACCAAAGACACCGACACGTTCGGAATCGGCCCGGTCGGAGCTGCCAAACTTGGGGGTCACTTATGGCGCTGGCGTAAATCGGGCGTATCGATGGCGGCCACGCCATTCGCCGAAGGCGCGGCGTTTCTGAAAACAGCGCCCGAATTGGAGCGGCCCGACATCCAACTTCACTTCACTATCGCACTGGTCGACGATCATGCCCGCAAGCTGCATATGGGCTACGGCTACAGTTGCCATGTCTGTAAACTTCGCCCTGAAAGTCGAGGCTCGGTTTCACTCGCCAGTGTCGACCCGATGGCGGCACCCGCCATCGATCCGCAGTTCTTGTCCGACCCCCGCGACTTGGACACGATGATCGCAGGTGCCCGGATGACACGAGACATCCTGCAAGCCCCTGCGATGGCCAGGTTCAGACAAAAAGAGATGTTCGGAACAGGCGCAGCCCAAACCGATGCGGACTGGGAACAGCACATCCGCGCCCGGGCAGACACGATCTATCACCCTGTTGGTACGTGCAGAATGGGAACGGACGACATGGCGGTGGTCGACCCGACCCTGCGGGTCCGGGGGATAGAGGGATTGCGGGTCGTGGACGCGTCGATCATGCCAACTCTTGTATCTGGCAATACAAATGCCCCTACAATCATGATTGCCGAAAAAGCTGCCGACATGATCCTTGAGGACAGCGCAACAGCAGCTTGAACGGGCCACCGGCGCATGCGGCAACAGATCACTCGATGCTGTCTTTTCGACGTGGTCCTCACCGGGTAAGGTCGCGCCGTTGTCCGGCGAACCACGCCGCCAACGGTACGTGAGTTTTCTGAAGGATCGAGCAATGCTGCCACTTAATGACCCCAGTTTGCTGCGCGAGGCCGCCCTTGTGGGCACGCGCTGGATTGATGCTGATCCGGCCTCGGGCTTGGCCGTCACTAACCCGGCCACAGGCGAAATCATCGGCCATGTGCCGAATCTGGGCGCCATCGAGACGGCCGAAGCTATTGCCGCTGCCGAAACCGCGCGCCACGGCTGGGCCAGACGCACCGCGAAAGAGCGCAGCCAGATCCTGCGCCGCTGGTATGAACTGATGTTGGAGAACCAGCACGATCTGGGCGCGATTTTGACCGCAGAACAGGGCAAACCACTGGCCGAGGCCACGGGCGAGGTCGCCTATGGCGCCAGCTTTATCGAGTGGTTCGCCGAAGAGGCCCGTCGTGCCTATGGCGACGTCACCCCCAGCCACGCGCCCGACAAACGTATTGTAACCATCAAGCAGCCGATCGGCGTTGTGGCAGCCATCACGCCGTGGAACTTCCCCAACGCGATGATTACCCGCAAGGCAGGCCCCGCATTGGCCGCGGGCTGTTCGATGGTCCTGAAACCGGCCAGCCAGACGCCTTTCTCGGCCATCGCGCTGGCAGTCCTGGCCGAACGGGCCGGAGTGCCCGAGGGGCTGTTCTCGGTCGTGACCGGCTCGGCTCGTGGAATTGGCGGCGAGATGACCGGCAACCCGACGGTTCAGAAACTGACCTTTACCGGCTCGACCGAGATCGGCGCGCTGCTCTATGCGCAATGTGCACCGACAATCAAGAAGCTGGGTCTGGAACTGGGCGGCAACGCGCCCTTCATCGTGTTCGATGACGCCGATCTGGATGCGGCCGTCGAAGGCGCTGTGATCGCCAAGTTCCGCAACAACGGCCAAACCTGTGTCTGCGCCAACCGCATCTACGTTCAGTCCGGGGTCTATGATGAATTTGCCGCCAAGCTGCGCGACAAGGTCGCCACCCTGCCCACCGGTAATGGTTTTGACGAGGGCATCGTCTTTGGTCCGCTGATCGACCAAGCCGCAGTGGAGAAAGTGGCCGAGCATATCTCGGATGCCACGTCGAAAGGGGCCGAGGTCACTCTGGGCGGCAAAGAACACGAACTGGGTGGCACTTTCTTCGAGCCCACCATCCTGACCGGGGTCACTTCCGAGATGGCCGTCGCGACCGAGGAGACCTTTGGCCCCGTTGCACCCCTGTTCAAATTCGACACCGAAAGCGAGGTCGTGGCTGCGGCCAATGATACCGAGTTCGGGCTCGCCTCCTACTTTTACTCGCGAGACATGGCGCGGGTCTGGCGTGTCTCCGAGGCGCTGGAATATGGTATGGTCGGTATCAACACCGGGCTGATTTCCACAGCCGAGGCGCCCTTTGGCGGCGTCAAGATGTCCGGCCTCGGCCGTGAAGGCTCACGCTACGGTCTCGATGACTTCCTGGAGCTCAAATACCTGTGCATGGGCGGCATCGACGCCGAATAGACCACTGCCCGAACCCTTCCGGGTTCGGGCCAACGCTCAGGAGGCGCTGGCCTGATCCTTCATCAGCGCCTCCAACCCGACGCGATAGTTGGGATAGAGCAATGTGACGCCCAGCTCGGACTTGATCCGGTCATTTCGCACCCGCTTGTTTTCATTGTAAAAGCTGCGCGCCATCGGGGTCATGTCCGCCTTGTCAAAAGGAACGGCTGGCGGCAGGGGCAGGCCCTGCAATTCCGCGGCGTACCCGATCACGTCCTGCGGTGGCACGGGTTCGTCGTCACAGACATTATAGATCGCGCCGGGATTGGGGTGCTTCATCGACGCGGCCAGTACCTGTGCGATATCCTCGACATGAATGCGCGAAAACACCTGACCCGGTTTGATGATCCGGCGCAGCCCTCCGCGCCGCAACTTGGAAAAGGGGCCGCGTCCGGGGCCATAGATACCGGCGAGACGGAAAATATGCAGGGGCAGATCAGGAATACCTGCCCACTGGGTTTCGGCCTTGACGCGCCAGCGCCCGCGTTCCGCCGTTGGTGTGGGTGGCGTTGATTCGTCCACCCAGTCGCCCTGATGATCACCATAGACGGCAGTGGTCGACAAATAGCCGACCCAATCGAATTGCCCGGCACGCGACGCAATTTCTTCACGCAGCTCTGCAAGAACCGGATCGCCAGCCGCTTTGGGTGCGGTCGAGATCAATAGGTGGGTCACACCATCAAGATCGGGAACGATGCCTGGCCAGATTGTCGGCTCGGCACCCGAAGCGCGGATGATGTCCACTTGCCCGGCATCCCGTGTTGTTCCAATGACCCGCCAGCCCTGCGGGGCCAGGTGGCGCGACAACGCCCGGGCTGAATATCCATGTCCGAAAGAGAAAAGAGTGCCTGTCATGCCCCCTTTGATGATCCGACCTGCGCCGGGATGCAAGCGCCGGATGGACGCACTTGATTCGAATCCCGGGATGCGCCTTCATGAAAACATGAGCGAGAAGAAACCAAACCTGGATGCCGCCTACGCGCTGAAAACGCCCGAGGACAACAAACGCCTCTATGCGGAATGGGCCGGTGATTATGACGAAGGATTTGCAGCGCTGGAAGATTATCAGCTGCACATCCACACGGCCCGCGCCTTTGTCAGCGCCGGGGGGCAAGGCCCCGTTTTGGATGTCGGGGCCGGCACCGGGCTTTGCGGCGCAGTGCTGGCGGGGCTTGGCGTCGGTCCGATTGATGCGACCGATATCAGCGCCGAGATGCTGGAAGAAGCCATGCGCAAGGACATCTACCGTGACGCGATAGAAGTCGACCTGCATCAGGGCTTGCCGGTGCCACGCGACAGTTATGCCGGGATCGTTTCCTCAGGCACGTTCACGCATGGCCATTTGGGACCCGAGGTTTTCCCCGCCCTCCTGCGCGCGGCTCGACCCGGTGCGCAATTCGCCATTTCAATCAATGCCAGGCACTATGAAAGCCTGGGTTTTGCCGAGGCCCTGAGTCAGTTGGAAGACGGGCAGATAGAGAACCTGACCCTGAAACGGGTTCGAATCTACGGCAGCCTTGCCGCAGGTCCGAACAAGGATGACGAGGCCCTGATCGCGCTGTTCGAAAAATCCTGAAATCGAACTGTTCAGAGCCGTGCCCATACTTTCCGGGGAGGGAGGCGCGGCCCCAAGAAGGGGCCCACGTTGCTATGTGTACATCTGCTTTTTGTAAGCGCGCGTGCGGGTCGTCGCCTCAGCCGAGCCATCGTGATACGTCCCGAACCATTTGTCGAACGGGATCTCCGAGGTGCCATAGTTGCACTCGAAATACCGGTGATGCAGTTGATGAAAGAAATCTCCGGCACGAGCGGCTTCCGTTTCCCCGGTTTTCAGCTTTTCGAACCCCGAATGAGACAGCACCGGGCTGATCTGCTGGAAGTAGGCGTGAAACAGCAGGTGCAGCGGGTGTGAGGGGATAATCAGGTGAACGAAATAGGTGGTGAAATACAGCAGGTTCTCGAACCAGTGATTTGAAATCCCGGACCACGGGCCGGTGTTGACGTTGCGATGGTGCACGGCGTGGACGTGTTTATACAGTTTAGGGTGATGTTCGAGGCGATGCACCCAGTAGAAGTGCAGCCCGGACCACATCGGAATGAACATCATCCAGATCACGAACCACACCGGTGCGGCCGCCCAGGTGATCACCGGCACATAGGCATTGGCCATCGCCCAGTAGATCAGCCATTGATAGACCGTCGCGACGGTCATCGCGCTGCCCAGTGTCCACCAGATATTGTCCAGAACCTGATTGCGGAATGTGAACGTGCCATTGTCGCGGGTCAGATCACGCCGGTCGAACTTCTTGTACATGCCCTGACCTTTTCGCATGTACAACCACCAATGCAGGCCACCGGCGATCAGGATCTGCGGCACCATGTTCAGCAACCAGACACGGAACATCCAGCCCGGCGCGAAACTCTGCATGGTCTCAAGCGGCGGCAGAAACGCAAAATAGACAATCAACGCCAATCCCATGCACAGGGTCAGCGAAGTTATCTGCAGCCAGGCGCCCCTGTACCAGTTCAACACCGCCATCGGGCGCGGCGGCCAGCTGAACAGCGGGTTCAGGCCAACGGGTCCTTCGGGTCGGTAATGCCAGCGCGCGGCTTCGGGATCGTGAACATCAGTCATGGCCTGCACTCTTTGCTGAGATTCAAGTTGCGTAATCCGAGTTTTCTGCGTCCAGAACGGCCTTGATCTCGCGCAGATGCGCATCGGCCTGCCCCGGGTAGTCGTCCAGCTCTTGTGCGGTTTTCTCTGCAATCTCGTCGGAGAGAACGCGCATGGGCTGCCCGGTTTGCAGCGCGCGGATATAGGTTTCCGCTGCCCGTTCGAAATAATAGAGCCTGTTAAAGGCATCTCCGACATCGCTGCCGATAACCAGAACGCCATGATTGCCCATGATCATGACCTTCATTTTCGGGTCGGACAGCATACCGGCACAACGCTCTCCTTCACTTTCGAAGGCCAGTCCGCCAAACTCGTCATCAATGACATAACGATTGAAAAACGTGGCCGTATTCTGATCGATCGGGGGCAGATTGCTGTCCGCCAGCGAGGCCAGAACAGTGGCAAAAATCGAATGCACATGCATCACACACCGCGCGTGCGGGCAATGACGGTGGATCGATCCGTGCAACCCCCAAGCCGTCGGATCGGGCGCGCCGGGCTGGGACATGACATCCGGATCATTTGCATCCAACAGCAACAAGTCCGAGGCCCGGATGCGCGCAAAATGCATCTGGTTGGGGTTCATCAGGAATTGAGTACCTTCCTCGTTGACGGCCAGGCTGAAATGGTTGGCCACCCCTTCATGCATGTTCAGCCGCTCGGTCCAGCGAAAGGCCGCTGCCATATCGACGCGTTCGGACCAGTGATCAATGTTGGGGCGCAGGTTGGTAACGCTCATCCCGGGGCTCCTGTGCTGGGCGTTTCGGTATTCTCGGTGCAAATCGTGCATGTCGGTTTGTCATTTGACCAACGAAAAAAACGCAACTATTCCATTAGCTGAACTAATGGCTGAGTTATGCAGATGCAGAATCCCCTTCCGCCACTGGGTTGGTTGCGCACTTTCGAGGCTGCTGCCCGGCACCTGTCCTTTACCGGCGCGGCCCGTGATCTGAACATGACACAAAGCGCCGTCAGCCAGCAGATCAAGTCGCTGGAAGGGTATCTGGGCCAGCCACTCTTCCTGCGCCGCCCCCGTGTGCTGGAACTGACCGAAGCCGGAATCACATACCTGCCCGTGGTGCGCGAAGCGTTTCGGACATTGGTCCGGGGAACTCAGGCAGTGACCGGAGCCCAGCAGAATGCGGTGCAGGTTCAGTGCAACCTCACATTTGCGGTCAATTGGCTGGCGCCCCGACTGCCCCGGTTTCGCGCCCAACATCCGGACGTGCAGCTCAACATCTTTACGGAACTGTGGGAGCCCCGCGAAATGGCCGAGGGTGCCGCGATAGAGATCCGGTACTCCCTTCGACCCGCAGACACGGTCAGGACCGAGCTTTTGCGGACCGATCACTATTACCCCGTTTGTGCACCTGACTACACCGTCCGCTTGGAAGAACTGGATCAGCATCAGCTGTTTGACTGTTCAAACCTGATGTCCAACTGGTCAAGTTGGATCGAATCTCAGGGTCTAACATGGGGAAATCAGCCCGTGACTTACGCGACGACCTATCTTGTCTGCCTGTCCGCGGTGATGGCCGGAGGTGGCCTGTGTCTGGCGCACGACACGATCGCGCAGGATCTGATCGATCAAGGGCGTCTGATTGCCCCGTTCGAACACCGCGCCACCATGCCCGAAGCCTATTACCTGTTGCTGTCGCCTCAGGCCGAAGAAACCCCCGGGGCGGTAACTTTCGCCGACTGGATAAGGCGGGAAATTAACACGGAACCGCACGGGGACTCATAACCCGGGGCTCTCCCGCCCATCGTCGGCGCCCTGTCGGGCCTCTCCTCTGGTTGGGCCGGGCAGCGCTGACGCGCTGCGGTGGCGCGCAATCCGATCATTACGTGATATGTGATGCTTTCATGATAACGCTAACTCCGGGGGTTGCACCTTTCGGCGCATTAGGGAAAGTTGGGCCATGGAATACAAACCTTTCCCAAGTTGGCCCGAAACTGCCCCCCGTCTGATTGCGGTTGCCGCCGGACGCGATACCGCCGATATGGTCATTCGCGGCGGGGTTTGGATCAATGTTCATAGCCGTGAAGCATTGCCAGACCACGACATTGCGATTGCCGAAGGACGCGTGGCTTATGTCGGCAAGGATGCCAGTCATTGCATCGGCCCGAACACTCAAGTGATTGAAGCCAGGGGTCGATACATGATCCCGGGGTTGTGCGACGCTCACATGCATATCGAGTCGGGTATGCTGACCCCGGCCGAATTTGCACGGGCCGTTATCCCGCATGGAACCACATCGATGTTCTCTGACCCGCATGAAATCGCCAATGTGCTGGGTCTGGACGGCGTGCGCATGATGCACGACGAGGGGATGATGCAGCCGGTGAACATCTTTACCCAGATGCCGTCCTGCGCACCCTCGGCGCCGGGGCTGGAAACGACTGGGTATGAAATCACGCCTGAGGACGTGGTCGCGGCGATGGACTGGCCCGGAATCATCGGTCTGGGCGAGATGATGAATTTCCCGGGGGTCATCAACGGCGATCCCAAGATGCTCGCTGAAATCGCCGCGACACAAAACGCCGGCAAGACAGTCGGCGGACACTATGCTTCCCCTGATTTAGGGTCTGATTTTTCGGCTTATGTTGCCGGCGGTCCGGCCGATGATCACGAGGGCACCTGCGAAGCGGATGCCATAGCGCGTGTGCGGCAGGGGATGCGGTCCATGATGCGATTGGGGTCGGCCTGGTATGATGTGGAAAGTCAGATCACAGCTGTCACGGAAAAAGGGCTCGACTCACGCAACTTCATCCTGTGCACGGATGACTGCCACTCGGGCACTCTGGTCAATGACGGGCATATGAATCGGGTCGTGCGGCACGCAATTGCCTGTGGCTGCGACCCGCTGGTCGCTTTGCAGATGGCAACTATCAACACGGCCTCGCATTTCGGTCTGGAACGTGAGATTGGCTCGATTACGCCTGGACGGCGGGCAGACATAATCCTGTCCTCGGACTTGACGGAATTGCCGATTGAGACGGTCATAGCCCGAGGCCAGATTGTTGCCGAAAACGGAGAGATCAGGGTGGATTGCCCCCATCTTCGCTGGCCTGAAAGGGCACGGAACACCGTACATCTGGGGCACGAACTAACCGCTAGCGATTTCGAGATCGACGCCCCGGCAGGCGCGAACCGGGTTCAGGCCAACGTGATCGGTGTGGTGGAAAATCAGGCTCCAACAAAGGCCCTTAAGGCCGAATTGCCGATTGTCGAGGGATTGGTCGAGGGCGAAGGCGACGTTTGCCAGATTGCGCTGGTTGAACGGCACCGCGCGACCGGAGGGGTTACGAACGCCTTTGTCTCGGGCTTTGGCTATGAGGGCCGGATGGCGATGGCGTCGACGGTGGCGCATGACAGTCACCACATGATTGTTGTCGGCACTGATCGTGAGCAAATGGCGCTGGCCGCCAACCGACTGGCCGAAGTGGGCGGCGGCATAACCATCTTCCGGGACGGGCAGGAACTGGCTCTGGTCGAATTGCCGATCGCCGGGCTGATGTCCGACAGCCCCGCGGGTCAAGTCGCCAAAAAGGCACAGAATATAGGCGAGGCCATGGAGGCCTGCGGTTGCACGCTCAACAACGCTTACATGCAGCACTCACTGCTCGCACTTGTCGTAATCCCCGAACTCAGGATTTCGGACCTTGGGCTTGTGGACGTGCGCACATTTGAAAAGATCGACCTTCTGGAACCACTTGCATGACAACAATAAAAATACCTGACGCGCCGAAACCGGAACAGTTTACCGATCCCGAAGCCGCGGTTGCGCGGCTTGAGGAGCTCTACGAACAGGCCACCGGGTTTCTATGCGATAACTTTGCCGAGGCAATGCATCAGGGGACTCCAAGTGCGCGATTCAGGGCCTATTACCCGGAAATTCGCATCAAGACGACGTCCTACGCACAGGTCGACAGCCGTTTAAGTTTTGGGCACGTGTCCGAACCCGGCACCCATGCCACGACTGTCACTCGGCCAGATCTGTTCAGATCATACCTGACGCAACAAATCGCCCTGTTGATCAAGAACCACGACCAACCGGTAACGATCGGCGCCTCGGATACTCCGATTCCGGTGCATTTTGCGGTTGCAAACAATCCCGATCTTGTTGTCCCGCATCAGGGAGCGGCCGGGTTTACCCTGCGCGATGTGTTCGATGTTCCTGATCTGACGACTACCAATGATGACATCGTCAACGGATTGCATGGCAGCGAAGACGAAGTCGGGCCTTTGTCGCTGTTCACCGCGCAGCGCGTCGATTACTCTCTGGCCAGGCTGGCGCATTACACGGCTACCGACCCCAGCCATTTCCAGAATCACGTTCTGTTCACCAACTACCAGTTCTACGTATCTGAATTCGAAGCCTATGCGCGCGCGCAGTTGGCAGACCCGGACAGCGGCTACATCAGTTTTGTCTCGACCGGAAATGTCGAGATCACGGATCAGAATGCAACGCTGAAGCAGCCACTGAAGCTGCCGCAGATGCCGACCTATCACCTGAAGCGGGCAGATGGGTCCGGGATCACGCTGGTCAATATCGGCGTGGGGCCTTCGAATGCCAAAACTGCCACCGACCACATCGCCGTTCTGCGTCCGCATGCCTGGTTGATGGTGGGGCATTGCGCCGGGCTGCGGAACACGCAGGCGCTTGGTGACTTCGTGCTGGCCCATGCCTATCTGCGCGAAGACAAGGTGCTGGATGATGATCTGCCGGTTTGGGTTCCGATCCCGCCGTTGGCCGAAATTCAGGTGGCTCTGGAGCAAGCGGTGGCCGAGGTTACAAAGCTGGAAGGCTACGAGCTCAAGCGGATCATGCGCACCGGCACCGTGGCATCGGTTGACAACCGCAACTGGGAGTTGCGCGACCAGTCCGGCCCGGTACAACGGCTCAGCCAATCACGGGCGATTGCACTGGATATGGAAAGCGCCACGATCGCTGCCAACGGTTATCGGTTCCGGGTTCCATACGGCACGTTGCTCTGTGTTTCAGACAAACCCTTGCATGGGGAATTGAAATTGCCAGGCATGGCTTCGGCCTTCTATACCACGCAAGTCAGCCGCCATTTGGCCATCGGGATACGCGCGATGGAACGTCTTCGCGGAATGCCGTTGGAACGGTTACACAGCCGGAAATTGCGTTCATTCGACGAAACGGCCTTTCTCTGAAGCAAAAAAGCAACGTTTTCCCCATATTTTTAGGGTTTTCGACGCTACTATTCGTTGTGTTCACTCACAATATCCCGTTACAGTTACGCGGTGAGGCCCAAATTATCGGGCACGTTAAGGAGACCAAGAAATGGCAAAGCCTATGACAAAGACTCAGCTGGTTGCTGCTCTCGCTGAGGAAATGGGAACCGACAAGAAATCCGCAAACGCGGCACTTGAGGCCATGACCGGCCTGATCACCCGCGAAGTGTCGGCCGGCGGTGCAGTGACCCTGCCCGGTGTCGGCAAGATCTACTGCCGTGAACGCCCCGAGCGCATGGTTCGCAACCCCGCAACTGGCGAGCAGTTCAAGAAGGAAGCTGACAAAGTGGTCAAGATGACCATCGCGAAAGCCCTGAAGGACAGCGTGAACGGTTGACATCAGCCGACATTGCAAAACGATTGAGGGCCGCCTTTCGGGGGCCCTTTTTCGTTGCATAGCAGAAAGACCCATCGGCCCGCGCCGAAGGAGGCGACTGGTGGTTTTGTTGAAAGGCAAATTCAGGATAGGTTTGT
Organism: Ruegeria sp. HKCCD9138; assembly: GCF_057220975.1. Classification (NCBI taxonomy): domain Bacteria; kingdom Pseudomonadati; phylum Pseudomonadota; class Alphaproteobacteria; order Rhodobacterales; family Roseobacteraceae; genus Ruegeria; species Ruegeria sp. HKCCD9138. The sequence goes on along the minus strand of NZ_JBWVAZ010000012.1, from coordinate 142,478 downwards.
AACCTGTTTGGGATTTACCGAGTGATGAAAGGCACGACATGGACCGCTATACCGGAAGCTGCGTATGCGGAAACGTTCGCTTCGTCGCGTCAGGGAACCCGCTCAGGGTGGGGATATGCCACTGCCTGAATTGTCGAAAACACCACGGTGCCTTGTTTTATGCGGCCGCAATATACCCTGATGAGGCGGTCGAAATAAAGGGGCAGAGCCGAAGCTACGAAGGGCGCCACTTTTGTCCCAATTGCGGCGCGTCGGTCTTCGCCCAAAGCGGCAGGGAAATCGAGCTGCATTTGGGTTCGCTGGATCAGCCGAACCGATTCAAGCCGACCTATGAAAGCTGGTGCATACGCAGGGAAGGTTGGCTGCCTCAATTCCCGGGATTGAAACAATTTGAACGGGATCGGACCGGTGCCACAACCAAGGATTGACATATGCGACCATCAAGCCGCCTGGCTGCGTTTCGGAACGCATCAGTGAAGCCTCTGAATCACGTGAAAACTCAAGATGTGCCCTCTCGGACATCTTTTTTGATTTTGGTGCCTGAATTACAGCCTAAGGCGACCTAGAATCAGGAAATGCGCCGTTCTTGCAGTGCGGTGCTTGCGGGCAACCGGAAAATCGGGAACAGTCCCGGTGGTTTGACAGGGGGTCTCCATGGATCTGCGCGCCATAGCCATGGGGCTTGTATTTGCGTTTATCTGGTCTTCGGCGTTTACCTCGGCACGGATCATTGTTGCGGACGCGTCGCCACTGTTTTCGCTGGCCGTCCGGTTTCTGATCTCTGGTCTGCTGGGCGTGCTGATTGCGCGGGCTATGGGCCAAAGCTGGCGCCTGACCCGCGGCCAATGGCGCGCCACCATCATTTTCGGAATTTGCCAGAACGCCCTTTATTTGGGTCTGAACTTTTACGCGATGCAAACGGTCGAAGCGTCGGTCGCAGCCATCATTGCATCGACCATGCCGCTGCTGGTTGCGCTGGCCGGTTGGCTGTTTCTGGGCGAACGGTTGAGGCCTATCGGGTTGATCGGCTTATTGGGCGGTTTTGCAGGTGTCGCCCTGATCATGAGCAGCCGGATCAATGCCGGCATAGACCTGTTCGGTGTTGCACTGTGTGGTATCGGCGCATTGGCTCTGACCTTTGCAACCTTGTCCGTGCGCGGAGCCACCTCGGGCGGGAATTTCATGATGGTGGTCGGGCTGCAGATGTTCATAGGTTCGGCCGTTCTGTTTGTTGCCGCACCCTTGTTTGAGACGATCTACATCCATCCGACGGTACCATTGGCATTGGCCTTCACCTACACCACGCTGTTCCCGGGCTTGCTTGCCACTTTGATATGGTTCCTGCTGCTGAACCGGATTGGTCCTGTCCGAGCCGCAACATTTCATTTCTTGAACCCGGTCTTTGGTGTGGCGATCGCGGCGGTCCTTCTGGGCGAAAAGCTGGGCCCGATGGACGTGCTGGGCGTGGCTGTCACCACGATCGGCATTCTGGCAGTGCAACTGGCCCGTCAGCCGGTTCAGGGAAGCAGAGCCTCGATCTGACGTAACAGATTGGGGGCGTCCGGCCTGGTGGCGGAACCATAGGTTGCAACGACCGAACCCTGCGCATCGACTAGTATCTTGTTGAAGTTCCAGCTGGGAACAAATCCGGTGTCCGCAGCGACCGCCTTGTAGAACGGGTGTGCGTCAGGCCCCTTGACCTCCGTGATATCCGTCATCGGCAGGGTCAGGCCATAGTTCATTTCGCAGAACTCTTTGACCTCGTCTGCGGAACCTAACTCCTGATTGAAAGAATCCGACGGTACGGCCAGAACCACCAACCCACGGTCAGAATAGGTGTCGTGCATCTTCTGCAGATCTGCGTACTGACCGGTGAACCCGCATTGCGACGCCGTATTCACCACCAGAACAGGTTGGCCACGCCAGTCTTCCATCGACAGGTATCCGCCGTCGATCGAGTCAAACACTCCGGATACCGGGGCCGCCTGAACGGCTCGGCCGATCAACAGTAGCGCAGTCAGTAAAAGCAGTCGGTACATGTCGCATCCTCCCTTTCTGAAGTCTACGCGCCTACCCGGCTTTCGGATCATTAGCACATGCGCGCGAGGCGTTTGAAATATGATTTTGATTTCCGAACAATTGTGCCCAAATAGTGCATCAACGAATGCAAAACGCGGAGGAGCCATGACTCGTTACACCAAGGACCCCGAGGCCATCGCCGCCCTCTCACCCGAGGAATTCCATGTCACGCAGCGCAGCGGCACGGAACGCCCCGGCACTGGCAAGCTGCTAAACAACAAGGAGCCCGGGATTTACGTCGATATCGTTTCGGGTGAGCCGCTGTTCGCCTCGACCCATAAATACGAATCCGGGTGTGGCTGGCCCAGTTTCACCAAACCCATCGTCCACGAACATGTAGAAGAGTTTCAGGACCGGACGCTGGGCATGATCCGCACCGAAGTCCGCTCGAAACACGGGGACAGCCATCTGGGCCATGTGTTTCCCGACGGCCCGCGCGAACATGGCGGACTGCGTTACTGCATCAACTCCGCCGCGCTGCGGTTCATCCATCGTGACGATATGGAGGCCGAAGGCTACGGCGAATACCTGATCCATGTGGAGGAAATCCAATGACCGAAGAACGTGCTGTTCTGGCCGGGGGCTGTTTCTGGGGCATGCAGGACCTGATCCGCAAGCTGCAGGGCGTATCCCGCACTCGCGTCGGCTATACCGGCGGCGATGTACCCAATGCCACTTACCGCAACCATGGCACACATGCCGAGGGGATCGAGATATGGTTTGACCCGTCGCAGATACCCTATCGTAAGCTGCTCGAGTTCTTCTTCCAGATCCACGATCCGACGACAGTGAACCGGCAGGGCAACGATATCGGCATGAGCTATCGGTCCGCGATCTACTACGTTGACGATACTCAGAAACAGGTTGCGCTGGACACCATTGCGGATGTCGATGCCAGCGGTATCTGGCCGGGTAAGGTGGTAACCGAGGTGGAGCCTGTTAGTGACTTCTGGGAGGCCGAGCCCGAGCATCAAGACTATCTGGAACGTATTCCCAACGGCTACACCTGCCATTTCCCGCGCCCGGACTGGGTTTTGCCCAAACGTGCGGACGCGGCGGAATAGCAAGGGGATTGCTTAGTTAGGCCAAGTCAGCCGGCGGCAACCCGTGGCCGGCCGCTGGCTTCGACTGTAACCAGTGCTTCGACAAAAACCTCCTGGCCCTCGATCTGAGCCTTGCGGATATCGCGGTCGACCAGAACGCGAATATCTTCAGCACCCGCCTCGCGAACGGATTGCGTGGTCGCATCCCGCAGGACGGTTTCCAACAGCGTCAGCGCTTCGTCCGGCGTCGGGAAATCCTGCGGGCCGTCCTCAAGGTGCACACGGTAGCGGCCTTCGGCCGGTGACGTGACCGTGCCCGCCCGACGAAGCGTCAGCCGCCCAACGACGGCCCCGATGGCATTGGCCACCCCGGCATGTTCCGGCAGTATCATGTTGCAGTGCAGCCGATCTGCCACGGCTGGGTAGTAGCTGGGCGCGGACGCCCCCAAACCAACAACATCCACATTCAACGCAGCATCCAGCGCCAGCAGCCCGCGGTGCCGTACCAGACCTTTCTGCATCAGAACATGTCGCGCCAGTTCGTTCGGTGCGGGACCAAAACCATCGGCCTCCTCGGCAAAAGCAGTCTCTAACAAAGTAAAGGCAGTCTGTTCCGTCAGCTGGTCCACGATCATCTGCGCCAGCTCCTCAGGCGTCTTGGCCAGCAATTCACCAGATCCGACCCGCTTGCGCGCGACCAGTTCAAGCGCCTTCAGCGCCGCCGTGCTGTCCCATTCGTTCAACCGCCCCAACACGTGGCTGGCATCCGAAGGCGTCACGCCCGAGACCTGAACGATCCCGCGATCGACCAGCCGGTTCAGCGCACCGTGCTCCATACGGGTCCTCAACAGTTTGCTCAGTGGCAGAACCTGGTCCCCAAGCCTGTCCAGCAAGACAGCTTCGCGCGGACCAACCCCGACAGCCGGAAGACCCGGTACCCTGCGCGCAAATCGCGTGTCATGTTCGCCCACACTGGTCGCACGCAATTGCTCATCCAGCGCTGAATGGACCACGTCCGGAGCCTCGGCCGCAATCAGGGACACCGGCAAAACGCGGCGCGGTCCGAGATAAACGCCTCCATTCAACCCCTGCGTCACAACGTGCACCTGGCTATCACCGCCTAATCCGTGCGTACGCATGGCGACCGCTTCGACCATGGTGCGGAACCCGCCAACCCGGGCTCCGGCCGGATCAATCGCTGGCTTGCCGTCCCGGATCAGTGCAACATCGGTTGTGGTGCCGCCGATATCGGAGACCAGCGCATTCTCCGCCCCCGTCAGCCACCGAGCCCCCACGATCGAGGCGGCTGGCCCGCTGAGAATCGTCTCAATCGGCCGTTCCCGCGCCTGTTCCGCGCTCATCAGGGCACCATCCCCGCGCACGACCATCATCGGAGCTTCGATGCCAAGATCCCGCAATCTGTCCTGCGCACGCCCAATCAGCCGGTCGATCATGCCGATCAGCCGTGCGTTCAGCACAGCCGTGACCGCCCGTTTAGGGCCATTCAACTTGGCCGAAAGATGGTGTGAGCAGGTTACCGGCACACCGGTTTTTTCAGTGATGATCCGTGCAACTTCCAGCTCATGCGCCGGGTTACGCGTGGCGAACTGTGCGGCAACCGCATAACCGGAAATGCCCTCATCAGACTCTAGAAACGCCTCCAGCGCGGCAACATCCAGCGGCGCGGATTCTGCGCCCGAATGGTTGTGGCCACCGGCCAGCACAAGGGCGGGATCGCCCTTCAACACCTCGGCCAGCCCATGCCTTTCAAGATCAGCCTCGCGAAACCCGACATAAATCAGGGCAACGCGCCCGCCCTGCCCTTCGACCAGCGCATTCGTGGCCAGCGTTGTCGAAAGCGACGCAAGCGCAATCTGATCCGGCGAAATCCCAGAGGTCTCTAACACAGCGGAAATCGCCTTTCCGACGCCGATCGCCAGATCTGCCCTTGTCGTCAGGGACTTCGCCGAGGCAATCACCTCTTTCTCGTCCCGGATCAGCACCGCATCCGTATAGGTTCCACCAGTATCAACCCCCAAAGCCAGCGCCATCGGGTCCTCCATCTGTTCGCGTAGATCGGGTGTAGCGGTTAATCGCGGCGCGTCCAGCCTGTTTGCGGCATTTATGACAACTGTTCCACCGCCCAGCGCGCTGCATCCGCAACGGCAGGGTCCGGATCCGAAGCCAGAGCTTGAGCGGATGGCAACAGAGCAGCGGTTCCAGAGTTGCCGATCGCATACAGCACGTTCCGAACAAATCGATCCCGGCCTATCCGCTTGACAGAGGACCCCGAGAACAAAGCCCGAAACCCGGCATCATCCAATTCAGACAACTCCGCCAGCCGCGGCGCCTTCAGGTCATCGCGGGCGGCATAGCGCATGTCACTCGCCGCGACGGCAAACTTGTTCCATGGGCATGCCGCAAGGCAATCGTCACAACCGTATATCCGGTTGCCCAACAAGGGACGCAATTCCTCATCCACAGGTCCCTTGTGCTCTATCGTCAGATACGAAATGCACCGCCGCGCATTCAGTTGGTATGGGGCCGGAAACGCATCCGTCGGGCACGCATCCAGACAGGCGCGACACGATCCACAGTGATCAACTTCCGCCAGGTCCGACGGCAGGTCCAGCGTCGTGAAAACAGACCCTATGAAGGCCCAGTTCCCCCAATCGCGGCTTAACAGATTCGTATGCTTTCCCTGCCAACCCAAACCCGCCGCATGACCCAGCGCCTTCTCCGGAACCGGGGCTGTGTCGACAAAAACCTTCACTTCGCCGCCTGCCTCGGCGATCAACCACCGGGCCAGTCGCTTCAGCCGTTTCTTGACCAGGTCGTGGTAATCCTTGTTCTGAGCGTAAACGGAAATTGCGCCCAGCTCGGGATGGTTCAAAATCTCTGTCGGATCATGGTTGGGGGTATAGCTTTCCGCCAGCATGATCACAGACTGTGCCTCAGGCCACAGCGCTGCCGGATCACCGCGCCAATGAGTCCGCTCGGCCATCCATTCCATTTGACCGTGAAATCCGGCCTGCAGGAACGCTTCAAGCCGCGCCGGTACTTGTGGCACATCCCAGGGCCTGCAAATGCGGCAAGACACAAACCCTTCGGACACAGCCTGCGCCACAAGCCTTTCCTTCAATTCCGATCCGTTCTTCATCTGGCCCAAAATATCCTCGGGGGTGAATTGGCCCGACGGGCCAAGAGGGGGCAGACAGCCCCCTTCCCCTCTATCCTATCAGAAATCCAGATCAGCATAATGCGGCGGTGGCCGAAATCCGGGAACCTGATCCGCCAAAATCGAACGAAACGCCGGGCGGGATTTGATCTTGGCGTACCAATCCTTGACGGCCGAGCTGCGGTTCCAATCCACGTCCGAGATGTAATCCAGCGCCGACAAATGCGCCGCAGCGGCAAAATCCGCCAGCGTCATCTGATCCCCCGCCAGCCAGCGCCGCTGATCCAGAAGCCACGCCATATAATCCAGATGATACTTGATCGCCCGCGCACCTTCCTTGACATTTTTACTGTCAGGATAGCCCTGCCCGGTCACCTTCTTGTTGACCCGCTCGTACAAGAGCTTAGAAGTCACCTCGTGGTGGAACTTGTCGTCAAACCACCCCACCAGGCGCCGAACTTCATATCTGGCTTCGGGCCGGTTCGGCATCAAAGGCGGTTCGGGGCGGGATTCCTCGATGTATTCGCAGATCGCCGCGCTTTCCGACATGACGCGGCCGTCCAACCGCAAAACAGGCACTTTGCCGGCCGGGTTCCGGCGCAGAAAATCCGGGTCCTGCTCCCAATATCTCTCTTCAACCAGTTCGACCTCAATCTTCTTTTCGGCCAGGGACAGGCGAACTTTTCGGCAGTAGGGGGACAGGGGAACGTGAAACAGACGCGCCATGGATTTCCAATCGAACCAGTGAATACCTTTCCAGCTTTAGCCTTTGACGGGCTGAGGTTTCAATCCTCGAAACATTCGGCGCGACCATCTGCGCGGATGGTGGCCGCCCCGTCCAGAATGGACGCCGCCCGTCTGCGTGTTCTGGCGGAAGGGTCGGTGACCGATCTGTTACGCGGCGACGGAAGTATCGCTGCCAGCCGCGCGGCCTGAACCGGCGACAGCTTGGCCGCACTGACGCCATAGTAGCGTTGCGCTGCGGCCTCGACCCCAAAAATGCCCTGGCCGGTCTCTGCAACGTTCAGATAGACCTCGAGGATACGCTGTTTGCTCCACAACAGTTCGACGACGGGCGTCATGGATGTCTCAAGCGCCTTGCGCATCCAACTGCGACCCTGCCAGAGGAATACGTTTTTGACGACCTGCTGGGAAATCGTCGATGCTCCCCGCGCGCCACCGTCCTCCAGCGCGTCGCGAATGGCCTCGACATCGAATCCCCAATGAAGACAGAAATTCGCATCTTCAGCCGCAACGACGGATCGGGTCATGATGGGGGAAATCTCTTCGATCGGAACCCAATCGCGTTCGACTCTTCCCAATCGGCGCCATTCCGACCAGATGGTATGCGTTACCGGAGGGTTCACGACCGAATACAACAATACCAACGCCACAAAAAAGGCGGCCACACCCAAGGCGATCCGCGTCAGCCAGAATCGAATCCGGCGACCCAGCGGCATGCTCGTTTTTTTCTTTGTTGCCTTGCTTTTTTTACCGCGAGACTTGCGGGCTGCTTTCTGTGCCATGACCTTGCTATACGCCGCGTCGCGACCGTTTGGAACGGCTTAAATCGCGATCAGCCGGCCTTCCCGAGGGTGGACCACCGGCCGGGCGGTTTTCAGATCGACTATATTGGAGCGATCAAGTTCCGGGAATAACGCCAGAATTTCCGCCTGCGTGCGCCGCTCGGGTTGCGATACCGCGTGGCCGGGGTAGTAGCTTTCAGTCTTGGCACCGTTGGCGACAACAATCTCGTGCTGGGAAAACAGCAGATGGTAATATTCGACCGTGCCGCCTTCGACGTGCGTCACGGTATCTCCGTTGATCATGCAATGTGCAGCGATCAGCACCTCGGGCTCACCATAAAGGTACTGCGCGCGCCAGTCGTCGATCAGCATCCGATGTTGCGGAGAGACTAAAAGCGGCTGTGTCAGCCCGAACATGCCGGCCTCAAACCGAACAGGCGCAAACTTTCCCTCGGCCGCAACTTTCGTCTGCCCAACCCACAACAAGGGCTGCGGCCCCCTGTCCTGAGTGTTCACCAGATCACCTGCCCTTAGATCTTCTACCAGGCGCGGTCCATCGGGAGTGTCGATCAGCGTTCCGGGCGTAAAGCAGGGGGGACCAAGATCGCCGCCAGCGACGTCCACCGACCCGAATGATCCCCCGGTGTCGCTGGTATCTGTGAATGAGGAAGAAACGAATGTCCCTTCCTGCAGAACCTGCCCATCTGTTGGTGTAAAAACCTCGCGCCCGTCAGCCAGATAGAATGTCACCCCGGTATAGGTAACCTGCGTCCCGCCCGGCAATTGGATGGTGACCATATCGTCGAAATACGACGCGGTGATATCAGACCCGTCGACCGAGTCGCCGTTCAACCGGTTAATCAATCCATTGTCATTCTGATCCACAAGATCGAACTTCGAGACTGTGAGCGTCGACCCCGGCACGGTCCCGTTGGCCCCGGGATTGGCGGGGTCGAGGACAAAGAACTGGTCCGTATAGGTTGTGGGCATCTGAACATTCCACTTCGCTCACGTCATCAAGGCCTGACCTTGACCGGATTTCCCAAAGAAACTGTGACCAAAGCTAGGCGTTTTTTGTCGAACTGGGCAAGAAATAGCGATCAGAATGCGCAAATTACGAAACCCCGCGTGTTGCTCAGGACACGCGGGGTTTCGATTCCTGGGTCGATAAACGGCTATTCTGCAGGAACGGCCGTCGCTGCAATCGACAGCGGATGGCTCAGCTTGTCCAACATCTCTTTCGGGCAAACCTGCAGAAAATGGCCTTTCTCGACATCCCAATGCTGCAGAATGTCGACTGCCTTACGGCTGCCGGTTTCTGAAACATGGCGCTGGATCAGGGTTTTCAGCTGATCTTCCCAGTGATCTACCGTCACGGGGCAGGTCACCAGCGTCTCCATGTTCATCAGCAGTTGCGCCTTGCCCTCGGGGTCGTAGAGATAGGCCATACCCCCGGTCATACCCGCGCCAAAGTTGGCGCCGATGTCCCCCAGGATCACGGCCACGCCGCCCGTCATGTACTCACAACCGTTCGAGCCGCATCCCTCGATCACCACCGTCGCGCCCGAGTTTCGAACAGCAAACCGTTCTCCGGCACGTCCCGCGGCAAACAGGTGACCATCGGTTGCACCGTACAGAACCGTGTTGCCTATGATCGTGTTGTCATCCGCCTTCAGCGGGCTGACCTGCGGCGGACGGACAACGATGGTTCCGCCCGACAGGCCCTTGCCGACATAGTCGTTGGCATCGCCCGATACTTCCAGTTTGAGCCCGGGTGCCGCAAAGGCCCCCAGCGATTGCCCGGCCGAACCCTGCAGTTTCACATGCAGGTGGTCGTCCTGAAACGTGTTCCGCATCCCGAAATTCTTGACGATATGGCTCGATGTGCGGGTGCCTACGGTCCGGTGCGTGTTCTGGATCGCATAGGACAGCTGCATCTTTTCACCATCCTTCAGGAACCGGGCAGCATCGCGCACGATCTCGGCGTCCAGCGTATCAGGCACCGCATTGCGGTCCTTGTCGCGATCGTAAACGATATTGGCCGAGCCATCGACGGTGATCAGCAGCGGGTTCAGGTCCAGATCGTCCAGATGCGCCGAACCCCGGCTGACCTGAGCCAACAGATCAGCCCGGCCGATGATCTCGTCAATCGATCGCGCGCCGAGGCTGGCCAGCAATTCACGCACTTCCTGTGCGTAGAAGGTGATCAGGTTCACCACCTTGTCCGCATTGCCGGTGAACTTGGCCCGCAAGGATTCGTCCTGCGTACATACGCCAACCGGGCAAGTGTTCGACTGGCACTGACGCACCATGATACAGCCCATCGCGATAAGGGCGGCGGTCCCGATGCCGTATTCCTCGGCCCCCATCATCGCGGCCATGACGATGTCACGACCGGTGCGCAGGCCGCCATCGGTCCGCAAGGTCACGCGGTCGCGCAGGTTGTTCATCGCCAGAACCTGATGCGCCTCGGTCAGGCCCATCTCCCACGGCAGACCGGCATATTTGATGCTGGTCGCTGGCGAGGCACCGGTGCCACCATTGTGACCCGAAATAAGGATAATATCCGCTTTTGCCTTGGCCACACCGGCTGCAATCGTGCCAACCCCCGACGACGCAACCAGCTTGACCGTCACCTTGCAGCGCGGGTTGATCTGTTTCAGGTCGTAGATCAGCTGCGCCAGATCCTCGATCGAGTAGATATCGTGGTGCGGCGGCGGCGAGATCAGGGTCACACCCTTGGTCGAGTGCCGCAGACGCGCGATCAGGTCGGTGACCTTCATGCCCGGCAGCTGACCGCCCTCACCGGGTTTCGCACCCTGCGCAACCTTGATCTCCAGCTCTTCACACTGGTTCAGGTATTCGGCGGTCACACCGAACCGGCCCGAGGCCACCTGTTTGATCTTGGCCGATGGGTTGTCGCCATTGGGTTCCGGCACGAAATGCGCCGGGTCTTCGCCGCCCTCGCCCGAGTCGGACTTGGCACCGATCCGGTTCATCGCCACGTTCAGCGTCTTGTGCGCCTCGGGGCTCAGCGCGCCGAGCGACATGCCTGGCGTCACGAACCGTTTGCGGATCGATGTGATGGACTCCACCTCCTCCAGCGGGATCGGTTTGCCCAGCGGTTTGAAATCCATCAGGTCACGCAGGTGAATCGGCGGGTTGGACTGCATCTTGGCCGAATACTGCTTCCACAGCTCATATGAGGCTCTGTTACAGGCCATTTGCATCATATGCATCGAGGTGGCTTCCCAGGCATGGGTCTCGCCAGACTGACGTGCCTTGTAGAAACCACCAATAGGCAGGACGTCCAGACCGCTGTTCCAGCCCTTGGCGTGAATCTCTTCCGCCTTGACCCGGATACCATGGATACCAATACCCGAAATGCGGCTTGTCATACCCGGGAAATACTCGGCCACCATGGCGCGGCTCAGACCAACGGCCTCAAAATTCAGACCGCCGCGGTAGGACGAAACAACCGAAATACCCATCTTCGCCATGATCTTGAGCAGGCCCTGGTCGATGGCTTCACGGTAGCGCGCGACATTCTCGGTCAGTGTGCCGTCCAGCAAACCACGCTCGATCCGGTCCGCCAGCGAATCCTCTGCCAGATACGCATTCACAACGGTCGCACCACAACCGATCAGCACCGCGAAGTAATGCGGGTCGATACACTCAGCAGACCGCACGTTGAGCGAGCAGAACGTGCGCAAGCCTTTGCGTGTCAGATGGCTGTGCACGGCGCTGGTCGCCAGGATCATTGGCATCGCCACCTTTCCCGGACCGGAATGATGGTCCGTCAGGACCAGATGTCCGGCGCCCGAGCGTACGGCCTCCTCGGCTTCGGCTCTGATACGGGTCAATGCGGTGTCCAATGCGCCTTCGCCGGACTCAAAGGTACAATCGATCTCGGCCAGCGGAGAATTGAAGTTTTCGACCAGCCGTTCCCATTGCGCGTTGCCGACAAAAGGGCTCTCCAGCACGATGATTTCGGTCTGGCTGCTGTCCTCATCCAGCACGTTCTTGAGGTTGCCGAACCGTGTCTTCAAAGACATCACACGATATTCGCGCAAGCTGTCGATCGGCGGGTTCGTCACCTGGCTGAAGTTCTGGCGGAAAAAGTGGCTGAGCGGGCGGTATTGCTTGGACAGCACCGCCGAGGGCGTGTCATCGCCCATCGAGGCCAGCGCCTCTTTCCCGTCTTCAGCCATCGGAGCCAGAATCTGCTCCAGTTCCTCGACCGAATACCCTGCCGCAATCTGGCGCTTGCGCAGTTCTTCACCTGTAAACAGCGGCTGTTCGATCACGCCGGCCAGCGTGTCGTCGAGATCATTGATCTTTCCGACCCATTCGCCAAACGGCAACGCGCGCGCCAGTTTATTCTTGATTTGCGTGTCGCGGAACAGCTTGCCCTTTTTCATGTCCACGGCCAGCATCTGACCCGGACCCAGCGCGCCTTTCTCGACTACGGTGGCCTCATCGATCGGCACCATGCCCGCCTCGGACCCGGCGATCACCAGCCCGTCACCCGTTACCACATAGCGCATCGGGCGCAGACCGTTCCGATCCAACCCGGCGCACACCCAGCGCCCATCCGTCATCGCCAGCGCTGCGGGGCCGTCCCACGGCTCCATCACCGAATTGCAGTACGAATACATGTCGCGCCAGGCCTGTGGCAGCTCGACCGCCTGCTTGGACCAGCTTTCCGGCACCAGCATGGTTTTCGCCATCGGCGCCGAGCGACCAGCGCGCACCAAAACCTCGAAAACCGAGTCTAATGCGGCGGAATCCGACGACCCGCCGGCAATGATGGGCTTGATGTCTTCCGCGTGATCACCAAAGGACGCCGACGCCATGCGGATCTCATGGCTTTTCATCCAGTTGATATTGCCCTTCAGCGTGTTGATCTCGCCGTTATGCGCCAGCATGCGGAACGGCTGCGCCAGCCACCATTGCGGAAAGGTGTTGGTGGAATAGCGCTGGTGATAGATGGCAAAGGCGCTTTCGAACCGATCGTCCATCAGGTCGGGGTAGAAGACGGCGACCTGCTCGGCCAGCATCATGCCCTTGTAGATGATCGACCGGCAGCTCAGCGAGGCGAGGTAGAGGCCAGAGATTCCGGCTGCGGCTGCGGCCTTTTCGATCCGACGGCGGATCACATAAAGCTCACGCTCGAAGGTTTCCTCATCCACGCCCTTGGAATTCGAGATCAAAATCTGCTCGATCTCGGGACGGGTCGCATTGGCCTTTTCCCCCAGACAGGTCACATCCACCGGCACATGACGCCAGCCATAGATGTAGTAGCCCATCCGCAGCACTTCGGTTTCCACGATGGTCCGGCACTGCTCCTGCGCGCCGAAATCGGTACGGGGCAAAAAGACCTGACCAACTGCGATCAACTCGTTCATGCGCGGCTCGTGACCGGTACGGCGTATCTGGTCATAGAAGAAAGGCGCCGGGATCTGCACATGGATGCCCGCGCCGTCGCCTGTCTTGCCATCGGCGTCTACTGCACCGCGGTGCCAGATCGCCTTCAGCGCATCGATACCGGCGTCGACAACCTTGCGCGACGCCTTGCCATCGACCGAAACAACAAGACCCACACCGCAGGAAGAATGCTCTTCTTCCTCGGAATAGAGACCGTTTTCCGCCATCCACTTTCGCTTGGCTTCTTCCGCCCGCACCCAATCGGCATCGTATTTGGTCATTGGCTGTCTCCTTCTTCGGATGGGGCAAACATGGCTTCGACTTGCGTCTTGGTCATCTGCTTGCGCTCGCCCGCGAACGCATACCCCTCGGGCTTTTTGTCGATGTAGAGTTCTAATTTCAGTTGGCTGCCGGTACCGTTTTCGAACAGCCCCGCGGCCATTTGGGTCTGGCCGTGCATCTCGCCCGGCAAAGTGATCCGATACCACAAGGACGAGCCGCATTCGCCGCAAAAGGCGCGCTCGGCCCATTCGGACGAAGTGAAGGTTTTTACCGGTCCCAATGCGGCGTAACCGGGCTCGGCCGGGAATGTCACCAGCATCGAGCTGGTCCAACGGCGGCACTGGTCGCAATGGCACGCCCCCAGCACATTTTTCGCCGGGGTGGCGGTCACAGTGACCGCGCCGCACATGCATTGACCTTGCAATTCGGGCATTCCTGACCCTCCTGTCGCTGGACTGTGGGGTTACTCGGCTGCCACGGCAGCCTTGCTGTTGAACCGGTCGATAATTGCGTCGGCGCAATCCCGGCCGTCGCGAATGGCCCAAACCACCAGCGAGGCGCCACGCACGATATCACCGATGGCATAGACGCCGTCCATCTCGGTCTCACCGGTTTGGAACGCGGCCTTGACAGTGCCCCAACGGGTCACAGGCAAGTCGGGCTGACCGAACAGGGTGGGCAGGTCTTCGGGCTCGAACCCCAGAGCCTTGATGACCAGATCGGCCTCTTCCACGTAATCCGCGCCTTCGATGATCTCGGGGGCCTGACGACCCGACGCATCGGGTTGGCCCAGACGCATCTTTTGCACCATCACACCGGACACTTTGTCATCGCCAGTGAACCCTTTGGGCGCGCTCAGCCATTCGAAGATCACGCCTTCTTCCTCGGCATTCTGCGTCTCACGCTGCGAGCCCGGCATGTTGGCCCGGTCACGACGGTAAAGGCACTTGACCGAGGTCGCGCCCTGACGGACCGAGGTTCGAACGCAGTCCATCGCGGTGTCGCCGCCGCCAATGACGACAACTTTCTTACCTTCGGCGTTCAGCCGGCCATTGTCGAAATCCTCAACTTCGTCGCCAAAGCTTTTGCGGTTCGAGGCGGTCAGGAAATCTATGGCTTTCTCGATACCGGCCAGACCGCTGCCGGGCATGGACAGGTCACGGGACTTGTAGACTCCTGTCGCGATGATCACGGCGTCATGTTTGGTACGGATTTCTTCGAATTTGGTGGCATCCACGTCGCAGTTCAGAACGAATTCAACGCCGCCATCCGCCAGCAGATCGTTGCGGCGCTGGACGATGTCCTTTTCCAGCTTGAAGCCCGGAATGCCGTACATCAGCAAGCCACCGGCACGGTCATAGCGGTCATAAACAGTCACCTGGATACCCGCACGACGCAGCATGTCCGCCGCGGCCAGACCTCCCGGGCCACCACCGATGACACCAACGCTTTCGCTGCGCTCGGCAGTCGGTGTCACGGGTTGAATCCAACCTTTGTCCCAGGCCGTGTCGGTGATGTATTTCTCGATCGTACCGATGGTGACAGTACCGTGACCCGACTGTTCAATCACGCAATTGCCTTCGCACAGCCGATCCTGTGGGCAGATACGACCGCAGATCTCGGGGAAAGTGTTGGTGGCCTGGCTGGTTTGATAGGCCTCTTCCAAGCGCCCGGTCGCAGTCAGGCGCAACCAGTCTGGGATGTTATTGTGCAGCGGGCAATGCGACTGACAATATGGCACGCCGCACTGGCTGCAACGGCTGGCCTGCTCGGCCGCCTTTTCAGCCGCGAACTCGGCATAGATTTCGTCAAAGTCTTCCTTGCGGTCATCAGCGGCACGCTTTTCGGGCATGACACGGTCGATCTGCACAAATTTCAGCATCGGTTGCTTGGCCACGGGTCAGACTCCATGAATTGGCTTGGTCGGGTTTCTTTAAGGGATGTCAATTCGAATGAAAAGTCAACTGTGCTGACCTAGTTATACGAAAATTCAGTGCGCGACCCCAAAAATGAGAAATGTCTCACAAATTTAGGTCCGATACGGACCCATATGAATGCTTTTCTTTCTGACACCACACTTATACCCATAAAATCAAACAACACGTGACGGCACCACGGCAGGGCAGATGAGTTTGTTTCAGTTGATTCTCGCGGCAATTATTCAGGGTATTACCGAATTTTTGCCGATCTCGTCCTCGGGACATCTTATCCTTTTGCCCAGCCTGACCGGCATGGACGACCAGGGCCTGACAATAGATGTTGCGGTGCATGTCGGCACGCTGGGCGCTGTTGTTCTGTATTTCTGGGCCGATGTGAAGCAGGCGTTCGCAGGGCTTCCCGACGCTCTGATTGGGAGGCTTGAAACCCCTCAGTCGCGCCTGGCCTTGTGCCTGATCATCGCAACCATACCCACGGTGATTGTCGGGGCAATTCTGCATCTGACGGGCGTCAGCCAGTCCTTGCGCTCCATCACGGTTATCGGATGGACGATGCTGGTATTCGGTCTGCTGCTGTATTGGATGGACCAGAAAGGCCCGCAAACAAAACAAGCGTCTGATTGGGGCATTCGAGACGCAATAATCATGGGGTTGTGGCAGGTGCTGGCCTTGATCCCAGGCACGTCGCGTTCCGGCATTACGATCACGGGCGCACGTCAGCTTGGCTATGCGCGGGAAGATGGCACCCGCATTGCCATGTTGATGTCCATTCCCACGATCCTTGCATCCGGAACCTTGCTGTCCGTGGACGTGATCCGTCAAGCGGACGTACAGTTGGCGAAAGATGGCGCTATAGCCGCGTTCTTTGCCTTCATTGCAGCGTTACTGGCTTTGACGCTGATGATGCGTTTGCTGCGCAGCGTCAGCTTCACGCCCTACGTGATTTACCGCGTGGTACTTGGCGCTGTCCTTCTGATCATCGCCTACAGCTGATCAGATCCGCAGGTTCCCGGCCGAATTCTGGATGTCATCATACTGACCCGCAGGCCGGAATTTCCATAGGTACTCAGGCAATACGGAATCCAATGCAGCCGGCTCGATACCCAAATCGGCGAAGGTCATGGCTCCCTCAGACACGACATTGTCGCGGCGCAGGTTTTTCAGTTGATCCTTCGTCAGGATGTGGTTCGGAAACAGCTGAAAGCTGACGAATTTTGCAATATCCAGTACACCCGCCATGATCTTGCCGATCCAGAAAGGCAAACCGACAATGACACGGCGGCGGTGAATGACCTCCAGCATCTGCTGCATCAACGCCCGGAAAGTCTTGATCTCAGGCCCGCCCAGCTCGTACGTACCAGCGGCCGCGTGCCCCAATACACCCTGAACGGCAGCTTGCGCGACGTCATCCACATAGACTGGCTGAAAACGCGTCTCCGCACCGACCAGGGGCAGAATCGGCCCCAGTCGGGTCATGGCGGCAAAGCGGTTAAAGAACTGATCCTCGGTTCCAAAGATCACCGATGGGCGCAGGATGACCGCACCGGGCATATGGGCCAGCACAGCGGCCTCACCCTCTGCCTTGGTGCGGGAATACTCGCTGTCCGAGTTCGCATCCGCACCAATCGCAGACATGTGCACCATACGGGAAATGCCCCGTTCCGCAGCCAGACGGGCGACCCGCCCGGCCCCTTCAGCCTGAACCTTGTCAAACTCGTTTTTACCCAGTTCGTTCAAAACACCAACGCAATTGACCACGGCATCGACCCCGTGCATCGCCATGGCGACCGAGGCGTCATCGCGAATGTTGCAGAGAATGGGTTCGACCTGGCCCACGACACCGTAAGGTTTGACGAACATCGCCTCGTTGGGGCGTCGCACCGCAACCCGCACGCGCCATCCTTCATTTGCCATACGTCGGGCGATATAACGGCCGACAAATCCCGATCCACCGTAAATCGTGACCATTTTGGACATGATGGGGCTCCTGTAGCGAGGGTCTTGCTTCGATCTACCGCTCCACGGGCCGGCAAACAAGGCGCAATAACGCCGCGCAGCAGGGAAAAGAACCGAGTGTTCAAGGTGCTTTTGGCCTGGCGTCAAAAAACTTTCAATTTTCCACCCGAATCCGGTTGACGCCCCCCGCCAGTAGGCTTAAACGCCCCTCCACGACACCTGCCCAGGTGGCGGAATTGGTAGACGCGCTAGCTTCAGGTGCTAGTGTCCGTATGGACGTGGAGGTTCGAGTCCTCTCCTGGGCACCATTTCTTCCGAACATAAATGCTCATAAATGCTCAATTTCATTGAATTTTTGATCTTATTCCGAGCAACCTTCTGAACAATGAACCCCACTTGAACGCCACAATTTGGCATACCAAATTGGGCGACTGGGTGTCCGTTTAGATGTGAAATCCCGCGCCTGCTTGTCGGATGTTAAAATATTGAAAACAAAGGCAAAAGACAAACACCACAAGTCGCAAATTTTACTTTGATTTTGGCAATGTTGCGGCCCAATGGCTTTGGGCTTTTGCGTCGAAAATACCACAAAAAGTAAAAAATAACGCACAGTCGCACGCTGCAAAAACGTGTGCGCCTTTAACGCTGAAGCACTCTCGAAAGTCATCAACCGGGCAGTGTTGTCGGATAAGCGAAAAACTGGTCGAATTGCCTGATTGTCCGACGAATGAGCAAGGTAAGGTGCGATTAAGATGGAAGCCTCGCTTCAGCTGATTGCAACAACTTTATTGGTGAAATGCGAGTATCAAATGGAGAGAGCCTGAAAAGGATGGTGATTCCGGAAAGCTTCCGAAGCCGCAGGTGGTATTGTATTGGGACTACTGGTTCGGTTTTGGCCAGTTAATGCTGTAGGTATTGATGCCGGATGGTCTGCGCCTCTACTACCTTCCTCTCTCTGGACTCCTGCTACGCTGCAGCAACAATCACCAGCGGGTGCTGACGCCAGGAAATTTCGGAAAAAAGAGTAATAAAGCTCAGTAAATCTGTCGAAAACTGACGGGGAAATCGCGGTGCCTACAGTTGACTATAGATTTTTATGCATCCACAGACTTTGAAAAACAGCATGCCAACATATCGCACACGCGGCCAGTGCGACAGGTAAGAATGTGTATCGCACTGAAATCGCGTCGACGTCAGTAAATACAACCAACAGCGTTGCGGGCGCGACACCCAGCCACATCAAAGCGGCGAGACAATTGCCCCACCAGTTGGTCGTCAGAGCACCGCCTCTGATCAAGAAAAGTGCAGCAGGCGCAAGAAGTGTACATTCATAGTACCAGAAATAAGGGGCTGAAAGCATGATCGCCAATAACAGGGTCGCGGCCCGAAGATCGAATTCGATCTTGGGATTGTGCCACGCGACCGCAACAAAAACTGCGGCCAGCGCAGCCACCAACCACTGAGCTGCAAGCGCCCAGGGCTCAGGTATTCCGATCCCGGAGAGAGCCGAGTAAATGCTTGTCATCAGGTCATTTTCAGCACTGGCGGTCCTTACGATCGTGAGATGAAGTTGGTTCAGTTCCTGGAAGTCTGTCCAGTAATCGACGCCGAGGATTAACGTCGGCACTGCCAAAATGAGCAACGTCGTGACAGTGGCTGCGGCAATTGTTCGCCATGCAGAACACGCCAACAATGCAATCGGAATCATCAGACCGAGTTGCGGCTTGAGCGTCAGAATTCCAATCAAGACGCCCGCCATGATCGGTCTGTTATCCCGCAGCGACGCCAGGGCAGCTAACAAAGTGGCGAACCACAAAACGCTGGTTTGGCCCATCAGGAGTGACGGCAGCATTGCCGGCGCGAGAGCAAAGCCAATCCAAACGGGTATAATGCCGCCAGAAAATGGTCGAACCGCAGCCAACATCGCCAATACAGAAAGAACGAGAAATACTAGCCAAGCCACTGGAAACGTAAAAGCTCCGAGCGGCATCAGCGCGATCAGAAAACCGGGCGGATACAACCAGGGCATCCATTTTTCGTCACGAATGCCGTGAACCGACGCCAATTGCTCTATGTCGAATGCCGCCAGAGGTTCGCCTAGAAAGGCAAGGCGCGCCGCAGCCCAGAAAACCCGAAAGTCTATCGAGATAGCATTGGTGCCGTTCTCTATCAGCTCCCACCACGTGACACCGACCCACATTGCGCAGATTGCCAGAACCAGGGCCGGACCCAATGTACCCAACTGCCAACTGCGGCGTGTATCAAAGGCCTCAAGACGCCGTGATGCTGCGTCAGAGGAAAAGGTGCCATTCTGCCTGGTGTTTTCCATTATCCACACTGCTCATCATTCGGCGCCAGGGTCTAGGCAAAGGTGGCATTTCGGTCGAGCCTATTGGTGCCTCCGGTTGCTCGGGACTTTATCGCGCTATTGAAAGGCTCGCTACGGCGAAGTGCGCTTAAAGATGTGTGCGTTCGCTTATGATTGGCCGGTCGCCGCAGAGTCTAGCCAGATTCTCAAACATTTGCGCAAAACACTTTTTCGAATCCACATTGCAAAGCAATTGCATAGTACGGTTCGAGACGTGCCAGTTGCACCCCGTTCAGCCGGAACAATCGCTCACATCTTCCTCATCATCACGCAGCTTGAGCTCCACACGCACTGTAGATATGCTCATAATGTTGCGCTTTCATCACTGATTTCATTGAAGAAAACCTTGAGTTTTCGCCCATAGATTTGCACGGTATTTGCGCATAACTTTGCACGATTAGCCCAAAAGCTTGCACTCCAACTCGAAAGCACTCTGGCTTCTGTCCTTAGGTGCTCGAAAAAGTGACCCAAAGCCAGCGCCTAACAGCTTTAAGCGCATCTAAGGCAGCATGTCTCAATGCTGGGTTGCAGTAAATATACTAAAGACTATCGACAACAAACCTGAACCGATGTCCGGCTTAAGACACCGGTTACCGCGTCGTCTCCCAAGCGATTAGTGGAGGTCGACCGGATGTCGACCCTGTGAACGTCATCGAGCACAAAGGCTCCAAGCCAAGGCTATGCTCTGTGAGACACTCGAAAAGCAACGCCTTAACAGTCTCCGATCTTCTCGTGCTCGTTCTTTAACCGTCTAAAAGAACTGATTGTTTTGACGCCTTGGCACCCCGAATACTTGTCGAAAACGGTAGTCCGCAATGGCGCCCGGTTGTTCTAGTTTTCTTTTCTCCAAGTCATATAACCAGTCAACGCACCCATGGGGGTTGATTTAGTACGACTTCGTATTATTTAGTTCGATATCGTACTATTGGAGAACCAAGATGCCAAACAGAAGACGTTTTCTAAAAATTCTAGGTGGAGGCACGATACTAGCGGCAACGGGCGCGGTTGGGTTCCTCTCCACGCGAACGCCCCATATTGCTCTGGCACCGTGGACGCCAAAACCGTATGACGATCCCCGCAAAGCCGCTTTGTCTTACGCAATTCTCGCCCCCAACCCGCATAATTTGCAACCTTGGCTAGTCGAGTTGGTGGGTCAAGACAAAGTGCGCATCCACCGTGATACTGATCGCGAGCTTCCAGAAACCGATCCTTATCACCGTCAGCTCTATATTGGCCTCGGTGCATTTGTTGAGACGATGGTTCTGGCGGCAGGTGCTCTTGGGTTTGATTCCGATGTCAAGTTACTGCCTGATGGTGATGACGGACCAATCGCAGAAGCAGTGTTTGTGCCTGGCGGAGTACCCGATCCACTCTCAGATCAAATCCTCAACCGACATTCCAACAAAGAACCGTACACTGAGCAGCGCCTCTCTACCGCCCAAATGTCTGCGCTTGGAAACTTTGCCACTTTGATTACCGATGACGAATTGGCGGCCCGTATTCGAGACCTCACGAAACGCGCCTTTGAAATCGAAATGCGAACGCCGCAGACCCTGAAAGAATCCGTCGACCTGATGCGGATCGGGAAAGCAGAAATCAACGCCAACCCAGACGGGATTGAATTGCGCGATCCCATGCTGGAAACGCTGCGGCTTACCGGTTTTCTCGATAATGAGACCCTGATGAACGTTGATCACCCCGGCACTCAGGCACACATGCAAGACTACTTCTCAATGCTAGACGCGACGCCGCAATACGCAGTCCTCACAACCGCCACAAATATGCGAAGCGATCAACTCGATGCCGGGCGTCGGTTGATGCGTTTCTACCTGAAGACAACCGAAATGGGCCTAGGCGTTCATCCGGTCAGTCAGGCCCTTCAGGAATATCCCGAGATGGCTGATGAATACGCTCTGGCTCATGAGCTTCTTGCGTCACCGGGCCACACGGTGCAAATGTTGCTGCGTTTGGGGTATGGACCCGAGCCAATTGCCACACCCCGCTGGCCGCTGGAGACACGAATTCTGAATGAAGCCTGAAGATGAGACCAACGAAGTCTACCGGTTCTTCACCGAGGTCGGGATCATTAATCAGCTGATCTCGACCAAGCTTGAAGCGTTCTTGCCTGGTCGAATGACAGCGACTCAATTTGGAATTTTAGGCCACCTTGTCCGGCGTCCCGAGGGAGAAACTCCACTACAGCTATCGAACGCTTTTCAAGTGCCCAAGACATCGATGACGCATATGCTCGCCAGCCTTGAAAACCAAGCCCTGATTACCCTTGAAGCCAACCCCTATGACAAGCGTTCGAAAATTGCCCGGTCCACGCCGCAAGGCGCTGAGTTTTTGAGCGCGTGTATGGAGCAGATGTCGGAAGCCCTAGGTCCAGTTCTGTCCGATCTCGGGTCCGATCCATTTCACAATTCGCTGCCGAATCTGACGCGGATACGAGAAGCATTGGACAGCGAACGGGACTAGGCAAAAACCGGCGCTAGCCAGAATACGTAGCCAAATTCTTAGAACATCATGCAATCTCCGCCCGGGGGAAGCGGCGGTGATCCTTCAGGCAAGGTGGGTGTGTAGTCAAATGTCACAATCTTCGCGCCACCGTCGAATGCCACGAAAAGTTGGTTGGATCCTGGCCTAATGGCGATGCCTTCCGGATCGGTTCCGAACTCCAACAAGCTTTGCTGGGCGAGCAGTTGGCCATCAGCCGTGAACTCATACAGGCTGTTTGACCCTTCCAAGTCATCAACAATCAACATGTGACCGGTGCGTGGGTCAATCGCGATCCCTTGTGCCTCGCTCAAGGGGGGAGAGAGCTTCATGGTATCCAACCTCGCCGTCAAAGCACCCTCTGAAGTGAACCAGGACAACCGTTCCGGGTCATCTTCTACGGTCACGATGTGCCCCTTGGCATTGATCGCGATCCCTTCGGTATCCGCAAATCCACCTTCAAGTTCAAATGGTGCTCCTAAAGTGACTCCTTCCTTAGTGACACGTTGGAGGCTGCCAAGACCGTCGCCTACCAACAAGTGAGCCCCTTCAATAGCAATTGCTTTGATACGGAAGAGATCGCCGGATATGCGGCGCAACTCATCACCTTGCAATGTAACGAGAATGGCCTCGGGCCCCTCGTTCGCAATCCACAACCCACAAAACGTCGGATCGTAGTCAAGACTTGCGGGTTGGTTGAGCTCATAGCGCCCCGTTTCGCGCAGCTGCAATGCCACGACTGGATTGGACACGGTGCAGAGCAACAAGGCGATGGTCCTTGCAAACACTCAGAATGCCCCTAAAAACTGCTTCAGAAAGGTGGATCGGTGTCGCGAAGAGTCAATGCAAAGAACGCATAAACTCCTAAAAGCAATCGCATCACTTAGCCTGATCAGAGAGACTGAGGACACGAAAAATCTGCACAGGATTACCGATGCCCTTCATCTTTCTTTCTCCCAGTTCTTCTGTCTCTACATACTCTTCTATGTCTAAAACCGCACGTTGGTTCAAAAGGATCTGCCCGTCGATGGCAAAATCGCAAAGCCTCGATGCGGTGATCACCACGCCGCCGATAGCGGTGTATCCCGATCAGGATACCGCCTCCCAACATGAGGGCGAGAAATGCTATGCGAATCAACCAATTCGACATTGTAGGATAGCTTTCAGCAGTCCTTGGTCGTCACGTTCACAAGTGCTTCGGAAGAGAAGGTCGCAGTACTGGTCTCATCCGCATCGATATACGACACCCTGGCGCCTTCGATCTCCGACCCCGTTACGGTGATTTCGCGTTGCCCGATAGTGTCATCTACATCGATGGTGAAGGCGAGTTTGTCCCCGGCTTCGAGGGATGCAATCTCAAGTTCAATTGTATCTTGCCCGTCCACGACCGCCGGAATTTGCCGCAGAGCATCCGCACCCTCAACGAATTCGAGAGGTTGGAAAACCTCTACACCCGCGCCTTTTTCGGTAACGTCGAAAATCAGACGTCCGGCGGATTGCGACAAGTAAATTTTGAGGGTCGAGGCTTCTACTTCGCACGTTCCGACATTTGTCAGAACAAAACGGTCCTTGGGTGCGCCTTCTATAAAGCGAATTTGTACACCAGCTTGAAGCGAAGTAGCTGCAAGTAATCCAAGGGTCGCCGCAAGAATACTCTTTGGGAGCATATTTATTTCCTTGCTGAAGGGTTCCTATAGATACGCTTCGGCGGGATTCTTGGATCAGACTTATGGCCTTTGACTATGGTGGTTCAGCCGACAGGAACATTCGAAGTTCCATGCACCACTGTCAGAAGGGTTAAGTCAAAACATGCCATTGTCATTCTCGCTGTTTGCTGGAACTTCCTGAAGAACGTCCCAGTGTTCGACAACCTTACCATCAGCATCCAAGCGAAAAATGTCGATCCCTGCGTACTCGAGACCATCAGGCCAGATTTGATGGCAATGCAGAATAACGTGGTCGTCTTCAGCAAAGGCACGTTTGATGTCCACGCGCTTTCCCGGGTATTCGGCGGCCATGCGCTCGAAGTACTCGACAAAGGCTTGCTTGCCGTCGCCAACATGTGGGTTGTGCTGCGCATAGGTTTCACCAACAAAGGTCGCTATGGCCTCGGCTGGTCGACACGCGTTGAACATCATTTCGTAAAAAGCGATGACGTTTTTCTTGTTTGTTTCGATATCCGGCATGCTGATCTCCAAATCGACGTTTGTACCGCCCCAAAATGTTGGCCCACGTAATTCCTGGAAATAAGCCGGCAAGCATCTCGACCACTAATCGGCAAGACGTTTCGATCTTGGTTATGCGGCCCGACTATTCCGAGGGTTTGCCACTTACCCGGTTTCTTCGAAGTCTATATGAATATGATTTCCATCAGGATCGGCCAAATGGATTTGGACTATTCGAGCCCCCGGGACGTCAGTTTTGCGATACTGGGTCTGACTCGAGATCAGCTTTTCCTCGAATGCGTCCAACCCCGTGGCTGAGAGCGCAAAATGTTCGAGCTTTAGCTTCACTTCGGAGCCGACATTGGGCGTTCCTTCATGACCCACAAGGTGGACCACAGCGTGGTCACCCGCATACAACCATGCTCCGGGGAACGGAAAATCGGGGCGGGCCCCAGGTTTCAAACCCAGGACCTCTTCATACCAGGCGACCATGTCAGGCAACCTGGTCGTTACTATGTTCACGTGATCCAGCCGTTCAATTCTCATCTAGAATCCCTCAAGCACGAGCTTTCCTTTGGCTTTCCCGCTTTCAAGGATCGTATGCGCTTTCATTAAGTTTGTAGCATTGATCCGACCAAGTGTATCCGTTGCCGTGGATCTGATCTTTCCATCGTCTATCAACCCGGCGACCTGATTCAGGATTTCACTTTGACGGCTCAAATCGCTAGTCCCAAAAAGCGAACGGGTGTACATGAACTCCCAATGTATTGAGATCGACTTGGGTTTGAACGGCGCAATGTCGAAGGTTTCTGGATCGTCTATCAACCCAAAACGACCTTGGGGTGTCATCACCTCTCCAGCTTGAGATGCATACAGTTGGGAATGGTTCGTTGAGTAGATAAAATCAACGCTTTCGATACCGAGCGCATCGACCTGCGGTCCCAAAGGTTCAGCATGGTTGATGACATGGTGGGCACCCAACTCTCGAACCCAGTCTTGTGTCTCGGGTCGAGAAGCAGTGGCAATCACCGTCAAGTCAGTGAGAGCTCGGGCCAATTGAATGGTAGTTGACCCGACACCGCCTGCGCCGCCTATAATCAGCAACGTATTGGTTCCGCCGGGAACGGCATCTTGGACTCGCAAGCGGTCGAACAGCATCTCATAAGCAGTAAGCGTCGTAAGCGGCATCGCCGCTGCCGCTGTCGCTGTTATGGATTTTGGCGCGGCTCCCACAATACGTTCATCTACCAGATGAAACTCGGCATTGGTTCCCGGTCGGTTGATCGCCCCTGCATACCAAACTGTATCTCCCGGACGGAAAGTCTCAACCGTTTCGCCAACTGCTTCGACGATCCCTACTGCGTCCCACCCCAGAATATCAGGTGCTGGACCTACAGGAGCACGTCTTTGCCGAATCTTCGTATCGACCGGGTTTACTGACACGGCCTGCACTTTCACCAATAAGTCGCGCCCCTTCGGCGTCGGTTTGTCGGCCTCGAAGTCAACCAGGGCGTCCGCCCGATCAATCGACCCTGTCTCACGGTATCCGACGGCTTTCATGGCGTGCTCCTTTGTCCGGTTCTGTATCAACCGATGACTGTCATTTCATTCAAAGTGAATTCCGCAACGGCGCCTTCGGTTGCTTCCAGGTAAGCCGCAAGGTGCTGAGCACTCATGTGGGTTTGCCAAAGCTCTCGGCTTTCCCAATTTTCGTAGAACACGAAATGAGCCGGGTTGTCGTTGTCCTGGTGCAGGTCGTAGTTAATGCAACCCTCTTCGGCACGGGTTATGTCGATGAGCTTGATCAGCTCGGCCTTTACGAGGTCAATCTTGTCGGGGTTGGCTTTGATGTTGGCGACGATTGTCAGCTTGGCCATTGGAATATGTTCCTTGTGTTCTTGAGTGATGCGCTAGATTTACGCCGCAGAAGTTTCGGGATAAACAGGTCTGGATCGAACATATAATCCGGAATTTCCGTTTAATGCTTTTAGACAATCTTCGCTTGTTTCTGACCATAGCCGAGAAAGGCAGTCTGGTGGCCGCGGCGCGCGAGACAGGGTTGTCGAGTACAACAGTGTCCGAGCGGCTCGCGGCTCTGGAGGCACATTACGGTGTGGTTTTGTTCAACCGCACCACCCGTTCTATCAGCTTGACCGAAGAAGGTCGGACACTCGCTGATGGAGCAAGAATCGTTCTCAGTGAGGTTGCGGACCTGGATACACTTGTTCGGCACGGCGCCGAAACTCTGTCTGGTCCAATTCGCATAAGCGCGCCGATTGACTTGGGGCGGAGCATTGTCTCCAAGGTAATTGCCGAATTCACCGAAGAGAACCCCGCCGTCTCAATCGAACTGTCCCTCTCTGACGGCTATGTCGACCTTGTCGGCCAGGGTTTCGACCTCGCCGTTCGCTTCGGCAACATTACGGACAGCTCGCTCAGGTTGCGAAATCTAGGAAGCTACCAACGTTTCGTATGTGCATCCCCAAGTTACCTGGCCTCATTCGGAACGCCCGATAAACCAGAAGAGCTATTGAACCACAACTGCTTGGTGATGAGGTTTGGGGACATCATTGACAACGTTTGGGAGTTTGGATCAGGGCCAAATGCCCAGCGCGTTTCGGTAAAGGGAAATCGAATAGTCAATGATGGTTCACTCATCCGCGATTGGGCGATTGCAGGCCATGGGGTCGTAATGAAGTCCGAGCTGGATGTCGGCGACGATGTTCGATCTGGCAGACTTGTTTCTGTCTTGCGCGATTTCCTTCCACCGCCGAAACCTTTGCAAATGATGTTTCCGCCGAGCCGAGCCCAACCACGTCGCGTAACGGCCTTGGCCGAGCATTTGCGTCGCAAATTTGGTGTGAGTTGAGGCCGCACGGGAAGACACTAATCTGACAGCCGCTATGTTTGCTCTATGAACTTCAAAGTCGCGTTTGCCAGCTCTCTGCCAGCATCTTCTTGAATGAAATGCCCGGCTTTTGGCACAACGATATGATTTTGACCAACTGCCCCAGGGATCGACTTTTGGAACAGTTTGTCTACGCCCGCCATGACCCTATCGTCTTCTCCAAAAACAGTCAGAAAAGGTGTGTCGAGGGTCTTGAGGGTTTCCCATGCGGCTCGGTTGGCTTCTGAAGCTGGATTGTCAGGCGAGTCGGGCACCAACACTGGAAATTCTCGGGCGCCTGCCAGATAGCGCGCATCCGGGAATGGTGCGTTGTAGGCTGCAACCTCTTCATCGGAAATCTTGGAAGTTGTGCCACCGAATACGATGCGTCCCGAATTAAATTCAGGTACGGATTGTGAGTATTCCCGCCATGAAAGAAATGCGTCGCCCAAGGGCACGTCACCGGTGGGCAAGGCCGTGTTCGCCACGACCACACGGGAGAAACGCTCGGGCATACTCGCAACCAGCCGCAAGCCAATGAGTCCGCCCCAGTCCTGGCAAACCAATGTGATGCCCGTCAGGTCAACTTTCTGCAACCACTCGGATATCCAGTCTACATGGCGTTGGTAGGTGTAGTCGGATCGCTCAATTGGCTTGTCCGACCGTCCAAACCCAATCAAATCAGGAGCTAGAACTCGATGGCCCGCATCTTTGAATAACGGAATCATGTGCCGATACAGGAAGCACCAGGTTGGCTCTCCATGCATCAACAATACGGGCGGTGCCTGTTTCGGTCCCTCGTCCAAATAGTGCAGACGGAGAAGACCGCCCTCGGTATCATCCACATCAAGATAGTTCGGCCCAAATTCAAAATCTGGCAATCCGTCAAACCGTTGGTCC
Source organism: Ruegeria sp. HKCCD9138 (assembly GCF_057220975.1). Lineage (NCBI taxonomy): Bacteria > Pseudomonadati > Pseudomonadota > Alphaproteobacteria > Rhodobacterales > Roseobacteraceae > Ruegeria > Ruegeria sp. HKCCD9138. The sequence goes on along the minus strand of NZ_JBWVAZ010000012.1, from coordinate 114,234 downwards.
GGTGTACGAAGGAACTTCATCGTGAACTCTCCAAAAATGCCAACGGTCTTGGTCCAACAACAGTGATCGATAAAACTAAAACGGTCCAGTTCCAGCGTATACCGACTTCAAGTTTGAATGAGTGCGTCGCAATTCTTTGCTCCCTTGCGGTGGAGGTCATCGGTTGAGCTGAGTCGGGTAAGGGCGCAATAACTCCAGGCATTAGTCCTCTCCTTTTTTTGAGATTTCAGGCGGAGACGGGACGGGTCTGTGCCTCGGGTGTGCCTGATTCAAGGAGAGCCGCATACCTAGTGCGTTGGACCCACAGGATTGCGCTTCCGCAAAGAACCAGGACAAACGCGAGCGGGAGTCCTGCTGGATTGAGAGCGGCATGAAATAGTACGATAACAGCCATAATCGGCGCCAACAGAGCCAGCCCCAGTGCTGGGGCTCGGTTGGACAAGAGAAGAAGCGCGCCTGCCAGTTCGACACTTTTCATCAATGGCCAGAGAAACCCGGCCTCTTTAAGCGCTACTTCAAATGCAAGCCCGGCGGAAGAGGTCGGCGGATGTATAAGGTGCGCGTCTGTAAGAATGAACACAAAGCCATCCAACGCCCCTATCAGAAAAATACCGCCAAGAATTAGGCGCGGCGCTTGATCGATCAGAAGTGTCTTAAGCTTCGGAAGGGATGGCATCATCGTGAAATTCCTTCAGATTTCGATTGCACTTCAATTCACTTTCCTCTGAATATGGGAGCATTCAGCGTCACTCCAGCGAATAGCATTCAGGCAACATGAATGAAATTCAGATAAGAAATCTCGACCTGAACCTGCTTTTTGTCTTTCGAGTTCTCATGGAAGAAGGCAGCGTGAACCGCGCTGCTGAACAGCTTGGTCGAACGCCGTCAGCGGTGAGTCATGCGTTGGGGCGCTTGCGTAAGCAGTTGGATGACCCATTGCTGGTGCGCGCCGGTGGCGTCATGAAACCAAGTCCGCGGGCCGAGGCCCTATATCATGAGATCCGACCGATCTTGTCGCAAATCGAACGCGCCGTTCAGACGCCTGCTCCGTTCGAACCCGCAACATGTTCTCGGACTTTCCGCATGGCAGGACCGGCGCTGGATTGCATCGCGTCCAGTGTCATCTCACGAATGCAGGGAGAGGCCCCGGATTCGGCACTGTCTTGGCAGCCCTACTCCAAAGAGACCATAGGCCAGATCTTACAAGGCGAGATAGATATCGCATTCGGGAACGCGAACTTCCCTCTACCAGAAGGCCTGAAAGCACAAACACTGAAGCCGATGAAGCGGTATGTTCTGGCGCGGCGCGGCCATCCGGCGACAAATGATTGGAGCCTGGAAAGTTGGATGCGCTGGCCCCATGTTGTAGTTCGCATTCCAGCCGCGATCCACGGCACTGTCAGCGAGCACTTTGCAAATCTAGGCTTGAAACGGCGCATCGGGCTTCACGCTGGCAGTTGGTCAGGCGTCGCATCGTCTCTGAACAACACGAATATGATGGGCAACTTCGTTGCTTTGATCATGTTGGAGGGCGCAGGTGGCGACGACCTGCAAGTCTTTGAACCGCCGCAAGTTATGCCTGATCTTGTCTTCCGGGTTATGTGGAATGCCGAGTTGGATGCTGACCCGGCCCTAGCCTGGATCCGCGGAATTGTTCTGAAGACGTTTGATGGCCTCATGGCTGAAGCTAGCAAGCGTTTGTCAAATAGTGACATCATCGCACCGCGAACCATTGGTTGATATTCCAAGTTGCCATAGAACCTATCCATCTCAAGAGCTGCCTTGCGGCGGTGCGGCGTGTGGGTCGCGGCCCAATAGCATCAGATCTGGTCCTAGGGGCATCGGGCGACTACAGCACGCAGCCTCAAGCGGACATTCAATGAACTACTGCACTTCGCAGTCAGGCACAGCTTCACGGCTGATGCCTTAAAAAGACTTAACAATCGCTCTTTTTGGAAATGTGTGTTCGGCTAGCGCATCTGGCCTAGATGCAATTTTGCGTTTAGCGTGGTGCCCACTGTGGGAGTTCAGTCTTTGGAAAGACGTCTAGCAGCGATACTTGCCGCCGATGTGGTTGGCTATAGCCGTCTTATTCGAAATGACGAGGCCGGCACGCTTGCAAGGGTCAAAGCCCATCGCGAGCAGTTTTTTGAACCAATTGTCGCTTCACGACATGGGCGCATCGTCAAATTGATGGGCGACGGCTTGCTTCTTGAGTTTGCAAGTGCAGTTGAGGCCGTTCGGTGTGCGTTGGACATGCAGCACTATGTAGGCGTCGCCAATGCTGACCTGCCGCAAGATTCGCAGGTGCGATACCGTATCGGCCTTAATGTTGGCGACATCGTCGTAGATCAGGATGACATTCACGGGGATGGTGTAAATGTTTCCGCACGCATTGAAAGCCTGGCTGTCCCGGATGGCATTTACATGTCGGCTAGCGTTTTCGAACAGGTCCATACCAAGCTCGATCTCACCATAGAAGATTTGGGGAGGCGAGAGGTCAAGAACATCTCCGAACCCGTTCACATCTACCGCCTTACAATGGATGAAAAGGCAAAAGCCATCGTTTCTCCTATCGTGCCACTTACGAACAAGCCAACGAAAAATCGTCTGATTATGGTAAGTTGCACCGCAATTGTCCTGGCGTTAGTAGCCGCCGCATGGCTACAACCTTGGTCCGTGGTGCGATCCCCGGACACGGATGAACAAGCCGCGGCCCTGTCTGGCAAACCCTCCATCGCGGTCATGGCGTTCGACAATCTCAACAACGACCCGAGCCAAGATTACCTCAGCGACGGACTGAGTGAGAACATCCTGACCGCCTTGTCCCGTTTTGCAGATTTTTTCGTGGTCGCCCGAAACTCAACGTTTTCATACAAGGACGCTCCGGCAGATATACAGAAAGTGTCAGAGGAATTGGGTGTTCGCTACATCGTTGAGGGGAGCGTTCAAATTGCCGATGAGCGCTTGCGCGTGACGTCCCAACTCATTGATGCGACGACGGGCCAGAACATCTGGGCAGACAGCTATGACCGAGACCTACAGGACATATTTTCAGTACAGGATGAGATAACGCTAACCATAGCTTCGCTTCTCTCCACGAATATCGATCTGGCAGAGTACAGCCGTCTTAAGCATCAGCCTACTGATAGTCTTGGCGCTTACGAATTGCGCAAACGCGCGCAGGAGGAATGGTTTACCTTCACGAAAGAAGGAAACATCAAAGCAGAAGTGCTTAGCGCAAAAGCCATTGCTCTCGATCCGAACTATGCTGGGGCGTATGTCGAAAACGCTTGGGCACACATAAACGGGTATCGTTGGGGGTGGACGAACTCTTTAACGCGCGAGGAATCACTGGAGCGCGCATTTGAGATGGCGCGGAAAGCCATTGAACTGGAACCCTTCAATTTCAAAGGTCATTGGGTCTTAGCCAATGCAACTACTCAGAGCGGTAACCTTGAGCGGGCTGCTTCGCTTTACGACAAAGCAATTTCTCTGAATCCAAATTCGGCATCCGTTCTGGCAGATTCCATCGACCCGCTCGTCTATGGCGGCAAGGCGCCTGAAGCCGTTGAGCGCATGAAACTAGCGATCCGGCTGAACCCACATCACCAAGACTGGTATCTTTGGAATCTGGGTTGGGCTCAGTACTTCGCCGAGGAGTATGAAGATGCAAAGGCTTCAGTTGAACAAATGAACGAAATACCCGACGGCTTGAAACGCACCTACGCGCCAATTCTTTTACGCCTTGGTCTTCCCAGTGATGCGCAGACCGTTATCGATGAGTTTCTAGCGGCCAATCCCGAATTCACTGTCCAAGAGGCGATGAATGCGCCATTCGAGAGTGAGGCGTATCTCAATCGGTGGGTAGAGGATCTGCGAAAACTGGGTGTGCCTGATACCAAAGAATGAACGATTTTTCGAGTTTCGCTTTGCGGGTGTCGCCACCAGACTCAGACACCCACAACTATCGCGACAAACTTTAATCCTGCGATTTGCGGCTGTGGCTTTGTAGTATTTTCAGCCCAAACCGGACAATCACAACTAGACTTTGCAAATCCTGAGAACCGCAACAAAGAGGCGGTTCGCCGCTCTTTTGCAAACGATTGCTCTTGAAACAATCTGAAACCACCGAAGCCTGCTTCTCTAATCTCACCTCTGTGCTTCGGCTTCTCGCGAATTCGGCCAAAAAACTTCGACAAAAACTGATCCGGACACAACAACAATTGCCGCAAGCTGAAGCCATGTTGGGCTGTTGCCCAAGAAAACTATCGCCAAAGCAGCTGCAATCACCGGCTTAAGAAAAAAAATGTAAGAGGCGCGCGTCATGTCGGTGGCCGCCGCCAGCCCCCCGAACCATAGAAGTTGCGTGATAGTTGTGTTCCAAAGCCCCAGTACAATCAGCGACCAGAATGCAACCGTGGGCATTTCGGCAAGCATCAATGGATTAACCCAATTACCCCAAAAGATGCCAACGCCGATCCACAACCCAATTGCGCCGATTGCAATTGCCAGCGTGGTGATCCGCATTCCGCCGTGGCGCACCATAAGCGGTTTGGCCATTACGGAGTAACCCGCTACGAGAGCTGCGCAGAAAATTGCCATTAGAACACCCCATAGAGATTTACCTCCTGCGGTCAGCACATCTAGGTATCCATCAGTGAGAAGCGCAGCGACACCAGCCACAGCAAGAATGCCGGTGATTATTTTGACCGCAGAGATCGGGGTGCGATTTACCAACAGATTTAACAGCCCGACGAAGATCGGGATCGTTGTTACTAGTGTTGCCACCTGTATCACGCTGGCGAAGTCCAGCGACCAGTGAAAGAAAAGATAGGCGAGAGAAACTCCAAGCAGCGACAATGGCACCAAAATCCGCCAATCCTCACGCAACGGAGTCAAAAGGTCGCGCGTGTCGCTGCGCATCATTGACCAACTAATTAGCCCGACAGCGCCGATCAAATAACGCCATACAGAAACCTCAGGGCCCGCAACTCCGGTCAATTTGGCAAAGAACTCTGAACTTGCGTGACCGCATACGCCCACAAATACTGCTAGATAGGCCCATTTGGCGGGGATGTTCATTGCCGTTCGATCTCCGTTCCAAAGATTGCCAAGCTTTCAACAAGGCGTTCGGGTCGTTCAAGTGGCAATAGGTGGCCGGCGTTTTCCCAATCCTCCCTGCGAGCCTCAGGCAATTCAGAAAACAATCGATTTATAACTTCGGCGTCCCGGAAGACCCGGTCGTGCATGCCAGTGATCGAGAGCACCGGAAGATCCAGCGACGACCACCGGAAATCCCAAGCTGTATCGACCGAGTTCCGCATCAAATTGGCGTGCCCATGTAACTGGTCCAGCGGCTCATATGGGCCCCTGAGGAAATTTGGTCTAACGGTGGAGGCGAAGTCAGGGTTGGTCAGGAGTGGCATCATCAGCCCCATGAATAAAGAAGCTCCGCCTTTCTCGACATAGTGCGGAAGCGCATCGTTGATCCATGCAATGCGAGGGTTAATCTCGCGCAACGTATTCAGCAAAATAATCCCGCTGGCCGGCGCGCCCGTGGCATAGGCCTGAGACGCGTACAGCCCGCCTATGGACAGACCGGTCAGAATTGATGTTTCTGGCGCAACCTCTCTGAGAAGGTGAACCAGGTCACCAACAATCAATTCGTTAGTAAGCTCTAGTTCCTGGCTGAAGCGCGATTTGTCCTGACCCCGAAAATTATAGCTGAGCGTCCCAAAGCCGCGCTTCCGAAGGTCAGGTGCGACTACGGCCTCCCAGTGATCGATCGATCCTGTAAGCGCATTAACGAATACAAATGTTGGCGCTCCGGTTCGAGTTGGCGCCGAGTGGAGATAGAAAACTGAGTTGTTTGCATCAATGTGGAGATCCGCCATGCGTCGCTCCCCCAAGCCATACGACAGCATATAGCAAGAAGCAGTTTCGACCAACTTGTCCGTCTGTGAGCAGTGCGTGTTACTGGCGCAGATGATTGATATCTGGCTCGGAGCTCCCGCACCTTGCAACTACCTTCCGTGGTTGCCAGCAGGCCATACCCGACATTTACAACTAGATTTTGCAATTTCTGAAATGTGTAACCAGTGCCGTCATTCGCATCAGGGAGGCACCAGAACAACTTTTCCAAGACCGTCAAGCGGATGACTAGGTATTGGAACGACGAGCGAACAACTGATGCCGGGCGGGCGATTTTTTTTATCATATAATTGTGACTTCCGCCGACCCTGAACTACTAAATACTGCGCGCCGCCTGCTCGTTGCTCCTCAAGCGAACATAATAGGTCACACTCGCAAAATGTTCGGTGCTGGCTTTGCTGACGCCATGGCTGGCGGCGAAGGACTCATTCTTCACAATGGTATCGCTCGTACAAGCGCAGGTGAACGCGCTTTCAAGATGGTGGAGAAAATCTGCCGTCTGTTGCCTACTGGAATCCGCCGCACTCGTGGCTTTATTGGAAGCGCGAGGCACTGGCTTACGAGTCAGGTATGCTCAACGCGAAGTGTCCAATGCTGCGTGCGCCGGAATGCTTTGGGGTCGTATACACCGCTGAACCTTTGGCGAGAATATTCATCGGAGCTGTTGATGAGCCGCAACCGCAGTGGGACGCCAAAACATTTGCTAATGCTTCTGAAGCGCTTGGTGCTTTCAGCGGCGCGCATCTCGGAATGCCGGATACGGATCGGCACGACTGGATGGCCGTCGGACGTGCACATAGCTGGACAGCAGCCGCAGAAGAAGAACTTAGCTCACTTGAAGGCAACCTGCAGGATCCTGTGATATCGCGCTGGCTCGCAGGCTCCAACTTCAGAAGAACGACGGACCTTTGGCAAAACCTAGGTCATTTGCGCGCGGCCCTTGCTGACCTACCGAAGTGTTTCTGTCACCACGATGCTTTCACGCGAAATTTGCTTTTCAACGGACCAGTGGAGCAAGGTCAGCAGATTGTAGCAATAGACTGGGCTTTTGCTGGCCACGGAGTTCTCGGCGAAGAGTTGGCGGCAATGGTCGGTGCTTCTCTTACATTTCAGGAAATCGACCAAACCGAGGCAAAAGATTTAGTAGAAACTATCTTTTCGAGTTACCTGCGAGGTCTAGAAAATTCCGGTTGGCGTGGGGCGGCCGCAGACGTTCGATTAGGATTCTGCGCAACGACTGCTATGACTTTCGGACTAGGCGCCTTGGGACCGTGGGCGCCATTGCTGCGTGATCCCAGTTCGAAGCTCATTGTCGAGGGGATCACAGGAATGACCGTTGATAGATTCATCGAGAATCTCTCTGAAATCCACTGCCATTTCCTGGATCTCGGCGAAGAAGCCTTGGCCAATTTGACCTAGTAATTTGAGGGTAAATGTCAGAGGGCGCATAGTCGCAGTACGGATCAAATGATCGCACCGGGCCCAGTGTTTGCGTTCGCTGATATCTTCACCCGTGACCGGTGGCAGCCCAATGCGGACATCCAAAATCAAGTTTTGCAGTTTCTTTTAGACTGTAGAATCTTACCATTCGCCGCACGTACGGGGGCTGCTTTTCTACGCTTCGCGTCCGAGATGTGAGCCACCAATGGCGGGTTCAACGGAATTGAAATAGATGAGAAAAGGAACTGACGTGGGCTGCCCGTAGCCTTTTGGTGTCGGAACTGAGCGAGATGGATCTACAACTAGATTTTAAGCAAGCTCCGATGCTGACTATGAGCCCAATCTCCATGTTTCTGATGCGCAGCCAACAACCACATAGCACCGTTCTTTGCCCAGTAATTCTTCGATTTTAGGCAACGCTTTGTGTAAACTGTAGCTCTAGCTGCCAACCCAACTGCACGTGGGAGGATCCAATGGACGATAGGAGCAGCCCAACTGAGGGAATGATTGACTATGTTGGGAATTCCCTCCCGCAGAAGCACTCTATTCAATCTCGCGCAGACGATGTTCGGGAAATGGCCGACAAGGTTCTGGCCTCATCAGACGAAATACACATTGCTGACTATGGCTGTGGCACGGGATCAAACGCGATTTTGTCAGTCAAGCCTGCCGTAAAGTCTTTTGCTGACCGCTACCCAGGTCGCTCCATATATGTTCACCACGTCGATCAGGCGGAAAACGATTGGAATACCCTATTCGAATGTGCTGCTGGCCAAGACGGTTACGCCAACCTCTCTTCCAGTATTCGCCCAGTCGCAAGTGTGGGTAGCTTTTTCTCAATGGCCGCACCCGCATCTTCCATTGTCGTCGGGACTTCGTTTGGGGCGAGCCATTGGCTCAGCACACAGCCCTTTGTCTCTTCAAAGGGCACGCTGTGGTTCGCAGATTTGCAGGGAGAAGCTCGCCTGGAGCTCAAAAGGCAAGCGCAACGAGACTGGGAAAGCTTCCTGACTTTGCGAAATCGTGAATTGCGAAGTGGCGGCAGGCTTATGGTCTCGACGCTGGGGGCTATTCCTGATGCGGGCGAGGTCAATGGAATTTGCAGTTCTGGCCGACATACCTACCGCGCGATGTACAACGTTGCCGAAACTATGGTGAGTGACGGATTGGTATCTGAACCCGCTCTTCGCGACTTCATTATGCCAATCTGGTTTATGTCCCGGGAGGAAGCTCTTGAACCCTTTCAACGCAACAAGGAATTGGCAGATGGCTTTTTGATCGAAAGAGCAGAGGTAGCTCCGGCTCAGCAAAACCCTGAGGATATCTTTGCAGACCAGATCAATGCGCCCCAACAGTACGCAGCAAGCTATAAGGGCTTTGTTCGCTCCTTCACCGAGTCCACGTTCAGGCAATCCTTGTTACGCAGTGAATCTGAGCAGAAGACCGAGACTCTTCTGGATCAGTTTTATGATCGTTTTGAAGCGACCATCAAAGAAGGAGGGGGCAAATACGCCTTTGAAATCTGGTTGTTGACGATTGAGCTTAGAAAACAATGAGCGAACATCTATTCCGGCTTGTTTCGATCTTACTCTTTCGCAAGGCATGTCGAAATAGTTCGCCAGCCCTTTTTTGTTCTACATAGGAGTGTCAAAATGCGTTTTCTCGCCGCCATGCTTCTTCTCACCCTCGCCCTTCCTGCTTCAGCGGACAGCGCTCCGGAATGCGGCCAATTTACTGTCTACTTAGAAGACCTAAAGATCACGTCTGGTGGCGACAAAATCGGGGATGTTGCGGTTGGGCACGTCACGGTTTTCAGTGAAGATGGTCAGGTATTGGGTATGCAGAATGTCACGACGCTGATAGCGCCTGGCGCAAGTAAGGGCAAAACCCAGCTTATTGTTAACGCTTACCTATCAATCGACAGCAACCAACTGATCTACTCTGGCTCCTACCCAGCCCCGAGCAGTCCTGACACTGTGCCCCACTTCGAAACTCAATTGGCAGTTGTCGGTGGTACTGGAGTTTTCCAAGGCGCAAGTGGCCAGGTGAAATTCTTCAAAAAAGACGACAAACGCGCTGCCGCGTTTGATGTCAAGTGCACCAGTTAACCTAGTTTTCTGGCGCTTAGGGCAGGCAGTACCAGCCCAAAGCAGACCTTCATCAGCGAGCTTTGCAAATCTTCAGAAGCTGACGGAGCGGACATCTACTCACGTTTTCCCATTGCACTAAGTCCTATACGTTGGCGGTAACCATCGTTGCTGGGAATGGAACCCGCCAAACACCGCCGCCCGTGCCGAATTCTTTTTTTACCCGTTCAGTCATTGCGGCGCGAATGGCGGCACGGGCCGCAGGTGATTGCGCACTGATCAACATCGCAGCCCGTACAGTGGCGTGCTCGAAAACGTCCGCAAACCCGCAGGGGTCCGTAAAGCGGAAGGCGGAATCGATGTCCGTGAACTTGGGGTTTGAAAACCCGGCTGCTTCGAGCGCGTTCTTTGCGTCCTGACGTTTTGAGAACAGGTGAAATTCTGGGGCCGGCGGCGCCAGAGAAGGATCGCCGTGTTCTCTAACTGCACCAAAAACGATCTGAAAGCTTGGTGACAATTCAGGTTCACGCCACGACGTCATAGCCGCAACACCCCCAGGCCGCAGAACTCTGGAAACCTCAGATAGAACGACATCCGGTTCCGGCAGATGGCCAAAGCCCACATTGCACACAACGGCATCAAATTTGTTGTCTGCAAATGGTAGACTGACCGCGTCACCTTCAACAAACGAAGCCTTTGGCACTCGACTGCGCGCAAGAGCCAGCATGGCAGGAGAGAAATCCAGCCCCGTAACGATTGCGCCTGTTTCGACAAGCGACTCCGCAGCGTTCCCATGCCCGCAACAAAGATCCAACACCGTCTTATCGGGTTTAGCACGGGTTGCTTCCACCAGCCAAGGGATCAATTGATCGGATATTGGCGCGAAAAGGTCCACATATGACTTTGCCCGCGCGTCTTCTGACCAACCGCTTTTCTCCGCTGCGGCGAAATCATCGTATTGCATAGGCGCAATCCATCACAACCCCATCTGCATGATAGTAAGAAATCGGGACAAAATCGAGTGACTCGGGTTTCCAGTACGTTTGACCGCGTTGGGCTCAAAGTCGCGTTCTCTGCTGTTCGCACAAGTGACGAGTGCAGCCCGAAGCGGTCGTTGGATTTAAATCGCCAAAGCTGAATTTAGCGGTGCGAAGCCTTGGGGGCCATATTATTAGCTTCAACAAGTATCTCCGCGATGGAACAGCAAACGTTCAAGGGGGCACGAACGTAGACCTTGCGGGTCGTTGCCTCTAACGTAACTTTCGCGGAGGGCGAGAGTGAAGCGGAAACTTGTAGCGATTTTGGCAGCCGATGTTGCTGGCTTCTCACGCCTCATGGGGCGTGATGAAGAAAACACGCTACTACGCCTATACCTTTTATTATCTGAATTGGTTCAACCCCAAATACGCGAGTCTAGAGGGCGAATTGTCAAGTTGACGGGCGATGGTTTGTTGGCCGAATTCACCAGTGTGGTCGACGCGGCAGACTGCGCTATTGCCATTCAACGAGCAATGCAGGACCGAGAACCTGACGTGCCCCGCGGGCAACGCATTCAATTGCGGATCGGTATTCATCTGGGAGATGTGATTTCTGAAGGTTCAGATGTTTTTGGCGAAGGCGTCAACGTAGCCGCAAGATTGGAAGCAATTGCAGAACCCGGAAGCGTCTGCATTTCCGAGGATGTATACCGTCAAATCAAAGGCAAGGTCTCCGGCAGCTTCAAGGATCTGGGTGAGCAAGATCTAAAAAACATCGAGCATAGGATTGGCGCCTACAGCATCGATCTCGACCCGGCGCGCCTGTCACCTGAGTTCTACGAAGTTCTAACGGGTGAGCCGTTGGAGTTGCCGGACCAACCGTCTATCGCTGTCCTGCCCTTTCAAAACATGTCAGGCGACCCAGAGCAGGAATACTTCGCGGACGGAATTACCGAAGACATCATAACCGCCTTGTCGCATATAAATGGCCTCATCGTGATGGCACGCAATTCGACCTTTGCCTACAAAGGTAGGTCTGTCGATGTAAGACAGGTCGGACGGGAATTAGGTGTTCGTTTCGTCCTTGAAGGGAGTGTCCGAAAGGCGGGGCAGCGGGTTCGCATCACCGGGCAGCTTATTGAATGCCAAAGCGGGTCGCATTTGTGGGCCGACCGGTATGACCGTCAGATTGAAGACATTTTTACCGTTCAAGATGAAATCACACGCGAAATTTCCGTCTCATTGGCGGTCAACCTTACACACGGACAAGAGCTCAGGCTTTGGGCTGATCAAGCGCCTGACTTTGAGGCGTGGGACTTGATGATGCGTGGCATCAGTGAACAATACAAATTTACAAAAGAAGGGAATCTTTCCGCGATTCAGCTCTACCGGAAAGCAGTTGAGCTTGACCCTGAGAACTCATCATTCAGAACGGGCCTCGGCTGGGCGTTGCAAGCCGGTGCCCGCCTTGGGTTTCATCAAGACCCGAAGGCGTCCACTGACGAGGCCCAGTCTATCTGCGACGCATTGTTAGCGATGAAAAATGTCCCGGCTGATGTCTATGCGCTGCAAGGGTATATTTTCACAAACGAATCTCGCTTTGATGAAGCCAAAGCCTTCTGCAATGAAGCTATCGAACGGCAACCCAGTGTTTCGCTTTCTCATGCCATGCTGGCAATTGCATACAATAGTTGTGGTGAATTTGAGGAAAGCCTGAATAGCATGCGAAAGGCCATTCGGCTGTCGCCCTACAGCCCGGACTGGTATTTCAGCCATTTGGGGGATGCCTATCGCGGGTTAGGTCAGCTGGAGCAAGCAAGAACAGTTTACCGGCACTTGGAAACCCGCTTGCCTGGCACCTTGTTGTGCCAAATCCGTTTGGCAGCGATCCACGCTGATCTTGATGACACCGAAAATGCTACGAAAGCAGTAGACGCAGTTCTTTCAATCGATCCTCAATTTTCAGTGCAAACCTATTCCGGGCACATGGTCTACAAAACTGAAGCCCTGCGCAAATTCTGGGCGGATGCTATGCTAAAGGCCGGTCTACCAGAGTAGCGCCGCAGTATTGTATTGGGTTGTAGAGATCAGAAGATTGTTTTGGTTGCCACGAATTTGCTTAGCGCTTTAATACGTAAATCGAAAATTCGGATCAGGCACAGTATCGACTAAAATAGTTGTCAGCCCAAAGCAGGCCTATGCAGCGAATTCAGTCGGGGTGGATATCGCGTGGTGAACAGTTGGCTGCAAGCACGATAGCGATCCAATTCACATCCAGCTCTAGATTGAATTGGTTCAGCCATCTTTCCTGTAGTTTGTACGCCGGATGTTCCATCGCACCAAGGCACGTCCAGTGCGCCGCTGCTTGCCGGTGGTGTACCAACTCATGCAGAAGAACAGACTGGTCGTTCAGGTTTTCGGCGTTCCATGGATATACCAGAGTGATCGTTGCCGTGTCGGGTTCATAGAGCCCACGAGTTTTGCGCCCTATAGCCATTGCTGGTTCATTAGCGTCTACAGCAGACAGGCTGTCAGCAAATATTATGGTCGGAGCGTTTTTGCGCCTTGGCAAATCTGTTTCACGGTCAATCCACGCCTCCAGTGTTTCAACAACATCGGACAGCGATTTTGACTGACCTATTGCATCATGAGGTACAAGCGAAAATATGACAAAAACAGTCGCCAAGAATGGGAAATTCTGTCTAAACCTACCCATGAATGTCACCCCGCAGATCAACTGTTTCCGAGACCTGCGAACAAGCTAAAGCATGGTGGAGCACACGGCCGCGGACACCCGCAACCAATAGGTTCGGCGATCAAGAGTGTCGTGAGATCAGTGTGAAACTAGTCTAAAATTTACGTTAGAAACGGTGGACTTACCGCTTTCAAGTTGGTTTCGGTAAACTATACAAGAGCCGGAGGGCATGCCAGCCAAGCGCATTGCATCAGCCCACCGTTCCATCATGGCCGGGTCCCGCCAGCTCTCACCAAATAATTCAATCTCCTCTGCAACCGTCCGCTCGGGGTTTTCTTTCCTGAAACGTTGCATCGTCTTCTTCGCAGCATCGATATCGCCACTGCAAACCTGAAGCGCTGCCAGAACCCTGAGGGCATTGTTGGGTATGTTTGACATCCGCGTCATCGTTTCGAGACCATCATCACACTGCTCGGTACTCCACTGTGCTCAGCCGAGCTGATGGAAATACCAACTGGGCGTAACCGGGTCGAGGTCAATTGCCTTCTCAAGAAGCGCGATGGCCTCTTCGGCCCGCCCTAGAAACACCAATGGATCCGTCACGCCAACCATGACCAGAATGTCGTTTGGATTCAACTCACCCGCGACCGAATATCGTATTACGGCTTCTTCTAGTTCTCCTGCGGCGACGTGCACATCTGCCCGCGCAACGTGGGCCAAATGGTATTCTGGGTCGAGCGTCAGAGCCTTGTCGGCAAGAGTTTCGGCCTGCGCTAGTTTTTCGTTCCTCGGTAGATCTGGTTCAACCTCATTTGACCAGAGGTCGCGCCAGTGCACCCACGTTAGGCCAATGTAGCCAAAGGGCGCTGTCGGGTCATTTTTGACGGCCTCGTTGAACAAATCACGCGCTGCCAGTGTTCCGGCAATCGTGTCCTTTTGAAAGTGCTGCATACCCTTGATGTAACTGTGAAGTGCCCCGACTGCCTCGCGTCCACCCCTCAGAGGGGGTTTACGAGTTACCTCACGCCCAATTTTGTTGGTGACTTCACGCACGATCCGATTCTGCACATCGAACAGTTCACCAATGTCTGAATCGTAGTCTTCAGCCCAGACATGCGTCCCATCGTGCCCGTTTATGAGCTGGACTGTGATCTTAAACCGGTTACCTGCCTTCTGCTTGCTGCCTTCGATCACGTAGTCAGCGCGAAGCTTGTCAGCAATTTCCGAAATGCTAAGCCCACTGTCACGGAAACTGAAACTGGAGTTTCTGGCAATGATCGCGAGCTCGCGGTATCGAGACAACTCTGTCAAGAGACCTTCTGCAACACCACCTCCAAGATATCCGCTGTCTGCACTGGCGCTCAAATCATCAAATGCCAACACTGCGATCCTCGGAGGCCCATCAACCTGAGATGTTGGCCACATTAGCCAAACTACAACGGCGACAACTGCTGCAATCACCGTGCCCACCGTTGCGATCTGTTTCCGATAGTGTTTCTTTTGAAAGGTTGGCTGGTCCGCTTCAAGGCAGTATCCCCTTCCAATATGTGTTGTCAGTAGAGTCTGTTCTCTGTCCCGAATGGTGCGCCGGATTTCTGCAATACACTGGGTCAGGCTCTCGTCCGACACAGTCACATCCGACCACACGGATTCAATAATTTCCGACTTGGTCAGGACTTGGCCGCGGCTCTTGGCAAGACAAGCAAGAACCTCTGAGCTCTTGTTCCGTAATTTGACCCGATTACCAGACGCGTCCAATAGATCGTGAGACTGCACATCGAAACGAAGGTCACCAATTCGAACTGTGGAGGAGTTAACCGCGATATCATTCTCGGTCATGTGAACCACCGGCAAGCATCTTAGTTTCTTATAACCAAATTATACTGCATTCGGCAGGCCACAGCGCCCGCGATGCAAAAAATTATGAATATGTTGGCCAGTGTTGACGCATCGCGAGTGCGATAAACTACGTGCTTTGGGTTCGATGTAAGTGTTTTTTGGGCTCGGCTCGATAGGCCAGGAGCTGCGCGAATGCAATTGCCCAAGGACGTTTGAGCACGACGTTAAGCGAATTTGCAAAGTCAGCTTTCTGCACATAGCCGACGCTTGTGCGGGCTGCGGTAAGAGAGACCTTGTCCTCTTTTTCGTGAATGAGCGCCTACACTAACAGGACGGTTGCTGTGGCATGTGCGGGAAACGACTGCCTTTTAACCAACTACCAGAATTGAGACCGGCTATGACCGATCCCATCGAAAGATTGTAGGCTTACGCGTTTTATTGGCCGACTCCCCAAAACTGTCTGCGCCATAACCAGACTACCTTTTCGCGATCTATTTGGCGTCGTAGTTCCGCTTTTGGTTGAGGAATGCGCAAAACTTTGGGCAAATCATGCAATGTTATGCGCAAAATTCAATACTATGCGCACACCTACACGCACCTAAAAATCCAGGTTCTCCACACTCAACGCATTTTGCTGGATGAATTCCCGGCGCGGCTCAACCACGTCGCCCATCAGTTTGGTGAACAGGTCATCTGCTTCGACCATGTCGTCCACGCGTACTTGGAGAAGAGTTCGCGCATCCGGGTCAAGTGTGGTTTCCCACAACTGATCAGGGTTCATCTCACCCAGACCTTTGTAGCGTTGCAGCGACAGGCCCTTTTCACCCTCTTCGAGGATGGCACGCAGCAAGTCCAGGGGTCCATGGATCACCTGGGACCGGTCGCGTCGAACCAAGGTGGCGGGCGTGTTGTAAACTTCTTGCAGGCTTTGAGTAAACGAGCCTGTCTTTCGGGCCTCGCCGGAACGGAGCATCGGGCCGTCCAGCGTGCGAACCTCTTCCACGCCGCGCAGGATACGGGCCAGACGGATGCCGTGGTCTTGCGTGATTCTGCCCTGCCAGCCGCGCTCGTATTCCAAAGCGATCAGGTCCAAACGGGCAGCCACCTTGTCGGCCACACCTTGCAGGTCGGCATCGACCGCGCCGGGAACAAAAGCTCCGGCAACAGCAGCCTGCTCCAGTATGTGACGTGGATAGTGGGTCGGGAAGGCATCAAGAACGCGCTTCAGCTGACGTGCTTCATCGACTACGCGGGTCAGATCCTGACCGATGATTTCCTCACCCGAGCCGAGTTTCAGAACCGCACCCTCAACGCCCTGATTGATCAGGTAATCGTCCAGTGCCGCCTGATCTTTCAAATAGACCTCGGACTTGCCGCGCGACACCTTATAAAGCGGTGGCTGCGCGATGTAGAGATACCCGCCCTCAATCAGTTCCGGCATCTGCCGGTAAAAGAAGGTCAGCAACAGCGTCCGGATATGCGCACCATCCACGTCGGCATCGGTCATGATGACGATCTTGTGGTAGCGCAGCTTTTCGATGTTGAACTCATCGCGGCCAATACCGGTGCCGAGCGCCATGACAAGATTGCCGATCTCTTGGCTCGACAACATCCGGTCAAACCGCGCGCGTTCGACGTTCAGGATTTTACCGCGCAGCGGCAGAACGGCCTGGGTCAGGCGATCCCGGCCAGTCTGGGCCGAACCACCGGCCGAGTCGCCCTCGACAAGGAAGACTTCCGTCTTGGAGGGGTCTTTTTCGGAACAGTCCTTCAGCTTGCCTGCCAGATAGTTCACATCCATCGCCGTCTTGCGGCGGGTCAGTTCTCGGGCCTTGCGGGCGGCTTCGCGGGCCAGCGCAGCCTCGATGATCTTGCCGACGATAGTCTTGGCCTCGTTGGGGTTCTCTTCGAACCACTCAGCCAGTTTTTCGTTCATCAACCCTTCGACCGCCGGGCGCACTTCGGAGCTGACCAGCTTGTCCTTGGTCTGAGATGAGAATTTCGGGTCAGGCACCTTGACCGACAGCACACAGGTCAGACCTTCGCGCGCGTCGTCGCCCGTAAAGCTGACCTTTTCTTTCTTGGCGATCCCGCTGGATTGCGCATAGTTGTTGATCGTTCGGGTCAGAGCGCCGCGGAAACCGGCCACGTGGGTGCCGCCGTCACGCTGCGGAATGTTGTTGGTGAAGGGCAGAACCGTCTCGTGATAGCTGTCATTCCACCACATCGCGATTTCCACACCGATGTCGTCGCGTTCTCCCTTGATATAGATTGGCTCGGGCATAGCGGGCGTTTTGGACCGGTCCAGATACTTGACGAATTCCTTGACACCGCCTTCATAGAACAGCTCGGTCTCAAGCCGCTCCGCCGGGCGTTCGTCGATCAGGATGATCCGCACGCCTGAATTCAGAAAGGCCAGTTCACGCAGGCGCTTCTCCAGCGTCTCAAACGAGTATTCGAGGTTGGAGAACGTGTTGGTCGAGGCCAGAAACCGCACCTCGGTTCCGGTGCGATCACCGCACTCACCCACGACCTTAAGGTGTTCCGCCGTCTCTCCGCCTTCGAAACGGGCAACGTGCTCGTTGCCGTTCCGCCAGATGCGCAGTTCCAGCCAATCCGACAGCGCGTTCACCACCGAAACGCCCACGCCGTGCAGACCGCCCGACACCTTGTACGAATTGCTGTCAAACTTACCGCCGGCGTGCAGCTGGGTCATGATGACTTCAGCCGCCGAAACGCCTTCCTCGGGGTGGATATCCACCGGAATTCCGCGACCGTTATCGCTCACCGAAACGCTGGAATCGGCATGGATTTTTACGGTCACATGGTCGGCATGACCGGCCAATGCCTCGTCAATTCCGTTGTCGACAACCTCGTACACCATATGGTGCAAACCCGAACCATCATCGGTATCCCCGATATACATACCGGGACGTTTCCGGACGGCCTCTAACCCTTTGAGAACTTTAATGGAATCAGCGCCGTATTCCTGAGGTGCCTGTGCGTCTTCGGACATTCCGTGAGTACCTATATTATTTTGGTAACTTATACGTTCTCTGGTGGGGATTGTCACGCGATCCCCCAAGATTTTGTGGTGGATTCGGGCGACTTGTACGAATTCGGCAATCTGCCGCCGCTTGCTCAGAGGCGATCGATATCCGCCGCGATATCCGCAGCAATTGCACTAGCGTCAACGTCGCTGCGGTCCGCCGACAAACGTAGCCCCAACAGGTCGGATTGATAACGCGTCGCCAGTCTCTCAGGATCGTGCCCGGACCCGATTTCACCCGCCTCCTGCGCGCGGCGAAAGAGATTGGCGAAACATGCTTTCATCTCGGCCATGTGGATGCCCGCTTTTTCGGCCAGTTCATGGTCCTTTGCCTGCAACTCGGCATAGGTTTTGGCAAGCATGCAAGCCTTTGCGGGCAAATCGGTAGAATCGACAACCAGCTGAGGTTGCGCCTGCAGGGCCCCCTTGGGGCCTAGTTGCTCCGCCAATGCGGTCAGGCGGGCCACACCGGTGCGTGCATAACGTTCCAACGCCAGCGCATAAAGCGCATCTTTCGATCCGAATGCGGCGTAAAAGCTGCCCGGTTTCAGTTTCAGCTCGTTTTCCAGATCTTTCAACGACGTCCCGGCCCAGCCCTGACGCCAGAAGATATCTCTGGCCCGGTCAATCAATTCGTCTCGGTCGTATGACGGCTTACGGGGCATCTGCATCACCAATTCTTGAACATTCATTCAAATATATACTTGAGCGATCACTCAATAAACCCTATTTTCGAATTACCGCGCCAAAAAAGGAGCTCAATATGACTGACTTCCCCTCTCACGACCTCGAAACCGCCCCGGACGGGTCCAGGCCGCTGCTTGCAAAATCCCAGGCTGCATTCGGCCGCCTGCCCGGGCTGCACAAAGTAATGGCTGAAAGCCCGCAGCATCTGGAAGGCTATCAGGTGCTGCATCATCTGTTTCTGCAGACCGATTTTGACAACGACGAGAAAACCGTTGTCTGGCAGACCATCAATGTCGAAAACGAGTGCCATTACTGCGTGCCCGCCCATACCGGCATCGCCAAGATGATGAAAGTATCGGACGAGATCACAGACGCGCTGCGCAACGAAACCCCGCTGCCCAACGTCAGGCTCGAAGCGCTCCGCACCTTTACCCTGCAACTGATGAACCAGCGCGGCAACGTCACCGAAGAACAGATGCAGGCGTTCTTCGATGCCGGATACTCGCACCGCGCCGTATTGGATGTGGTTCTGGGCCTCGCGCAAAAAACCATGTCGAACTATGTCAACCACATGGCCCAGACGCCCGTTGACGAAGTCATGCGCGGCTTCCTCTGGGAACGCAAGGTCGGCGAACCCGCCTAAGACGTCACGACCGAGCCTTCGTCACCTTCGGTCACCGTCAATGTCTGGGCGCGATCACTCAGTTCCGCAAACAGCTCAGGTCCGGTACCGGTCATCCAGGCCTGAGCACCCAGCGCACAGATCTCATCATAAAGCGCTGCCCGGCGCCCTGCATCCAGATGCGCCGCAACTTCATCCAGCAATACAATAGGGGGCGCCCCAATCTTTCCCGCCAGTGCCCGTGCATTCGAAAGGATCAGCGAGACCAGCAGTGCCTTTTGTTCTCCGGTCGAACAATCCTTGGCGGGAACTCCCTTGGCGGCGAATACGCCAAAGAGATCCGATCGATGCGGGCCGACCAAAGTCCGACCCGCTGCCAGATCACGAAACCGGCTTTCATTCAGCGCCTCACACAAATCTTCCGCCGTTTCAGGCATTGCGCCTTCGGTCTGCACCAATTCCAGTTCGGCAGAAGGAAATGCCGTTTCTGCCTGATCCTGCGCGTCACGCAGGTGATCCAGAGCCGCCAGCCGGGCCACATGTATCCGATGCCCCATCTCGGCCATCTGCCCTTCCAGCGCGGCATACCAATGGGCATCGCGAACCTGCTCTTTCAGCAGACGATTGCGTTCCCGCATCGCCTTTTCATAGGTCAGCGACGCTTCGGCATGGGTTGGATCAAAGCTCAGAGCAATGCGATCCAGAAACCGCCGCCGCCCTTCTGCCCCTTCGATCCACAACCGGTCCATCGACGGGATCAACCAGACCACCCGCGCCAGCTTTCCCAGTTCGATCTGGCTAGAGGACTTGTCATCAACCCGCACCTGACGCGGCGCGCCACCTTCGGACCAGGTCTCGATCTCGAATTGCCGACCCTGCGCCTGCAACAGCCCCGTCAATTTCCAGCCCAGCGCCTCGGGCCGCCGCGTCATCTCTGCCGCGCTGGCCCGCCGCATCCCGCGCCCTGGCGAAAACAAAGACACCGCCTCGAGAATGTTGGTCTTACCGGCTCCGTTCGGCCCATGAATCGCCACCGGCCGTCCATCCAGAGACAAACGCACCAGTTTATGAGACCGAAAATGCGAGACCGTAAGCTCGGTCAGGGCCAAAGCCATGACCCCTCCCTTCATCTTTTCAAAAATACTCCCGCCGGAGGCATCGCGCGCCAGCGCGATCAGACGCGCATCGGCATGACGACGTAAACCGCGCTCTGGTCACTGCCCTCACGCATCAGAGTCGGGTCACCGGCTGAATTGAACAGGAACACTGCATTCTCGCGATCCACCTGTGACGCAATTTCCAGCAGGTATTTAGCGTTGAAGCCAATCTCCAGCCGCTCGTCGCCATACGCCACCGCCAGTTCTTCCTCGGCAGCGCCGCTGTCAGGCGCATTCACCGACAGAACCAGTTTGTCGCCATCCAGCTGCAGTTTTACAGCGCGGGACCGCTCGGACGACACCGTGGCGACGCGATCCACGGCCTGTGCGAATTCGGCGGCGTCCACTTCCAGCTTACGGGTGTTGCCCTGCGGAATGACGCGGGTGTAGTCGGGGAATGTGCCGTCGATCACCTTCGACGTCAGTGTGATATCCGGTGTAGCAAAGCGTACCTTGGTTTCGCTGACCGAGACCGCGATGTCCATCTCGTCATCGTCCAGCAACTTGCGCAATTCGCCTACGGTCTTCCGCGGAACAATCACACCCGGCATATCCGCCGCGCCATCGGGGCAATCCGCGTCGATCCGGGCAAGGCGGTGGCCGTCTGTCGCCACGCAGCGCAACACCTTGCCGCCTTCGGGCCCATCGGTCACATGCATGTAGACGCCATTCAGATAATACCGTGTTTCTTCGGTCGAAATCGCAAATTTCGATTTGTCGAAGAGCCGGCGCAGCAATGCTGCCGAGGTCGTGAAGTTCGACTGATACTCCGACGACGCCATCACCGGGAAATCCTCCTTCGGCAGCGTCGCCAGCGAAAAATTCGACCGCCCCGCCTCGACGGTCAAACGACCTGCGGCGCTGTCGGCAGTCAGCGTCACCAAGGCCCCGTCAGGCAATTTGCGCACAATTTCATGCAACGTTGTCGCGGCAACCGTCGTCGCGCCGGCTTTCTCGACCTGCGCGGGGGCTTTGTCGACCACTTCGATATCCAGATCGGTCGCCCGGAACTGAACCTGATTGCCTTCGGCCTCAATCAGCACGTTGGCCAGGATCGGAATTGTGTTGCGGCGTTCCACAACGGATTGGGCCTGCGAGACGGCCTTGAGAAGGGTGCCGCGTTCGATGCTGATCTTCATACCCTCAATTCCTCTGACTTGCGTGCCGAAATGGGCGGGACTGGCACGTTAGCGGTTCCACTCTGAGGCACAAGGATTTTTTATGGATTTCTGGGTCGGAATACCCCAAGCGTCAAGAGGCGCGTGGCCGTGCGGGCACAGTTCAGTGCAGACCGTGGACATTAGCGCACAAGAAAATACCCCGGACTCAAGATCCGGGGCATTTCGTGAGTGGAGGTGTCTTAAATCACGCCTCCAGCGAGCGACGCAGCATTTCCACATCCTCGGCAATCTGACCGTCGGTCAGCTTCAGCTCTTCAATGCGTTTGACGCCGTGCATGACCGTAGTGTGGTCGCGCCCGCCAAAACGGCGGCCGATTTCAGGCAGCGAGCGGCTGGTCAGTTGCTTGCACAGGTACATCGCGACCTGGCGCGGACGCGCATAGGACCGCAGGCGCTTTGGCCCGATAATGTCGCTGAGGCGGATGTTGTAATAGTCCGAAACCTTCCGCTGAATCTCTTCCACGGTAATCTTGCGTTCGGACGCGCGCAGCACATCGGCCAGACAATCCTGCGTCAGTTCCATATCGATCTCGCGACCCACCAGCGAAGCAAAGGCAAACAGACGCGTCAGAGCGCCTTCGAGAACGCGGACATTGGTCGAGATGCGGTGAGCGAGAAATTCCAGCACACCGTCAGCGATGGTCAGATCGGGATAGGTGCTGCTGTATTGCTGCACCTTGTTCTGCAGGATACCCAGGCGCAGTTCGTAATCAGTCGGGTGCAGGTCCACGACCAGACCGCATTGCAGGCGTGACTTCACGCGCTCCTCAAGGTCCTTGATTTCGCCCGGTGCGCGGTCGGCCGAAATGATGATCTGTTTGTTCTGATCCACCAGCGCGTTGAAAGTGTGAAAGAACTCCTCCTGCGTGGAATCCTTGCCGGCAATGAACTGCACGTCATCGACCATCAGCACATCGACCGACCGGAACAGATGTTTGAAATCCATCATCCGACGCTCGCGCAGGGCTTGCACAAAGCGGTACATGAACTGTTCGGCGGACAGGTAGAGCACATTCAACTCTGGATGCTTGGTTTTCAGCTCCCACGCGATGGCATGCATCAGGTGCGTTTTACCCAGTCCTACGCCACCGTAAAGAACCAGCGGATTGAACGTGACGGGTCCACCTTCGGAGACCCGACGCGCCGCGGCATGGGCAAGTTCGTTGGGCTTGCCAACCACAAAACTGTCAAATGTGAACCGGGCATCCAGCGGCGCAGCCTGCAACGCCTCAAGCGCGCCGTTTGCGGATTCTGTCGCAGGGGCTGGTTCTTCCGCCTGCTCGAACGTCTGTGGTTCGTCGGCGGAGGGGGCAGGGCGCGCCGGTGAATTGGCGGCCGTGCGGAATGCCAGACGCTGCACCGTCTCACCGGCAGTGTTCAGCTCATAGAGAATGAGGTCCGCGAAGTTCTGGCTGACATAGTTGCCCATGAAATTGGTCGGAACGGAAAACACCGCCACACCGTCCTGCAACTCCTTGAATTCCAGAGGTTCAATCCAGGTGGTGAAGTTGTTCCTACCGACGGCCTTCAGCAACTTGCTACGCAGTTGTCCCCATTTCTCTTGTGTCATTCAGCGCCTCACGCATCCCATTATTTTTTGACCTGACAGCCTTATGAATATGGCCCGGTTCCCCAAAATTATGCGTTCACACACAAGGATACCCTTTCGCCGGATCGCCCGATCCGCCGGGTATTTTTTGAAAGTCAGCGCAACCAACACCCATCCCAAAAGCGGGACATACCGGCCATTCGCGGCGCGCGTCACAATCCAGTTTTTCGACAGGGCTAGAATCGTCGGAATCCCGAGACCCTGAGCAGATCGTCCACCCGGCATTTGCCGGCGTTCGAACATTCGTCCCTGGATCCATCTGATGCCCGTCAGTTCGATCCTTGGAACAGCCTGTCCCCCCAAGCGAGTGAATCGCTGTAACAGTGGTAACAAGAGGGCACGGGTTGCGGCAACGAAACTCTGATATTGACTCGGGTCTGAGAGCGAAAGAATCTCTCGGCTTCGCGAAGACGCGGCATTCCGGCAACAATGAAAAAGGCGCCGCGGGGTGCAGCGCCTTTTCCAAGGATTTACACTTGACGCGTTTTTCGAGAATCAACCCAGCGCCTTCACACGCGCCGACAGGCGCGACATTTTGCGGGCGGCGGTGTTCTTGTGGAAGACGCCTTTGGTGACGCCGCGCATCAGCTCGGGCTGAGCCGCGCGCAGGGCTGCGGTGGCCGCGTCCTTGTCACCGGTTGCGATTGCTTCTTCGACCTTGCGCAGATACGTGCGGATGCGCGAACGGCGTGCTTTGTTGATTGCGAAACGCTTTTCGTTCTGACGAGCGCGCTTCTTTGCCTGGGGCGAGTTTGCCATGTGTATCTCTGACCTTTGTTCGGTACGGTTTTCTAAGCTTGCGCGCCACGGAACAATCCGCACCGGATCAGAAATCACGAGTGTGAGTCGGGCCAAGCGGGCCGCACGCGCATGTATAGCGGCGCTCTCTATCCAAGTTTGCAGGGTTTGCCAAGCCGAATCTTGTGTTTCGGTCTTCGGGAACGAAAAAGGCGGGCAAGACCCGCCTGTCATTCAGTCGCAATAGCCGGCCTACTTGTCGCGGAACTGTGCCGCGCGCTTTTCGAGGAAAGCCGCCATGCCTTCTTTTTGGTCTTCTGTCGCGAACATCGAATGGAACACCCTGCGTTCGAACAGCATCCCCTCGCTCAGCGGAACTTCGTAGCTGCGGTTCACGGCTTCTTTGGCGGCCATTGTGGTCAGCTGCGATTTCTCGGCGATCTTCTGAGCCGCGCCCATCGCTTCCTCGATCAGCTTTTTGGCGGCAACCACCCGGCTGACGAGCCCGGCGCGCTCGGCCTCTTCGGCATCCATGAAACGACCGGTCAGGTTCATGTCCATCGACTTGGATTTGCCCACGAACCGCGTCAGGCGCTGGCTGCCACCCAGACCGGCAATAACGCCCAGGTTGATTTCGGGCTGTCCGAATTTGGCCGTATCCGCGGCGATGATGAAATCGCACAGCATCGCCAATTCGCATCCACCGCCCAGCGCATACCCGGCCACAGCCGCAATAATTGGCTTGCGAATGGCCGACACACGATCGTTGGCGTCGGCAAACAGGTTGATGTTGAACACATCAACAAAACTCATCTCGGACATCTCCTTGATGTCCGCGCCGGCGGCAAACGCCTTGTCCGAGCCGGTAATGACGATACAGCGCACTTTGTCGTTGCTGTCTGCGTCTTCCAGCGCGTCACACAGTTCACCCAGCAACTGGGTGTTCAGCGCGTTCATCGCATCCGGTCGGTTGAGCTTGATTAGGGCGACGTGGTCTTCGATTTCGACGATGATCGTCTCAAATGCCATGAGGTCAAAGTTCCGGTTGTTCCGTTCAGGTACGATTCCTTATCACGCGAGTTGGCTGGATCAAGTTATCTTTGGCATTGCGCGCAATAGAAGGATGAGCGACCGGATTGAGTGATTCTCTTGATCGAAGCGCCACATCCTTCCGTCCGACAGGGTTCTCCCTCGCGGCCATAAACGTCAAAGCTGTGCTGAAAATATCCAAGCTCTCCATCGGCTTGGCGGAAATCCCGCAGCGATGAACCACCCGCATCAATGGCGTCCTGCAACACCTGTCGGATGATCGGAACCAACGCTGCAATGCGGGCCACGGAAATGTGACCGGCTTTGCGACTAGGCGACACACCTGCGCGATAAAGCGCCTCGCAAACGTAGATATTGCCCAATCCGGCAACGATTCCCTGATCCAGAAGGGCGGATTTGACCGGCGTGTTCTTTCCGCGGAACGCATCGATCAAGTGTTGTTCGTGAAAATCGTTGCCCAAGGGTTCCGGTCCCAGCACCGACAACAGTTTGTGATCCTCGGCGGTCGCCGTCGGCAGCAGATCCATGGCTCCGAACCGGCGTGGATCGTTGAACGTCACCCGCGCGCCGTTGGCCATGTGAAAGACCACATGGTCGTGCTTTTCCAGTGCGGGATGGTTATGGGCGAATTGGCCCAGAGGATCGCCCGAAACCGTCATCCGCCCGGACATGCCCAGATGGATCAGCAACGTCTCACCACTGCTGAGATCGGCCAGTAAGTATTTCGACCGGCGCCGCAAACGATCCACCCGCTGCCCGGTCAGTCGTTCGGCCATCCGGTCCGGGAACGGCCAGCGCAGATCGGGCCGGTTTACCTCTGCCTGTGTGATCACCACCCCTTCCATGGCTGGGCTCAGGCCGCGTCTTACTGTCTCGACCTCGGGCAATTCCGGCATTAGAGGGCTCCTATTCCAAAGGGCCGCATTGTGCCCTGCTACCAGAGCCCTATAACAGAGGCGAAATTCGACAAACGGCAAGGCAAATGTCCGACAACAGCGACAAGACCACTCATTTCGGATTCGAAACCGTCCGCGAGGCCGACAAGGCCGGGCGTGTACAGGGCGTGTTCAACTCGGTCGCCTCGAAATATGACGTGATGAACGATGTCATGTCGATGGGCATCCACCGCGTCTGGAAAAACGCGATGATGGATTGGCTGGCCCCGCGCCCCGGTCAGCGCCTGCTGGACGTCGCGGGTGGTACGGGTGACATCTCGTTCCGCTTTCTCCAGCGCGCAGGCCACAGCCACGCAACCGTTCTTGACCTGACCGAGCCGATGCTGATCGAAGGCCGCCAGCGCGCCGAGGCTGATCAGATGGCCGACAGCCTGAACTGGGTGGTGGGCGACGCGATGGCCCTGCCATTCGAGGACAACACTTTTGACGTCTATACTATCTCGTTCGGCATCCGGAACGTGACTCGCCCGCAAGAGGCTCTGAACGAAGCTTACCGCGTCCTGAAACCCGGTGGCCGCCTGATGGTGCTGGAATTCAGCCAGTTGCCGAATGACGGTCTGCAAAAGCTCTATGACCTCTACAGTTTCAACGTCATACCGCGGATGGGCCAGCTGATCGCGAATGACCACGACAGCTATCAGTATCTGGTCGAATCGATCCGCAAATTCCCCGATCAGGAGACATTCCTGAACATGGTCCGCACTGCCGGGTTCGAAAACGCCAAGTACCGCAATCTCAGCATGGGTATCGCCGCGCTGCATTCCGGGTGGAAAATCTGACATATGCGTGGTCCCCACAACATCATTCGCCTGATCCGCACAGGCGCCACGCTTGAGCGTACGGGCGCCATGAACGTCGTGCTGGACGCGTTCGAAGCCCCGCGCGCTGTCCGCATCCTTGCTCATACCCTGGGTAAGCCGTTCCGATGGCTGGGCTACAAGGGTGACCCCGAAATGCCACCGGCCACCCGCGCGCTGACCGCATTGGGTCCGGCGTACATCAAATTCGGCCAGGTCCTGTCGACCCGCCCGGACGTCGTCGGTGAGGAACTGGCGGAACAGCTGCGCGTGTTGCAGGACAAACTCCCTCCGTTCTCCCGAACCGAGGCCATGGCCGAGGTGGAAAAGGAACTGGGCCAGCCCGTAGCCGAAATATTCAGTGAGTTCAGCGAACCGATCGCCGCCGCATCCATCGCCCAGGTCCACAAGGCCAAGTTGACAAGCACCGGTGAAGAAGTGGCCGTGAAGGTTCTGCGCCCCAATATCGAACGCGCTTTCCGCAAGGACGTGGACGCGTTCTATTTCGCCGCCCGTATCGTCCAGCTGTTCGCTCCCGGTGCGCGCCGTCTGCGCCCAATGGAGGTCATCGAGCATTTCGACGGCGTCGTGCGCGGCGAACTGGATCTGCGGCTGGAAAGCTCTGCGGCATCGGAATACGCCGCCAACACCAAGGACGACGCCGGGTTCTGGCTGCCGCCCGTTGTGTGGTCCCTGTCCGCGCGCCGCGTGATGACGCTCAGCTGGGCGGACGGTATCCCACTGGGGGACAATGATGCGCTGGATGCGGCAAATCACGACCGCCGCGATCTGGCCGAGCGCGTTCTGAGGATGTTCCTGCTACACGCCCTGCGGGACGGCTATTTCCACGCCGACATGCACCAGGGCAACCTGAAGGTCGCGGCCAACGGCGATATCATTGCCTACGATTACGGCATCATGGGTCATATCGACGAATACACCCGCAGGGTTTATGCCGAGATCCTGTTTGGCTTCATCCGCCGTGACTACAAACGCGTGGCCGAAGTACATTTCGAAGCCGGTTACGTCCCCGCCAACCAGGACGTCGATGAATTCGCGCGCGCCCTGCGTGCCGTGGGTGAACCGATCTTTGGAATGGATGCTTCACATATTTCGATGGGGCGGCTGCTGAACTACCTGTTCGAAGTCACGGAACGCTTTGGCATGGAAACCCGTACCGAGTTGATTCTGCTTCAGCGGACAATGGTCGTTGTCGAAGGCGTCGCGCGTTCATTAGATGACCACATCAATATCTGGGAAGTGGCGCGCCCTGTGGTCGAGGATTACATCAAGCAATCCATTGGTCCTCGTGCAGCGCTGCGGGATTTTGGCAAAACCGCATTGGTCCTTGCCCGTTTCGGTCCTCGCCTGCCCGTTCTCGTCGAGAATGCCCTGATCGCACAGACCCATAAGGACGAGACCCCAAACTCCGGTCTCCCGTCCTCGATCCTGCCTGCTGCCATCGGCGCAATCGCGGGTGCCGCAATCGCGGTCATAATAATGGCATTCAGCTAACTTCGATCCCGCAGCTTCATCAGGCCAAAAATATCCTCAGGGGGAATCGCGTGACAGCGCGATGGGGGGCAGACAGCCCCCCTTTCCCGGCGTCTACTCAAAGTCGTTCGATCGCGATGGCGATCCCCTGACCGCCGCCGATGCACATGGTGACCAAACCTTTGGACCCGCCCGTGCGCTCCAATTCATACAGCGCCTTCAATGTGATGATTGCCCCCGTCGCCCCAACCGGGTGGCCCAGGGCAATCGCGCCACCATTGGGGTTCACACGGGCGGCATCCAGGCCCAGCTCCTGATTGACGGCCAGCGCTTGCGCCGCAAAGGCTTCGTTACTTTCGATGACGTCAAACTCTTCGACCGACAGCCCGGTCTTCTTCAACAGATTCTGAACCGCTGGCACCGGACCGATCCCCATCACCTCTGGGCGAACACCGGCAAGGGCGTATCCCAGAATGCGTGCCTTCGGTTTCAGACCTGCCTTCTCGGCCGAGTCAGCCGTCGCCAACACCATCGCAGCGGCTCCGTCATTGATGCCCGAAGCATTGCCCGCCGTGACCCGGCCGTCCTTCTTGAACACGGGCCGCAGCCCCGACAACGCCTCGGTGGTCGTGGCCTTGGGATGTTCGTCGACTTTGAAGTCGACCATGTCCCGCTTGATTTTGACCTGAACCGGTGTGATCTGGCTGTCGAAATGCCCGGCCTCGATGGCCCCTGCCGCTCGGGTCTGACTGGTCAGTGCAAACTCGTCCATCTGCTCACGCGTGATCTGGTGTTCATCAGCCACGTTTTCCGCGGTCACACCCATATGCCCGGTGCCGAACGGGCAGTTCAGCGCACCCAGCATCATATCCAGCGAAGCCACATCGCCCATCTTGGCACCCCAGCGGGCCTGCGGCACGATATAGGGGCTGCGCGACATGCTTTCGGCCCCACCGGCGACGGCAAACTCTGCATCTCCCAGCATCAGAGACTGAACCGCCGACACAACGGCCTGCGCGCCAGAACCGCACAACCGGTTGACATTCATCGCCGGGGTCCCGTTTGGTATGCCCGCCTGCATTGCTGCGACCCGCGAAAGGTACATGTCCCGCGGCTCGGTGCTGATCACGTTTCCAAACACCACGTGACCGATCTGACCACCTTCGACGCCCGAACGCTCCAGTGCCGCTTCGGTAACAACGGTTGCCAGATCAATCGGCGCCGTCGATGCAAGCGCGCCGCCAAATGTGCCAATCGCCGTGCGGGCTCCGTCAAGTATCACGATGTCGGTCATGTCTCTCTCCTCCTGGATTTGGCGACAGTATGCACCCGCAGCATCCGCCTGTCCCACAGGACGTTCCGTCACGGCCGGAATTGACAAAACAGCGCCGAGGGCGCATGAAATTCCGTCATGACGGAAAGCACAGACGATATCCTGACGCTCCTGCCGGCCCGCCTGAAAGAGGCACGTCGCGCCAAGGGGCTGTCGCTTGAAGCCGTGGCCAATCTCAGCGGCGTGTCCCGGTCCATGGTCAGCCAGATCGAACGGGGTGAAAGCAGCCCGACGATTTCGACCCTGTGGAACCTGACGCGCGCATTGCAGGTGGATTTCGCGGGTCTATTGGAAGAAAGCAGCGGCACCGACCGGATCGAAGTCCTGCGGACTTCCGAAGTGCCCAGCATCGACAATATGGGGCAGAACTGTCGTATCCGTATCCTGTCCCCTCCGGAAGAAGCGGGCGGGCACGAGGTCTACGACATCCGTTTTGACCAGGATGGCGCGTTGAACAGCCAGCCTCATACACGCGGCGCGCAAGAGCAACTGACGGTATTGGAAGGTGCGGTCCGGGTCACATCCGGTACGGCCTCAACAGATCTAAACCAGGGTGACACGGCACGGTACGCAGCCGACGTATTACATTCTATTGCCGCGATGCGGGGTGCCGCTCGCGTGTTTTTGATCGTCAAAAACGCCTGATATCGGCAGAATTCCGCCTTCACGGAAAATTTTCCTTCATATTGCATTCCCCTATTTGGGAATTTATTCCGTTATGTTAGATATGCGACTCAAAGCAAGGAGATCGCCATGGCAGATGCATTCCTGTCCCATATCACGGACACCCTCGCGCAGATCGAAGCAGAAGGTCTTTACAAGCGCGAGCGAATGATCACCTCGCCTCAGGGCGGTGAGATCACGGTGGGCGACAGGCAGGTGATCAACCTCTGCGCCAACAACTATCTGGGCCTTGCAGACCACCCTGCCCTGATCAACGCCGCAAAAGGCGCGATGGAACCAAAAGGGTTCGGAATGGCCTCGGTCCGCTTTATCTGCGGGACGCAGGACGTCCACCGCGAGTTGGAACAGACGCTGGCCAAGTTCCTGAACAAGGACGACGCAATCCTGTTTGCCGCCTGTTTCGACGCCAATGGTGGGCTGTTTGAGCCTTTGTTAGGGCCTGAAGACGCCATTATCTCAGACAGTCTGAACCATGCCTCTATCATCGACGGGGTGCGGCTGTGCAAGGCCAAGCGTTATCGCTACATGAACAACGACATGAACGACCTCGAAGCCTGGCTGAAACAGGCGCGCGAGGATGGCGCACGGCATATCATGATTGCCACCGACGGCGTGTTCTCGATGGACGGCTATCTGGCCAACCTGCCGAAAACCCGCGAGTTGGCCGATAAATACGATGCCATCGTCATGGTTGATGACTGCCATGCGACCGGCTTCATGGGGCCGAACGGTGCAGGAACGCCGGATCATTTCGGCGTTGACGTGGACATCCTGACGGGAACTTTGGGCAAGGCACTTGGGGGGGCAATCGGCGGTTACATCGCCGGGCCGCAGCCAGTGATCGACCTGCTGCGGCAGCGGGCGCGGCCCTATCTGTTCTCTAACTCGCTGCCGCCTTCGATCGTCGCCGCGGGGATCGAAGCAATTCGCCTCGTCGAAGAAGGCGACATGCTGCGCGCCCAACTGTTCGGAAACGCCAAATACTGGCGCGCCGGATTGGAAAAGCTGGGCTTTGACCTGCTGCCCGGCGAACATCCGATAATACCGGTGATGCTGGGCGAGGCGACATTGGCACAAGACATGACCTCGCGGTTGTTCGACGAAGGCGTCTATGTCTCGGGCTTCTTCTTCCCGGTCGTTCCACGTGGGCAGGCGCGGATCAGAACACAGATGAATGCGGCTCTGACAAAGGACGAGCTTGACCGTGCACTGGTAGCCTTTGGCAAAGTTGGCAGGGAACTGGGGATAGTCTCTTGATTCTGCCTTCGGTCATTGACGCGATTGGAAACACACCTCTGGTGGAGCTGTCACGCCTGACTCGGAGGCTGGAGCTTGAGGGGCGCATTCTGGCCAAGCTGGATTACCTCCTTCCCGGTTTTTCCAAAAAAGACCGGGCGGCAAGATCCATCATCGAAATGGCCAGAGCGGACGGAACACTCTCACCCGGACAAACAGTGGTCGAATTGACCTCGGGCAATATGGGGACCGGTCTGGCGATTGTCTGCGGTATCCTCGGGCATCCTTTTGTCGCCGTGATGAGTGCCGGCAACTCGGTCGAACGGGCGCGCATGATGCGTGCACTCGGAGCCGAAGTCGTCATTGTTCCGCAAGCTCCGGGCAGCAATCCGGGCGAGGTTTCTGGCACCGACCTTGCACTGGTGGATGATGAGGCCCAGCGCATCACAACCGAACGCGGGGCGTTCCGGGCTGATCAGTTTGGACATCCCGGCAATCCAAATGCGCATGAGACAGGCACCGGCCCGGAAATCTGGGCGCAGTCGGATGGTGCGGTAACCGCCTTCTGCGACTTCGCTGGATCCGGAGGAACGCTTGCCGGTACAGCGCGTTTTCTGACCCCGCGCGGTGTGCGATGCTATGCTGTCGAACCCGAAGGGGCGCAGGCTCTGGCCGGTGAGGTTGTCCGTCAGCCTGATCACCCTATTCAGGGCGGAGGATATGCGATGAGCGATCTGGTTCACCTGCACGACGCACCGCTTGAGGGCTACCTGTCGATCTCGGGCAGCGGCGCGCGTGAACATGCGCGGCTTCTGGCCCGGACCGAAGGAATATTTGCCGGGTATTCGGCCGGGGCAAATCTGGCGGCGGCCGCCAAGCTGCTTCAAGGGCCGGAACGCGGCGGCTGTATCGCCATAGTTATGTGCGACAGCGGTTTGAAATACCTTTCAACCGATTTGTGGGAGTGATCCGATGCGTGCAAACACGATGAAGGCGCTTGAAAAATCGAAACCCGAAGAAGGGTTGTGGATGGTGCAGGCCCCCGTTCCCGAGATCGGTCCGGATGAGGTTTTGATCCGCATAAACAAGACCGGCATCTGCGGTACGGATATCCATATCTGGAATTGGGACGACTGGGCTACGGCGACGGTTCCGGTCCCGATGATCACCGGGCACGAGTTTGCCGGTGAAATTGTCGAGGTCGGTCGCAATGTCGCCGGGCTGGAAATCGGTCAACGTTGTTCAGGTGAGGGGCATCTGATCGGAACAGACAGTCGCCAGAGCCGGGCGGGAAAGTTTCACCTCGATCCCGGCACGCGTGGCATCGGAGTGAATGAACAAGGCGCCTTTGCCGAATACCTGAAACTGCCTGCATTCAACGTCGTGCCCCTGCCCGACGACATCCCGGATGAAATCGGTGCCATCCTCGATCCGCTGGGCAATGCCGTTCACACTGCGCTCAGCTTTGATCTGTTGGGCGAGGATGTGTTGATCACCGGTGCAGGCCCCATTGGCATCATGGCCGCAGCGGTTGCCCGCCATGCGGGCGCGCGGCACGTTGTGATCACGGATATCAACCCGGATCGCCTGCAGCTGGCAGAACACGTGGTGCCAACCATCCGCCCGGTTGATGTCAGCCGCGAAGATCTGCAGGACGTCATCACCGAATTGGGCATGAAAGAAGGCTTTGACGTAGGGCTTGAAATGTCGGGCTCGCAAGCGGCACTGGATCAGATGGTCGAGGCCCTGGTCATGGGCGGTAAGATCGCCCTGCTGGGGATTCCGCCCGGTAAATCTCCGGTCGACTGGAGCCGAATCGTGTTCAAGGCCATCACCATCAAAGGCGTCTATGGGCGCGAGATGTTCGAAACCTGGTACAAGATGATCGCCATGTTGCAGAACGGTCTGGATGTCAGCCGGGTCATCACCCACCGCTTTGCGGTCGATGACTTTGCCAAGGGTTTTGCGGCCATGAAATCGGGGCTTTCCGGCAAGGTTGTCCTGGACTGGACCTAAGGCGCTGGAAAGTTGCAAAATTAGCCCCTACACAGGTGCAAAACGGCACTCGGGAGGGGTGATATGGGCGACAAGAACAAGGAAAACCGTTTTCTGGAACGGGGGATCGAGGATACTCTGGTCACCGACTTCGCCAAGACGCATCGCAAAAGCTATGGCGACTTTTTGCAGCTCAAGACCCTGCTGAACCTGCAGAAAACCTTTCAGGACCCGGCACAGCCCGATGAGATGCTGTTCATCATCATCCATCAGGTCAGCGAACTGTGGCTGAAGCTGATGCATCACCAATTGGTCGAGGTTCGCAAGTTCCTGCAACAGGACGATTTCGGCCCGGCGATGAAGAACCTCGACCGGATCAAAGCGATCCAGCGTCAATTGATCGCCGCCTGGGAAACCCTTCTAACCATGACACCCGCAGATTACATGACATTCCGTCACGCCTTGGGCAGTTCTTCCGGCTTTCAAAGCTACGGCTACCGTCAGATCGAGTTCATTCTGGGTAACAAGGATGCCTCGACCCTGAAAGTGCATGAACACGATCCGGAAGTCATGGAGATGTTGAATGCGGCACTGACCAAGCCCTCGCTTTATGATGAGGTTCTGCACATGCTGTCGCGTCAAGGATTTGACGTACCGCAAGATCTGCTGGAGCGGGATTATGCGCAGCCCTATTCCGGCGACCCGCGCATCGTGAAGATATGGGTCGAGGTGTTCCGCGATACAGACAGGTATTGGGACCTTTACGCGTTGGCGGAAAAACTGATGGATGTGGAATCCCTGTTTCAACGCTGGCGGTTCGATCATGTCACGGCGGTGGAACGGGTGATCGGCAATCAACCCGGCACCGGAGGGTCCAGCGGCGTGGCCTTTCTGCGCAAAGCCTTGGAATTGCGGTTCTTCCATGATCTCTACGACATGCGCACCGAATTGATGTATGCCGAGCAGGAGTAAGCGATGCTGTACCGGGGGTTTTCTCAGGAAGAGCTGGATCAGGAATACTCGCCCCGATCGATGATCGGCGGCGATCTGACGCCCTATATCGACAGCTACGCAGCGCTCAGTGCGCAAAACCGGGCACGGATGGAAGTGAACGAGAACCTCGCCTACGGCCACAGCCCGACGCAGGTTCTGGATTTCTTTCCCGCGAAAGGGGCCGGCGCACCATTGCATGTCTTTATTCACGGTGGCTATTGGCAGGCCCTCAGCCAGCGCGAGTCGGCGATGACGGCCCCGGCGCTCGTCGAAGCCGAGCAGTCCTTTGCAACCCTGAATTACACGCTCGCCCCGGATGCGCGGCTGGATCAGATGATCGAGGAATGCCGCGATGCGCTGCTCTGGCTGGCCGCCGAAGCCCCGTCACTTGGGTTCGACCCGTCGCGGATCACCCTGTCCGGTCATAGCGCCGGGGCGCAACTGGCGAGTATGGTCATGGCGACCTCGGCCGATGCGCTGGCCCGCGCCGGGCTGCGGGTGCGGGACGTAATCCTGATCAGCGGAATCTACGATCTTGAACCGATCAGCCTGACCCCGGTCAACGACCCGCTGCAACTGACCCCGGTCGAGATACACGACCTGTCGCCGATCCTGCACTTGCCCGCCCCCGGCCCCCGTTACCACGTCACGGTAGCCGAGCGGGACACGCCTGAATTCATCCGCCAAAGCCGTGACTATGCCGAGTTGTTACGCAAGGGCGGGCATTCGGTCAGTTTCGGGCTGAAGAAGGGAATGCAGCATTTCGACATTATCATGCATCCCGAAACGTTCCTGCCCGCAATTCGGTAGTCACAAGAGTTGGACCTCAGACTGATTTGGCCTGTGCTTTGCAATCCAACCCACCATTATGAACCGCACGTTTGTGACGGAACCGGGGATGTCCACTTCGAGCCCGACGCGGACGCAATCCGGTGCTAACCCAACCTAGTTTTTGCGCAGTACGCACTAAGTGCTACACTTCCCCAAACAGAAACTCTGAAACGAGGAGGCCACGATGCAATTGCGCTTCTTCTGGCGATTTCGTTTGTTTTTTTTGGTTGTATTCTTACCCGGCGCTGCTATCGCGAAGGATTTGGTTTCCATAGCTATCTCGGGCGACATTCCCGCCCTGAAACAAGCCCTTCCCGAAGGCTCGCAACAAGACCCGGAAACGTTAGTGAGACCTCTCTACTTTGCGTCCCAGCGTGGGCAAGCCGAGGTAGTGATTCACCTTTTGTCAGTGGGCGCTGAACCTGATTCTGAGACGGATTTGGGCACTGCGTTGGGGATCGCCGCTCGAAATAACCACACCGAAATAGTGGCAACACTGCTAGCTGCCGGAGCTGATCCAAACCTTCGCGGCGGTGAGTATAAGTTTATGGCGCTCCACCAAGCGGCGGAACGTGGGTCAATCGAAGCTGCTCGCTTGCTGCTCGAAAACGGCGCAGACATTAACGCGCAGGATCGTTTTGGGTGGCCTCCAATTCAGTTTGCGGGGACTAAGGGTCGAACCGAGATGGTTGCGTTCTTGCGGGAGATGGGCGCTGGTGCCGCAGCGGTAGACGCTCTGAAGCAGGGGGAACTTGAAGCAGCCGACCTTGAGGAAGGCCGACTATTGGCGTTCGAGTGCGGCGGATGTCATGGCATGACGCCAGGTGAAATCGGCGCAGGTCAGCATCCTGGTCCCAACCTTGTCGGCGTTGTCGGGAGGGCCAAAGCATCAGTCGAAGGCTTTCCATATTCTGATGAGATGCGAACACAGACAGGATACTGGACGCCTGAAGAATTGAACCTTTTTCTTGCCGATCCATTCAATATCGTTCCCGGCACCGACATGACCCGTGGCAGTCAACCTGATCGAACAGCGCGGGTTGCCATTATCGCCTATCTCACCCAACTTACACCCTAGCGACGGGCGAACGGCAACTTTGTCCACACAGCCGACGTCCAGTCCGATTCACCTCGTCTTCAGGCCAGGATGCATGATGCGAAGGATGAATTAGACGCCGATATTCTCGAAAAGGGCATTGAAGGTTCACAACGTTCAAAAAAAAAGCGGCCCGAAGGGACCGCTTTTTTTCTATTTCTGTTCTGGTCCGTATCAATCCAGTGTCCGAGTAACCTCTTCGCGTTCGAAGATTTCGATCACGTCGCCAGCGCGGATGTCATCGTAGTTCTCGAACGCCATACCACATTCCTGACCCGACTGAACCTCGGCCACTTCGTCCTTGAAGCGTTTCAGTGTTTTCAGCGTGCCTTCGTGGATCACCACGTTGTCGCGCAGCAGACGCACACCTGCGGAACGGCGCGCAACGCCTTCGGTAACCAGACAGCCGGCAACCTTGCCGACACCCGAGACCTTGAAGACTTCCTTGATCTCGGCGTAACCGATGAACTTCTCGCGAATCTCGGCACTCAGCAGGCCCGATGCGGCGGCTTTAACGTCATCCACCAGATCGTAGATCACCGAGTAGTAGCGGATCTCGACACCCTTCTGGTTCGCGGTATTCCGGGCCGAGGCATTGGCACGCACGTTGAAGCCGAAAACCGGCGCTCCCGAGGCTTCGGCCAGGCCAATATCCGTCTCGGTAATCGCACCCACGCCCGAATGCAGCACGCGTACACGTACTTCATCGTTACCGATTTTCTCCATCGCCTGAACGATGGCTTCGGCCGAGCCCTGCACGTCGGCTTTGACGAGGATCGGCAACTCGGCCACATTCTCGTCTTCCTTGGCCTTCTGCATCAGCTGCTCAAGGGTGGTCGCGGCACCGGCGGCGGCGCGTTTGTCCTTGGCGGCTTGCTCACGATAGGCGGCGATCTCACGGGCCTGCGCTTCGGTCTCGGTCACGTTCAGAACGTCACCAGCCTCGGGCGTGCCGTTGAGACCCAGAACCTCGACCGGAACCGATGGGCCGGCTTCCTGTACGCGTTCGCCCTTGTCGTTGATCAGCGCACGGACCTTACCGTACTGCTCACCCACAACGAAGATGTCGCCCTGATGCAGCGTTCCGTTCTGAACCAGAACGGTGGCTACGGGACCGCGACCCACATCCAGCTGTGCTTCGATCACGGCACCTTGGGCAGCCCGGTTCGGGTTAGCCTTCAGTTCCAGAATCTCGGCCTGCAGTGCGATCGCTTCCAGCAGGTCGTCCAGACCCTGACCGGTGATGGCGGACACTTCCACGTCCTGAACCTCACCCGACATTTTCTCGACGATGACTTCGTGCTGCAGCAGATCGGTGCGGACCTTGTCCGGGTTTGCATCCGGCTTGTCGACCTTGTTGATCGCCACGATCATCGGCACTTCGGCCGCTTTCGCGTGGTTGATCGCCTCGATCGTCTGCGGCATCACCGCGTCATCCGCAGCAACAACCAGAACCACTATATCCGTGACCTGAGCCCCGCGCGACCGCATCGACGTAAAGGCCGCGTGGCCCGGTGTATCCAGGAAGGTCAGCGTGGTGCCGCCATCGGTTTTCACCTGATAGGCGCCGATATGCTGGGTGATGCCACCGGCCTCGCCAGCCACAACCCGCGCATCGCGGATCGCATCCAGCAGAGAGGTTTTACCATGGTCGACGTGACCCATGATGGTGATAACCGGCGGACGCGGCTGCAGATCGCCTTCGTCGTCCTCGACCTCTTTGATGACGTCTTCAACGTCCGAATCAGAGACGCGGGTCACCTTGTGGCCAAATTCTTCGATGATCAGCTCGGCAGTGTCGGCGTCGATGGTCTGGTTTTGCGTAACCATCATGCCCATTTGCATCAGCGATTTGACAACGTCTGCCACACGCTCGGCCATACGGTTGGCCAGTTCCGAGACCATGATCGCCTCGGGCAACTGAACGTCGCGGATTACCTTTTCCCGCTCGACCGGGCCACCCATGGCCTTCTGACGCGCACGCTCCTGCTTGCGCTTCATCGACGCCATCGAGCGTTGGCGGTTGCCTTCGCCGCCGGTCGCCTGACCCAGTGTCAGCTTGCCCGAACGGCGGTTGTCGTCACGACCTTTGCCACGACCACGCTGTTCGCGTTCGCGCTCCTGCTTGCGCGGCGCCGCTGCGGGCGCAGGCTTGCTGGCCGGACTACGGGCCGCTTTGGGCTCTTCCGGCGCGGGCGCTGCAGCGGCACGCTTGGCAGCTTCTTCTGCTTCCTTGCGCTTACGCTCTTCTTCTTCCGCCTTCTGGCGCGCCCGCTCTTCGGCTTCACGCTGTTCGCGTTCCTTGGCCTCTTGCTCGGCACGGCGGCGGGCGCGTTCTTCTTCACGCGCCTTTTCCTGTGCCTCACGGGCTGCGGCCTCTTCGGCCTCGCGCGCTTTGGCGGCCTGCAATGCCTTCATCCGGCGGGCCATTTCGGCATCAGAGATACCAGCTGGACGACGCGAAGGATCACCCGACGGCGCAGCTCCGCCGCTCGGTTTGGTCGCACCCGGCTTGGGGACCACCACGCGTTTGCGTTTGGTTTCCACCACGACATTCTTGGTGCGTCCGTGGCTGAAACTCTGTTTCACATTTCCGGGGCGTGCCCCGCCACGAAGACCCAATGTCTTTTTGCCGTCATTATCGCTCATAAAGCTACTTACCCTTCCGTGCGGCCCTTGCCGCCGTCATCCGTTTCGCGCAAGCCACGCAGGCGCTGCGCTTCCTCTACAACACGTTTGGCGAGTCCGCCAGAGGCCAGCGCCGCATGAATCACGGTTTGGCGCCCAAATGCCTGTCCTAACTCGTCCGCGGTCAGCCAACCGATGTATTTGCCAAAGTGCGGCGTACTGAGTTTCGACTTACCGCGCCCTGACCCGTCAGTGGCCTGAAGAAGCACTTGCGCCTCTTCCCGGTCCAGCCACGTCTTGACCTTTTCGTAGCCCGCAACCGCGTCACCGGATTTGCGCGCCAGGCTGAGCAGTTCGATCACGCGGCGCGAGACCTGCTTTTCGACCTCACTTGCCAGATCCTGCGGCACCGTCACCTGCGCCTTGAAGCCACGTGCGAACAGCTTCTTGCCCACGGCCTTGTCCAGCGCAGCACGATCCGCCGCCACATAAACCCCACGTCCAGGCAGTTTCGCTGCGACGTCGGGATATACCTGACCGTCCGGCCCCGTCACAAAGCGTATCAACCCATATTTAGGCTGAACTTCGCCCGTGGCGATGCACTTGCGTTCAGGTCCCTCGGACCGATCCTTATGGACGCCACCGCGACCCATGTCAGCCACCCGAGACCTGAGATCAGGCCTCGGCCTCCTCTTCAGCGATTTCGCCGTCTTCTTCGGCTGGCTCAAGCTCGGCCGGATCGACCCAGCCCAGCATGATCCGAGCTGTCATAACCAGATCCTGCGCTTCTTCCAGCGTTACGCCGAAAGGCTCCAGTACACCGTCATCCTTGATACGCTCGCCATCGACCGTGGTCCAGCCGCCTGCCAGTTCCCAGTCGGCGCAGGTTGCGAAGTCTTCCAGCGTTTTCACATCGTCCTTGGCCAGCGCCTCAACCATCTGGGGTGTCAGGCCTTCGAATTCAATAAGGCTATCCTCGGCGCCCAGCGCCCGCGCGGCGTCCAGTGCGGCCTTGGCCTGCGCCTCGAGGAATTCGCGTGCGCGAGTCTGAAGCTCCTGTGCAGTGCCTTCGTCGACGCCGTCAATGACCAGAAGTTCTTCGATTTCCACATAGGCCACCTCTTCAAGGTTGGTGAACCCTTCCGAAACCAGCAGTTGAGCAAAGAACTCGTCCAGGTCCAGACTTTCCATGAACAGCTGGGTGCGGGCTTCGAACTCCTTCTGACGACGCGCCGATTCCTCGGCCTCGGTCATGATGTCGATGTCCAGACCGGTCAGCTGGCTGGCCAGACGCACGTTCTGACCGCGGCGGCCGATGGCCAGCGACAGCTGTTCCTCGGGCACCACAACTTCGATCTTGCCGGCTTCTTCGTCCAGAACCACCTTGGAGACCTCGGCGGGCTGCAGCGCGTTCACCAGGAAGGTCGGCTGATCTTCGTTCCACGGGATGATGTCGATCTTTTCACCCTGCAGCTCGTTCACAACGGCCTGCACGCGGCTGCCGCGCATACCAACGCAGGCACCGACGGGGTCGATCGAACCGTCATACGAGATCACAGCAATCTTGGCGCGCGAACCGGGGTCGCGGGCCACGGCCTTGACCTCGATGAT
Organism: Ruegeria sp. HKCCD9138; assembly: GCF_057220975.1. Taxonomy (NCBI): domain Bacteria; kingdom Pseudomonadati; phylum Pseudomonadota; class Alphaproteobacteria; order Rhodobacterales; family Roseobacteraceae; genus Ruegeria; species Ruegeria sp. HKCCD9138. Next base: position 73,515 of record NZ_JBWVAZ010000012.1, on the reverse strand, counting down.
GCCGTCATAAATCTCCGGCACTTCCATCTTGAACAGTTCGGCCATGAATTCCGGCGCGGTGCGCGACAGGAAGATCTGGTGGCCACGCACTTCGCGGCGGACTTCCTTGATGTAGGCACGGACGCGGTCATTCGGGCGATAGCTTTCGCGACCGATCTTGTCATTGCGGCGCAGAACGGCCTCGGCCCCGCCCAGATCGACGATGACATTGCCGAATTCTTCGCGCTTGACCGCACCGTTGATGATGGTGCCTGCACGATCCTTGAATTCTTCGTACTGACGATCACGCTCGGCTTCGCGGACCTTCTGCAGGATCACCTGCTTGGCGGATTGCGCAGCAATACGGCCCATTTCAACCGGAGGAACTTCTTCCACGAAGACGTCGCCAACCTCGGGCGATTCCATGTACTGACGCGCCTGCTCGACGGTCATCTCGGCCTGATAGTTCTCAAGCTCTTCATCCTCGACCACGGTGCGGACGCGCGTAAAAGTCGCCTTGCCGGTCTTGCGGTCGATCGACACGCGGATGTCCATTTCCGCGCCGTAACGGCTCTTGGCGGCACGGGCGAGCGATTCCTCCATCGCTTCGACAACCAGACCGGGGTCGATCATCTTTTCGCGGGCCACGGCCTCGGCGGTCTGCAGCAGCTCCAGCTGGTTGGCTGAGGTGATTGCCATCAGTTCGTCTCCTCTTCGGACCCTTCGGTCTCAATCTCGTCGAAAGCGTTTTCGTTCAGGGCACCGGCGTCTTTGCGCTGGCGCAGCATTTCCTTGATCAGATCATCGGTCAGGACCAGCTTGGCATCGCTCAGCCAGTCGAAATGCAGACCGATGGTGATCGTCTCGGACCCTTCGGGGATGTTGATCAGAACCTCATCCCCTTCGATCCCGGCAAGTTCACCCTTGAACCGGCGGCGGCCATCGATCAGCTCGGCGGTTTCGATCTTGGCCTCATACCCCTCGAACATCTCAAAATCCTTGAGACGGGTCAGAGGGCGGTCGATACCGGGGCTGGATACCTCCAGCGTATAGGCGTCCAAAATCGGGTCCTCGACATCCAGCGTGGCGCTGACGGCGTTTGAAATCTCGGCGCAGTCATCCACTTCGATACCGCCATCGGGCTTGTCAGCCATGATCTGCAGCGTGGTTTGCTTGCCGCTCATCAAACGGATGCGGACGAGTTCATACCCCAGATCCTCGATCACGGGGGTGATGATCTCGGCCAGTCGCCGGTCAATCGCCGCTTTGGCTATCAGGTCGTTTGTCATCAGGTTCTTCACCCTTCATCCGGGCACAAAAAAACGGGCGCGCGGCCCGTCGATCTTTTCCGGTGGAGCCCCGAACCTTAGCCCGACACGCCGCTGTTGAAACTGCATATACGCAGGATGATCCGAGTCTGCAAGGCGAATGTCCGATATTGTTTTATTCCGCGTCAGACCACCCTTCGTCACGATGCGTTCCATCGCAGAACGGCTTGTTGCCTGACTTGCCGCATCGGCACAGTACAAACTTGCTCTGACACGCGCCTTTCGCTTTCAGCTCCTCAGGGGGTTCGACACCCAGTACCCAATATGGACCATCCTTCTGTACCTCGATCTGCGCACGATCCGCGTACAGATGTTCCCGGGTTTCGCCATCCCCTATCGCCAGCGCACCCGACGGGCAGGCCGAAACGACCTCGCGCACCTCGCCAATTGTACCTCGGTCGGGTTGAACCCATGGTTTTTGCGAAGGGCTGAAAATGTTCGACGCCAGACGGCCACACTCCGCCGCATGGGAGCATAACCGAGGATTGAAACTGACTGTAACGGCTTCACCGCGATATCCGATAATCTTGTCAGGTCCGGCCGGTGTTCCTCCGTGGCTTTCAAATCCAACCTTGGCATGCGTCCCGTCGCAAAACGGTTTGTTCCCCGAATGCCCGCAGCGACACAAAGCCATGACCTGCTTGATTTCGACCTCCGCTCCGGCGGCATCGCGCATCGAATGAAGGTGTTTGACAATCAGTGGGCCGTTTTCACGTTCTTCGATCGTGGTTGTCTCGGACATGTGCATATCCTCCCCTTACAGGCTGAGGGTAGTGAAGTGCACATGCTTGTCAAATTTGTATGCAGAGGTTTTAGACGAGCCACCATCTTTCGGCCAGTCGCCCATCGTCCAGCGCGCGACCTTGTCCCAACTGGCGCGGCATCCCGACGTTGGAAGAAACCGCGATGGCCATCTCGACCTCGGAAGGGTGAAATCGCAATCCGCGTGTGCCAACCAGACCTGTCTGGTCAGGAAAGGCCGCGACGTCCACATAACCGTCACGCAATGCTTCAGCGCGAACACGCGCATCGGGGATAACGATCACCTCAAATGTATCGGCCCAGCCAGCCTGACCATCCTTGTAATGTCCTTCGACCCTGCGCCCCAGGAAATGGCGGTCGTCTTCGGCACGCTCTACGCGATAGCAGCCAGTGCCATTGGCCGCATGCAGCGGAGACACATCCTGACCCGCGCGGGTGATGACAAACCGGCTGTCGGCCAACTGGAAGGGCAGACCCGGATTGCCGTCGGCCAGTTCCAGACGCAAACGATTTGGCGCCAGCGGCTCGGCCTGTCCGACTTCGGTCAGAACGGCCATGACATCGGCGATCTCCAACGGCGCGCCATCATGAAACACGGGTCCTTCGCGCAGATCAAAACTCCAGACCCGTGCCTCAGAATCTGTTTGCCAACCTGTCGCCAATTCCCCGCGCAGTGTTCCGTCGGGTGCAATCTCGGTCAATGTATCGAACACAGCGCCGCGCGCGACCTGATCCAGACTGTCGTCTCGCGGCACGGCCAGGCGCAAGGTACCTCCGGTCTTTGGCGTGTCGGCCAAAGAGGCACCGGTCGCCGCCAGCAGTGCTGCGGCAGCACCCGATGCAAACAAGGCACGACGGTCGATCCGGGTCATATCACACCCTCCGCCACACGATCCATGATACGCACCAGTTCGGCACTGATGCCCGGTTCGGACAAAGCGTGCCCGGCATGGCGCACCATCTTCAACTCGGCATACGGCCAGCGATCAGACAAATCCCATGCGGCCTGGGGCGGGCAGATCATATCATAGCGTCCCTGAACAATATGTCCCGGGATATGCGCGATTCGGTCCATTTGGTCCAGAATCTGCCCGTCCTTTTCGAGAAATCCGCCATTGATGAAATAATGGTTTTCGAGTCGCGCAAAGGTGCGCGCATATTCGCCCGGACTTTCGCCAATGGCACCGTTGGTATGGATCGACGCCAGCGAGTTTTCCCAATGTGACCATGCACGGGCGTAGAGAATCTCGGTCGCGCGATCTCCGGAAAACAAGCGTTTGTTATAGGCGGCTATCGTGTCGGACAGTTCGGTTTCTGGCAGCAGCGAAGTGAACTTTGCCCACTGTTCGGGCCAGAACCTGCCGGCGCCGCCGCCGTAGAACCATTTCAGCTCGGCTTGCGTCATCAGAAACACGCCGCGCAGCACCAGACGGCTCACCCGGTCCGGATGCGTCTGCGCATAGATCAGCGCCAGCGTCGCACCCCAGCTGCCGCCAAAGGCAATCCATTTCTCGATCTTGAACAGTTTGCGAAGCCGTTCGATATCCGCGACCAGATGCCAGGTCGTGTTGTCCTGAACCGAAGCCGTCGGTCGTGAACGCCCGCATCCGCGCTGATCGAACAGAATCACCCGATAGACCTGCGGATCAAAATACCGCCGCATCGCCGGGCTGCATCCACCGCCGGGACCGCCATGCAGAATGACAACGGGAATGCCGTCTGGGTTTCCGCACTGTTCCACATAGATACGATGCCCATCGCCCATATCGACCATGCGCTGATCGAACGGGTCGGTCGGCGGGTAAAGATATTGAACTGCGCGCTTTTGGTCCGGGTACTTGTCCATTATGGCCCTATATAGTCCTTAAGCGTAAAAGAGCACACGGAGACAGGAATGCAAGCGCATCCGAACACGGTGGACCCGTCCGAGATCGCAAAATTCGAAGCGATGGCCGCGGAATGGTGGGATCCGCACGGAAAATTCAAGCCCCTGCATATGCTGAATCCCTGTCGCCTGGACTATATCACACAGCAGATCGCGGGCGAATTTGACCGGGATTTAAAGGCTCCCAAACCGTTCGAGGGCCTGCGCCTGCTGGATATCGGCTGCGGCGGCGGGTTGCTGAGCGAACCGATGGCGCGCCTGGGCGCGACGGTGGTAGGAGCTGACGCGGCCGAAGGTAACCTGCCCGTCGCCCGTATCCATGCCGAGCAATCGGGGCTTGAGATCGACTATCGCCACACCACCGCCGAGGACATGGCCGCCGCAAGCGAACAATTCGACGTGGTTCTGAACATGGAAGTGGTCGAGCATGTGGCCAACCCCCTTGGCTTTCTGACCGCATCGCAGAACTTGCTGAAACCGGGCGGATTGCTGATCTGCTCGACCATCAACCGCAACCCGAAATCCTATGCGATGGCTATATTCGGGGCCGAGGTGGTGATGCGCTGGCTTCCACGTGGCACGCATGAATGGGACAAATTCATCACACCGGATGAGCTGTTCGACCTGCTGAGACAGGCCGGCCTGGAGCCCGTCGACCGCAAGGGGTTCGTGTTCAATCCGCTCCTCTGGAGCTGGTCGATTTCAGATCGAGATTTAAGCGTGAATTATGTAACCGCCAGCGTGAAGCCGGCCTAGTCGTCCTCGAGCTGCAACCGAAGGTCGCGCAGCACCGGCAAGGTGCTGCGGACGCGCTCGATCCCGAGCTTTCCGACCACGCGGTTGATCAGCGGCGCAATCGACGAAATCGCCTGATCCCGCGCGCGGCGACCGGCGGGGCTGATCGCGACCATCTTGCGGCGGGCGTCGTCCCAGTCGGGGCGGATGTGGATGTATCCGGCCCATTCCAGCTTGGCCAAAGTGTTGGTCATCGCCCCGCGCGTGACGTGGAAGGTGCTCGCCAGTTGCGCCGGGCTGCGTTCATCCCCGACAAAGGCCAGATGATTCAGCACCGAGAAATGAGAAATCTCCATGCCCTTGGGCAGCACTCGGCTCAGCCGGTTTCGCAATAGCTGATCGGCGGTCAGGATCTCGCTGAACAGCGTGACCGCAAGGGCATTGGTGTCGTCAGTCATGGTCCGGTTCTGGATCAGGGCCCGTCGAAAGGCCGCACGTGAGTCAGTGATGGCACACGACGGCGTGCCTCTGTCACAGAACTATCATCCAAATCGAAAAAGTGAATGCCCGGATCGGTGCCTGCGTCGATCAGCACCTCCCCCCAGGGGGCCACGACCATGCTACGGCCGTAGGTATATCGCGTCTTTCCCCGCGTTTTGGGGTGTTCCCCTGTCTGGGCCGGGGCAATCACCCAACAGCCGTTTTCAATAGCCCGGGCGCGCAACAACGATTCCCAATGCGCCGCGCCCGTAACCGGGGAAAAGGCCGCCGGGACGGTCAGGATGCGCGCACCTGCCTGCGCCAAAGCGGCATAGAGGTGCGGAAACCGGATGTCGTAACAGACGGTCAAGCCCACCTTGCCGAAGTCGGTTTCAGCTATCACCGCTTTGTCACCGGGGCGGTAATTCTTCGATTCGCGAAAGGTCTCGGATTCGGAAACCTGCACATCGAACATGTGGATCTTGTCGTATCGCGCCACGACCTGACCCTGCGGGTTGATCATAAAAGACCTGTTTGCAAAGCGCCCATCCGCATCGTGGGTCTTGATCCCAAGCGAGCCGATCAGCAGCCAGACGCCGAGCGCTGCGGCCTGATTGCGCAGACCTGCCAGCGTTGCGTCATCCTCTTCGTGCTGCAGGACCTGCCGCTGTCGTGTGGTGCTGGTCGACACGCAATTGGTCACTTCGGGCGTCAGGATGAAACGCGCACCCTTGTCAGCCGCCTCGGCCATCATCGCGCAGACCATAACCAGATTCCTGGCCGGATCGTCCGACGATGTGATCTGCAGCAGCGCGGTTTTCATCAGGCGGCCAGCAGGCGGTCCAGCTTGCCCTGACGCTCCAGCTCATAAAGATCGTCGCAACCGCCGACATGTGTGGTGCCGATGAAGATCTGCGGCACGGTGCGTTTGCCTCCTGCGCGCTGAATCATCTCGGGCTTGCGTTTTGGATGCATCAACACATCGACTTCCAGATATTCGATGCCCTTCTGTTTCAGCAAGCGCTTGGCAGCGTGGCAATAGCCGCAAAGCGGCGAGGTGTAGATTTCAACCGGCTTCATATTCCGTCCCTTTGGGTTTCGCGCAATCTTCCGCGAATTAGGCATCCTTGGCAACGCGCGCCAGTGCCAACACGAAAATATGATTTGCCCCCGCTGCCTGACAGACACGGGTGCAGGCCGCCAGTGTTGCACCCGATGTCATGACATCGTCAACCAGCAGGATGTCCCGCCCCCTGATCCGGTCCTTCCGTTTTGGATGCGTGGCAATGGCATTTTGCAGTATTGCGTCTCGTTCCAGCGCCGATTTGCCGTCCAGTACCGGTGTGCGGACCTTGCGCACCAACAGATCCGGAACACACTCCTGACCAGTCTCCCGCCCCAGATGTTGCGCCAGCAGCGCCGACTGGTTGTACCGACGCTCGATCAGGCGCGACCAATGTAGTGGTACCGGCGCAATCAATATGTCCGGCCGGAAGATCTCACGCCCGACCCGTGCCATCCAGCGGGCGGCCGGACGCGCCAATTCCGGGCGATCACCATGTTTCAGCGCCAATACCAAAGTCCGCGCACGCCCCTGATACAGCAGCGCCGCGCGCCCCTCCTGCCATGGTCGTGGCGTCCGCAGGCAGTCATCACACTCGATCCGAAAATCATCCCGATCGCCAACAACGGGAATACCGCAGCTTTCACACACCGTTCCGCCGATAAATGGCGTATCGCGCCAACAAAGTCCGCAGAGGCCGAAGTCGGAGTCGGTCAGCCCACCGCAACTTAGACAACGCGGCGGATAAACCAGCTCTACAATGGTTTGAATCCCGCGCCGGATGCGATACTTGCGGCTTATGAAATTGCCTGCGTCCAATGCACCCTCATTGTTTGACCGATCTGTCATCCTGCAACGCCGCGCCCGCGTTCGGGACGAGGCCCTGTTCCTTCATCGCGCCGCCGTGGACGAGGTTCAGGATCGACTCTCCATGGTTAACAGAACCTTTACGGCGCCTGCGATTGTCAGCCCCTTTCCACAGGTTTGGGCCAATGTCCTGCCTGACGCACAGTTTGTTGCGGACGAAGACACGCTGGCGCTGACGCCCGGCGCGCATGATCTGGTGGTCCATGCGATGGCATTGCACTGCGCCAATGATCCCGTCGGTCAGCTCATTCAATGCCATCGTGCACTGCGTCCGGACGGGTTGCTTCTGGTTGTTTGTCTGGGAGGTGAAACCCTTAACGAATTGCGTGCGGCACTGGGGCAGGCCGAGATCGAGGTTTCCGGCGGTCTCAGCCCCCGAATCGCCCCCATGGCAGAACTGCGCGATCTGGGGTCGCTGCTGCAAAGGGCCGGACTGGCTTTACCGGTGGCCGATTCCATACCTCTGAAAGCCGAATACCGCGATATCTGGCATCTGATGCACGATCTGCGCGCGATGGGGGAAACCAACACCCTCTCCACACGCCTCAAACGGGCTACAAGGCGATCCGTTTTCGAAATGGCGCAGCAGGTCTACGCCTCTCACTTCACGGCACCCTCAGGCCGCCTGACGGCAACGTTCGAGCTGATCTGCCTGACGGGATGGTCGCCTGACGACAACCAACCCAAGCCGCTGCGACCAGGATCGGCCCAGATGCGTCTGGCCGACGCGCTTGGCACAAAAGAAGGCAAACTGTCCGATTGACGACCCGCCAATTCCCGTTATCTGAGGCCGGAACAGGATAAGTCAGGAAGCCCGACATGTTTGACGCCACACGCCCAACGCACGCGCCAGCCGATCACGCCAAGGTCAAAATGGGCCGTGTCGGTATCCTGTTGGCCAATCTGGGGACACCGGATGGCTTTTCGTATTGGCCGATGCGGCGGTATCTGAACGAGTTTCTGTCGGATAAGCGCGTGATCGACTACCCGGCGTGGAAGTGGCAACCGATCCTTCAGGGTATAATCCTGACCAAACGCCCATTCAGTTCGGGCGAGGCATACAAATCGATCTGGAATCACGACAAGGGCGAAAGCCCGTTGATGACCATCACCAAAGACCAGACAGCCAAGCTGCGTGATGCGATGCAATCGCGGTACGGCGACAGGGTCCTGGTGGATTTCTGCATGCGCTACGGCAATCCGTCGACCAAATCCAAGGTCCGGGAAATGGTGGCCGAAGGCTGTGATCGTATCCTGTTTTTCCCGCTTTACCCGCAATACGCCGGTGCCACGACAGCCACCGCAAACGATCAGTTCTTTCGCGCGCTAATGGAGGAAGCCTGGCAACCCGCCAGCCGAACGGTACCAGCCTATTTCGACGAACCCGCCTATATTGATGCGCTGGCGCAGTCTGTCGAACGGGCCTATGCAACCATGAAGACGCAGCCGGATATTCTGGTTTGCTCGTATCATGGCATGCCCGAACGCTATCTGCAGCAAGGTGATCCCTATCACTGCCAGTGCGTCAAGACGTCAAGGTTGCTGAAGGAGCGCCTCGGGTGGTCTGACGATCAGCTTGTCTCGACCTTTCAATCGCGGTTTGGCCCTGAGGAGTGGCTGAAACCGTACACGGTCGATCATGTGGCCGAACTGGCGCGTCAAGGTAAGAAGAACATCGCCGTGATCGCCCCGGCCTTTTCCGCGGATTGCATCGAAACATTGGAAGAGATCAATGAAGAGATCAAAGAAAGCTTCGAGGATGCGGGTGGTGAAACCTTCACATATATCCCGTGCCTGAACGACGAAGACACGCATATCGCGGCACTGGGCAAGGTGATCGAGAATAACCTGCGGGGCTGGTTGGACTGAACCCGCCCCGATCGGGCAAGAAAAAAGGCGGTGGATTTCTCCACCGCCTTTTTAGTTGATGAGTCTCGTCGACTTAGCCAGCTGCAACGGCTGCGGCAACAACAACCAGCAGGATCAGCGGCAGGAGAATACCCTGCGACGTGCCCTGGGTCTCTTCGACAACAACAGGTGCTTCAACAACCGGCTCTTCCAGGTTGCCTGCATATGCGGTCGAAGCAGCAGCAGTCAGAGCAGCAGCGAGAACGAGTTTCTTCATATTAACCTCCAGAATTTGCACGATTCCGTAAATCGAAACCGCACATCTAAGACTTACCTCGTGAGTTTTACTAATCAGCTATGCCCATGGATTGCAAATATAACTTGCAATGTAAGCAGGTTCGCGCGCGAAAGTGTCGTCAAATAAGCAACACTTGCGTGCCTACTTTCGCCATTCCGAACAGCTCGGCGATGTCTTCGTTGAACAGACCGATACAGCCATTCGACGAACGGCGACCGATTTTGCGCGTGTCATGGGTGCCATGGATGCGGTAGTACTTCCAACTCAGATATAAAGCGTGCGTTCCCAATGGGTTATCCGGACCCGGCGGAATATAGTCCGGCCATTCGGGGTTGCGCTTTTTCATCGAAGGTGTCGGTGACCAGCTTGGCCCCTCCACTTTGCGAATGACGCTGGTGCGTCCACGACGCGTCAATTCCTCGGTCAGCGGCACCGACGAGGGATAGAGTTTGTACACAGTTTGATCATCTGACCAATAATGCAGCGCCCGTGACACCGTATCGACCAGAATTGCGCCATTCTTGGTGTTCGAGAAATAAGGCTCCCAGCTCAGCGCGCGGAAACCCGAGATATTGCGGCGCACTTGCGGCTCCGGCTCTGGAGCGGGCCGCAATGGATCACCCGGGATGTATTGGGCCAAGGCCGGGGACGCCAGGCCCGCCGCCGCGCCTGCGATAAAACCGCGGCGTGTCGGTGAAATAATGCGCTTTTTGACCATGTCGGACGGTCCTTTGTATGTTCCGGTGCGAAATCCGGGTCATTTTATGGCCAGAATGCTTCAGTCGCAAATCAAACCGGCAGAATTATGCAAGGTTGCGCCAATGCACATTTGCCCCGGGCGGTCAGGCAAGCTATTTCCGGTATCGACACTAATATTGAGCCAAACATGACGCGTATTTTATCCATTCTCCTGCTGTGTTTCGCCACTCTGGCCGCCTGTACTGATTCGCGTGCGCCAACTCTGGGCGTCGATGGACAACCCTTGCCCACCGTTTACAAGATCCGCGGCAACCCTGAAAAGCTGCAGTTCCGAATGCTCGATTCGGTTAACGCGTTGCGTCAGGCGCAGGGTTTGCAGCCAGTGCAACTGAATGCGCAACTGAACGCAGCCGCGGCGACGCATTCCAAGGACATGGCCCGGCAAAACCGCCCTTGGCATTTCGGATCGGACGGATCGTCGCCGTTGGATCGGGCGGTCCGGGTCGGATACTTCGGAACATTCCTGGGCGAAGCAATTTCGGAGACCTATGAGACCGAAACCGAAACACTGGCCGCGTGGATGCAGGAACCAGGTCCCCGGGCCGTCATTCTGGACCCGAAGGCAACTCAGATGGGGTTTGCCTGGCATCAGGAAGGTGGCGGCAAGATTTGGTGGACCCTGGAAATGGGTGCGGGCGGTTAAGCCCAGAGCACTTCAAAATGACAAAGCCCCCGAAAAACGGGGGCTTTTTCGTTGGAAGGTTTTCTGGCTGATCAGGCCGCTTGCATGGACTGCGCCTCAGTCAGGATCGCGTACAGTTTGACCGGATCAGGGTTGGCCCGCAATTTGGCGCAGACCGTCTGATCGCGCAACGTTCGGGACACCAATGCCAGCGCCTTTAGATGGTCAACCCCGGCCTCCTCAGGCGCAAACAGAGAAAACGCCAGATCCACAGGCTGCCGGTCAACCGAACCGAAATCCAGCGGCTTTTCGAGAAGAACGAAAACACCGGAAACCGCGTCCAACTCGGTCAGGCGCGCATGCGGCAGGGCCACCCCATGCCCGACACCCGTCGGCCCAAGGCTTTCACGTTCAAGCAGACTATCGACGATTATCTGCGCATCCAATCCAAGGGTTGCCGCGCCGACATCGCCAATTTCCTGAAACAGCCGTTTCTTGCTGGAAGCCGCAGACAATACACGCACTGCTTCGGGCTTCAGTATGCTCGAAAGCTCCATGATTACGCTCCTCGGCTATGCCCCCGCTGTACGCGAGAGCGTGCCGTTCTTCCTTGCCTATTACGGATCGATCCAGCCGATATTGCCGTCATCCCGACGGTACACGACATTCAACCCATCCTTGTTCTCGTTCCGGAACACCAGCACCGGGGCACCCGCAAGTTCCATTTGCATCACGGCCTCACCAACACTCAGCGATGGGATCTTGGTTTCCATCTCAGCCACAATCATAGGCTGCAGAGAATCGGGCTCGTCAGCCGTCTCCGACTCGTCAGAGGCGAGGATATAAGAGGACGCGCCAAAGAGTTCAACCGGCTCGGACCGGTCCTTGTGGTGATCCTTCAGGCGACGCTTGTAGCGGCGCAACTGTGTTTCCATTTTATCGCAGCATGCCTCAAACGCCGCGTAAATTTCGGTTGCGTGGGCCTTGGCCTGAGCGGTCAGGCCGGTCGACAGATGTACGGTGGTTTCGCATACATATTCATGCGCTGAACGGGAAAAGACGACGTTGGCGTCCGTCGGGCGCTGGGCATATTTGCCAACAGCCTCGTTCAGCTCGGTCTGCACATGAGTCTGCAGGGCTGTGCCGATGTCGATCTGTTTTCCGCTGATTTGGTAACGCATGTGATCTCCTTCACAATTCACACCCATTCTGACGCCGCGATGCGCGACTGACTTGTTTTTATCGGGTGGGGGGTAACGACATTTTTTGCGGTTGTCTCCGAACTGGCCCTTCAAAGAAGGGACATCGAGATCCAGACTGGAACCGAAGAAATGCCATGGACCAATTGAGACAAGAGCCGGGGGAAGAGTCAATCAAAACAGGTGTGTATATACGCGATTTCCGGCATGCGCTGGGCGCATTTCTGCGTAACATCATGAAATACGGAAGTTTTCGCCCAGATAAACCCGGCGTACGTTTTCGTTTTCGACCACTTCGTCCGGGGTGCCGGACATCAATACCTGACCGTCGTGAAGGATATAGGCGCGATCCACAATTTCGAGCGTTTCCCGGACGTTATGGTCGGTGATCAGCACACCGATACCGCGTTTTTTCAGATCGGCGACCAGATGGCGGATGTCACCCACGCTGATCGGATCAACACCCGCAAACGGTTCGTCCAGAAGCAGATATTTCGGATCGGCCGCCAGGCAACGGGCGATTTCGACCCGCCGACGTTCACCCCCCGACAGCGCAAGCGCCGGTGCTCGCCTCAGATGCTCGATCGAGAAGTCCGACAACAGCTCTTCCAGCCGTTCCTTGCGGCGGTGTGTGTGTTTGACGGTGATGTCCAGTACGGCCGCAATGTTGTCTTCGACGCTCATGCCGCGAAAGATCGACATTTCCTGTGGCAGGTATCCTATTCCCATGCGCGCACGGCGGTACATCGGCAAAGTCGTGACGTTCTGACCGTCAATGGTGACGGTCCCGGCCTCGGGAAAAACCAAACCCGCGACCGAATAGAACGTTGTTGTCTTCCCGGACCCGTTCGGCCCCAGCAATGCCACAACTTCCGAACGGCCCAGCGTCATGGACACATCGCGGATGACGGTTTTCTTGCGGTAGGACTTTCGCAGCTTCTCGATCTTCAGACCGGAAGTGCCCTCGGCAATGGACAGGTTCGGGCGGTTCATCAATTGCCACCCGGTTGCAGAATGGTTTTGACCCGGCCTGACATTGTCGCAGTCCCCGTGGTCAGGTTCGCGATCATCTGATCGCCGCTGATAACACTTGGTCCCTGGGTCAAAAGAACGTTGCCGTTCATCCTGATCACGCCGGAATCGATGGTGTATTCTGCCCAGTCACCTTCGGCCGCGTCGGGGGGGCTGACAAGAACCACGTTCTCGGTCGCCTCCAGCCGATCGATGGCCGAGCGGTCGTTGTTGTAAATAACCAGCACACGTTCGGCCGTCAGACGCATTTCCCCCTGAACGACAATGACATTACCCTGAAACTCGGCTGATCCGTCCGCTTGATTCACGTTCAGCGTTTCGGACGTAACCTCGACCGGCAAAGTGGGGTCGGCCTTGACCGCCCCGAAGGCCACCTGCGCCTCTTGCGCCGATGCCGGGACTGCGCCACTTGCCAAAGCGATACAAATTGCAGCTACACGTAAATCAAACACAGGTTATCTTTCAGCTTTCTGTGGCTCGTATATCAGCTTCACGCCGTCTGTAAAAAGAATATGGACCGGCCCGCCTTCTTTTTCCGTCCCAAAAGTCATGCGTCCGGCGGTAAAGTCTCCGATCGGGCCGGTTCCATCGATCTGTCCGGGCGTGTCGCCGCGAACTTCGTCCAGCGACGTGTTGAGCAAGTCCGTCGTGACCCGGATACCATCCGCCGTGGTGATCACGACTTCCCCGACAAAAGTCGCGGTGCCCTTGTCCGGGCGGATCGATCCCGAATTGGATTCCAGCACTATGGCGCCACCGTTGTTCAGCCCATAACGTCCGTGAAGCTCTGACGCCGTCGGGACGGAGTTTTCGTTGCCCTGCGTGGCACGCTCGGCCACAACCTGGATTTCTTCGCCTTTGCTGGTCACACCCTTGTAGTTCGGGTTCGTGACTGCCTGATTGGCCAGTCGATCATCAATCGCTTCGCGCGAAAACGGTACCGAGACGTTGGTCTCGATACTGCGCGACAGCAGGAAGACCGTGGACAGCAAGATGATCGCCGTCAGTGGCAGCACCACTTTGAGGAACTGCACCCATCTGGAATGGCGATCCACGGCGACCTCCCTCAGCCCAACCCGACGCGCAGGCAGTCGTGGATGTGCAGCAGGCCCTGCGCCTGCCCCGGCATGTCAGCATCGACAACAAAGAGCGAAGTGATTTTCCGGTCATTCATGATTGCCACGGCCTCTTCGGCCAGCGCACCCGGGGCAATGGTGGTCGGTTTCTCGGTCATGACCTGTTCTGTGGTTTTTTCCAGCAGACCGTCCATATGGCGCCGCAGGTCGCCGTCGGTGATGATCCCCACCAAATGCCCTTGCGCGTCTGTCACCCCGGCTACACCAAATCCTTTTTGGCTGATCTCGATCAGGGCATCACTCATAGCGGTATGGGCTTGTACCAGTGGCAACGCTGCTCCGGAATGCATCAGGTCGCGCACAGTGCTCAACCGCGCTCCAAGCTTGCCGCCAGGGTGGAAGGCGCGGAAATCTTCAGGTTTAAAATCGCGGTATTTCATCAGCGCAATCGCCAATGCATCCCCCATCGCCAATGTCAGCGTTGTCGAGATCGACGGCACCATGCCAAACCCACAGGCTTCCCCCATAGCAGGAATCAGCAGATGTACGTCGGCCTGTTTCATCAACGTGCTTTCAGGCTTGCTGGACAGGCCAATCAACGGAATGCCAAAGCGGCGGGTGAAAGCCAGCAAGTTTGCCAGCTCTGGCGCTTCGCCCGAGTTCGAAATGGCCAGAACCACATCGCCCTTGGACACCATTCCCAGATCACCATGGCTGGCCTCGGCCGGATGCACGAAATAGGCCGGCGTACCGGTGCTGGCCAGCGTGGCGGCAATCTTGTGGCCGATATGGCCTGATTTTCCGATACCGCTGATGATGATGCGCCCGGTTGCTTGCAGGATCAGCTGCACGGCCTTGGCAAAGTGCTCGTCCAGGCTGTCGGCCAGCACGTCCAGCGCGCGGGCTTCATCGGTGACGACCTGACGGGCAGTTCGCAGGAATGCTTCGGTATCGGTCATGAGTGCGCAAAGATATCCGTTTCGGGCCAACCGGCGAGGTCGAGTTTCGCACGCATCGGCAGGAAGTCAAAACAGGCCTGAGCCATCTCGGTCCGGCCTTCGCGTTCAAGACGCGCATTCAGACCGTCGCGCAGCTGGTGCAGGTAAAGCACGTCGGACGCGGCATATTCCAGTTGCGCCTCGGACAGAGTTTCGGCGCCCCAATCGCTCATCTGCTGCTGTTTCGAGATATCGACGCCCAGCAATTCCTGGCACAGGTTCTTCAGCCCGTGCCGGTCGGTGTAGGTGCGCACGAGACGGCTGGCAATCTTGGTGCAATAGACCGGAGCTGCCAGCGCACCGAACGTATGGTACATGGCGGCGATGTCAAAGCGGCCAAAATGGAACAGCTTCAACACGTCCGGATTTTCAAGCATGGCGCACAGGTTGGGCGCTTTGGTCTGTCCCATTTCCACCTGAATGATATGGCTGTCGCCGTCACCACCGGACATCTGGATAACGCATAGCCGATCCCGGTGAGGGTTCAGACCCATGGTTTCGCAATCGATGGCCACAACAGGACCCAGGTCCAGCCCGTCCGGCAGGTCGTTTTTGTACAGATGGTTCGCCACGGAAATATCCTTCAAACACTTTCGCCCCGAAATAGGGGGTTTGGAGATCAAACTCAACGCCATCCGACCATTGAAGGGGGGCAGGTGATGTGATCTTGACTCGATCCTCTAGGGGGGGATAGGGATAATCATGACTAAACGCACCCATCAATCCCATCCCAGGGTGGCCGCACGGCTGAAGCGCGCGCACGGGCATTTGGCCAAGGTCCTTGCGATGCTGGACAATCACGCGCCCTGTGCGGACATCGCGCAGCAGCTCTTTGCCGTGGAAAAAGCCATAACCAACGCAAAACGCGTCCTGATTCACGACCACATTGAAAACTGTCTGACGTCCGATACCGAAAGCGGTGGGATCGAAGACTTCAAGACCATCACAAAGTATCTCTGAACGATGCTCAGCATTCTCAGCAACCGAGTGTACCGTCACCTTCTGGCCGCGCAGGTTGTTGCGTTGACCGGAACAGGGCTGGCGACTGTCGCGCTGGGTCTGCTGGCATTTGATCTGGCCGGCGACGCCGCGGGTCTGGTGCTGGGTACGGCGCTGACCATAAAGATGGTCGCCTATGTCACCGTTGCTCCGGTTGCTGCTGCCTTTGCCGAACGACTGGACCGGCGCAGGATGCTGGTTGTGTTGGATCTGGTGCGTGCTGCAGTGGCGTTGTGTTTGCCCTTTGTCACCGAGGTCTGGCAGGTCTATGTGCTGATTTTCATGCTGCAATCGGCATCGGCAGGATTCACACCGACCTTTCAGGCCACCATCCCCGACGTCCTGACGGACGAGAGGGACTACACCAAGGCTCTGTCCCTCTCGCGACTGGCCTATGACCTTGAAAGCCTGCTCAGCCCGATGCTGGCGGCGGCTGTGCTGCTGATTGTCAGTTTTGACAGTTTGTTCTGGGGAACAGGCATTGGGTTTGTCGCCTCGGCGCTTCTTGTGGTTTCGGTCGCGCTGCCCTCTCCCAAGCCGGGCAAACCGCGCGGTATCTATGACCGCACCACCCGAGGAATTCGCATCTACCTGAATACGCCCCGTTTGCGAGGGCTTCTGGCCCTGAGCTGGAGCGCGGCGGCACTCAGTTCGATGGTGATCGTAAACACTGTGGTCATTGTACGAAGCGATCTGGGCCTGTCCGAAAGCGCCGTTGCCATCGCACTGGCCGGGTTTGGGGGCGGCTCGATGCTCGCTGCCTTTGCACTGCCAAACCTTTTGGAGCGGTTCGAGGATCGCAAAGTCATGATGACTGGTGCCGCCTTTGGCATTGCGGCCATGGCTGCGGCGGCCATATTGGCGGCGGCAGTACCCTTGTCGCTTGGTCTTTTGACAATTCTCTGGGCTTGCACCGGGTTTGGCTATTCGGCCACACTGACCCCTTCCGGGCGGTTGCTGACACGTTCGGCCCAGCCCGAAGACCGGCCGGCCGTTTTTGCCGCCCAGTTCACTCTTTCTCACGGATGCTGGCTGGCGTTGTATCCACTGGCCGGTGGGCTGATGACCGGGCTCGGCGCCACTGCGGCGCTGGCGTGGATGACGACCTTTTCTATCCTGGGATTGGTCGCAGCTCTGATCATTTGGCCACGCCGTGATGATGCGCCTGTCGAGCACGAACACCCCGACCTGCCGCGGGATCATCCGCATATCGCCGGCGACAGACCGCACTCTCATCCAATCATCATCGACGATTTGCACCCGCGGTTTCCGCACAAACCTTGAGCCCGGATCGCGACCTGTTCTAAACAGCGAAAACCCCGCCCGAAACGGAGCACGCATGGACTCGCTTGACCGCCGTATCATTGCCGCACTGCAAAACAACGCTCGCGCTTCGACGACGCATATTGCCGCGACGTTGGGTGTCGCGCGCACGACCGTTCACGAACGTATCAGCCGGATGGAAGAACGTGGCGTGATTGCCGGCTATTCAGTGATTTTGGGCGAGACCGAAGATACGCCACGGGTTCAGGTCGTTGTCCTGCTGGAGGTGCAGCAAAAGGAAACCAACCGCATCATAAAGCGGCTCGAGGCTTACCCGGAGGTCAAACTATGCCTGTCGATCAATGGCGAGTTCGACCTTCTTCTGTCAGCGGAAGCCCCCCGTATCGAAGATCTCGACATTCTGGTGGATGACCTCGCCCGGATACCCGGCGTTCTGCGCACCAATACAAGCGTGGTCTTTGGTCGCCGGATCGACCGAAACTGAGGCCGCGCTAACCCTCTGTAAACCGAAAACTGGCTAGCTTGTCCCGGATTGATCAAAACCCCGGACCGGCAGAATGCCCCACGCAAAGACCTTGATATTTCTCATGCTGGCGCAGGTATTTGCGCCGCTTTGTGCGTTGGCTGCTCCTATTTCTGATTCGGTCGGTATCTGCGATCAGGCCGCGAGACGCGCGGCACAATCCGAAGGGGTGCCTCTGGATGTGCTGAGGGCAATTACCCGCGTTGAAACCGGGCGCGTGCAAGGCGGACGGCTGGAGCCCTGGCCCTGGGCCGTCAATGTCGAAGGGCAAGGGTATTGGTTCGGGTCCGAGGCTGAAGCCAAAGCCTACGTCTTCGACATTTTCAGATCCGGCACACGCAGCTTCGATGTCGGCTGTTTTCAGATCAACTACCGCTGGCACGGCAAGGCGTTTCAATCGATCGACGCCATGTTTGATCCGGCGGAAAACGCAGGCTACGCTGCCCGCTTTCTCAAGCAGCTGCATACCGAGCTGGGATCGTGGGCTGCTGCGGCCGGGGCCTATCATTCCCGCACACCAAATCTGGCCGCCGCGTATTCCGGCCGGTTTCAAACGGTTCTGACGCAGCTGGACGGCGCACCTACGGAGCATTCCACTCAGGCTTCGCGCGACCCGTTCACACAGCCAGCCACGCCGTTGATACCCGAGTGGGGCGCCGAAACCCGACAGAGCACGCTCGGCTCTCTGGTACCCGCATCTGGTTCTGTTGCCGCCTTCATCGCCTTCAATTAGGAGCCGCACGTGCCCCGGATCGACATCCGCACCCTGTTCTCGCCAACAGTCCTTCTGGCCATAGCCCTGATGACAGTCATCGTGATGATGATCCTCCCAATGCCGGCCTGGGTTCTGGACGTCGGGCTGGCGGCCTCGTTCGCGCTGGCGATCCTGATCTTCACCCTGACCCTGTTTATCGAACGACCGCTGGATTTTTCGTCCTTCCCGACAATACTGCTGGCCTCTCTGATGCTGCGCCTGTCGCTGAACGTGTCCTCGACCAAGCTGATCATCGGTCAGGGTCACACAGGCACCAATGCGGCAGGCGACGTCATCGAAGGCTTTGCCCAGTTCGTCATGGGCGGCAGCATATTCCTCGGTCTCGTGGTGTTCGGCGTGCTGCTTATCGTGAATTTCATGGTGATCACCAAAGGTGCCGCCCGCATGGCCGAGGTCGGGGCCCGCTTTGCACTGGACGGGATGCCCGGCAAACAGTTGGCCATCGACAGCGACATGTCCGCCGGAGCGATCGATCACCAGCAGGCCAAGGAACGGCGCGAGCGCGAGCAACAGGAGACGACCTTCTTCGGCTCGCTCGACGGGGCGTCGAAATTCGTCAAGGGCGATGCAGTCGCGGGGCTGTTGATCACCTTGCTGAACCTCGTAATGGGTCTGGTAATGGGGGTGATCGTGCACGGCATGCCGGTCGCGTCGGCCTTTGAAACCTACGCGATCCTGACGGTCGGTGACGGGTTGGTGTCGCAAATCCCGGCCGTGATCATCTCAATTGCTTCGGCTCTCCTGCTGGCCCGTGGGGGAACAAAAGGGGCAACTGACAATGCCATTTTCTCGCAGCTTGGACGGCACCCGGCGGCGTTGGGCACGGTTGCCGTTCTTATGGTGCTGTTTGCACTGGTCCCCGGGCTGCCCTTTTTGCCTTTCATTCTGGGGGCGGGCGTGCTGGGTTACGCCGCCTATTCTGTACATCGCGCTCAAAAAGAGCAGGAGCTGGCCAATCAATCGCCCGAGGCGGAAGCGGACACATCTGTCTCGCAAGCGATCGGCGATATTCTGGATCTGGACGATGTGCATCTGGAATTTGCGCCAGATCTGGTCAGCATGGTGCTGGATCCGGGAACGGGGCTGGACGCGCGGATCGCCAATATGCGGACCTACGTTGCATCCAGCTATGGGCTGATCCTGCCCGAGATTCGCCTGACAGATCGCGCCGAACTGCCCACTGGCACCTACGTGATCAAGGTTCAGGGTGTGGAACAGGCGCGCGGTGTTCTGAATTCCGATCTGGTTCTGGCCTTGGTGCAGGATGGCCATGAGCTGCTACCAGACGGAACCGATGTAACCGAACCGGTCTATGGTGCCCCAGCCCGTTGGATTCTGCCCAAGGATCAGGAGGCCGCCGCCCTGAACGGTGCCACCATCGTCACACCGCCCGAGATTCTGGCGACCCATCTGCTGGAAATCATCAAACAGAATTTCTCGCGGCTGCTGACGCTCAAGTCACTGCGACGCCTGCTGTCCGAGATGACCCGCCTCAGCGATCCGGTCCGGGCTGAAGCCAACCGCAAGCTGCTGGACGAGCTGATCCCCGACAAGGTGCCAATCGATACGCTGCACGCGGTGCTGCGCCTGCTGCTGGATGAGAGGGTCTCGATCCGCAATATGGCCCTGATCCTGGAAAGCGTGGCCGAGGCGCGCCTGACCACCACACAGCCCGAGGGCATTTGCGAACTCGTGCGCCAGCGGCTGGGTTTTCAACTCGTTGCCGATATGAAACGTGAGGACGGGTCGATCCCGCTGATCCAGCTGGCCCCAGAATGGGAGGATACGTTCACCACTTATCAGATCGACGCGCCCAATGCCGGTCTTGATGTTGCCCTGCCGCCCAACCTGTTCAACAAACTGGCCGATGGCGTTGTCGCCAGTGTTGCGCAATCTGCTGATCACGGGCTGTTCCCGGCGATTGTAACGTCAACCCGGCGGCGCCGGTTACTGCGCACGATCATGCATGCGCGTGGGGTGTCAAACCCCGTCCTGTCATTCGAGGAAATAGGCCTCGAAGCGCGGCCCGCGCTGGTCGGAACGGTGCCTGCATGATTGCCTTGCCGACAGAGTTGCCGGCTCAGTTGGGGGATGGCCTCTTGCATGTCTTTACCGTGTTTCTGCGGATCTCTGCACTGGTTTCGGTACTGCCGGCCTTTGGTGAACGCAGTATCCCGCGGCAGGTGAAACTGGGAATTGCGGCGGCTTTCACACTGATCGTGACACCGGCAATTCCATTACCTGTCAGCCAACAGAATTTGATTTCGACGGTCGGCTTGATCGGCACCGAGATACTGATCGGTTTGGCGTTGGGCATCGGATTGCGCTTGTTTGTGCTGGCCCTTCAGACTGCAGGTTCGATCGCGGCGCAAGCCACATCGCTGTCCCAGATTCTGGGCGGGGCGGCGGCCGATCCGGTACCGGCGATGGGATATTTGCTGACTTTGGCTGGCCTGACTTTGGCCGTTTTGATGGGTCTGCATATCCGTGCGGCACAATTCATGGTGTTCAGCTACACCTTGTTTCCGGTCGGAGCCACACCCGCAGCCCCGGATCTGTCGCATTGGGGCGTTCAGCAAATCTCACGCAGTTTTGGCCTGGCCTTCTCCCTGGCGACCCCGTTTGTCATCGCCTCGCTGATTTACAACCTTGCGCTGGGGGTCATTAACCGGGCCATGCCACAGCTCATGGTGGCCTTCGTCGGCGCCCCGGCCATTACCTTTGCGGGCCTATTTCTTCTCTTTGCCGGAACACCTCTTATCCTGTCCGTCTGGTCCGAAGCGCTGATTGTGTTTCTCCAGAATCCGTTGGGACGACCACGATGAGCGGACAGGACGATGACAGTGACAAGTCATTTGAGCCGACGCCACAAAAGCTGCAAAAGGCTCGGAAGAAGGGAGAGGTGGCCAAGTCCAACGACCTTTCTGTGGTTGCCGCCTATTCCGGATTGTTGATCGCGTTGCTGGCAGCAGGACATTATTCGGTAGAACGCCTTGGATCAGTATTCGTGGCTCTGGTTGACCAGCCCGAGCAGTTTTCCAACCTGCTCACCACTGGGCCTTCCTTCGGCCCGGTTGGTGGCTTGTTGAAGGCGACGCTTGTCCCGGTGTCCCTGTTGTTTGCGATCCCGGCTGTGGCTGTCCTGCTAAGCCTGATCGCCCAGCGCGCGCTTGTCTTTGCGCCCGACAAGCTCAAGCCGCGCACATCACGAATTTCGATCCCATCGAATGCCAAAAACAAGTTTGGTCGGGGCGGTCTGTTCGAATTCGCAAAGAGTTTTGTCAAACTGCTGATCTATGGCGCTTGCCTGACATTTTTTTTGCACGCGAACCTTTCCGAGATCCTGTCAGCCAGCGCTGCGCCTGCTCGCTCTTCGATCCTGCTGATGATGAACCTTCTGTTTCGCTTCCTGTTCATCGTGATCGCCATTGCATTGGGAATCGGTGCTGTCGACTATCTTTGGCAGCACGCCGAACACATGCGCAAGAATCGGATGTCACGAAAGGAGATTCAGGACGAAACCAAGGATGCCGAAGGCGATCCTCACGTCAAGCAACACCGCCGTCAGCGGGCGCAGGACATCGCATCCAATCAGATGATGGCCGATGTTCCGAAGGCTGACGTCGTTATTGTCAATCCGACGCACTACGCAGTCGCGCTGAAATGGTCGCGTGCCGCCGGCACTGCGCCAGTTTGTGTTGCCAAGGGGTTGGATGAAGTTGCGGCCGCCATAAGATCATCTGCCGGCGAGGCAGGTGTGCCCATTCATTCCGACCCGCCAACCGCACGAGCGCTGCATGCCACTGTCGAAATTGGGCAGGAGATCGCCGAAGAACACTATCGCCCCGTAGCCGCTGCAATCCGGTTTGCCGAAGCAATGCGAAAACGGACAAAGGAGCAGATCGCATGACCCGCGCCCGGATCTCCGACCTCGCCGCGGTGACCGAAGCCGCCTTTCAGAAAGAATTTCAACAGCTTCGCCCGCTACTTCAAAAAGAGGCGAGCGTGCAGCGGGAATTGGCGCGCCTGAGCGCTCAGCTTTCTCAGGTGCGATCAGAAGGTGATCAGACGGAAGGTTATCGGGTCACGGGCAGCGACATGCTCTGGCATGGATGGGAATCGGCAACCCGCCGCCAGCTGAATATCGAACTTGCCAGGCTGCGCGCGCAAAAACTGGCCGCGATCGAGAACTTGCGTAAGGCATTTGGCCGGAAACGGGCTGTCGATGATCTGTTGCAGCAGGAGTTCGTCAAGAGACGGCTGTCACAACAGGGCACGTGGATATCGCAAATCATCGAATAGATCGACGGAACTAAGGGTGCAATCAGTGCAAGGTGATCTACGTATCCTGTCTGGCAACGCTCATGATCAGAACGCGGGAAACGTCCTCGCCCAGGTCTTTGCGGGCAACCTCCAGCAATGCATTGCGCAGTGTGGTCAGATTGTCGGACTGCGTGAACGCACCGTCAAAACCGCCGATATTGGCGTGGTCGAAAAGCACTTGTAGAAACCCGTCCCGCAGTTTGGGCTCTATCTCGTAGAAGGATTCCGCAAGACCTGGGCTCACTTCGAGGCTGAGGGACATCGTGACCAACGCGGAGATCTCGTCATCTGCTACGACAGGAACCACGAATTGCTTTGTTAGCTTCAGGTATTCGAACTGGGCGGATTTTTCGTTTTCCTTGAACTTTACAGAGCTACCTTTTCCCGGCTTGACTTCGGCAGTGTCTTTACCGACCGCGTCCAGCGCCTTGTTTGCTGGCTTCAGCACATTCCCTGCACCGACGCCAACGGCGAGGCCTGCGGTCAGAAAGACAATAGGTACAAGCTTTTTCAGCACGTCGGCACCTCAGAACGGGAGCAATGAGTCAAGAATCTGCTGACCGTATCGCGGTTGCTGCACATCTGTGATCTGCCCACGACCGCCATAGGACACCCGCGCCGACGCGATCTTGTCATAAGTGATCTCATTCTGGCGCGAGATGTCCTCGGGCCGAACATATCCGGACACAAGAAGCTCTCGCAGTTCGAAATTCACACGCAGCTCCTGCGTGCCCGAGATCGACAGAACACCGTTTGGCAAGACGTCAATGACCGTTGCTGCAACCCGGAGCGTCAGCTTCTCTTTGCGTTTGACCGAACCTTTTCCCTTGCTGGACGATTCCGAGTCGATCGAAACGGCCTCGTCCAGGGACGCGCCGGTCGGCAATCGGTCCGCGGCGCGTTGCGGCAGGCCAAAAAGGCTGGGCACGGCGAGGCTTTCCGACCCGACCCGTGACCGGTTTGTGTCATTTGATATCTCTGCCTTCTCATCCAGCTCGATCACGACGGTCAGAATGTCCCCTTTTTTTATCGCGCGTTGATCACCAAGCAGCGAGTGCTGCCCGCCGCTCCACAACGAGGATTGATCGACCGTCCGTTGGGATTGCGTGTGCAGCGGCAGCCCTGGCCAAAGCATCGCAACATGTTCGGGGGATTCGGTATTGGGTGTCAGGCTCGGCGGCTTACCCAAGTGATCCATGCGCCCGCAGGCGGAAACGACAACCAAAGACAATAGAAGGAAAGCGGGAAAATAGGGCATTACTGAACCTCGATTTGACCGTCGGCCCGGATAAGGCCCGTTACTGTGGTACGCGATGACAGATTCATCACGCGGATCCGTTCGCCGACCGCGCCACGCCCAAGGGCCCGTCCCTCTGTCGAGATGGACAACAAGGCGTGATCAAAGACCAGTATCACCAGATCGTTGCGGTTGACGATTGCAGGTGGGCCGAAATCCGCGGGGCGAATGGGACGACCCGGATAGAGTGCCACGCGCGCCTCCTGCCCGATCAGATCGGACGGCGTTGTGATGGCTCCCACCGCATCCAGGGCTTTGGTTTCCAGATCCTCTGCCTGAATCACTTCCTTGGCGCGGATGGTTCGGGTTGGAACGACAATCTCGGCCAGCGCGTTTATGGGAACCATTGCCAGAAACAGAACCAGTCCCCGCATCAGCGCACCTGCGTCGTTGCGCCCATCATCTGATCAACGGCAGAGATGACCTTGGCATTCATTTCATAACCCCGCTGCGCTTCGATCAGTTCGGTGACCTCGCGCACGGCATCGACCGAGCTGTCCTCCAGATACCCTTGCCGCAGCGTGCCCAGCCCGTCTTCACCGGGGGTGCTCACCACAGGTGCGCCCGAAGCCTCAGTTTCCTTGAACAGGTTGCTACCGATAGCCTCGAGACCCTTGGCGTTCGAAAAACTGGCCAACGTGAACTCACCCAGCAACTGGCCCTCGGCAGTGTCGTCGAAATAGGCATAGACCTCTCCCGCCGCATTGATCGATATGGATCGGGCGTCGTCGGGAATGGTGATCTCGGGTGCCACCGCAAATCCGTCCGAAGTCACGATCAACCCTTCGGCTGACCGTTTCAAACTTCCGTCGCGGGTAAAACCGGACTGACCGTTTGGCAGGGTCACTTCCAGGTATCCGCGCCCCTCGATGGCGATATCCAGATCGCTGCCCGTTGCGGACAGAGCGCCCTGTGACAGCTGAACTGTCACCGCTGCGGGGCGAACGCCCAGCCCCAGCTGAACGCCAGTCGGCAGTACCGTCCCATCCGAGGCGTTCACTGTCCCGGCACGGGCCATTTGCTGATAATGCAGATCGGCAAACTCTGCACGCCGGGCGTTGTAACCCGTCGTGTTCATGTTCGCGAGGTTGTTCGAAATCGTCTCGACCCGCATCTGCTGCGCGGTCATGCCGGTGGCCGCGATCTTCAATGCACGCATAACCTAATCTCCTTTTCTAATCAGCGCATCAGGGCCTTGAGCGCCCCACGAACCCGTTCATCTTCGGTTTCCAGAAAGCTTTGGCCCAGTTCATACGCGCGTTGGATTTCAACCAACCGGGTGACCTGCTCGATAGCGTTGACGTTCGACCCTTCCAGAAAGCGGTGCAGGACGACCGGTTCTTCGACCGGTTCCACATCGCCCGTCGTGCGGAAGCGCGTATTGCCTTCGCGCACCAGGTCTTTGGGATCAACCACGCGGTAAACGCCGATCTGGCCCAGTAGCTGTCCATCAACGCTCAGCGTGCCATCGCTGCCGACGTCTATCGTGGCCGCATCCGGGGGAACGAAAACCGGCGCACCGTTGGTGTCCAGCACGCGCGCGCCATCCATCGCGACCAGATCGCCTTCGGCATTCGGCGAGAAGCTGCCGGCACGGGTCAGACGATTGCCGGCTGGCGTTTCGACCATGAAGAACCCGTTGCCCTCGACAGCAAAGTCGAACTGGCCGCCGGTTTCTGTCAGCACCCCCTGATGCAGCGATGTATTGCGTGCCTCAGCACGGCTCATGGACAGGGACGGGTTACCCGGCATGTCCCGGACGAATTCCGAGAAGACCAGCCCCTGCTGCCGGTATCCGGTGGTGTTGGCATTGGCGATATTGTTCGCGACCAACCTCATTTCGTTTAACAGGCCGGATTGGCGAGAGAGGGTGACATAGGTGGTGTCCATCAGCGACCTCCTGCGATCAAGGGGATGAGGGTCGTGGTGAAAAAGGTCACCAGCGTCTGGGTCATGAATCCCATCGAGATCCAGAACACGATGACAATGGCGATCAGTTTCGGAACGAAGGTCAGTGTCATTTCCTGCACCGAGGTCAGGGCTTGAAACAGACCCACGGCGAGGCCGGATATCAGCGCGACCGCCAGGATCGGGACCGAGGTGATCACCGCGACCCAAAGCGCCTGTCGCACAATGTCATAGAACAGACCTTCGCTCAGCATGGCTCAGACCGGCATCCGCAGGATTTCCTGATAGGCCTCGACCACTTTGTTGCGGACGATCACGGCGGTTTCCACGGCCAGTTCGGCCTGGGCCAGCGCCTGCACCAGCGCGTGCGGATCGGCCTGTCCGACCATCGAGCTTTGCGCCGCCTGTTCACTGTGTTTCAGCGTGGCGGCAAAGTTCTGGAAAGTGGAGCGCAACCCTTGCGCCATCCCTTCGTGATCGGGATTGGCCTGCGTTGCGGGGCGCGCGACGGCATAATTCTGTGCCGCGGTCAGCGATCGGATATCCATTCTGGCTGTCCTTTATTTGCGAAGTAGGTCCATCAGACTCGACGACATCTGCCGGGTCTGGTCGAACATCTTGAGGTTGGCTTCGTAGCTGCGTTGCGCCTCACGCGCGTCGGCGATCTCAATCATCAGATCGACATTCGAACCGCGGAAATGGCCGCTTGCATCCGCCATCGGATGACTCGGGTCGTAGATGCGCGTCGGGTCGCGCCGATCCAATCTGACCTGCCCGGCCTGCACAGTCATGCGACCGTCCCGCTCGACCGCTTCGAAGGGGACGGTCTTGCGCCGGTAGCCCGGCGTGTCGGCGTTCGAGATGTTTTCGGAGACATGGCGCAGCCGCGTCGCCTGCGCCCGCAACGCGCTGGCGGAAGCAGACAGGGAATGGGAAAAATCGCTCATCTCACCCTCCCTTACCCGCGACCCAAACTGGTGCGCAGCATGCCGATCGAAGATTTGTAGATTGCCAGAGCGCGGTCATGCTGGCGTTTCACCTCGACCGCTTTCAGCATTTCCACTTCCAGCGAAACACCGTTGCCGTTGGGATCACTCTGCGGGGCAGCGACATATTCTGCCCAGGGCTGAGCAGCGGAGGCGCCGTGCAGGTGACCCTGCCGCGTGGCGACCATTTCGGCCCCGCGCTTAGTATCTTCGAAAGCCGTCTGAAAGGCCTCGATATCCTGCGGGCGGTAACCCGGAGTATCTGCATTGGCCATGTTGCGCGCAATGACAGCTTGCCGTTGTCCGGCATGGGTTGCCATTGCGTACGCTGTCTTAAAGACGTTCAGGTCATTGAACATCGGGGCTTCTCCCTCGATCGATTTCAATCAAGGCTTAACCCCGATTCCTTTAGAAACCGTTTTCGACAAACCAGTTGGAGAACCCGCGATGTCCGATCTCGATCCGATGATTCTGAAATGCGAATTCGACAGGATTTCTGCACTGCGCCATATGGGATGCGTGGCGGGCGTGGCGCATGGGGTGATCGAAATCGACGGTCTGTCCGACACAGCGCGGATCGGGGATCACCTGATTCTGCGTCGTCGCAAAGGGCGGGACCTCGCGGGCGAGGTGTTGCACGTCGAATCGGACAGGGTGCATATGCTGCCCGGTTCTGCGCCGGACGGGGTATCTCTGGGTGATCCGGTGGTGTTGCAACCTGTTGCGGCATTTGCTCCGGGGATGCATTGGCTCGGGCGAGTCGTTGATCCATTTGGTCAACCGCTCGACGGTAAACCGCTGTTAGGTGGCCCGCAGGAGGGTGAACTGTTGCGTGCGCCGCCGCCTGCTGTCGCGCGCAGACCTTTGGGTGAGCGGATGGAAACCGGGTTGGCGGTTCTAAATACCATGCTGCCCATCGTACGCGGACAGCGCATCGGCCTGTTCGCTGGCTCTGGCGTTGGCAAGTCCACTCTGCTGGCCACGCTGGCGCGCGAGATGCAGGCAGATGCTGTGGTTGTCGCATTGGTTGGTGAACGCGGGCGCGAAGTGAATGAGTTTGTCCAGCGCGCTTTGGGGACTGAAGGGATGAAGCGGTCGGTGGTCGTGGCCGCGACTTCGGATCAGTCGGCGCTGGCGCGTCGCCGTTGTGCCTGGTCGGCGATGTCCGTGGCCGAGTATCTGCGCGATCAGGGTCTGAATGTCCTGTTCCTGGCCGATTCGGTGACTCGGTTTGCCGAAGCGCACAGAGAAATCGCTGCGGCCATGGGCGAGGCACCTTCGCTGCGTGGCTATCCTCCATCCGTGACACCGATGATTGCCAACCTGTGCGAACGCGCGGGACCGGGCACAGCGGATCAAGGTGACATTACGGCGGTATTCAGCGTTCTGGTTGCAGGCTCAGACATGGATGAGCCCGTCGCAGATATCCTGCGAGGGGTTCTGGACGGTCATATCGTCCTGAGCCGCGACATTGCCGAACGCGGGCGGTTTCCGGCGATTGACCTCAGCCGATCGGTTTCGCGCAGCCTGCCGGAAGCAGCAACCGACGAGGAAAACCGCATGATCTCGGAAACCCGCAAACTGGTCGGCAGTTACGAACAATCCGAAGTGATGATCAAAGCCGGTCTTTACGCCGAGGGCGCCGACCCGTTGCTGGATCAGGCGGTTCGGGTGCATGAGGAATTGGATGCGTTTTTCGGCAGACCTGAATCGGACGGGATCGAAAACAGTTTCAACAGGCTGTCACTGATCCTGCGTCGGGCACATGCAGGGCTGGCCAGATAATGCGAAAAACGAGACAGTTTTAAGTGTTAAGTCCACCTTAAGACCTGCCCTGTTACCCCGGTAGACGGGTGATATGAAGGTGGTGGAGATGGGTGCGCAATCCAATGCGGCGCCAATCATCATCAAGAAGAAGCGTGTATCGGGTGGCGAAGGCCATCACGGAGGTGCGTGGAAAGTCGCGTATGCTGACTTTGTCACGGCCATGATGGCTTTCTTCATGTTGATGTGGCTGCTGAACGCAACAACGGAAAAGCAACGAAAGGGGCTGGCCGACTACTTTTCGCCGACGATTCCGGTCAATCCGGTTTCGGGCGGCGGTGACGGCGCCTTTGGCGGCAACAACATGTTTTCCGAAAAAACTCTGGTCATGGACGGATCGGGTGCCACCAAGCGCAACCCGACCAGAGCCAGGGAGGCCCGAGGTTCGACCGGCGTTGACGACAAGGGCGGGGGCCAGCACGTGTCCGAGGATTTTTCGTCGCTCGAGGCGCACCTGCTGGGTCGCACGGGAGAGAGCGTGGTTTCTGACAAATTGCTGAAACACATCATTACGCGCGTCACGGATGAGGGGTTGGTGGTCGAGATCTTCGATACCGAAGATCAGCCATTGTTCGCCTCAGGCTCAGACAAGCCGACGGACATGCTGCGGGCATTGGCGTTGTTGATCACTCGATCGTCGGACCTTGTGACGAACGCTGTCGCAGTGGAGGGGCATGTGCGGTCTGAACCGCTGGTGCTTGCAAAAAACCCGTCCTGGGATCTGTCGACATCGCGCGCTCGGGTGGTGCGTCAGATGTTGCAGAACAAGGGAATGACGGCACAGCGGTTTGATCGCGTAGCCGGTCATGCGGACCGGGAACTGGTGGCGGAAAACCCGATGGCACCACGCAACAACCGGATTGAAATCATCTTCCTGAGAAACCCGTGATCCAAAACTATATTGCGCATTTTACCTGTTAGCGCGCTGTTAAGGCCCAGCGCGTTACCTGTTGCAGCAACGATTGACGCAACAGAAGGGCGTGCCGATGACCATTTCCTCTTCGCTGAATGCCGGTGTGGCGGCGTTGAAGGCCAATGCCAACAGGCTGGCCACCATTTCAGACAACATCGCCAATTCGTCGACATTCGGGTACAAGCGGGTCGAGACCGACTTTCACTCCATGGTCACTTCGGGCCAGGGCGGCAGCTATTCCGCCGGGGGTGTCAGAACCACGAGCCAGCGCATGATCGATCAGCGCGGATCCCTGGTGACCACAAACAACTCTACCGATTTGGCCGTCCGCGGGCGCGGTATGCTGCCGGTGCGGCCCAGCTCCCAAATCGGGACCGGGTCAAGTGAAATGCAGCTGACCACCACCGGGTCTTTTCGCACGAATGAAGAAGGGTATCTTGTGACAGAATCCGGTCTTGTGCTGTTGGGTTGGCCCTCAGCAGCAGACGGATCGATCCCCAGCGTGCCCCGCGATACGCCTGCTGCACTGGTGCCAATTCAATTGAGCGTCAATCAGCTTTCGGGTTCCCCCACGACCGGTATGAACTTGCGGATGAACTTGCCCGCCACTGCAACCGAAGCCGGCGCCCCAGGCGACGTTCAGCCATTGTCGGTGGAGTATTTCGACAATCTGGGCAAATCCGAGAGCGTCAACATAGAGTTGACTCCCACAGTTCCGGCAACCGGGTCCAGCAATGAATGGACCCTGACCATGCGGGATTCAGCCTCGAGCGGCGCGGTAATTGGCGAATACACTCTGACTTTTACCGACAGCCGGACAGCAGGCGGAACGCTTGCCAGCGTCACGGCCGTTTCCGGGGGTGCATATGATCCGGCAACCGGCAGTTTCGTCGTGAACGTGGCGGGCGGGCCGATGGAGGTCAATATCGGCCAGATCGGTGATACGGACGGCATCACGCAGTTGTCGGATACGTTCGCCCCGGTTTCGATCACCCGCGACGGCTCGGCCGTCGGGACGATGACCAGCGTTCAGGTTGATGAGAAGGGCTATGTTTACGCCTTCTACGACACTGGCGTCAGCCGCCGCATGTTCCAGATCCCACTGGCCGATGTGCCAAACCCCAACGGCCTGACGGCGTTGGACAGCCAGACCTATGCCCCATCGCGGGAAAGTGGGACGTTTTTTCTTTGGAATGCCGGTGAAGGCCCAACGGGTGATCTGGTTGCCTTCGCGCGTGAGGAATCAACCACGGATGTCGCGACGGAACTCACTTCGATGATCCAGACACAGCGGGCGTATTCCTCCAGCGCCAAGGTAATCCAGACAGTGGATGAGATGCTGCAGGAAACCACCAATATCAAACGCTGATCCAGGGCTGACCGGCGGAAAGGAACTGATCCATGAACATGTCGACAGCACTGAACAACGCAATTGGCGGGTTAAGCGCTGCCAGCCGCGGCGCGGCGGTTGTTTCCGGCAACATCGCCAACGCCCTGACGCCGGGCTATGCACGCCGGACCCTTGAATTGGCGACCAGCCCTGTTTCCGGCAACGGGGTTCGCGTGGTCGGAATCACGCGCCACCAGGACCCCGTGCTTTTGGCCAACCGCCGCGCGACGGATGCTGACATGGCCAACAGGTCAGCCATATCAGGGTTCCAGTCGGGGTTCGAAAAACTGGTTGGCAGCGCGACGGAACCAACCTCGATCACCGCCCGCCTTGCGGGTTTTGAAGGTAGCCTGATCACGGCTGCCAGCCTGCCAGGTTCTGCCGAGCGTTTGGATCAGGTTGCGCGCGCGGGCAGTGAATTGTCGAAAGCGCTGAACGCATCCTCGGAGGGATTAAGGCAAATGCGCTCTGACGCCGACAGAACCATTGGCGATCAGGTCAAAACGCTGAACCAGACACTCAAGGATATTGAAGCGCTGAATGCAAAAATTCCCTCTGTGCGAAATTCCGGAGGCGAAGTCGGCGGATTGCTGGATCAGCGGCAGGTGTTGATCGACAAAGTGAACGAACTCATACCCGTCAACGTCATCGCCCGCGAAAACGACAGGGTTTCACTGTATTCGGATGGTGGCCTCATCCTGTTGGAAGGAAAGGCAGCCGAGTTTTCGTTCTCCACAACCGGTGAGACGATGCCTCACATGACAGTCGGCAACGGGCTGTTGTCCGGCCTCGAGGTCAACGGCCAGCCTGTTCGGGTCAGTGGAGATTATGCCCAGATTCGGGGCGGTGCCCTTGTGGCACAGTTTGAGATTCGTGATGAGTTGGCCGTTGAAGCGCAGGCAAATCTGGACGCCGTTGCCCGTGATCTGATCGAGCGGTTTGAGGCACCGGGTCTGGATCCAACGGTTACAGCAGCGGATGCAGGCCTGTTCACCGACGGCGGTAACAGGTTTAACGCGGCAGCTCAAATTGGTCTGGCATCACGGATCGAACTCAATGCGGCCGTTGATCCGGACACGGGCGGCGCAAGTTGGAAACTGCGTGACGGACTTGGCGCCATAACTCCAGGTGATCCGGGCAATGCCTCTCTACTGCAAGCGTTCAGAGCGATTCTTGACACCGGCCGCGCGGTGACAGGTGCCAGCTTTGGAACCGGTAATATGCGTGCGGCAGAAGTCTCTGAAGCGTTGTTGTCTAAAGCGGGGACAGATGCGCATGTTGCCAACCAACGCAAAACTTTTGCCGCCAGCGCCCAGCTTGAGATGGAAAAAGTCGTGGCCGAGCAGGGCGTGGACAGCGATCAGGAGCTCCAGCGCATGATGCAGATCGAACAGACATACGCGGCAAATGCGAGGATCATCGCGGTGGTCGATGAACTGATGGAAACTCTGCTGAGGCTTTGATCATGACACTGAATTCTATTGGCGATCTGGCGCGGGGATTGACCCTGAGAGCGCGCAGCACCGAAATCAAATCCCAGATCGAAACCCTGTCATATGAAATGTCCACCGGACAGGTGCAGGACGTCTCGGGCAGATTGGGTGGCGATTTTTCACACTTGCTCGATCTGGATCACAAGCTGGCGCGGCTGCACGCCTTTGGCGTTGCAACCGCCGAGGCGCACCTGTTCACCGATGCGATGCAACTCAGCATGACGACGTTCAGCGATTCCATCGGTGAGCTGTCCGCCTCGCTGCTGGCGTTTGGGACCGCAAACCAGACGGTAACCCATGAGCAAGCCTCGGTTCAGGCTCGCAATGAGCTCGACACACTGGTCTCGGCTCTCAACACGCGGGTCGGCGGGCGCAGCCTGTATTCTGGCACAGCGACCGATGTGTCACCCTTGCCGCCGGCCGAAACGCTACTGAACGCCCTGCAAACCGAATTGACAGGTATTACTACCGCAGCGGGCATCCGTCAGGCTGCTGAGAACTGGTTCAACAATCCAGCCGGGTTCAACGCCGTCATCTATCAAGGGTCCGCGACATCGCTGACACCCATGCAGATCTCGGACAAAGAAAGGATAGACCTTCCGATCACGGCGATCGATCCCGCCTTCAAGGCAGCTCTGCGCGATGTCGCTGTCGCCGCGCTTGTGTCTGACAGCGCGCTCAACCTGGCGCCAGGCCAAAGGACCGCGTTGTTCACTCAGTTGGGTGTAGGCCTCGCGAACACCCAGGACGAAACTGTCAAACTGCGTGCACAAGTTGGCGTGGCAGAGGCCCGTGTCGAACAGGCGGCCACGCGAAACGCAGCGGAACAAACCAGTGCGAAACACGCCCGTAGTGCATTGATCGAGGCGGATCCATATGAAACTGCCGCGCGATTGCAAACCGTACAGTTTCAGTTGGAAAGCCTCTATTCCGTAACGGTTCGCAACGCCAGTCTTTCGCTGGTGAATTTCCTGAGATGAGAGTTCTTCTATTCCTATTGATGCTGTTGCCCTGCCTGGCCAACGCCGGCGCGATCCGATTGAAAGATCTGGTGGATTTCGACGGAGTGCGCGGTAACGATCTCGTCGGTTACGGACTGGTTGTCGGGCTGAACGGGACCGGGGATGGGTTGCGCAATTCACCTTTCACCGAAGAAATCATGTCCAATATTCTGGAACGGCTGGGCGTAAACGTGACAGGAGAGGACTTCCGGCCAAAAAACGTTGCTGCAGTGCTCGTCACCGCGACTCTGCCGCCTTTTTCCCGGGTCGGCAGCCAGATCGACATAACGGTTTCCGCCATCGGAGACAGCAAAAGCCTGCTGGGCGGTACACTGGT
The DNA here is from genome assembly GCF_057220975.1 of Ruegeria sp. HKCCD9138. Lineage (NCBI taxonomy): Bacteria > Pseudomonadati > Pseudomonadota > Alphaproteobacteria > Rhodobacterales > Roseobacteraceae > Ruegeria > Ruegeria sp. HKCCD9138. The sequence continues at coordinate 39,531 of NZ_JBWVAZ010000012.1, read as the reverse complement.
GATGACACCGCTGAACGCCGCCGACGGGCAGATCTACGCGGTGGCACAAGGCACGGTTCTGGCCGGTGGCGCCGTAGCCGAAGGCGAAGCGGCCTCGGTCACGCGCGGTGTTCCGACATCGGGTGTCGTCCCCTCCGGCGCGCGGGTCGAGCGGGAAATAGACTTCGAACTGTCCGCACTCACCCAGCTCAGGCTGGCGCTGCGGGAGCCGGATTTCACAACGGCAGGCCGCATTGAGGTGGCAATCAACACAGAATTCAATCGCGCCGTCGCAATAATGCGGGATTCCGGCACGGTCGAACTGAACATCTCTGCGACCCAGTCCATTTCAACCGCGCATGCCATCGGCCGCATTGAGAATATTCTGGTACAACCTGAAAGCAAAGCCCGGGTGGTGGTTGACCAAAGGTCCGGCACTATTGTCATGGGGCAAGACGTGCGGATCTCGCGTGTGGCTGTATCGCAGGGTAACCTGACCCTGACGGTCGAAGAAGCGCCGATTGCTGTTCAGCCCAATCCCTTCGCTCGCGGCGAAACAGTTGTCGTTCCGCGCACGATCGCCGGCATCGAAGAAGATGAGGGCACCGGGCTGGCCGAGATACCCGAGGCCACCACCCTGTCCGAGGTCGTGGCCGGGTTAAACGCACTTGGGGTGTCACCCCGCGACATGATCGACATATTGAAAACGATCAAAGCCGCGGGTGCATTACATGCCGAGTTCGTGGTGCGGTGACAAATCCGGCATCGAATTAACGCGATGGCGGGAAAAATACCCCCGCTCCGTCATCACTTTGATTTCCAGCTGTCCAGCCACCGCCGGACCCTACTGCCACGCTCTTCGATCGCGTCACCGGCGGCGTACAGACCGTCTTCGACGCTTTCCAACATCGGGTCAATGCGGCGCTGCCGGAACCGGCGCCACCGCACCCAAAGCGCCCAGACGATGGCAAAGAACACCGTCAGGAAGATGATGTTGAACCACGGGATCAGCCGCACGTCAGGGCTGTCCACTGGTCGCACAGACACCACGTTGGGAAAGATCGACATAAGCTGATTGCGCCAGCCATAGTGGCGCAAAACTACCCATTGCGGGCTGTCTGCGGTCGACACAAGATTGGTTAGTTCCGCCTGCAGATTCGAGCTGTCGAGCTTGAAATAGGGCGGCCAACCCCAACCGGTATCCTCGTTCCGATAGACGCGCGGCTTTCCGTTGGGGCGGAAGGTTTCGACAAAGCGTACATCACGGTTGACTGCCTGGGCGGTTTCCTGCCCCGTGTCCTGCTGCGCCCAGAAGATCGAATTCTCACCGAAATCAACCCTCCGCACCTCGGTCTTAACGATCCGCACCACATCCTGCTGCGGCAGCGTGTATTCCAGCACTGAGGCGACCAAGCCCCAGAAAATTATGATGAACGCCCACTTAACATAGACCATCTATCCGGCCCTCATTTGAAATTGGTAATGTAGATCAGCAGGGCAATTGCCCCAAGCGGGACAACGTAAACACCCAGCAACAGCTTTTTGCGAAAGGAGTTTTCATACTTCCTCAACCCGCGCGCGACAAAGGCGTCACGATCGCCTGTCATCCCTTTTTTTTCCCAATGCGCGATCAATTTACGCCGCCGCACCAAGCGGGAATAAACCGATAAGCTGAAATAGATCACCGTTAAAATGATCAGCAGCGGGATCAGAAAGCGGAGTGCGACGAACATTTAGTTTCTCCCTACAGCGCCCCAGGGTCCGACGCGGGCGATGATCTCATCGCTGACTCTGTCGTTGCCGCTCATGTCCGGCTCGTGACCGAACAAAGCGGCGCGGGCGCCTGCCTTGTCCACCTGATACTCGCGCGCGAGGATGTCGGCAACATAGGCTTTCTTGGTCTCGGGCCACGTTTTGTAGGTGTTGTAGAACAGTTCCTTATGGCAGATGAACATCTGGCGCGGGTCCAGAGGTGCCAGCTCGGCCAGCAGCATGTTCACCAGATCGCGGTTCGGCGTGTCTGCCGCGCGGAGCGTATAGAAATACGCCGGATGATCTGACGTGATGCGCGGCCACGGCCCACCATCGGTGGCCCAGCGCAGCAATTGCGCGAGGCCGTGATAGGCCTCGGGCAAACGGTCAGAGTGGTTGCGGGCCAGGCGCCGCATATCGCTGCGATCCAGTTCCGTCAGATCGAGATCGGCATCCGCGGCCGCGTCAACGGTCAGAAAGTCCATCTTCTGCTGCAAGATTGCGGCTGCATCCACACCACGAGCTTTCACAATCGGTTCGACCAGATCGTTGTAGGTCAGGAATTTGGCGATCTGGTTCCGCTGCGACGGGGCAAAAACATACTTGATTGGCAAGTCGTCGGGCTTGTCGCCCATGCAGATCGCTGCCGGGTGATCCAGATCCGGGAACAGGTAGAGCCCGCCGAAATGGGCCGTCCAGAAATTGCGCTGTTCGAACGCCGTGTGGCGAAGACGGACGGGATTGCGGGTGACGTCTCCGGTTTCCTTGGCGGTTTCGATCATCTTCGCGATCAATACATCGTCAAACCAGGCGTCCTCTTTTGTCTTGAACCGCTCGACCATGCCTGCGAGTTGCTGCGCCTTGCGCAGGGTGCCGCCAGCGGTATCCGCCTCGATCTCGATCTTGCTCAGGTTCAGCAGATCGCGCGGGGTGGTGAGTTTGAAGACCGAGTTCACCAGCTCTCCGGCCACCGCATCGGTGGCGGTCAGGGCGAACAGCTGCGCCTCGTTCATCTCGATGAATTCGCGCAGAATATCGCGCGAGGTCGAGAATTTGACGTTCAGCAAAGGCGCGCGTTTCTGCTCGGTCGTCAGCAGGATGAACTGCCGGTTGACCCCGTTGGGGTTGAGGTAGAGCTCATCCTCCAACTCAATCCCCACCTCAGGTGAATAGCCCGAGATATCGACATGAAAATCCGTCAGCGCCGTGGTCTTGCCCGCCAGATGCTGCAGCGCGCGGTTATACCGCTCGACCAGAGCCGGACTGGAGATGTGGACGAGGTTGCCGAACATTAGGCCTTTTTTGATGAGGCGGATCATTCGACTCTGGCCTCAAGTAGTCGAGCTGATTTTAGGTCTCGCTTTAGTCGTTCCCATTCGAGCTTCAAAATGTCCTGCGACAACTCCCTAAGTGTAACCAGCTCACTGATGTCAGGATTCTCCGAGCGGAACTGTATTGATGCGTTCTTTAGGCAAGCAACAAGACCATCGTAGTTCGCGTCATTTGGATTCATACGAAGCAGTATACGAGACGCGACTTCAATTTCTTCGCGCATACTTTCCAAACTGGTTTCAGTGCTCACAAGCGAAGAAAACAGTGCAAAATCATCTCTCAGTTCATCAATCCATTTTTTTCTCATTTCAGCAATTTTCATCTCCGTAGAGATCATACGATTTGCTGCTTCTCTCTTCTCTGACGACCTGTTGGACAGATGAGTCGTAAGTAAAGCCAGGCCAGATACAAGAAATAGTGTTCCCAGAGAAATGATGGTCCCATCGTATTCCGAGATAGCACCCTCCAACCTTTGCCAAAACGAACCCGGATAGGATTCCAAGATCAGAAAAAGTGGCGGTGCGAGTGCAATCAGCGCTAGCAGGAAAAAGACGATGGCCAATTCCTTCACCCCTTCCCCTCCAAATACCGCCGCTTGGCCTCTTCCATCCGGCCCATCTCACGCACCGCGTTTTCAATGGCGACCTCGTCGCTCTTGTCGGCATAGCGGAATTCGCTGTCGGCGTAGCGGTTGATCTCTTGCATCACCATGTCCACCGTGATCGGCTGGCGCAGGTCCTCGATCATCGCCTTCTTGGTGTCGTAGTCGCGGAACAGGAACAGGTCGGGGTTCTCCATCCATTCATCGGGCAGTTCGAAATCCATCGCACGGACTTTGACCGCGTCGGTAATGTTCTTGATCGCGCGGCCGGTAAAACGCTCATCCGCCTGTTGGATCGCCTTGAGGTAGGTGCCCAGCTTGGCGATCGTGTCCATCTGGCCGATATCGCCGGACACCCGGTCATAGACCTGCAGCAGCGCTTCCTCATGCGGGCGGGAATGGCTTTCGAAACTGGCGGCGACGGCCTTTTTGATCTCCTGCGCGGCATAAGCCTCGTGCTCGCCCAGCGGGATGTCGTGGTTGCGGCCCATCAGCAGGTGCAGGATGTCGATGTAATCCTCGCGCGTCTGCGGCCCGTCTACCAGAAACCGCGCACCGGCCCGCTGGCGCAGGGCGTCATCCACATTCTCGGGGTAGTTTGAGAACATGCCAAAGGTGCAATTGCCACGCACAACGGTGTTGGCCCCGGCAAAGCTCTCCATCAGCACGGCGGTGATTTCCAGCTGCCCGGCACTGGACTGCCGGTCGCCGCGTTTACCTGCCAGCTGATCAATATCGTCAATGGTGCCAAAGCCGATGACCGAGGGGTCGATGATCGTATTGATAAACGCCTTGGCGTTCTGGCCGGATTTGCCCTGATAGCTGTCGATATTGTCGGTGCTCAGGTTCTGATAGCGGAACGGGTAGCCCGCGTTCTGGCAATAGTCATTGATCAGCCCGGCCATCATCTGGATCAGAGTGGTCTTACCGGTGCCCGGTTTCCCATCGCCCATGAAGGTGAAAATGAACCCGCCGAGCTCGGCAAACGGGTTCAGGCGACGGTCGAAATCATAGGCCATCAGCATCTTGGCCAGCTTCATCGCCTGATATTTGGCGATATGGTTGCCCACCACCTCGTTCGGGCTCTTGAACGTCATGGTCAGCGTGGTGGATTTGGCCTTAGACGCCGGCTCAAACCCCCGGATCGTCAGATCGTCGGCCTCGATATGCCAGGCAGCATTCTGGAACGGGGCCAGATGTCCAGTCGTCTGCGCGCGCAAGGCAGCCTTCTCCATCAGCTGCTCGGCATAGGCGCTGGTGGCCGCGATCAGATGCGCATCGTCGGGGGCATGTTTGGCCAGCATCTGATCCAGTTCCCACAACGCGCCGTGCAGAGCGAGCTGACCATTGTCGGTCAGAACCTCTTCGATCTCTCCGATATCCACCGTGGTTTCGCCCAGATGCGAGGACATCAGATAGGCCAGCGCATTGCCGAAAGCGTGCGAGGTGATCAGGGCCTCTGCCGTCAGCAGTTCCGAGAACTCAGCCTTGCGGGCGGCAGGCAGATCTCCGGCCAAATTCGCACGTTTGAGATCGGCCAGCGGGGTCTGTTCCGCATATGCCTCGGCTACGGCCAGAGCGATGGCTATGGCACGGCGGATTGCCTGCTGCGTTGTCGCCTGAGGCGGCGAGACCAATGCATCCCCATCATCCGAGGCCTCGATCCGTTCAACCAGATGCACTCCGTCAGCGCGCACCGTGCGCCGCGTCACCAACCCCGGTGTCGTCGACCGAAACCGCCGTCCGGTCGATACACCCGGTGACCGTTCAACAGCGGCCTCAACAGGTTTCGCAATCCGTGGCGCATGTTCGAACCCATTCAGCAAGGCTGTCGCCGCCGGATAATGCTTGCGAATGTCGCCTTCGCGCAATTCCATCTGATCTGACGTCAAACTCATCTCAAAACCGCCCTTGCTTCATCTTTTCAAAAATACTCTCGTCCCACTGCCCGACAGGATCCTGAAAGGGTCTGTAAGGGAAGGCGAAAATCTCAATATCTCAACACCTGTCCGGACTTGCTGACCACAAACTTGCGCACATCGGCAAAGCCCGGCGGGTTGCGCTCGGCCAGCACCTGAAACGGGCGCTGGGGCAGGATGATCGACCGCTGCGTGCGCGTGGCCCCGGTCTCGGCCCCCTGCCCGCCGAACGGGTCCAAAGCGAACACCTCGCGTTCAACGGTCGAGAACCACCCAGCGCGTTCTTCGATGACCTCTTCGCTTTCCAGCTCTTCGGTGGTCCAGGCCAGCGCCCAGTCCTGACCTTGCGGAGATTGCGCGTCCTCCAGCACCTGCCGCAGCGGACCGGACTGCTCGGTATAAGCCGAGGAATACATCGGGCCCACATGGATGCGGCGCAGGTGTTTGGGGTGCAGATCGTCGAAATCCTGATCGAAGCCTTTGGCGATGGTCACCAGTTTCAGCCCGCCCAGCGCCTGCGCCATCAGATGCGCCTGCACTTCGGGCCATCGGCGCTGGTCCTTGGGTAGAGCCGTCTTACCGCTGTCCTCAAGCTGCATCAGGTAGATGACCGGCAGGTTGATCTGGCTGTCATAGACCGCCCAGTGGATCAGAAACTTACGCCGGTCTCCTTCATTGCCGATCCAATGGCATTCGGGGTCGTTGCGGGCCCAGAACAACTGACCTTTCAATAATTCCTCGTAATAGAGCCTTTGTGACAGTGCGAATTGCAGTTTAGTGGGAATTTCCTGATCGCCAATGATGGTCCGCACCATGTCGGTTTTCAGGTCGTCTTCCGAGGGCATGTTCGCCAGATGCACCTGCGCCTGCTGCGCGTCATTGGCCATGGTCAGCAGCTCGGCCGCCACCGGAAACCCGCTGTCGCGTTTGTCCAGGGCGAGGCTGCCAAAGAACCGCCCCGTATCGCGCCCGACCAGCAGGTATTTCATGCTGAGCGCGCGGAAGGTGTAGAGCAGTCCCGAGAGGTAGCGCGACACGATCCGCACCTCTTGCTTGCTGATCGCGCCCTCGGCCTCCATCGTTGCGGCCACGCGCAGGAGGCGGACGGTGATCACCTCGAATTTGCGGAAATAGCGGCGTGAGGCGAAGGTGTCGGTCAGGCCGACATGGTCTTGGGTGGGGTTAGTATCATTCATCTCGGGGCGTCCAAGTCTTTCCCATTTTTGTCGATGTGGAACCACCACCTGTATAGCGGCGAACCAATACTATTCAGCACCACTTCAGGACTAATCCCGACTAGTCGTTGAAAACGAACCCCTCTCTCGCTACCCCAACTAAGCCAACACAGAAAACGGATAAACCAAGCGCCAATTGCCATCGAAAGCAGTATCTGGAACACCGCTGGATAGGTCGGTTTCTGCTCAATTAAGCCCAACTTTTCCAAGAAGTCTGGCACCATAAGCGGACCAAGACTCACGACTATCAATATGAATTGCTGGTGAGCGAAACGCACTTAACCACCATACAAATTCTTATCATGCTTCTCGACAATCGAGGCAAACCGGCGCGCGAACCGCTCATCTGCCTTGGCCTTTTTCTCCAGCACGTCACGGGCAAAGACCATATGGTCCTCGTGCGCCTCAAGCATGTCAGCCATCTTCTGGTTGGTCGCGGTGCCGATGGCCGCCATGGCGGTTTGCGCCTCTTGGTCGGTCTGCACGCCGATCTCGTTGATGCGGTGGGCCACGTCCTGCTGCTGCGCGGTCTTCAGCGACTTGGTCAGGGCGTCATACAGCACCACGCGCTGCTGGGTGTCTGTCTGCAGCTTGTTGATCAGCACCATCTGCGTCGCCGCCTGATTTTGCAGTGAATCGACCCAGGTTTTGCCCTTTTCGATATAGCGCTCCAGCGTCTGGGACTTGGCCAGCTTGACCTGCTCCTCCTGAACCTTGGCGTTGTATTGCTTGTTCAGCTCAGCCAGCTCGGTTTCAAGCTGGGTCCGCGCGGCGGCGTCCTGTTCGACGCTGATCTTGTTTTCCAGAGTGATGATCGTCGGGTCCATCCCCTGAATCTCGGCGCGCAACGCTTCCAACTCGGCCACGGTCGCCTCACGATCGTCCAGCGTACCGCTCAGGTTGTTCTCGACCTTCACGCGCTGTTCTTCCAGAACGGCCAGTTGCCCTTCCAGCAGTTTCACGATCACGTCGGATTTGGCGATCAGGTCCTGTAGCTTGTCGTCGATGTTGGCGGTGCGCATCCGCTCCTGCCGCATCGACTCTGACTTACCCTTGGAAAAGATGCCGACAAACGATTCCCACCCGGTTTTCGAACGCATCTCGTCGAAATCCTTGGAAAAGGCACTGGTGACGTCATCCAGACCCATGATCAGCTCGGCGATGTTGGCGTTCATCACCTCGGTATGGGCGTGTACGTCCTCGAGCGTGGCATTTTCGATGTCGATATCCGCCTCGGCGGTGCCGATCTTGGCGCGGGCGGCCTCGATTCGCGAGGTCAGCCCTTCGATCTGTGACTGGCTTTCGCGGACCTTCGCCTGAGTCTCTTCGATCAATGCTTCGAATTGCTGGTTCGACATCTGTGCTATCCCTGTTTTCCTTATGTACCCAATAAGATAGGAGATGTTACAATCATTTACATCCCCATTGGGTGCTGAAATCCTGCAAAGATTGGCAAACTCGCGCGGAAAAAGATAGGTGCAGAGACCTGTCCTTATCAGTCATTTTCACCACGGCGACAGATAGTGCGACGAGGAACCGCCACCGCCAGTCTTGGTGCGTATCTGACGGTCGAACGAAAGATGTGACCTTTTCGAATGCGGGATGTCGTGCCGCCTGTCTTACAAGACCGAAACAAAAAACGGTTTGATTGGACCTCCCTCGGACAGGGCTGTAAGGGTTGCTTCTGCTGTATGCAGCGCCTCCTTGATCGTCACGTCCATATCCAGATAACGATAAGTTCCCAAGCGACCGACGAACGTTACGTTCTGCGTCCTGTTCGCCATTTCAACATATTCAGCAAGCAGCGCTTTTTCCTTCACTTGTCGGATCGGGTAATAGGGGATATCGCCAGGATCCGCCGCCCGAGAGTATTCACGGTAACACACTGACATTTCGTGCGTTTCCCAGGGTGCAAAGTGCTTGTGCTCGGTGATGCGCGTGTAGGGCACATCCTCATCGCTGTAATTCATCACCGCGCATCCCTGATAATCCCCTTTGTACGTGAAGGATTCAAAGTCCAAGGTTCGATAACCCAGGCGGCCCAGCTCAAAATCAAAATAGCCGTCCAGCGGCCCGGAATAGAAGACGTGGTCGAATGTGTCGACGGTCGTGCGGTCAAAGGTGGTGTTCAGATGCACCGAAATTGACGGATGATCCAGGATTGCGGCGACCATTTCGGTATAACCGTTTTCAGGCATGCCCTGGAATCTGTGAAAAAAGTAGTTGTCGTCGTAGTTGAACCGTACCGGAAGACGCTTGAGGATCGAGGCAGGTAATTCAGACGGGTGGCAGCCCCATTGCTTGATTGTATACCCTTTGAAGAACGCTTCGTACAATTCACGACCGACGAAACGCATTGCCTGCTCTTCGAAACTCTGCGGATCGGATATCGACGTATCCGCTTGCTCCTGAGCGATAAAGGCGCGCGCTTCATCCGGCCGCAATACTTTGCCGAAAAACTGGTTGATCGTGTGCAGATTCACGGGCAGCGAAAAAACCTGACCCCGTGACGTGGCCTTCACCCGGTTCTTGTACGGCAGAAAACTGGCGTACCGGTTTACGTACTGCCAAACCTCCTCATCATCCGTGTGAAAGATGTGCGGACCGTACACGTGGACCATGACGCCGGTTTCGTCATCGCGTTCCGTATGACAATTGCCCCCGATATGGTCGCGGCTGTCTATTACCGAGATTTCATGACCCTGCTCGGCCAGTTCCCGTCCGATTACCGCCCCGGATAGCCCTGCACCAACTATCAGAAATCGACATGTTTCCACTCGGACACCTTTTGGATATGGCAATCTTTGTCGGGATGTTCCGCATTCGATTTCCACTAAAACGCTCGAGTTTCAATATTCATCTCAACTGGACACGGATGTCCACCAGGTTGGCATAGAGCGTCGATGTAAATTGTGATGTGCCTGGACACCCCGGTTTCAACAAAAACCGAAACGAAAGAAAGAGCTTTCCAAACAAGTCGGGGGTCGCGCCAAGTGTCCTGGGCAGGCCAGCCTTATTGCCACCCGTTGCCAGGGCTGCCGCAACACCATGCGCCAGTGCGAATTTTGGCATGTGTTTTTCGTGAAGGCTTCTGTAAGTAAAACCTTGCGGCCTGGAAATCCGGTATTACTTGCCAGCAACACCGGGCAGCCGGCTTGGGTGAAACCCCATTAAATGTTCATCGGCACTTTTGGCGGAAACAATTATGGGATATCTGAGCGGGCGCAGGGTTTCATGATATGGAGTTTGCAATGATAAAGCGCGCCTGGAATGAATGGCGGTCAGGCTATATGGGCCGCCTCATCGGTGAGAGCTTCTATGCGCAAGGTGGGCTTTACGGGATCGCGATTATTGCAATGATCGCCGTTGCGGCGACCACGGCCGGCTCTGCCTACATGATGGAGTATATTGTCGATGCCATGACCAGCCCCGATATGCGCGGCTGGGTTCCTATGATTGCGTTGGGGGTTGTGGGACTTTTCCTTGCCAAAGCGATCGCGACCTACATTCAAGCCGTATTTCTCGCTCGGGCCGGAAACCGGATCGTTGCGGCGCAGCAGGATCGGGTTTATCGCAAGCTTCTCAGGCATGGCATTTCTTTTTTCACAGCAAACGAGTCTTCTGACCTTTTGATGAGAACCACTCACGGCGCACAAGCGGCGCGACAACTCATTGATGTAATTGTCACCGGGTTCGTTCGTGATGCGCTGACACTGGTGGGTCTCGTCATTGTCATGGTCTATCAGCAACCCGTTCTTTCGATAATGTTCTTTGTCGTGGGGCCGGTGGCATTGCTGGGTGTGCGCTACCTTCTGAAAAGCGTGCGCTCAATCATGCAGGCAGAGTTCAAATCACTGGCTGAAATCATCCGCGTTTTGCAAGAGACGTCGGCTGGGATCAAAGTGATCAAGGTCTTCTCGCTGGAAGATCGCATGGTCACACGCATGGACACTGCCATTCGCAAGGTCGAGGAACGTTCGAACGACATTGCGAGATTGCAATCCATCGCCAGCCCGCTGATGGAGTTTTTGGCCGGGCTGGCGGTCGCTGGCGTCCTTTTGGTCAGCACAATGGGAATCGCTGGGAGCGAGCAGCCCACGGCGGGTCAGTTGATGTCCTTTATTACTGCGCTGCTGATGGCGTACGAGCCCGCCAAACGGTTGTCGAGGATGCGCGTCCAGATAGAAACCTGCATGGTCGGTGTCGGCATGTTGTTCGGCTTGCTCGACCAGGAAGACACGATGCAGGAAAGCCCGGATGCGCGCGAGCTGTTACAGGGCCCGGGCGAGATCACTTTGCGAAATGTCACATTCGGATATCAAGGTGCAATGCCGGTAATCGAAAACATGAATGTGACTTTTGAAGCGCGAAAAACCACCGCCTTGGTCGGGCAATCGGGTGGGGGCAAGTCGACTATATTCGGTCTGATCATGCGGTTTTATGATCCTGACGAAGGAATTGTAGAGATCGACGGACAGGACTTGCGTGAAGCCAGTTTCGCCTCGCTGCGCCGAAAGATCTCGTATGTCAGTCAGGACACATTCCTGTTTTCGACCTCTGTGATGGAAAACCTGCGCTGTTCCGCGCCCGATGCCACGGACGAGGAAGTGATGGAAGCGGCACGCGCTGCGCATGCGCATGATTTCATCTGTGCCCTGCCTGACGGGTACGAAACGCAAGTTGGTGAAAACGGTACGTTTCTGTCTGGTGGGCAAAAACAACGTATTGCGATTGCCCGCGCGATTTTACGCAACGCCGAGATCCTGTTGTTGGATGAGGCAACCAGCGCGCTTGATGCTGAATCGGAATCTCTGGTCAAGAACGCCTTGGATGCACTTACAAAGGACATGACAGTGATCGTAATTGCGCACCGCCTTTCCACCGTCCTGGAAGCGGATAGAATTATAGTTGTGCAGGACGGAGCCGTTGTCGAACAAGGCAATCTGGACGAGCTGATGAAGAAAAACGGCAGCTTCCGTCAACTGTTCGATCAGCAGTTCAGAAAGCACGAACCGGGCGTCGAGGTCGCGGACTAACGAGATTTTCAAATCCGCCAGCACTGTCGCCCTTCGGTAAACCCGGAGAAACATTGGCAGCGGAATCTTTGAGCGCGGAGAGGGCTGCTTTTGTGCTGCCACAAAAGCTGCTCACCAGTGCCTTACAGCTCTGTCTTCATCAGGGGCTCGACGGAACTGACGCCCCTGACCTTTGAATTTCAATTTTTGAAGAAGGGTTTCATCGGATTTCAGTCAAGAAAGCTCTGCTCAGGATCGGGTTGCCAGCATTCCGAATGAGATCCGGTTCGTTCACCACAAAACAGCGGCGCGACCCCACTGAAACACAGTGTTGGTCGCGCTCACCGAGATAGTAAGTTTTTCCGTGCGGTCGAACGGGTTTCAGGCCGTCGTTCCCTTGCGCCGGATGGCAGTACCAAGGCTGCCCGCGCAGACGCCGACGACGATGGCGATGATCAGTTCCATGCCTTCAACATTGGCGAACTGCCAGCCTGCAAACACCAGTGTCTCCAGAACGCCGACAAGACCACCCATTACGGCGCCCAGCCACAACTGACGGGTCATCATGCCCAGCGCAAGGCCAAGGATTCCGGGCAGGCTCAGGATGTTGCCGCCGATGGTTCCGAGTAAATCCAGCATCTCAACCCCCAACCTTAATCTTTACTACCGCTCAGGAACGAGCGGATATCGTCACCGGAGGCTGCCGCGTGTTTCTCAAGCGGTTCGCCGGACTCGGCATTCAGGGCTTCGGTAATGCTCTGGTATTCTTCCAGATATCCGGGCGGCAATCTGTGGGCGATGCCCTGGTGGCAGTCGATACAAGTCATGTTCTCGTCAATCGCGCGTTGGTGTTCCGCGGCGGCACGGGCTTCCTGAATGGTGAAATCCATATAGTCGAAGTTGTGGCAGTTGCGGCATTCGCGGCTATCGGATTCCTTCATCTTCTTCCAAACGGCCGATGCCATGCTCAGACGGTGCGCTTCGTATTTTTCCGGCGTGCTGATTGTACCGACCAGCTCGTGGTAGACGTCCTTGACCGCCATGATCTTGGCTTTGATCTTGTGGTTCCATTCATGCGGCACGTGGCAATCGGAACAGATCGCACGCACACCGGAATGGTTGTTGTAGTGGATGGTCTCGCGATACTCACCCAGGTTGGTTTCCATCGTGTGACACGAGACACAGAATTCTTCGGTATTCGTCAGTTCCAGGGTCCAGTGGAATCCGCCCCAGAACAGGATACCTGCCAGAAAACCGGCAAGCAGAGTGAAACCGACGCTGAGGGCGGCGAGTGGGCTCCAGAACCAGTCCCAGAGGCGACGGATCGGTCCACGTTTTTCTTGGGAGTCGGCCATGTCGCGTGCTCCTTTTCAGATCTGAGTTCAGTTTCCGGAGGAAGGTTCAAAGACGTTTTCCACCAACGGCGGCGCGTCGGCCTGCGGAACGTGGCACTGGTTGCAGAAGTACCGCGTACCGGCGATGTGATCCAGCTCCACCCCGTCCCGATCCAGGTAATGGGTCATCGAAAGCGTCGGCGCGTTGCGCTCGCCTGCTTTGGTCCAGTCGTGGCAGGACAGGCACTGGTTGGTGCGCGTATCGATCTGATATTGCTCGACCGAATGCGGGATCAGCGGCGGTTGCTGGCGGTAATTGCGCTGCATGCGGCCTTCGACAGTACGCGGAATGCTGTCGAGGATGACGGGTTCGTCAACTTCGGCACCGCGCAATGTGGAAACGCCGGTGGATTGCGCAAGGGCCAGGCCACCGAGGAGCAGCGGCGGGATCAGGGCAAGGCCCATCAGGATCGACTTGTTCATCTTCTCACTCCTTCAAAAAGGTCTCGAGGCGCCACCTCGGGCGCAGCAGTTGGTTCGGTAGGTGCGACAGTCAGGGTGTCGAACCGATGGGTGAATTTGAAAACATCCACGGCGCAGACGTCGATGCAGCTGCCGCAATTGGTGCAGTCGGGCGACAGGATCACCGGGGTACTGTCCGGCTTGCCCTTGAGCGCGGGCGAGATCACCTGGTTTTCCGGGCAGACGGCATAGCAGTCCATGCAGTCGTCGCAGGCCGACCTGCTGGCGGCACTGACACGCAGCAGGCTCTTGCTTCCGACCAGCCCATAAAATGCACCGACCGGGCACAAGTGGCCGCACCAGCCATGACGCGAGACAAACACATCGAACAGGAAGATCGCGCCGACCATGGACCAGACAAAGCCCATGCCGAAGATCAAACCACGGTGCAGCATTGTGATCGGGTTCACCAGTTCCCATGCGATGACACCGGTTACGCCGGACACGATCAGGACGGTGGCAAGTATCCACAACCGAGTGTTGCGCTTGGGTTGCCAACCTTTTTGCAACCCCAGCCTGTTATGCAGCCAGTGTGCCGCGTCGGTCACCGGATTGATCGGGCAAACCCACGAACAATAGACCCGCCCTCCGATCAGGGCATAGGCCACCAGAACGATCGCGGCTCCGATGGCGGCGGTCAGTTCGGGCCAGTGCCCGGCAATCAGGCTTTGCAGGAACACGAATGGATCTGTCAGGGGCAAAACGCCAAGGGTCAGCGATCCGGCCAGCGTGCCCTGCACGATCCAGATGCCGAACCAGGGGCCCAGTAGAAACAGGATCAAAAAGAACAACTGGCTGGCGCGGCGCAGCAGCAGGTATTTATGGGCGCCGATCCATCCCTTGGCCGCCACCGCCTCGTGTCCAACTGGCATTTGCGTCCGGGCCGTCATTGGGTGACCTCCGGCAGTTTGAAAGAGGGCTCGAACCCACCGGGCGCGGCAAGGTTGTCGGTTCCCGGTCCGGGCAACCGGTCGGGCAGATCAATGAGGCCTTCGACCACCGGCCCCCCCTTGGCTTCCTTTTCTTCCCATCCTTTGCGGTAGTGATCCGCGGCGCTGCCACGCGCCAGACGGATGGGCAGAACTTTGATCGCGGCTTCGGGCAGAACACAGCTTTTCTCGCACACGCCGCAACCGGTGCAGTGGTCGGCATGTACCGTGGGTGCAAAGATCGCGTGATGCCCCGACCTTGTGTTATGCGAAGTCTCAAGCGTGATCGCCTCGTCAATGACAGGGCAAACACGGTAGCAGACATCGCAACGCAGGCCGAGGAAGTTCAGGCAGTTCTCCTGATCGACCAGAACGGCCACGCCCATCTTGGCGTCATCGATATTGTCCAGCGCAGGGTCCAGCGCCCCCGTCGGGCAGGCTGCGACGCAAGGAATGTCATCACACATCTCGCAGGGAATGTCGCGCGCGGTGAAATACGGCGTGCCCGTGGCCGCCGCGTCTACCCCAAGCTCGGCCAGTTTCAGCGTGTCATAGGGGCATTCCCGCACACACAGACCGCAACGGATACAGGCGGACAGGAAGTCTTTTTCCGGCAAGGCGCCGGGTGGACGCAGGGCCTCGGCCGGCAATGCCCTTGCGTCCCGCGCCAGCCATGCCAGCAAGGACCCGGCTGCCACGCAGCCGCCCGCTGCGCGCGCCGAGTCCTGCAGGAACCGGCGCCGCTGCGGCGAAAGGGGTGTACCAACGCGAGACATGGGTCTTACCTTTGCCTTGCCAGCCTTTTACGCGCGCTCGACCTTACAGGCGCATTTCTTGAAGTCGGTCTCTTTCGACAGCGGGCAGGTCGCGTCCAGCGTCAGCTTGTTGGTCAGCTGGCCTTCGTCGAACCATGGCATGAAGACCAGACCGCGCGGCACCTTGTTACGGCCTCGGGTTTCGACCCGGCTGACCACTTCGCCGCGACGGGTCGACAGAACGATCTCCTGCCCCCGGCGCACGCCACGTTCCCGTGCGTCTTCGGGATGCATGTAGACCACGGCAGCCGGGTAGGAGCGGTGCAGCTCCGGCACGCGGCGGGTCATCGAGCCCGAGTGCCAGTGTTCCAGCACACGACCGGTGCAGAGCCACAGATCGTACTCTTCATCCGGCTCTTCCGCGGCGGGTTCATAGGGGGCAAAGATGATATTCGCCTTGCCGTCCTTCTTGCCGTAAAATTTCACATCCGCGCCTTCGGGCACGTAAGGATCATACCCTTCGCGGAAGCGATAGAGCGTTTCCTGGCCGTCCACGACCGGCCAGCGCAGGCCGCGTGACTGGTGGTAGGTATCGAACGGCGCCAGATCGTGGGCATGACCGCGACCGAACTCGGCATATTCTTCGAACAGGCCCTTCTGCACGTAGTAGCCGAAATGTTCGGATTCGTCGTTTTCGAACCCTTCTGCGGTCTCGGACAGCGGGAACTGGTCCACTTTGCCGTTTGCGAACAGCACGTCATACATGGTCTTGCCGCGATGTTCGGGCATGGTGGCCAGCAGTTCTTCGCCCCAGACCTCTTCGACGGTGAAGCGTTTCGAGAATTCCATGACCTGCCACAGGTCCGATTTCGACTCGCCCGGAGCCTTGACCTGCTGGCGCCAGAACTGGGTACGGCGTTCGGCGTTGCCATATGCGCCTTCCTTTTCGACCCACATGGCAGTGGGCAGGATCAGGTCGGCGGAAACCGCAGTGACTGTCGGATAGGGATCCGAGACGGTGATGAAGTTCTCGGGGTTGCGATAGCCGGGATACCCTTCCTCGTTCATGTTGGGCGCGGCCTGCATGTTGTTGTTGCACTGCACCCAATAGGCGTTCAGGTCACCGTCCTTCAGTTTGCGGTGTTGCAAGACAGCGTGGAAACCCGGCTTGGGCGGAATGGTTCCGGCGGGCACGTTCCAGGCTGTTTCACAAATCTCGCGGTGCTTGTCGTTCATCACGACCATGTCGGCGGGCAGGCGGTGGGCAAAGGTGCCGACTTCACGCGCCGTACCGCAGGCCGATGGCTGACCGGTCAGCGAGAAGGGCGAGTTGCCCGGCTCTGAAATCTTTCCGACCAGGAGGTGCACGTTGTACATCAGCGAGTTCACCCAGGATCCCCGCGTATGCTGGTTGAAGCCCATGGTCCACAGGCTCATCACCTTGCGGGTCGGGTCGGCATATTGCTTGGCCAGTTTTTCCAGCTTGTCTGCCGGAACACCGGACAGTTCGGACGTGTATTCCAACGTGTAGGGTGCGACAGCCTCGGCATATTCGTCAAAGGTGATCGTTTCCAGCTTGCCGGAATTCGGGTTTGCCGCTTCCTGCTGCAGCGGGTTGGTTTCGCGCAGGCCATAACCGATGTCGGTGTCGGTCTTGGTGATGTTGACGTGGTTGCGAACGAAGTATTCGTTCACCGCATTGTTCTGGATGATGTAGTTGGCGATGTAGTTCAGGATCGCCAGGTCGGTTTGCGGCGCGAAGATGATACCATTGTCGGCCAGCTCGAACGAGCGATGCTCGAAGGTCGACAGGACATGCACTTCGCAGCCCGGCTTGGTCAGCCGCGTATCTGTCAGGCGCGACCACAGGATCGGGTGCATCTCGGCCATGTTCGAGCCCCACAGCACGAATGTGTCTGCGTGCTCCAGGTCGTCATAGCAGCCCATCGGCTCATCGATGCCGAAGGTGCGGATGAATCCAACAACGGCCGAGGCCATGCAATGCCGCGCATTCGGGTCGATATTGTTGGACCGGAAGCCAGCCTTCATCATCTTGGCTGCGGCATAGCCTTCCCAGACCGTCCACTGACCGGACCCGAACATGCCAATGCTGCTGGGGCCTTTCTTGGCCAGCGCCTCTTTCCATTTGGCGGCCATGACGTCGAAGGCTTCGTCCCAACTGACGGGCTCGAATTCACCGTTTTTGTCGTATTCGCCATTGGTCTTGCGCAGCAGCGGCGTGGTCAGGCGGTCCTGGCCGTACATGATCTTGGACAGGAAATAGCCCTTGATGCAGTTCAGGCCCCGGTTCACCGGGGCGTCGGGGTCGCCTTGCGTGGCAACGACACGGCCTTCCTTGGTGCCGACAAGGACGGAACAACCGGTTCCGCAGAACCGGCAGGGCGCCTTGTCCCAGCGGATGTCCGGGGTGCCGACCTGCGCATTGGCCTGGCCGGTGGCCAGGGGCAGGCCCGCTGCCGACGCGGTAGCAGCGGCAGCCGTGGATTTCAGAAAGGTCCGGCGGGATTCAGAGATGGTCATGACGTGGGTCTCCGGCTTTATATCTTGCGAGAAGCGTTGAGGTGCGGACGGCTCTCCGCGAGGTCTTCGAAATGGTGATAGGTCAGCGACAGCGAGATCACTCCCGGGATCTGGTGCAGATCCATGATGGTCTCGGACGCAAGCCGATCAGGGGTGTCTTCTACGACGACAACCAGGCGGCCGTCCTCGGAGGCTGCATGGACTTCGGCCCCGTCCACGCTCTGGATCGATTCCTGGGCGCGCACTGCAGCGTCAGGCATGACATGGACAAGACAGCCGCAAATGTTCATTCGGCAACCTCCGGGTTTGGTGTTGAAGGGCGAGCAAGGCTGACAGCGCCAACCGGGCACGCGCCCGCGCAGGCGCCACATCCGGTGCAGGTGTCTGTTTCAACTGTGGGCTCCGAGCGTCCGCCAAGCTGCAACCTGAACCTTATGGCGTCTTCCTCGCAGGCGTCCTGACAGACGCGGCAGGTGACGCCGTTCATGGACAGGCAGGTGGCGGCGACAGTTGCGCGCCACGGCCAGTTGCCGACCCGTTCGGGCTGTAACGCGCCGGTGGGACAGGCCTGGGCACAGGCGCCGCAGAAAGTGCAGGGGCCGTGGTCGAGTTCCACAACCGGCCAGCCTTGCGCATCAAAGGATATGATGTTTTCCGGGCAGGCCCGGGCACAGTGGTCGCACTGTTCGCACAGGTCGAAAAAGCCGCACTCATCCACACCAGGTGGCCGGATGGCGGACCTGTCTCGTCGCAGCATTTTGCCACGAAGAAATGCGCGTCGGTTGGCGAGCTGATTCACGTGCTTGCTACCCTAGAGTATTCAGGCGAAGCGGATGCCTGCCCATACTCCGCTGATAGTGTAGCACGACGATTCTGAATTTGACCTAGATCATTTATTAAACATCTAAATCCTAATCAGCGCACGAAAATCGTGTTTCTATGAGTCAAAAATGCAAATTTTACCAAACCGCGTGTTTCAGGCACGTTTCTCTCCGATTGTCGCGACCCCAAGAACCGAGAGCACCTTGGCCTCGATATGCTCGGCATTCATGCCTGCCACTGCGTACATATCCTGCGGGCTCGCCTGATCGATGAACGTGTCCGGCAGCACCATTGAGCGATACTTCAACCCCTGATCGAAAACGCCCTCTTCGGCCAGAAGATGGGCGACGTGGCTGCCAAACCCACCGGTGGCGCCCTCTTCGATCGTAATAAGTGCCTCGTGATTGGCGGCCAGATCCAGAATCAGGTCGCGGTCCAGTGGTTTTGCAAAACGCGCGTCCGCGATCGACGGCGTGATACCTCTGGCCGAAAGCGCTTCGGCGGCCTTTTGCACTTCGGCAAGACGGGTGCCGAACGACAGCAGAGCCACACGAGCCCCTTTCTGAATCATCCGACCTTTGCCGATTTCCAGCACTTCGCCACGCTCGGGCAGGTCTACACCAACCCCTTCTCCACGCGGATAACGGAAGGCAATGGGTCCATCGTTATGCGCAGCGGCAGTTGCCACCATATGCATCAACTCGGCCTCATCCGCTGCGGCCATCACGACCATGCCGGGCAGGTTGGCCATGTAGGCAATGTCGAACGACCCCGCATGAGTCGCACCATCGGCGCCCACCAGACCCGCCCGGTCGATGGCAAAGCGCACCGGCAGGCGCTGAATAGCCACATCATGCACAACCTGATCGTAACCGCGCTGCAGGAAGGTCGAGTACATCGCGCAGAACGGTTTCAAACCGCCTGCCGCCAGCGCAGCGGAAAACGTAACACCGTGCTGTTCAGCTATGGCCACATCGAAACAACGGGACGGGTAGCGTTCCGCAAACAGGCTCAAACCGGTTCCATCGGGCATCGCGGCGGTCACGGCCACGATCTTGTCATCGCGTGCAGCTTCATCCACCAGCGTTTTCCCAAACACAGAGGTATATGACGGCGCGTTGGACGGGGCTTTCTTCTGCTCACCCGTCACCACATCGAACTTTGCCGTTGCATGGCCCCGGTCGCGGGCCTGTTCGGCCGGAGCGTATCCCTTGCCCTTCTTCGTCAATACGTGGATCAGAATCGGACCCGTCGCCCGCGCCTTGACCGTGCGCAGAACCGGCAGCAGCTGATCCATGTCGTGCCCGTCGATCGGCCCGATATAGGAAAAGCCCAGTTCTTCGAACAACGTTCCGCCGACTGCCATGCCTTTCAGCATTTCCTTAGCGCGCTTGGCGCCTTCGCGGAAAGGCTCGGGCAACAGCGACACCGCCCCCTTGGCGGCGGCTTTCAGATCGTGGAACGGTTCCTCGGCATAGATTCGCGAGAGATAGGTCGACAGCGCTCCGACAGGCGGGGCGATGCTCATCTCATTGTCGTTCAGGATGACGATCAACCGCTTTTTCAGATGACCGGCGTTGTTCATCGCCTCAAAGGCCATGCCCGCAGACATCGACCCGTCACCGATCACTGCAATCGCATCGCCCAACCCTTCTGGCGTGACACCTCCCAGATCGCGCGCAACGGCAAAACCCAATGCGGCGCTGATCGAGGTCGAACTGTGCGCCGCACCAAACGGGTCGTACGGGCTCTCGCTGCGCTTGGTGAAACCGCTCAGCCCGTTTTTTTGGCGCAGGGTGCGGATACGATCACGCCGCTCGGTCAGGATCTTGTGCGGATAGCACTGGTGGCCGACGTCCCAGATGATCTTGTCGCGCGGCGTATCGAACACCGCATGCAGAGCCGTTGTCAGTTCCACGACACCCAGACCTGCGCCAAGGTGTCCGCCTGTCACGGAGACGGCTGAAATGGTCTCGGCCCGCAGCTCGCTGGCGATCTGATGCAATTGCGCGTCCGAGAACTGTTTCAGGTCCGCCGGGCGGTTCACAAGATCCAGCAATGGTGTATGCGGGCGTTCAGACGTCATGTTCGGCGCGTTCCTTGCGGCTTAGCTGTCCCGGGCAATAACGAAGCGGGCGGCATCCTTCAAGGTTTCAGCCCGCGCCCCATAGACATCAAGTGCCGAGCAGGCCTGATCCACCAGTTCCGCCGCCCGGGATTTGGCCGCGTCCAGACCCAGAAGCGAAACAAAGGTGGCCTTGCCGGCCTCCGTGTCCTTTTGCAGGCGTTTCCCGGCTATTTCGGCATCGCCTTCGATATCCAAGATGTCGTCGGCAATCTGAAAAGCAAGGCCAAGGGCCTTGGCATATCGGCGCAACGGTTCGGGATCGGACCGCGCCAACCGCGCCCCGGCACAGGCCGACCATTCAATCAGCGCGCCGGTCTTGCCCGCCTGAAGGCGGGTGATCTCCTGAAGGCCCAGCGGAGATGCAGCCGATTCCGCCGCGATGTCCAGCGCCTGCCCCAACACCATCCCCTGCGCGCCACTTGCTTTCGCCAGTGTCAGAGCCAATTCGGCGCGAATCTCAGCGTGACCAGTTTCGGGCCGCACGCACAGCTCAAACGCCAGGGTATGCAATGCATCTCCGGCAAGCACCGCAGTGCCCTCGTCCCACTTGATGTGGACGGTCGGCCGCCCGCGACGCAGGTCATCGTCGTCCATGCAGGGCAGATCGTCATGAACCAGGGAATAGGCGTGCAAAGCCTCGATCCCGGTTGCGGGCCAGATCGCCTGCGCCTCGTCAACCCCGTGCAATCGCGCGCTTTCCAGCACCAGAAACCCGCGCAACCGCTTGCCGCCCCGGGTGGCATAGGCCATCGCACGGGTCACATCCAGATCGTCCAACGCGCCCAGAACGCGATCGAAGTGATCCTGAATCCGCGCCGCATCCTGCGCCAGTTTTTCGCGAAACATTTACTGACCTTCGACGGGTGTCGTACCAGTTGGTTGCCCATCGGCGTCCAGCGTGATCGCGGCCACCTTTTCCTCGGCCCGCTTCAACTCATCCTCGCAACGCTTTTTCAACGCAGCACCACGTTCGTAAAGCGCAATGGACTGATCCAAGGCAACATCGCCGCGCTCCAGCTGGCCAACCACGGCCTCAAGTTCCTTCATCGCCTGTCCGAATGTCATCTGGTCAACGGGAGTATCGGTCATCGTCCTGCCTTCATCAGTTCTTCCACATGGGCGAGCGTCGCCTCGGCCAGTGCGTTCAGATCATACCCGCCTTCCAGAGTCGAGACGATACGGCCCCCGCATACATCATCGGCAATCTTGCAGATTTCGGCGGTGAGCCATGCAAAATCGCCGGTGGTCCAGTTCAGATTGGCCAGCGGATCGTCCTGATGGGCATCAAACCCGGCAGAAACGATGATCAGGTCCGGATCAAAGGCGCGCAACCGTGAAAAGGCCTGCGCCTCATACGCCGCACGCATATCGGCCCCGCCGGTTCCAGGGGCCAGCGGGATGTTCAGCACATTCTCATGGGCACCCGTTTCATCGGGCCGTCCGGTGCCGGGCCAAAGCGGCATCTGCTGACTGGTGATCACCAACGCGCGCTTTTCATCCCATAGCAGGTCCTGCGTGCCGTTGCCGTGATGCACATCGAAATCCACAACGGCGACGCGGCTCAAGCCATGATGGTCCAGCGCATGTTTCGCTGCCAGTGCCGCGTTGCCAAACAGGCAGAATCCCATTGCAGTTCCTGTTTCCGCATGATGTCCCGGCGGGCGAATGGCGCAAAACGCGTTTGTCGCTTCGCCCGCCAACACCAAGTCCACGGCCCGAGCCACTGCCCCCGCAGCGCGATATGCCGCGTCCACCGAACCCGGCGACATGAACGTATCGCCGTCGATTTGCGCGAACCCTTCCGCGGGTCGGCTGCTGCGGATCTCTCGGATATGACTCTCGGGATGGATGCGCAGAAGATCGTCATCTGCCGCCAACGGAGCCGCTATGCGTTTCAGGTCCAGCGTCTCCAAAGCATGCAGTACATGTTCCAGACGCGCCACCCGCTCAGGATGCCCTTGCGGCGTCACATGCTGAAGACAATCGGCATGGGTCAAAAGCGCGGTCGTCATCGGGATCCCTTGTTCATCTGGCCAAAAATATCCTCGCCGAAGGCAAAAAAGCGCCGCGCAGCGGCAAATCAGTCTGGCGCCAACATGTACCCGGCTCCCCGCACGGTCTGCAGATAACGCGGCTGCTTGGGGTCCTGTTCAATCTTGCGACGCAAGCGCGTGATCTGCACGTCCACCGCGCGTTCCTGAGCCTGACCTTTGTCCCGGCCCAGGTCTTCTACCAGTTTGGCACGGCTGATCGGTTCACCCGGCTGAGCGGAAAAGATCTTCATCAACTGACTTTCGGTTGCGGTAAGGCGCACAGGGTCTTCGCCCTGCCACATTTCGCCCCGCTCGATGTCATATCGGATCGGACCCAGGCTCAATATCTTGGCAGCGGCATCCTGTGCCGGCGTTTCGGGCATTCTCCGCAGGATCGCGTTGATCCGCAGCAGCAGCTCCTTGGGTTCGAAGGGCTTGGCCAGATAGTCGTCGGCGCCGGCTTCCAGCCCGGCAATCCTGTGTTCGGTTTCACCTTTTGCCGTCAGCAGCAGGATGGGCGTCGTATGCGTCTCCCGCAAGGCCCGGGTCAGGCTGACCCCATCTTCGCCCGGCATCATCACATCCATGACGATCAGATCGAAATCCAACCCCGACAGCACGCGCCTTGCATGGCCGGCATCGCGAGCCGAGGTCACCAGAAACCCGCTGCGCATCAGGAATTTTTTCAAAAGATCGCGAATACGCTCGTCATCGTCGACGATCAGAAGATGGGCGTCCATATCGCTCATGAAGTCGTATCCCGCAGTTTGGCATATGCATGACGCATATCAGCATCCATCATCGCTTCAAGCACTTTACGAAAACCGGCCACGGCTTCGGGCCCGGCTTCCTTGTAGGCTGCGCGCATCCGGGCGCGCTGGGCGTCGGACAGTTTGGCTTCCAGGGAACTGCCCTTTTCCGTCAGAAATAGATGCCGTTCGCGTTTGTCCACGGTTCCGACCCGGCTTTCGACCATTCCGTCATCAATCAGGGTGCGAAGAACCCTGTTTAGAGACTGTTTTGTAACCCCCAGAATGGCCAGCAGATTGTTGACCGTTGTCCCCGGGGCGCGATTGATGAAGTGGATGGCGCGGTGATGGGCCCGGCCGTACGCCATCTGCGCCAGAATGCGGTCGGGATCAGCGGTAAAACCGCGATAGGCGAAGAACATCGCCTCGATACCTTGCCGCAGCTGTTCATCGGTCAGAAACAGAAGGCTTTCGCCAAAGGCCGGAGCGGGCCGGGTTTCAGACATGTCTCGCCTCATCAATTGCCTCGCCCGAGTTTAAGTCAGCGTTGTTGACATTCCAAGGGCAGAGGAGTATCGAAACGCGAATTTTGCGTGGCATTTCCGGGAAATTCGAACGGAATCACGCAACAATCCAACAATCATCGCGGTTCAGGAGGGTTCGCATGGCTGGGTATGATGATCGTGACGGTGTCATCTGGTTGGATGGCAAGCTGGTGCCCTGGCGTGAGGCGAACGTACACATCCTGACCCATGCGATGCACTATGCCTCGTCGGTGTTCGAGGGTGAGCGCGCCTATAATGGCAAGATCTTCAAAAGCAGGGAACATTCCGAACGTCTGATCGCCTCGGCCGAGGCGCTGGACATGCCGATCCCCTATTCCGTGGACGAAATCGAAGCCGCCAAGGAAGAGGCGCTGAAAGCCAGTGGCCTGCAAGATGCCTATATCCGCGCGCTGGTCTGGCGTGGTTCGGGCGAGGACATGGGTGTCGCATCTGCCAAGAACCCGGTTCGCATGGCCATCGCGGTCTGGCCTTGGGGCGCCTACTATGGCGACGCCAAGATGCAGGGCGCCAAGCTGGACATCGCCGAATGGAAGCGCCCCAGCCCCGAAACCATCCCGGTTCACGCAAAGGCGGCGGGTCTGTACATGATCTGCACCATCTCCAAGCACAAGGCCGAGGCGAAGGGCTGCTCGGACGCCTTGTTCATGGACTGGCGCGGATATGTGGCCGAAGCGACCGGTGCCAACGTGTTCTTTGTCAAAGATGGTGAGGTGCACACACCTCTTGCCGATTGCTTCCTGAACGGAATCACCCGCCAAACGGTCATTCAGATGCTGAAAGACAAGGGCATCACCGTTCATGAACGCCGCATCAAGCCCGAGGAAATGGCCGATTTCGAACAGTGCTGGCTGACCGGAACCGCAGCCGAAGTCACTCCGGTCGGCCAGATCGGTGATTATACCTTCGAGGTGGGCGACCTGACGCGCGAAATTGCGGAAGACTACGAAAAACTGGTGCGCAGCTAGTTTGACGGCACGTGGAGTTATCCACGATCGTCACGATATCATCGTGATAGTTTCATGAATCTGAGCCGCGCGTTTTACAAACGCGCGGCTCTCTTTTGCTCGCCGATCCCGTGATCGTCTATTGTATCACCAGACAGGAGAGCCCCAATGACCAAACTCATTCATCCCTCGCGCCGCACTTTTTTGGCGGGCAGCACGGCCTTCGCCGCAACGCTGTCAGTGCCCGCGATCAGCCGGGCTTCGTCGCGGCCGGTCTTCACCCATGGCGTTCAGTCTGGCGATGTGGATACAGCATCGGGCATGATCTGGACCCGCACCGACCGTCCCGCGCGGGTCATGATGGAGGTCTCAACCACCGAAAGCTTTGCCGATGCCCGCAAACTGACACCGATGGATGCCATTCCCAACAGCGATTTTGCCGTGAAACGCCTGATCGAGGGTCTGCCCTCGGATCAGGACATATTCTACCGCTTTGTCGCCGCTGACCTGAGTGACATCAATGTCGTTTCAGAGCCTATTACAGGGCAATTCCGCACTGCGCCGACTTCGCAGCGGGATATTCGCTTTGCCTGGTCGGGCGACACGGCCGGACAGGGATGGGGCATCGATGACGACGGAATGCGAACATACGCAACTATGGCGCAGCACAGACCCGATTTTTTCATCCATTCCGGCGACACAGTCTATGCCGATGGTCCGATGCAGGATGAGGTTGAAAAAGACGGCCAAGTGATCTGGAAAAACACCACGCTGATCGACGAGAAACGCAAGGTGGCCGAAACGCTGGACGAATTCCGCGCCCAGTGGAAATACAACATGATGGACGAGCACTTGCGTGCGATGAATGCGCTCTGCCCGACTTTCTTCCAGTGGGATGATCACGAGGTGGTCAACAACTGGTCTGACGCCAAGGACCTGATCTCGGATGACCGGTATACCGAGAAATCGGTGCATGTGCTGCAATCGCGCGCCGCGCGAGCGTTCCACGAGATGACTCCATTGCGTTTCACACCTGCCGAGCCGGGCCGCGTGTATCGCAAGATCTCATACGGTCCGATGCTGGACGTCTTCTTCCTGGACCTGCGCAGCTATCGTGGTCCGAATGGTCCATCGATGGAGCAAGAAATCACCGAAAAGTCGCGCATCCTAGGGACGGGGCAACTGGCCTGGCTGAAACGGGAGCTGGCCTCTTCCGAAGCCACGTGGAAAGTTATCGCATCCGATATGCCGATCGGACTGATTGTGTGGGACAACTGGAGAGAACAGGCCGGAGCCGAGGCAATTGCCAACGGAGACAGCGGACCGGCCAAGGGTCGCGAACTGGAAATTGCCGATTTGCTTCGGTTCATCAAGTCGGAGAACATCACCAACACAGTCTGGTTCACGGCAGATGTCCATTACACCGCCGCGCATTACTACGACCCTAACAAAGCACAATTCCAGGACTTCGAACCGTTTTGGGAGTTTGTATCTGGTCCACTGCACGCGGGGACTTTTGGTCCGAATGCCCTGGACGGCACCTTTGGTCCGGAGGTCAAGTTCGTCAAAGCTCCGGCCGAAGGACAAGGCGTGAACCTGCCTCCCAGCGCGGGGCTGCAGTTCTTTGGTCTGGTGGATATTGACGGTGCAACGGAACAAATGACTGTCCGCCTGATGGACCGGGCCGACACTGAATTGTGGTCCGTTACGCTGGACCCGCAAAAACGCGCGCTTTGAGGTATCTGCAATTTGACCTTCGCACTCCGGAGTATTTCGGAGTGCGGATTTGGGCTTGATATTTCCGACTGAATTGATCAGATAAAGGCCAAGGCCAGATACTCGTTATCCAGCACAGGATTTCGGGGCGGTTTGCGGGTTTAGCGCATGAGTTGGTGAGAGCTCGCCGCCGCCTCGGAAACGATTGGACGTGGAGTTTGAGAGGTCGGGATGGGCGATCCACTTGACGAAATCATTGTTCGGCACGAGGCAGCAACCTGTTGCGGCTGCTGCTGCGACGATGACTTTGCGGCCTATGTCGAACAGCGCAAGCCCGCGCCCGAGGTCACGGACATCGCGCGCACTGATCAATTGCCGCATAGTGCCGCCAGTCAGCGCGGCTCGGTCAGGTATGTGTTCGAGACCATGCGCACCAACGAAGGCGGTACGGGTGAGCTGTAGCGCAGTTCCGGTGGAACAGCGCCAGCTCGTTTTCCTCAGAAATCTACGCCGCGCTGGGCTTTGATGCCTGCCTGGAAGGGGTGTTTTTCCTCGGTCATTTCGGTCACAAGATCGGCATAGTCACGCAACGCTTGCGGCGCGTCGCGGCCCGTCAGAAAGACGCTGGTTTTGTCGGATCGTGCCTTCAGACCTTCAATTACAGTGTCTACAGAAAGGTATTCGTAGCGTAGGGCGATGTTGATTTCGTCCAATAGGACCAGATCGTACTCGCCACTACTCATCAAATCACAGGCCTTCCCAAAGGCAGCGGTGGCGGCGGCGATGTCGCGCTCGCGATCCTGCGTGTCCCAGGTGAAACCCTCGCCCATCGTGTGCCAGGTCACCAGGTCACGATCCTCGAAAAACCGCCGCTCGCCCGTTTTCCATTTGCCCTTGATGAACTGCACCACAGCCACCTTTTGGCCCCAGCCCAGGGCGCGAATGACAACACCGAACGCCGCCGAAGACTTACCTTTGCCTTTGCCGGTATTGATCAGTACCAACCCGCGTCCGGGATCGACCGCCTCGGACACTTTCTTGCGGTGCTTGGCCTGCACCTCTTGCATTTTTTCCTTGTGATCCTGCGCGTCGCTCATCTTGGAACCTCATTGATTGTCCGGCCCAACCTAGGGGAAGTTTGCAAAAGGTAAAGATCAGGCTTTGGGGTCAGATACAGATCGAGCCTTGCCGCGTTCGAGACCCAGTTGCCGTTCGCGCCAGATAACCAGCGCGTTGCCCGCAATCACCAGCGCTGCACCGGCCAGCATGACCAGCGTCGGCAATTCATCAAACCACACATAGCCAATAAATATCGCAAACAGCATGGTGGTATAGTCATAGGGTGCCAGCATCGAAGCCTGCCCGAACCTGTAGGACGAGGTCACGAGAATCTGAGCAACGCCGCCGATCAGGCCCATTCCGATCAGGATTGCGGCTTGCTGAAGGGTGGGCACGGTCCAGCCGAAAAAGGCCGTCAGCCCGGACAACAGCGTCGCTGTCAGCGAAAAATAGAACACGATCGCCGCCGGATGATCGACCTGTACTAGTTGCCGGATGTGGATCTGCACAAAAGCGCGGGCAATCGTTGCGCCCAGTACGCAGAGCGCGCCAATTGTCGCGGCGGTTTCCATGTTGCCACCGCCCAGCCGTGGCCAGATCATGATCAGCACCCCGACCAGACCAATTGCAACCGCTCCGATGCGGATCATGCGGATGCGTTCCCCCAGCATGAATGCCGCCAGAATCAGGGTAAAGATCGGGGTGGCATAGCCGATTGCGGTCACTTCGGGCAGGGGAAGCAGGCTGAGGCCGGTAAATGTCAGACCCATGGCGCCGGTGCCAAGAACGCCGCGCCAAAAGTGGCCCATGGGTTTCTTGACGACAAAGCCATGGGCCAGCTCTCCGCGTGCGATCAGCCAGATGACGATCACGGGGATGGCGAACAGCGACCTGAAAAACACCATCTCCCCCGGAGGGAAATCATCGGACAAGGCTTTGACCAGCGCTGACATGGATGTGAACAGCATCAACGCGGCCAGTTTCAGACCCACGGCCAGAACGGGTCGATGCGATGTTAACGATTTTGCCATCGGCGCGACCCTGCGCCTTTGTGGCGGAAAGATCAACGGCTTGAATCAGCGGGTGATCCAGGATTGCGGCAAGGCGTTGCCGATCTCTTCGGCAAACTCTTCGAGGAAGCGGATCATGCGCTCGGTCCTTTGCTGCGCGATCTGTTTTCCCGCTTTGGTCAGCATCTCGTCAGGCAGGTTCAGCAGTTTGACTTTCCAATGGTCGACCGAGAAATGCAGATCATCCAGCGGCCGGTTTTCCGCAAACGGATCGGCCGGGTCATACAGCGACCGCCCGAGAGCACCCGAAACGGAGAAATTACGTGCAACGCCGATTGCGCCCAGCGCATCCAACCTGTCGGCATCGCGAAGGATACGGGCCTCGTCCGTTTCCGGGGCGATATTGGCCGAGAAACTGTGCGCTTCAATTGCGTGCTGAATGGCGCGGATCTGAGCCCGACCATAGCCCAAATCGGCTAGAATAGGCTCTGATTCCACTGCCGACCGACGTGAGGCCAAATGGCGATCAGGGTCGTCCTTGGACATATTCACCAGGTCATGAAGGTAGCTGGCGGCCATCAACACCGGCATATCTGTATCAGGATCCGCAATGGCCTGAGCATTGACCCAAACACGATCCAAATGGGCCAGATCGTGCGCGGGGTCCGTCTGCATCCGCTGCGCGACGATACCGCGCAACCGCCCTCGCAGGTCAGCCGATCCGTCCACGGTTCTCTCCGATCTGGCCGCGATGCAGCAGCAGGTGGTCGAGGATGACGCAGGCCATCATCGCCTCGCCGACCGGCACGGCGCGGATGCCGACGCAGGGGTCGTGGCGGCCTTTGGTGACGATCTCGGTTTCCTCGCCCGATTTGGTGATGGTCTTGCGGGTGGTCAGGATGGACGAGGTCGGCTTGACCGCAAATCGGACCACAACGTCCTGCCCGGTTGAGATACCTCCCAGAATACCACCTGCGTGATTGGAGCTGAATTGCGGTCCGTCCTGACCCATGAAAATCTCATCGGCATTGGCCTCGCCGGTCAGTTCGGCGGCGGCCATGCCCTCGCCGATCTCGACGCCCTTGACCGCATTGATCGACATCATTGCAGCGGCCAAATCAGTGTCTAACTTGGCGTAAACCGGTGCGCCGAGGCCCGCGGGTATGCCCCGAGCCACCACTTCGACCACTGCACCGACCGAGTTTCCGGATTTACGCAAATCGTCCAGATAAGCTGCCCAGTTGCCTGCCGACTGCGCATCGGGGGTCCAGAACGGGTTCTGCTCGATCTGCGACCAGTCGAAGTTGTCGCGGTCGATTTTGTGGGGGCCCATCTGCACCATATAGCCAGTAATCTGCACGTTGGGCGCGATCTGTTTGATCGCTTCGCGTGCCAAACCGCCCGCGGCCACACGCGACGCGGTTTCGCGGGCCGAACTGCGCCCGCCGCCGCGATAGTCACGAATGCCGTATTTCTGCCAGTAGGTGATATCGGCATGGCCCGGACGGAACTTATCCATGATGTCGCTGTAATCTTTCGAGCGCTGATCGGTGTTTTCGATCATCAACTGGACAGGCGTGCCGGTGGTCTGGCCTTCGAACACGCCGGACATGATTTTCACCTGATCGGGCTCGCGGCGCTGCGTGGTGAACTTGTTCTGTCCCGGTTTACGCCTGTCCAGCCAGTGCTGGATCATGCTTTCATCGATCTCGACACCCGGAGGGCAACCATCGACGGTAGCGCCAAGCGCGGGACCGTGGCTTTCGCCCCAGGTGGTGACGCGGAAGAGGTGGCCAAAACTGTTCATCGACATGGGGCATGCTCCTTTGAGCGTTGTGATTAGCGGGCAAGGCTCGTGGCCTCAAGCGGATTTGCGGCTGGCAGAACGTGTCGCGCCGCCTTTCAGGCGACGCGTTTGAGTATTTTTGAAAAGATGAAGATCAGGCCGCTTGCCTGAGGGCGGCGTGCGTTGCCGTGATCTGCAGTGCGGCCTGTGCGGCCTCGCGCCCCTTTTGGACGAAGTGGTCGCGGTATATGGCGTTGTGGTGATCGGTCTCCTGATATTGGTGCGGGGTCAGGGAGACCGACAGGACTGGCACGCCGGCATCGAGGCCCGCACGCATCAATCCGTCGACGACGGCCTGCGCCACGAAATCGTGCCGGTAGATGCCGCCATCCACCACGAAGGCGGCGCAGGCCACGGCGGCATAGCGGCCGGTCTGAGCCAATTCGCGAGCCAGCAGAGGCATCTCGAACGCGCCGGGGACGTCGAAAACATCGACCTGTTCAGCGGGGATGAGTTCCAGAAACCCTTCGAGGGCGCGGTCGACGATATCGGAATGCCAGTTGGCTTTGACAAAAGCATAGCGGGTGTGTGTCATCATGATCTCCTTAGCAAAACAGACACTTCACCCAAGGCGATCACGAACAGCCGCGTCGCTTGGCGACACGCTGCGCGTTCTCTTTCATCCGGACTGTAACCGTCGGCTCTGGCCTCTCACCAGATCTGCTGACACCCCGAAAACGGGGTCGCTCGCGGGCTTACGGGTCACAGCCCGCATACCGCCGGTGGGGAATTCCGCCCCGCCCTGAGAACAGCCCGAACTTGCCAAGGGAAGGGCCGGTCTGCAAGAGAGATCGGAAGGAGGACAACCATGCACCCAAACCCTGCCTTTCGCGCGGAGGATCGCGCACGCAACGTGGACTTTGCGCGCCACCGCGCCTTTGGCGTGCTCGCTGTATCCACGGTAGGGGCACCGTTGCTCAGCCATGTGCCGTTTCTGTTGTCCGAGGATAGCCGGAACATGGAGCTGCACCTGGTGCGCTCCAACCCGATCGTCCGGGCGTTGGGCGAACCAAAAACCGCGCGAATCGCGGTGACCGGCCCGGATGGCTATGTATCGCCAGACTGGTACGGATTGGACGATCAGGTGCCGACGTGGAACTATATTGCGGTGCATCTCACTGGACGGCTGGAGCTGCGTCCCCAAGAAGACCTCAGAGGAACGTTGGATCGCCAGTCAGCGTTCTTTGAAGATCGCCTGCGTCCCAAACTGCCATGGAACCCGAGGAAATTGACGGATGAAGCTTTGGAAAAGCTCATGCGGATGATTGTTCCATGCCGCCTGTGCGTTGAAGATATTCAAGGGACGTGGAAACTGAACCAGAACAAACCCGAGGACGCACGCCTTGACGCCGCAGATCAGATCGAAGCTGCAGGGTTCGGCAGCGACGCGGAATGGCTGGCCGCGCTGATGCGCAAGGCGTGACCAGCCCCTGGCGCTATTGCGCCGAAAATGTCGCCAAGTAGGCCGCAATATCGTCCGCGCCTTTCTTGAGCTTGACGGACATGTTCGGGCGTGCGGTTTCGTCGTCCAGATAGTCCTTGATGAACCCGATCGGGTCCTTTGAATAAGCGGCGATGTTGTCTTCGGTCCAGACGAGGCCTTCTTCGCCAGCGCGGATCATGTCGTCGGTGAACATGCCGATGGGCAGCCGTTCGCTTCCGTAGCGATAGTCGCTCTCGGAGCCGGCGACCCGTCCGACCACGCCGTAGAGATTCGGTCCGGTGATACCGCCTTTGACCAGAACTTCGCCGTTCTTGATGATCGCGTGGCAGGAAGAGCAGCGGTTATAGAGTTTTTCACCTTTGGCCGGATCGCCCGCTGCGAGACCCTGAGCAGCGGTTGCGACCGTGAACAGCAGTGCGGTTGCGGTTAACTTTGACATGAGGGCGCTCCTGTTTCGAAAATACCTGATTGCGCCTTGGGGCATTCAGGCAGAGGGTGCAACAGGAAACCAAACGCAAGCAGTGTTTCGGAAATATCTATTTTATATTAACAATTTAGCCTCAGAAAAATCACGCTAAAGTTGAAACAGGCGCGGCGATTTTGTGGCAAAATTTGGGTCATAGTGCTTGACGCTCAACCGCGATGCCAAGCCCGGCTTAAGCCGTTGAACCGCTTTCTGCGCGCGGGCGAATCACATAGTGCTGGCGCTGATACTCATGTCGAATTCATGAGTCTGAAAGTCGTGAAACCTTGAATTTTGGCCCTTTCGTTGTGACATGAATGCCCAGATGCGGCGTAGTGCGCGCCTATGACCGCTGGACGAACCGTTTTCTCCCGGCTAGATAGCCGCGATGAGACGCCGCTTTGATGCGGTGCTGATGCATGTTTGCCCGAAACCCGGGCGCTGGAATCGGAGAAAACCTCGTGTCCCACGCAGAAGACCACGAAGGCACCCGCAGAGATTTCCTCTACTACGTCGCTGGCGGCGCAGGTGTCGTCGCGACGGGTGCAGCCGTATGGCCCCTGATCAACCAAATGAACCCATCGGCAGACGTTCAGGCGCTGTCCTCGATCCGCGTGGATGTGAGCGGGGTTGAGCCGGGCACGCAGCTAACCGTCAAATGGTTGGGCAAACCCGTGTTTATCCGTCACCGCACCGGTGCCGAAATCGCGGAAGCACAACAGCAGGACGAAGAGGGTCTGGCCGCGTTGCCTGATCCGCTGGCCCGCAACGCCAACCTGAACGCCGACGCCCCTGCAACCGATGCAAACCGCGTGATGCCATCGCCGGAAGGCGAAGCGCCCGGTGCATGGATCGTGCAGATGGGCGTGTGTACCCACCTTGGTTGCGTTCCTCTGGGGGATGCAGGCGATTTTGGCGGGTGGTTCTGCCCCTGCCACGGCTCGCACTACGACCTTGCCGGCCGCATCCGTAAAGGCCCCGCGCCTGAGAACCTGCCCGTTCCGCCTGCGGAATGGACCGACAACACCACCATCAGACTCGGCTAAGGGAGACCCAGATGTCCGGAATTCCCCACGATCATTACGAGCCGAAGACAAACGGCGAGAAGTGGCTGAACAGCCGCCTGCCAATCGTCGGCCTGCTGTATGACACCCTCATGATCCCGACCCCCAAGAACCTGAACTGGTGGTGGATCTGGGGTATCGTCCTGGCGTTCTGCCTGGCGCTGCAAATCGTTACCGGTATCGTTCTGGTGATGCACTACACCCCCCATGTCGATCTGGCCTTCGCCAGCATCGAACACATCATGCGCAACGTGAATGGCGGCTATATGCTGCGCTACCTGCACATGAATGGCGCATCGCTGTTCTTTGTCGCGGTTTACATCCACATCTTCCGCGGTCTGTTCTACGGCTCGTACAAAGCCCCGCGTGAGATCACGTGGATCATCGGAATGCTGATCTATCTGATGATGATGGGCACCGCCTTCATGGGCTATGTTCTGCCCTGGGGTCAGATGTCCTTCTGGGGTGCGACCGTGATCACCGGCCTGTTTGGTGCGATCCCGTTCGTAGGTGACGCGATCCAGACCTGGCTGCTGGGCGGACCGGCGGTGGACAACGCCACGCTGAACCGCTTCTTCTCGCTGCACTACCTGCTGCCGTTCGTGATTGCGGCGCTGGTGATCGTGCACATCTGGGCCTTCCACACCACCGGCAACAACAACCCGACAGGTGTTGAAGTGCGCCGTGGTTCGAAAGCCGAAGCCGAGAAAGACACGCTTCCGTTCTGGCCGTACTTCGTGATCAAGGACCTGTTCGCGCTGGCCGTGATCCTGGTTGTATTCTGGGCCGTTGTCGGCTTCATGCCGAACTACCTGGGCCACCCGGACAACTACATCGAAGCCAACCCGCTGGTGACACCTGCACACATCGTGCCTGAATGGTATTTCCTGCCGTTCTACGCGATCCTGCGTGCCTTCACCGGTGAGGTCTGGGTTGTGCAGATTGCCAGCTTCGTCACCGGCGGCATCATCGACGCCAAGTTCTTTGGTGTTCTGGCGATGTTCGGCGCGATCCTGGCGATGGCTCTGGCGCCCTGGCTGGATACCTCGAGCGTGCGTTCGGGCAAGTACCGCCCGATGTTCAAATGGTGGTTCTACCTGCTGATCATCGACTTCTTCGCCCTGATGTGGCTGGGGGCGATGCCCGCCGAGGAACCCTATGCGACCTTCTCGCTGATCGCCTCGGCCTACTGGTTCGCTTATTTCTTCGTGATCCTGCCGATCCTGGGCGTCATCGAAAAGCCCGAGCTTCCGCCAGAGACCATCGAAGAAGACTTCAACGCGCATTATGGCAAGGCTGACGCCGAAGCCACGCCGGCCGAGTAAGAAGAGGGACCGGAATCATGTTCAAGAAACTTGCAATCGGCGCCGCGTTTGCTCTGGCCCTGACCCCTGCTGCATCCTTTGCAGCAGGTGGCGGCGAGCAGCATATCGAGGACTTCGCGTTCTCGTTCGAAGGCCCCTTCGGCACCTACGATCAAAACCAGCTCCAGCGTGGCCTTCAGGTCTACACCGAGGTTTGCGCGGCCTGCCACGGCCTGCAATACGTGCCTTTGCGTGACCTCGAAGCGCTGGGGTACTCGGAAGAAGAGGTCATCGCGTATGCGGCTGGCAACTTCGAAGTGTTCGATCCGGAACTGGATGATTTCCGCCCGGCGATCCCGACCGACCATTTCCCGGCCAACACCAGTGCAGGCGCGCCCGATCTGAGCCTGATGGCAAAGGCGCGCGCCGGTTTCCACGGACCTTATGGTCTGGGTATCAACCAGTTGTTCAAAGGTATGGGCGGTGCGGAATACATCGCTTCTCTGCTGGATGGCTATACTGGCGAGGAAAAGGAAGAAGCGGGCGCGGTTCTGTACGAAAACACCGCCTTCCCCGGTGGCTGGATCTCGATGGCACCACCGCTGTTCGATGAACAGGTCGAATTCGCTGACGGACACGCAAACTCGGTCGAGGCAATGTCCGAAGATGTTTCCGCGTTCCTGATGTGGGCGGCTGAACCCAAAATGATGGACCGCAAGAATGCTGGCTTTGTCGGTGTTCTGTTCCTGACTGTTCTGTCGGTGCTGTTGTATCTGGTCAACAAGCGCCTGTGGGCACCGGTGAAAGGGAAAGAGCACTAAGGCTTACACCCCTACTTGCAATTGAAATCCCCGGCGCCCTACGGCACCGGGGATTTTTTTATGGCGGGTCGGGAATGGGCCAGCCCCTTCTTGGCCTGCGGCCAATTCATCCCCGGGATATTTTTTAGCCAGGTGAAGATGCGCGGTGTATCAGGCCAGAAGTTGGGTAGCGGTTGATCCTGTGATCCTAGCCGGAACGATCCGCCCTTCAGGCTGCGGCGCAGCGAACGTCACTTCGGTGAATTGCTCGGTCCGGCCCATATGGGGATTTTCCATCAGAATGCGGTGGGATTTGCCGATCTGCGCGTTGAGGTGTTTGGTGATCTGGGCGTCTCCGGCCGTACGCAGACGGGCGGCGCGGTTCTTGATCACCTTGCCGTTGACCTGTTGCGGGATGCGTGCGGCTGGCGTGCCTTCGCGTTTGGAATAGGGGAAGACGTGCAGCCAGGTCAGATCGCAATCGGTAACCAGCTTCAGCGAGTTTTCGAAATGCGCCTCGGATTCGGTTGGGAAGCCCGCGATGATATCGGCGCCAAATGTCATGTCGGGCCGCAGCTTGCGAGCCTCTTCGGTGAACCGAATGGCGTCATCCCGCAAATGCCGGCGCTTCATGCGTTTCAGGATCAGATCGTCGCCATGTTGCAGGGACAGATGGAGATGCGGCATCAGGCGCGGTTCGGTGGCGATAGCCTGCATCAGGTTTTCGTCCACTTCGATCGAGTCGATCGAGCTGATGCGCAGGCGGGGAAGGTCCGGCACGAGTTTGAGAATCCGCATGGCCAGATCGCCCAGTTTCGGTTGCGCCGGAAGATCCGCGCCCCATGAGGTCAGGTCAACGCCGGTCAGCACGACCTCGTTGTAGCCCCGGTCCACCAACCGTTTGATCTGATCCACTACAACGCCCGCGGGGACACTGCGTGAGTTGCCGCGCCCGTACGGGATGATGCAAAAGGTGCAGCGGTGATCGCAGCCATTCTGGACCTGTACATAGGCACGAGAACGGGTGCCGAAGCCATCGATAAGGTGACCCGCGGTTTCGGTCACAGACATGATGTCGTCGACCTGAACGGCTTCGGATTCACCGATGAAATCCGCCGCCATACCTTTCCAGGTTTCGGGCTGCATCTTCTCGGTATTGCCGATGACCGCGTCGACTTCATCCATCGCGGCAAAGGTCTGGGGTTCAGTCTGCGCGGCACAACCGGTGACGATCAGGCGCGCACCTGGGTTCTCCCGACGCAGCTTGCGAATTTCCTGCCGGGCCTTGCGTACAGCTTCGGCGGTTACGGCGCAGGTGTTGACAACTACAGCGTCCTGTAGGCCGGCCTGCTGCGACAGCTCTTTCATCGCCTCGGTCTCATAGGCGTTCAGGCGACAGCCCAGGGTGGCGAACTTGGGTGGGTTCATCCCAGAGACTCCAGAAATTCGGGGGTCAGGGTCCCCGAAAAGACATGACAGGTCGGGCCGGTCATCCATACCCCGTCCTTGCGCCAGTCGATCCATATCGTGCCGCCGTCCAGATCAATCCGAACCTTTCGCCCCGTCAGACCACGCCGCGCCGCCGCCACGGCCGTCGCGCACGAGGATGACCCGGAGGCCAGCGTGATTCCCACGCCACGCTCCCAGACACGCATTCGGATGTGGCCCGGATCAATCACCTGTGCGACCTGCACATTGGTGCGCTCGGGATAGAGCGGGTGATACTCGTAACGGGAACCGAACTCATCCAGAGGAATCGCTTCTGCGTTTTCCACAAAGAACGTGCAATGCGGATTACCCATACCGGTAGCTGTCGGGCCACCTTCGATCGGCAGTTCCAGCGTGTCCATTTCTTCGGCCAGCGGAATCTCGTTCCACT
Source organism: Ruegeria sp. HKCCD9138 (assembly GCF_057220975.1). Lineage (NCBI taxonomy): Bacteria > Pseudomonadati > Pseudomonadota > Alphaproteobacteria > Rhodobacterales > Roseobacteraceae > Ruegeria > Ruegeria sp. HKCCD9138. Next base: position 1,790 of record NZ_JBWVAZ010000012.1, on the reverse strand, counting down.
TCAACTGCGGCTGCCCCATATTGACCGAGGTGAGGCCATCACCCGCGTCCCGCGCCAGCAGCTTGCCGCGTTCCGTGGTCAGCACCAGTTCGTCCTTACCCTGCTCGTCCATCAAAAACCGAGCGATGCAACGCGTGGCATTTCCGCATGCCGCCGACGTCGAGCCATCAGCGTTGTAGAACACCAGATGTGCGTCCGCGTCTCCGTTCCCGATCACCGCCAGCTGATCAAAACCAACACCGAATTGCCGGTGTCCGATTCCCTTCGCCAAAGAGGTCGTGATCGCCGCATCGTGCCTGCGCGCGTCCACAATGACGAAATCATTGCCCAGCCCGTGCATCTTCATGAAGGGCAATCCGGTGTCGTGTGAGTGTTGCATGGCGGGCATATAACGATGGCTGTGAAATGAATCCACCCTGTCGCGCAGATTCCTGAAAAAAGGGGTTGACCCCCCCGCGCCACCTGCCTAATTAGGCCGCCTATCGGGACGCCGGATCCACTTCAAGTGATGGCGAAACGAGGTGCAAATAAGGTCTTGAACCCGGTCGGGTAAATACCTTACAGAGCGCCACGGATCTATCAGATCCAACAAAGAGTGGGCCGTTAGCTCAGTTGGTAGAGCAACTGACTTTTAATCAGTGGGTCGCAGGTTCGAATCCTGCACGGCTCACCACTTTTTTCAATAATAACAAATGCTTGCACGGATTCGCGTAGAGCGCGCTTGGTGACGTGCGGCTTGCCGGAAGCAATACGGAAGCACTATGACAAAGATTGAAGTGTGCCTATTGGATCACAATGGTATAGCGCGGCACGGTTATTGGCTGACTGCGACACGATAAATGGCAGTGGCTAGAGCCGGACGCGACCTTTGAGGCGCAGAGACACAACATCTGGGACAGGTCATATGGCCACTGAGCTGCCCTTCGCTGCTAGTGCAAGACTGGGTCTCAGCGACGTCGGCAAGGCACAGGAAGCGGATTTTAAATCAAAGATGCAGTGATTTGGAGCCGTGGACAGCGGCTATGCGGTCAAAGCTGCCTGCGCTGTTACCTTCTATTCTAATTTCAGCCACTCTGTAACACCCCCTCTTCTAATAACTGCGACCTTTTCGTCCGCAGAAAACTCAAATATAGCCGTAAAAACTCCATTCGAGTTTCCTGGACCCATCGTCAAAAAAACTGCAAGAAAATTCCCGGACCTATCGACTGTGAAGCGAACGATGCTCCCCAGGTCGGAAGCAGATCCATCCAGTTGTAGAACGGTGTTGTTTTCCCTCTCACCTTCAAACCAATTAATAAGGCACTCCCGGTCTACTCTGCCTTGTGTTAGGAAATTTTCTTTAATTTGATCAATTAGGTAATCTTCAAGACCTCTCTTGCTGAAGATGCTTTTTTTAGGGGGAGGTACTTCATCACATATTTCGTGCTTTGGTGCGGGTTCTGCCGACGCGAAGGACCATCCGTAAAGAATGATTAAAAGCGTTGCAGAAATCAAATGTTCAGCCGACAGAAACTTCATTGTTCTCACTCGCACAATTTAAAGGTGGGTGAACAGGTTGGGATCACCTTAGAGACAAATCAAAACACGATCCTAGTCTCGTATTCCCTACCCCATAGATTGATATCGGGTTAACTACAGCATCGGTCAAAGTGGACTCATACCGGTCATCTGACGCATTTGGCCGGGCTTCATGGCGGGTCATGCGGCGTTAACGACCACAGTGCGGACAAAGCTGCTAATCCAACTTTCCTTTCGCCATTCTGTTTGGGAATCGCTGGATAGATCCGCAT
>NZ_JBWVAZ010000011.1:0-162764 GCF_057220975.1 Ruegeria sp. HKCCD9138 | reverse complement strand
CAAGGCCGAAGTCGCCGAGCTCTGCAAGCGCTTCCCGATCTACCCGAACCTGTAAGACGAAGGACCCAAATCATGAGCTTTCATAACATCGACCAAGCCCCCGCCCGACTGAACCGCAGCGAACTGGCCGTCCCCGGCAGCCAGCCCGGAATGTTCGAAAAGGCCGCCAAATCGGATGTGGACGTCATCTTCCTCGATCTGGAAGACGCTGTCGCACCTGACGAGAAAGAACAGGCGCGCAAGAACATCATCGAGGCTCTGAACGACATCGACTGGGGCAACAAGACCATGTCGGTGCGGATCAACGGTCTGGACACCCACTACATGTACCGAGACGTGGTGGATGTGGTCGAACAGGCCGGTGAACGGCTGGATCTGATCATGATCCCCAAAGTCGGTACCGCTGCTGACGTCTATGCCGTCGATATGCTGGTCACCCAGATCGAGGACGCCAAAGGCTACAAAAAGCGGATCGGGTTCGAGCACATCATCGAAACGGCGCTTGGCATGCAGAACGTCAGCGAAATCGCGGCTGCGTCGAAACGCAACGAAAGCCTGCATTTCGGCGTAGCCGACTATGCGGCCTCGACCCGTGCGCGTACTACGATCATTGGCGGCGTGAACCCGGACTACTCGGTTCTGACGGATGCGGATGCCGACGGTGGCCGCCTGACCCACTGGGGCGACATGTGGCACTACGCTCTGGCCCGCATGGTGGTTGCGGCGCGCGCAAACGGCCTGCGCCCGATCGACGGACCTTTCGGTGACTTCCAGGACCCGGACGGCTATCGCGCTGCCGCCAAACGCGCAGCGGTACTCGGCTGCGAAGGCAAATGGGCCATCCACCCCAGCCAGATTGCTCTGGCCAACGAGGTCATGTCGCCGTCAGACGCCGAAGTGACCAAAGCGCAGCGCATCCTTGTCGCCATGGCCGAGGCGGAAGCATCGGGGAAAGGCGCAGTTTCTCTGGATGGCCGTCTGATCGATTACGCTTCGATCCGTCAGGCAGAAGTGCTGGTTGAAAAGGCCGGCCAGATCGCGGCAGCTTGATCCGGTACTTGTGTGAAAAGAGGATGTGCGAGGCCATCAGGACCTCGCACATCCGCACGGTAGTTTAGTCCGGCATCCAACTTCTTCGCAGGCACGCTCTTGTGTAAGGCAGTTGCCACCAGGCCATTTCCGTCAACATACACCGTAGGTCGAAACCCTGTTGTGTCACCCGGATGGAAACTAGTGAACAAAGCACATTTTTGAGAAATCTTGCCGCCAATCAGCCACTTGCTGAGCGATGTCCCTACCGGCCAATCCTGCAGAAATGAGCGTGGCAAGACGATCAACGTCATTCACCGTCATTCCCCAACGAACCAGTTCAGGGGTTCCGATGCGCAATCCGTTCATATCTCCGTCCACTTGCGGAACGGGCAAACCGATGCCGCAGGCCAGAAATCCACTCTGACGCAGCAGCTTGGACGCGGCTTGGCCTCCGCCATAGCGCTTTGCCAAAACCGCAAACTGGTGCGAGTTCGTAAAACCGTTCCGCCCAGCGAATACCGGGACGCCCTGCGAGTCCAGCGCTGCAGCCAGTGCAGACGCCATGTCGACCATCTGGGCCGCGTAATCGGCGCCAAAGTCGCGCCAGTCCAACATCGTCACGGCCAGCGCCGCCGATTTGGCGGCATCGAAATTTGCCGTCATACCGGGAAAGGCAATGGCATCGAGCGACTTGGCAATCTCACCGTCATTGGTGACAATAAGGCCACCCGCCGGACCGCCTAGGCTTTTGTACGTGCTCATCGTCATGAAATGAGCGCCATCTGCAAGCGGATTGCGCCACGCCTTTCCGGCGATGATTCCGCACTGATGGGCGGCGTCGAACATCACTTTCGCGCCGATTTCATCAGCAATCGCCCTCACTTCGGCAACCGGATGTTCAAACAGGTTCAAGCTACCACCAACGGTGATAAGCTTGGGCCGCTCTTTCAGTGCGATCTGGCGCAAGTGATCAAGATCGACCGTATAACCGTCTGCATCCGTCGGAGCGTCAATGGTCCGTAGGCCGAACAGCCCGGCGCATCCCGCCAGATGGTGCGTCACATGACCACCAATCGAAGCCGGCGGGGCGATAATCGTGTCACCTGGCTTACAGGTGGCCATGAACCCGTAAAGGTTTGCGATCGCGCCGGAGGGCACCCGAATTTCAGCGTATTTCGCTTCGAAGACTTCGGCAGAAAGCTCAGCCGCAATAACCTCGATTTCTTCGATGGCTTCCAAACCCATCTCGTATTTGTCGCCCGGATACCCGAGCGACGGTCGCGACCCTATTCCCGACGCCAGCAAAGTCTCGGCCCTTGGGTTCATGACATTTGTTGCTGGATTGAGATTGAAACACTCTTTCTCGTGAATCTCGCGGTTCCTTTCTGCCAGATGCTCTATCCGCTTCAGCACGGATTTCGACGAAGCCTGCGAAGTCCGTGTCGCGATATCCTGAACCAGCGTTTCGCATGCTGCTGGAACCCAATCCCTCATTTCGATTGTCATGTCTGTGTCCTCCAATTCGCGACAAGTGTGATCAGATCGAATGACATCGCAACTCAGATTTGCTATTTCTTGGCGTAGAAAAACTAAGGCTGCTGAATTGACCGTCTCACCTCCCCGCCCCAAAGGGCCTCCGTTGAATGCGTTGCGTGCCTTTGAAACGGCAGCACGACATGGAAGCTTCGTCGCCGCGGCTGACGAACTGAGCGTGACACCGGGCGCTATCTCTCAGCATATCAAGGCTTTGGAAGCTTGGGCGGGCGTCGCGTTGTTTCAAAGAAATGCGCAAGGCGTTCAATTGACCCCCGCCGGACGCAGTTTGACAAAAGAATTCACTCAGGCGTTTGACGCATTGGCTGTGGCAACGAGCAGTTTGCGAAATCTTCGGCCCAACGCCGACATACACATCGCGGCGTTGCCCTCAATTGCACAACTCTGGCTGCCGACTCGTCTTGGAAAAATCCGTGAAACCTATCCTGACATCAACTTTTCAGTAACCGCGCTGGAAACACCGCCCAGCTTGACACGAGAGCTGTTTGATCTTTCCGTATTCTTTTCGGTGCCAGATGGCAGTGCGGATCAGATCGTGCTTGCCGAAGATGGCCTGTTTCCCGTCGCAACGCCGCAGATCACTGCGCAATTGACAGACGAACGCTGCATGGACTCCTTCCCGTTGCTTCACGATCAGACATGGCGCAACGACTGGTCGGATTGGTCGACAAAATGTGGTATTCCACTGAATGATCCGCAAAAGGGCCCTCGGTACTCACTTTACAGCTTGGCCGTTGAGGAGGCCAAAGCCGGGGCTGGTATCCTGATGGGGCATGCATGCCTGATCGAACAGGCACTTGAGGCCGGAACACTCTGTCCAGCATCCCGAAAATCCTGTACGAGCGGTCGTTCCTTGGTACTGAACCTTCCACACCGAACTAGGCGACGGCCAGAGATTGACGAGATCGTCGGGTTGTTGAGAGCCAGCACCTAAGGTTGTCACAGATTCTTTTGATTACCCCTTTCCCTGCGTGGCTTTGAACAAGTCCTTGCGCAGTGTCATCAAGGCGGCGGGATCTATTTTGGCCTGAATGACAGTCGTCTGGTCCGATGCGATGGCTTCTCGCAGGGCGGGGCCCATTCCCCCCGGGCCTTCCACCCACATGCCCTTGCCACCACAGAGCTCTGCGAACTTGTCATAGCGCGGCGACTGGATTTCCGCCCCAAGGAGGCGCCCGCCATAGAACTCCTGCTGATAAGCTTTTTCGGCGCCCCAGGCCTCGTTATCCAAAACAACAATTGTAATGGGCAGGTTGTGCGAAATGGCCGTCTGGATTTCGATCATTGTGTAGCCGACGGCCCCGTCACCCATAATTGCAACGACCGGGCGGTCAGGGGCCGCAGCCCTGGCGCCAATGGCAGCGGCGAGACCAAAGCCCACGAGACCAAAGTCGAGCGGCGTGATTAACGACATCGGCGCATAGTGAGCAAGTCGGTCGGCGGCCTGCAGGCAGGTATTGCCCGTGTCCAGTGTGACGATGGCATCCTCGGGCAGGGCATCGCGCAGTTCCGCCAGGGCGCGACGCGGGTGCATCGGGAGACTGGAGATAGCCGCCTCTTCCGCACGTTCGGCCCAGAGGCTTTCCAGATCAGCGCGGAAGCTGTCACGCCAGACATCGCAACGGGGCTTGGCGGTTACAGACGTAAGCGCCTCCGCCGTAAGGCGGGCATCACCCTGTGCTGCAACTTCTGCCGGGAAATAGCGCCCTGGCGCAGAACCTTCGACATCGACATGAGCGATGCGCGTTTCCGACCCGACATAGTCATTGCTGTGGAAGGTCGAGTTGAACCCGAGCCGCGCGCCCAGTACGACCATCACGTCAGCCTCTTTCGTCAGGCGGCTGGCCACGCGATTGCCGCGCGGTCCGGCTTGGCCGGCAAACCACGGATGTCGGTGACGCATCACATCCGCATGGCCGGTCGAAGCAACCACCGGAACTTCCAGCTTTTCCGCAAGAGCGGTCAGGGCGTCCCGGCCAGCGCTCCATTTGAACCCAGCGCCAGCAAAAATAACCGGGCGCTCGGCCCCTGCCAGCATTTCGGAAATTGCCGTGATGTCGGCCGGCGCCGCGGGGCCTGGACGGGCTATCTTCAGCGGTTTTGGCGTTTTGGCAGGAAGATCGGCGGCAAAAAGATCGCGCGGCACATGAAGCACGACCGGACCGCGACGGCCCGTATTGGCCAACCTGAGGGCGTCTTCGAGCATCGGCGCCAAACGCGCCGGATCAGTGACCATGACCGAGCGTTTCGAAATGGGCGCAAACAACGCAACCTGATCGACCTCCTGAAAGGTGTCTTTGCACTGATCCGCCCGGGTAATCGCCCCGGCAATTACTACCATCGGAGAATACGCCAGAAACGCCTCGGCCACGGCGGTCACGATATTCACCACGCCCGGCCCCGCCTGCGCCCCAAGGACGACACCGGGCTTGCCGGTCATACGCGCCCAGGCATCCGCCATATGCCCCGCCGCGCGTTCATCGCGCGCACCGACATAGACGATCTCGCCGCCCTGATACATGGCATCATAGAGTTCAAGCATCGAACCGCCCAAAAGCCCGAAGACGGTGTCGATGCCGTTGGCCTTCAATACGCGATAGACGGTTTCACCGCCTGTTATGGTTGTCATGTCTCAATCCTCGGATCTGGGGCGCAGGTTGTCAGGGTCGAAAAGCGGGGCTTCATGTATGGTCACGGGATAGGCTTTGTTCAGTAGTTGCACGCTAAGCCTGTCGCGCGGCGTGCCCTTCTTCACAAAAAGCCAACCCAGCGATTTGCCGATCGTGTAACCGTAGCCGCCCGACGTGGTCAGGCCCACGGGCTGACCGTTCAGCAAGACCGGTTCGCCGCCATGAACGTCGATGTCATTGCCGTGAATCTCAGCATAGAACAGCTCCCACTCCGGATCGCGCTCCAGCAAAGCTTGTTTGCCTATGAATTCACGCCCTTCTGAGGCGACAAAGCGTTCTAGCCCCACATCGAACGGCCCGATATCGGTAGTCAGTTCACCACTGGCACGAAAGGCTTTTTCCATACGCATGCCGTTGAAAGCATATGACCCGAGGTCGGTCAGACCATGTGCAGCGCCTGCCTGAAACAAAGCATCATACACCTCGGCGATGCGATCCAGTGGAGCGTGCAATTCCCAGCCAAGCTCCCCCACGAACGACACCCGCAGCGCGTAGCACGGTACGTCTGCCACCGTAACCTGCCGCCCGGAAAGCCACGGGAAAGCTGCGTTGGAGAGGTCTGCATCCGTCAGTTGTGACAGGATGCGGCGCGAGGCCGGACCGGACAAAGCCAGCATCCCCCAATCACTGGTGCGGTTTACAATCTGCACGTCTTCGCCGGGAATGATGTGGCGTTGGATCCAGTCAAAATCGGGATTGGCCCGAGCGATCGGCGAACCGGTGAAATACCGGTTTTCGGCTATCCGCCAAATGGTGATCTCAGTCTCGAACCGGCCCTGTTCCGTCAGCAGGTGGTTGAGACTGATTCGACCGTCCTTGCGTGGTATCCGATTGGCCGATAGCCGGTCCAGCAAGGTGTCTGCGTCCTTACCAGTGATCTCGAACTGCGCAAAGGCGCAGAGGTCAATAACACCTGCTGCTCTGCGTGTCGCATTGGCCTCGCGCATCGCGTTCGCGTGCCAGGGCTGGCGGCCCCAGCCGATTTTTTCGGTCTCCCCGATGTCACCGAAGTAACGAGGGCGCTCCCACCCCGCAATCTCACCGAAAACGGCGCCCTTGGCCACCAGCCGATCATATAGAGGGTGGCGGTTGAGCGGTCTCAACGCGTCGAATTGTTTGCCGGGGCACGGTGTGTCATGACGGCGCATGAATTCGTCCTTGGTACGCTCGACGATAAAGTGATCATTGGCAAAATCGCCATAGCGACGGGGATCAAATCCACGCGTGTTGATCGACGTTTCACCATAAACCATCCAATCGGCCAGAACTTTGCCCGCACCGCCGCCCCAGGCCAACCCAATGGAAGAACCACACGAAAGCCAGACATTCGGAGCGCCGGACGGCCCAACCAGCATACCCCCATCCGGTGTATGCGTAATGGCCCCTCGCACCACGCGCTTGATCCCCAACTCCGCCAACACCGGCATTTTGTCGAAAGCGATCATCAGGAAATCGCCAATCGAGTCATAATCGGCCTCGAACAGTTCATTCTCGGCAGCCCAGGGGGCACCTTCGGGCATTTCCCAGACCGTTGGGCACATATGGCCTTCGTAAATTCCGATAAGACCGGATTTCTGTTCCTGCCGGATGTAGCCGCCATAGGCATTGTCCCGCATCACCGGCAGCTCGGGACGGCCTTCAAATTCAGGCACCGTGTCCGTAACCAGATAGTGGTGCAGGCAACTGACCGACGGGATTTCCAACCCGAACCATTTGCCAACCTGATTGGCGTAGGACCCGGCCGCAATCACGACATGTTCGGCCAGAATGTCTCCTTTTTCCGTTCGAAGCAGCCACATATCCCCCTTTCGACTGGCCCCGAGCACCTGGTTGCGCCGCTCGATTTTCGCGCCCCGCGCACGGGCCGCCGCCGCCAGCGCCATGGTCACGCCGGACGGATCAATATGACCGTCCTCAAACGTCTGCACCGCAGCCTTGACGTCATCGACCCTGTAAAACGGATTGACCTTGGCGACCTCTGCCGGGCCAACCAGTTCCATCGGCAAGTCGAGCAGCCTGCCGACGCCCATTATGGATTTCATCCAGTCAACCTCATCATCCGTGGTTGCGATACGAAACCCGCCCACTTCGTGCCAGCCGATGCTCTGACCGGTTTCCTGTTCGACGCGTTTGTAGGTTTCGATCGAGGTCTTGTTGACCCAGCCCATGACTCTGCTGCCGACCGCGTGGGCGATCTGTCCGGCTGCATGCCATGTCGAGCCGCTGGTCAATTCCGCCTTTTCGAACAGGATTGTGTCGGTCCAGCCGTTTTCGGCCAGCTGGTACTGGGCGGCGACACCCATGATGCCGCCGCCTATGATGGCGACGCGAGTAGTTCGGATCGTATCCGACATCAGAACGCCTCCTTGGCGGGTTTGAGAGAGGCTTTTGCGTCAAACCGGGTGCACGCGATTTCCACTTGAAAACCGGGTACGACATCCTGCTCGGCCAGCCTTTCCAGCGGCGCGTTGATCAACGCTAACGCCACCGAGCGACCAAACCGGTAACTCCACGCCGCCGATGTGATCTGCCCAACGACCGAGCCATCGAAATAGACCGGTTCGTCGTGGATCGGGATTGCCTCGGCATCATCAAACAGCACCGAGACGACGCGGCGTGTAGGAAGACCGGCCTTTTGCAAAGCATCTTCACCGACAAAACCAGTGGCAAATGCACAGAAGGCGCCAAGGCCGGCTTCCAGCGGCGTGATGCCCGGTGTCAGCTCGTGACCGAAGGCGCGCAACCCGCTTTCGATCCGCAACGAACCGCTGGCGTAGAGGCCGGCATGGGTGGCACCCGCCGCCACAAGCGCCTCATGCGCCGCCATCGCCATGTCGGAGGGGACATACAGCTCGTACCCCTCTTCCCCGGTATAGCTCAGCCGACCCGCCCACCCCCGGGCCAATCCAATTTCGACCGGGGCGAAGCCAAAGCGTTTCAGTTCGGGCACTGGTGTATTCGATGTCGCCTGCAACACGTCGCGTGCCTTGGCGCCGGCCAACCCAAGAATGGCATACCCGCTGGTGACATCGGTAAATTCGACCCGATACTCGCCCTTGGTACTACGCATCCGCTGAAGATCGCGCACAACCTCACCTGCTCCAACTATCATCAGATATCCGTCCGGCCCATGCCGATGCACCGTCAGATCGCTTTCAACGCCGCCGCGCGCGTTGAGGATCTGGGTATAAGCAATGCGACCCGGTTCAAAATCCATCTGCGCCGCGCAGAGGCGATTGAGAAAGGCGCAGGCATCCGGTCCCTGCACCATGATCTTGCCAAACGCCGACTGATCCAGAATGGCCGCCCCATTTCGGCAGGCCTCAACCTCCTGCTGCACCTGATCCCGCCATTTTGGTGCGCTAAAGGTGAGAGGAAGATGAGCGGTCTTGCTGCCGAAATGCACGGCCCGCTCCCAGCCGCCGCGCCCCTCGAACTGCGCTCCGGCATCAACCAGCGCGGCATGGATGGGTGAACGACGCTGACCTCGCGCTGTGTCCATCGACCGTCCGGGATATGGGTTGTCGTAGTGCCGCCCCAGCACTTCCGGAATTCGCGCCTCCAGCGCACCCAGCACGTTCATTTCCGGGCCAAATCGGCGAATGTCGGCCTCGTTCAGCTCCATTGTCGGCTCTCCGGAAATGATCCATTCCGCCATTGCCCTGCCCGCGCCACCGGCCAGCGCGATACCGGTAGAATTCATCCCCCCCATCAGAAACAATCCCGGAACGTCGGGGCTTTCGCCCAGCATGAACTGACTGTCCAGCGTAAAGCTTTCGGGACCGTTCAGGAGCATTCGCACCTCTGCAGTTTCCAGTGCCGGAATGCGGCGCAGGGCGTTCTCCATCATCGGCATGAAGTGATCCCAGTCCTCGTCCAGCAGATCAAAGGAAAAGTCCGCAGGCAGGTCCTTGGTGGAAATCCCCTTGGCATGGGGTTCGAACGAGCCGACCAACAACCCCTCGACATCATCGCGGGCATAAAGGTATGCATCCTGATCGTTGAGTGTCGGCAGATGCGCCCCTTTGCCCAGCTTTTGCACTTCGGCAAGCGGTTTTGTGAGGATATAGAAATGCTCGCAGGCATAGAGCGGCATATGTGCACCCGCCATCGCGGCGACTTCACGCGACCAGAGGCCGCTGGCGATTACCACCTCTTCCGCGTCAATCACGTGTGATCCGACCTCAACCCCCGAGATCCGGTCGCCTTTCTTTCGCAAGCCGGTCACCCTGGTATCTTCGAAAAACTGGACGCCACGCGCCCGTGCGCCTTTCGACAACGCCAATGCAACGTCCGACGGGTTGACCCTGCCGTCCGCCGGTGACCACACCGCTCCGATCACGTCGTCCACGTCGATCAAAGGCCAGAGTTCCTTGGCTCGCGCGGCGTCGATCACCTCGGCCTCCAGTCCGAAAGCGCGACCAAGAGACACTTGCCGTTTTATGTTGGTAAGCCGGTCGGGATTGGTGGCCAAGGTCAGCGAGCCGGTCTGGACCCAGCCGGTCGCCTGACCGGTTTCAACTTCCAACTCCTCGTAAAGGTCGATTGAGTAATTGATCAGCTTGGTCAGCGTGGCCGAAGGGCGCAGTCGACGCACCAGACCAGCGGCGTGCCATGTGGTGCCGGACGTCAGCTTTGATCGTTCCAGCACAACGATATCCCTGCGCCCGTCGCGCGCGAGGTGATAGGCGATGGAACAGCCGATAACGCCGCCGCCAATGATGACGGTGCGTGCATGGGTGGGCAGGGTCATGTCAGCACTCCGTCGCGGATCATGTCAGTGAGAGTTCCACGGAAGGCCTCCAGCGCCTCATCGATCAGCGCGGGCGTGTGGGCGGCGGATGTCAGGCCCGAAGTGTAGGACATCACGTCCACCCCACGCGCCAACATCCCGTCACGATAGGCTTTGACGATTGGCTTGGGCATCCCACGGATTTCAGCGGGGTTGAGCCATTCAAGAGAATTGCGACCAAAGAAAACGTGAAAAACCGAACTGTCACCGTATGCGAGGCCAGGAAGGCCCTGATCGGCAATCGCGGCGTTCACGCCATTGCGCATCCGATCTGCCATTGCATCCGCCTGCGCCTGCGTTTCGCCAGTTGCCAATATCGGCATTGCCGCACAAGCGGCGGCTGCGACCAGGGGCGACCCGTTGAAAGTCCCTTTGTGGCCGACAGCGGGCGCGTATCCGTCGCGGACGGTGGTATTATTCATCAGTTCCATGATCTCGGCCCGACCACAAACCGCGCCGCCCGGCAGACCTCCGGTCACGATCTTGGCCAAAGTGGTCAAATCCGGCACGATCCCGTCGCGCGCCTGCCGTCCGCCCGGGGCCCAGCGAAATCCGGTGATGATCTCATCAAAGATCAGTACAACCCCGGCGGCCCGCGCCACATCGTGCAGGGCCCGCAGGGTTTCGGTCGACAGCGGGACGCTACCGTAATTTGCGCCCGAGGCTTCGATGATCACAGTGCCGATGCGCTCATCCTGCAGCGCGTGTTCCATCGCCGTGGCTTCTGCCGAGCAGATATGAATCAGATCGTTCACCGCTTTGGGAATTCCAAGCGAAAAGGATTGATCACTGCCAGGCTTGGCTCCTTTCATCGCATGATCGTGCCAACCGTGAAAATGCCCGTCGATGCGAAGAACGTGGTCTTTTCCGGAAAAGGCACGCGCCAGCCGCAGGGCCAGCATCGTGGCCTCGGTACCAGACGACGTAAAACGCGTCCGCTCAGCAGAAGGATAGAGCCGATTTATCCATTCCGCCCATTCGATTTCACCCGCATGGCAATCGGCGGAAAAAACCGAACGCCCTGCCTGAGCATGGATCGCGTCGACAATCGCCGGATGGCAATGCCCCAGCATCTGGCTGGCCGAACCCATCTTGAAATCGATGTAGCGCCGTCCTTCGACGTCCCATTTCTCGGCCCCGAATGCACGTTCAATGTAAATAGGATGCGGATCGCGATACCGAAGTTCGTGGCTGACACCGCCCGGCAAAGTTGTACGCGCACGGTTGCTTAGGTCTTGGTTTTTCATTCCGGTCGTCCGGTTTGAGCCCGTGTCAGGCGGATGTCAAAGTTTGTCCTGATGGCCCGATCCAGATCGTCGGGCACATGGTCGGGAAAATGGCTGTTCAGGATTTCACGGGCTTTGTCGCGCGCCACTTCGCCGACACGCAATGCACCGTCATCCTGCCACTCACGCGGGGCACGGCGATCACCGATCTCGGGGTAGAAGTAGTCCGATTTCATTCGGCTGAATGTGTGCTGTTCCGCCAGATAGTGCCCTTCGCCGCGGCACACCGCTGCTATAACGTCGGCAGCGATATTTTCCGGCGTCGCTTCGATTCCGCGGATTGTCCGAAGGATATTTCCCAGCAGATCGTTGTCGACGATGTAGGCCGCGTGGCTGACGCCCAGAAGGCTCGACATCATACCCGCAGCCTGCGTGACGATGTTTGATCCCGCGTGCGCCGCCATGGTCACGGCCAACGATTTCTCGGCCCCATATTGCGCGTCCAGCCGCTTGGCGTCAGTGATGCCGGCAATCGAGCTTGTGGGAAGATCCCAGTGGCGGCCCATTTGCGCCGCACCAGCCATCAGAATGGCCTGCTCACCCCCGCCGCCGCTCATCGAGCCGGTGCGCAGGTCCGCGACCAGGGGCTTGGGTGCAAAGATCGCCTTCACCTCGGGATTGACCAGACGCGCGAAGACCAGCCCGGCCAGAGTTTCTGCCACCGCCTGCACCAGGGAACCGGCAATCGTGGCCGGGCTGGTTGCACCGGCCTGGCCTGCGCTGATCAATTGCACAGGAAACCCAGCATTGATGGCCAGTTCCAGAACATCGCAGGCCTCTTCCGCAAACCGCATCGGTGGCACCACGTGACACACCATGACAGTCAGAAACGGCCGGGCGCGAAATGCGGCTTCTCCACCGGCGAAGTCATAGCAAAGCCGGGCGATCTCAGCGACGTTCTGCGGCTCGGTAATCGAGATCGAAACGTGTTTCGACGTGCCCGACAGACAGGCGTAGGCAGTGTTTAGATCCATCGCCGCGTTGCCTTCGATATCCCGCGCGACAACCGACCTGCTGAAGTGATGGATGTTGTCCATCCGATCCACGATCCGTGCCGCGTCGTAGAGGTCCTGCAACGTGGAGTCGCGATAGACATGTGTCTCAAGATCGAACACGCCAGGTGCCGCGCCACCTGTGGACATGTGCACGCTGGAACCTTCGATTTTCAGATCGCGTTCTGGTTTTTGACCGCACAGAATGAAGCCACGCTGCGCCCCATCAATAGCCCATCGCACCAAGTTCTGCGGAAACAACAACCGACCGCCGTCGGTCTGCGCGCCGCCGGCCGCGACAACTTTTTCGATCATCGACGGGGTTGCCTGACTTAAACCAAGCGTTTCCAAAAGCGAAAACGCAGTCTTTTCAACGAGCTTCACTTCCTCAGGTGACAGTGGTTTCAGTCGCCCGCCGCTGACCCCCGGCCAAACCGGAGGAGAGGCATCCGAACGTGTTGTTTGTGCAAGGCGATCTTTGCGACCGCGCCTTCGGATCGAATTGGGCATGAACTCATGAGTCGAATTTTCTGCACATTCAATCTGCGCGCAAAACAACTAATTTACAAAAGCGGTTTTCTCAGCAAATGATGAGCTGAACTTATCTATGAGACACTCGTGATACCTTCCTTGCCCGCACTACGTGCCTTCAATGCAGCAGCCCGATTGGGAAGTTACCGCGCCGCGGCCGAGCAGTTGATCGTGACACCGACCGCTATCAGTCACCATATTCGCGGTCTGGAAGACCAGCTTGGCGTCAAACTGTTCGAACGCTCGGGCCGCGACGTCGTGCTGACGGAAGACGGAAAGCGGTTGGCGGAGGCAACTTCGCAAGCCTTCGGAATACTGGAAAGCGCCGTTCGCACCCTGCACCGCACTTCTCGCAGGGTGGTGCGTCTTTCTGCGGGGCCGATCTTTACGGCGCGTTGGCTGATGCCACGGATCAGCGACTTTTGGGAGACTCATCCGGACATCGAACTCGAGGTACTGCCGTCCTTCCGGCCAAACACACAGGATCGCGGTAACGTCGACATTGTGATCCGCTGGGACCGCATGGCCGAAAT
The DNA here is from genome assembly GCF_057220975.1 of Ruegeria sp. HKCCD9138. Classification (NCBI taxonomy): domain Bacteria; kingdom Pseudomonadati; phylum Pseudomonadota; class Alphaproteobacteria; order Rhodobacterales; family Roseobacteraceae; genus Ruegeria; species Ruegeria sp. HKCCD9138. The sequence goes on along the minus strand of NZ_JBWVAZ010000011.1, from coordinate 149,354 downwards.
GCCGGGTGATGTCATCAAGTTGCTGGAACTAAGTCCTGTTGCGATTGCATCCGAAGACTTCGTCAACAGCCATGGCCCCATAAATACCCCCAAGGACCTGATGGAGTTGCCGCTGATGCATCAGAGAAATCACTGGGGATGGCTGGACTGGTTCGCTGCGATGGGTGTGACGAATGTTGCCCCCCTGCGCGGCCCGATTTTCGAGGATGCAAACGTCCTGTTGCGTGGCGCTGCCGAAGGTCAGGGCGTGATTGTTGGCTGGCTGCCGCTGATTGATCAGGATCTGGCGGAAAGCAGAGTGGTTCGGCTTTTTGATGAAGAAATTGCCCCAACCCATGGTTACTTCGTTGAGGTGCAGAACGGCAGCAAGCCGCGCCCGGAGGCGCGTAAGGTCGTGGATTGGTTGTCTGCCCAAAGCGGCCAAAATGCGCCCGACAGCCCGCAAGCAATCAGTTGAGAAGGATCGCGAATTCTACGCAGATATCTTGATCCAAGGGCGTTCAGTTTTCGCCCAAAATCTTGTTCGGACTGCTAAGCCGACGCTTGGGAAGCCGCGTTGATCTTTGATCTCGAAGCTCCAAACCTTTCCAGTACGTTCCGGGTAACACGTTCGACCTGCCAGTCGCGCCGGGTCAATCCCATGACCCACTCGCATGTCGCAGCATTGAAAACCTCACCCTTTCCACGCTTCCAGTGCACGATTACCCCGTTGCCGCGGCTGCTGCGGTCCATTGTTTCCGCAGTGACGTCACCGAACATGGCCTGCGCTTTGAAGGTCGCATCCGCGTCTCCGATATATACAGTTTCGCCCCAGATACCGTGCTTGGGTTCGACATTCGTGGCCAGACCAAGCGCCAGTATCTCGACATTCGGATCTGCACCGTCAGAGCCGGTGGCAAAGGGAAGGCCATCCTCCATAAGGTAATCCACGCCATCCACTTCGTAGCCAAAAATTCGTGATTGTGCGCCCAGCTGGTCGCCATAACCCAGGTGAGTGCCGTTCAGCGCCCAGTGCTGCGGGCGATAGACAGTAAAGCCGCCGCTGCCTTGTCCAACACAGCGTCCCAGACCAGCGTAAACCCCTTTCAACCCGTTGGCCGCAAACGTTTGGGCGCCGGGCCAGTTCACGGGTGCGACCTCCCAGGCGGCCGTCACCAAGTGCTCTTGATCGGTGCCGTTCAGCGGGTCCTCATCGGCGGTGTACTTGTAGCAAACCTGGGTCCGGCCTTCATCCTCGATCCGCGTCTGCCACAGGAAGTTTCCACCAAACCGAGCGACCCGGCCTCCGTTCTCGGAATAACGGTCCACAGCGCGGCGCATGCTTGCCGACCAATACTCGTCATGCCCGACAAAGACTGCGCATCGATAGCGCTCCAACAGCTGTGGATCGGCGTCTAGATCGTGTTGAGTGGCGAAATCGAACTCGAACCCCTGCGTCTCGGCCCAGCGGGCAAAGTGACGTTCGTAACTGGCCCATCCAGCCGATGCATATTTCTTGGAGTAGCCATAGGAATAAGCCCATTCCATATACGGGTACCGCACCATGCCGCCGGGGACGTGCGGCGCCTCGGGAACGGCGCGCGGGGCGCCCTCGGGCAATTTGCAGAACCCGCGTGTCCAGGGACGCTGAGTTGATACGACCGGCGAAAACGCATCGCCATCGGGTCCGGTGATCCCTTCGTAATGGTTGGAACCGCCCCAGCAGTTATAGGCCAGCCATGTTCCCGTTGCGCAGATCAGCACGAATGGTGCGGGCGGTCTGCCCAGCGCACGACGCAGCAGGAACAGATGATGTTCCTCAACCCGGTCACCGTTCCGTTCGGCACTGAAAGTGATCAGATAACCACCTTCTTTCCAGTCATCCGGGATGGTGAATTCATATGAGACGTCCCAACCACACCCATTTACCGAACAGTCCAATGGTGTCTTCTGATGCATACCTTTCAACCCGGCCTGCTTAAGCAGCGGTTGGTACCGGACACCATCCCGGCCGATCTCCAGATTCCACTTTTCGGCCGTGGTCGAGACCCGCAGTGTCAGTGTGTCACCGGGCAAATAGGTCATGCGGTCGGTATAGCCCCAGATTTCCAGCACTTCTTCGTCACGCGCCGGGCCGATGTAGTAATTGTCCAGAATATGCCGGGCTTTGGCCCGCGTGCGCGGCGTTGTTGCGGGGCTAAGTGTTTCCGAACTGTTCATTGGGCTGATCGTACTCCGAAGTTTCACCGCAGCATGTCGATTTTAACCGCTATTTCCAGTTCAATCTTCAATTCGGAGCGGGTCAGATCGGACGTTCGGCAACGACACTTGGCGCCGCCGAACGATATTTGGTTTGACTTGGTATATTGGGGTGAGCCTTTCGAGTTACCCAGCCACGTCCTCAGTTTCTTCACTTCCCGGTTCAAAGAATGCGTTCTGCCCCAAAGCGAGAATTCAGACCTGCTCCAAACTCGCGCCGGAGGTCTGTTCGACGCCATGATGGACCGAATAAAGCCGCCCCATTATATGTGCGTCTGCGAACCCTCCCGGGCGCCTTGCGTACCGCCGAAGAGTGCCTTCAATCTCGAAGCCGAACGCCTCGTAAAGCGCAATTGCCCGATCATTGTCGGACCAGACAAGCAAGCCGGTGCGTTCCAGCTGCAACCAGTTGTCGGCAAGGTCCAGCAAGGCGTTCATCATGGCTTTGCCGATGCCGTTGCCCTGGCAGTCACTGCGCACCGCGATCAGGTCAATCTCACCGACATGGTTGTGGCGTGGAACATCGGGAAAAGTGCTCATCTGGCAATACGCAACGACGTCTTCACTGGTCTCAGCGACCAGCCGGTACATGCCGGGTGCGGCAGCAGTTCGTTCTGCCACAAGCGCGTCGGGCACGAAGGGCAACCGCATCGTGCCAAGCATGACTGTCGGATCTGAAAGGACCTTTGCGACGGCTTTCGTGTCTTCCGATGCAACGGGGCGTATTGAGAAATTCATTTGTTAACTTCCTTTTGCAATAGTGTGTGACCCGAGCCTGTGCTCGGATCACTTCCGCGCTGACGATTGCTATTGTGCAGCAACGTGATGCGCGTGGGTGCAGGCGCGACCCATGGCGTCGACGTGGCGATGATCAGTACCGCAACATCCGCCCAGCACCCGCAGGTTGGGCAAAATCTCCATCAGCCTGCGATAGTCCTCGCCCAGTTCCGCCGGGTTGCCATCGTCCAGTACTTCGCTTTCATCAAGTTCTGCATGCGACATGCGAGACGCGTTGGCACGGATACCTCCGATACGGCGCAGCCACTCGCCACCGTCGCGCAGCACATGTTCAAAGTGATCCGGATGCGCGCAGTTGACCATGAAGTAAATCGGGTAACCATCGGTTGCCTCGTCGACCTCCCGGATCGCGTCGGCCAGTGGTTGTCCGGTCGCAAGCGCGCCGTCGGTTTCCACGGTGAACGCAATGACCACCGGCACGCCCTGCGCTTTTGCCGCCAGCGCGATGCCTGTCGCCTCGGGCGTGTTGTTCATCGTGATCGCCGTCACCATGTCGGCACCGGCGTTGGCCATGGCCGCAATCTGGGGCGCGTGGTAACCTTTGGCTTCTGCCGCCGTCATCAGCTCGCCCGGTACGTAACCATCGCCGCGCGGACCGACGCACCCGCTGATCACCAGCGGAGAAACGGCGCTTTCGTGCCGGTTGCGCAACGTGCGCATAAGGTAGATCGCATCGGCATTGATCTTGTCGAGATCGCCCGCGCTGTAGCCCAGCTTTTGCCCCCAGTCCCGGCTGGAGCGCCATGTTGGGCTTTCCAACACAAAACCAAGCCTATGCGCCTGCGCGACCGCAATGTGGCGTTCGAAATAGTCGATAAGGGCATTCCGCCCTTTTTCCGTTTCCAGCAGAACGAATGACGCAAAGAGCGGCAGGTCAATCTCGTCGTGAAAAATGAGTGTCGTTTCAATACCGCCATCCGTCAGAAAATAGCTCTCGTTTGACAGTGGCAGAACGGTATTGGTGGGGTTGGTATGATCGGACATAATCGCCTCCCTCGGTACGTTTCGATCCAACAGCACTAGGTCAGATGCGATGAGGCTGCTGGGAGGCAGGTTGGAGATTTCCGGGATATTGCGGGGATTCTTTATCCCACTATGCTTGGAAGACGAAATTCGAAAAGCGGGTTACCGCAGTGATTTACTCGTTCGAGCCCTTTGTTCTGGATGTATCGCGCCGTGAACTGCTGTGCGACGGGCGCACTGTTCACCTGCAACCCCAGGTCTTCGACCTGCTGAGTTTGCTTGTTGAAAATTCACATCGCGTGGTCAGCCGGGATGAGATTGTGGAAAAGGTCTGGAAGGGGCGTATCGTTTCCGAGGACGCCATTTCCAGTCGGATCCGGGATATTCGGCGCGTTCTGACTGATACGGATCAGGACCCGAACCTGATCCGCACCGTGCGTGGCCACGGCTTTCGGTTTACGGGTGACGTTACACTGCGCGCCAAGGCCGAAGCGCGCGACGACCCTCTGCCGGAACCAAATCAGGGTGACGACTCTGCAGACAACGAGAACCCGCTCAGCCATGACCCCCAACCTTCGATCGCGGTTTTACCCTTTCAAAGAAACGGCGATCTGGACAGGTTCGAAGCCATCGAGGAAGCGATCCCCAGGGAATTGATCATGACGTTGGCCAGCCTGCGCTGGATCAAAGTGGTCTCGCATGGCTCGGCCTTCAAATTTCGGGGGAAACAGGTCGATCTGGCTCAGGTCAACAATATCCTGAACGCGCGTTACTGCCTGACTGGCGTGGTTGAACTGACGGGAAGACGGATCACAATTGACACAGAGCTGTCAGACACCCGCAGTTCAGAAGTCATTTGGGCGCTTAGGAAAAGCGCGAATATCGACGACATACACACTTTGCGTGCCGAGATAGCAGCCAACGTGATCATGGTTGCCGAACTTGAGATACCGCAGCATGAAACTGCGTCGCTTGGGCCGGTGGACGCCGAAAACCTGGATGCATGGTCCGCCATGCATCTGGGGTTTCACTACATGAGCCAGTTCAGCCGCAAGGGCAACGAGATGGCCCGGAAGATGTTGGGCCGCGCAATTGATCTGGAACCAAAGCTGGCGCGGGCCAGCGCTGGGATGGCGTTCGTTCGCTTTCAGAACGCATTCATGCGCTACACCCCGGATTACTCGACTGAGGCGGACAGCGCCCGCAGATTTGCCGAACAAAGCCTGTCGCTGCAACCACGTGATCCTTTTGCGAATTTCATGATGGGACGATGCCACTGGCTCGACCACGACCCGGAGGGCAGCAAACAATGGTTTACCCAGTCGATCAGCGCCTGCCCAAACTATACCTGGGGTTATTACGGGGCCAGCTGGGCAAGCGTCTTCACGGATGATTTCGAGACCGCCATGGGCAACGCCAACCGGGCTATCGATCTGAGTCCGATCGATCCGTTTCGGCCCGGAATGACCGGGAACAAGATGTGGGTGTACATTGCGCAGGAAGACTACGAATCCGCTGTGAAATGGGCCGAGATTGCGGCCAGAACGCCGTGGGCGCATGCCGGTATGGCCTTTTTTGCAGCGATGAGCCACTGGTTGAATGAAAATCCCGACAAAGCCGCATGGTGGGTAACCGAGGCGCGCCGCCGTAACCCGGTTCTACGGAAAGAGCATGTGTTGGCACTTGTTCCAGCTTCCAGTCTCAGTTTTCGACGAGTGTTGTCAGAGGCGCTGACAGCACTGGAAATCTGAATCCTTCCTACGATACCCGACCTTCCTGACTGCGGGTCACGGGGATCGAATTGGTTCAATCAGGTCATTTCAAAGCCCTGAATACCTACCGGGCCAATACCCATTCTCGGCTCAAAATGAAGGCACTGCATTCAGTCGTCAGATCTTCGAACCGCGACCTTTCCTTCACATACAAATAGACCTGCCTCTTGTCGGAAAGGTCCGCGATGGGACGAAATGCGGTGGTTTCTGGAATAAAGCGCGCAACCGTCTGGGGGAGAACGGTAACCCACTCTCCGGTTCTGACCATGGTTATGAGCGAATGCGTGTTGTGGATAGTAACATCGGCCTCCTCAATCGCGTTCACGAATTTTGGTGTCTGGATGAGATCGCACAAGGCATTTCGGACAAATGAGGCTGCCATCACATCATCGACGGATGGCGGTTCGGGTCTCGTGTTAAGCGGATGGTCGGACGCGCACACGAGCCCGAATTGATCTTCGAACAGGGGGATCGCCTTGATGCCCTTTAAAGGATGAAACCCCGACGCGATCCCGATGTCAGCTTTGCCGTCGGATAGCGCATCCAGAACCTGTTGGGTGTCCGTATCCCGCAGCTCGACTTTCAGTCCGGGAAAACGGCAGGTCATGTACTCCAGAACCGAAGGAAACATCAGTGCCGCGACCGAGGGGACGGACACTATCCGTATCAGGCCGTGAATGGCGTCCGCTGCTGCTTCGATAGATTGAACGGTCTGATCAAACTGGCGAACTTGTTTCAGAGACATTTCGAACACCTGCTCTCCCAAAGCGGACAAGTGGTTCTTTCGTTCCCCTTCAAACAGCTTTTTGCCCAGGTGATCCTCAAGCTGTTTCAGCGTCATTGAAACAGCCGATTGCGTGCGACCCAAGCGATCGGCCGCCTCGGCCAGGTTGCCTGTTTGGGCAACCGTACAGAAACAGCGCAGCATTTCGATCTTGATAGCCATGCTTCAAATTCTCTGAAGTTTAGTTAAGTTATTTGAGTTTGACTGATATCGATTTTGAAGTCCATTCTGCCCCAAATTTATTCTGAACTTGGGGCCCAACGTGACCAAACTGAACCTGATTGCTGGCGAATGGCTGGCTGGCGAAAGCGAGATCGAAAACCGCAATCCCTCAGATTTGAGCGACCTGATCGGTCGCTTCGCTCAAGCCAGTGCGGATCAGCTTGAGGCCACACTGGATCAGGCGCGCATCGCTCAAGCCGAATGGGCGGCATACGGGCTTGAGCGCAAGCAGGCAGTTCTGATGAGTATTGGCAACGAACTGATGGCCCGCGCCGAGGAACTGGGCAACCTGCTCAGCCGTGAAGAGGGCAAGCCGCTGGCCGAAGGCAAGGGCGAGGTTTACCGTGCCGGGCAGTTCTTCACCTACTATGCTGCAGAGTGTTTGCGTCAAATCGGAGAGAACGCCGATTCCGTGCGCCCTGACATCGAAATCGATGTCCGGCGCGAGGCCGTCGGTGTCGTTGCCGTCATCAGCCCCTGGAACTTTCCGACCGCCACCGCCTCGTGGAAGATTGCTCCGGCGCTGTGCTACGGCAATGCCGTAGTTTGGAAGCCTGCCAACATCACTCCGGCCTCGGCTGTTGCCCTTGCCGAAATTATCAACCGCCAGGACATCCCCAAAGGTCTGTTCAGCCTTGTTATGGGGTCAGGCCGGTCCATCGGACAGCGGCTTGTCGAAAGTCCCAAGGTCAACGCAATCTCGTTCACCGGCTCGGTTCCGGTCGGCAAGGGAATTGCCACCGCAGCCATCCAGAACCTGACCAAGGTGCAGATGGAAATGGGGTCGAAAAACGCGCTGGCCGTTATGGACGACGCCGACCTAGACCTTGCTGTCTCGCTGGCGTTGGGCGGGGCCTTTGGGGGCACTGGTCAGAAATGCACGGCGTCCTCACGTCTTGTGGTTCATGCCGCCGTGCATGATGCTTTCGTCGAGAAACTGGTGGCTGGTGCGCAGGCCATGAAAGTCGGTCACGCGTTGGAAGATGGAACCCAGATGGGCCCCGTTGTCAGTGAGCAGCAACTGGCCGAGAACTTCGCTTACGTCGATCTGGGCAAGTCTGAAGGCGCCGAGCTGGCCTGTGGCGGACAACGTTTGGATATGCCCCATGACGGCTACTACATGAGCCCGGGCGTATTTCTGAACACCACCAACGATATGCGCATCAACCGCGAAGAAATGTTCGCGCCGCTGACCTCCGTGATCAAGGTGGGCAGCTACGATGAGGCGCTGGCCACCGTCAATGACACCAATTTCGGGCTGACTTCGGGCATCGTCACCCAAAACCTGGCCCGCGCCACGCATTTCCGCCGCAACGCGCGCACCGGGGTCGTGACCGTGAACCTGCCGACCGCTGGCACCGATTATCATGTGCCCTTTGGCGGGCGCGGCGACAGCTCCTACGGACCGCGGGAACAGGGCAAGGCGGCCGCCGAGTTCTACACCACCGTCAAAACCGCCTATATCAGCGCAGGAAAGCCGGTGTGATGCGAATTGACGGGCTGCAATACGCCAACTGGTCGGAAAAAATCTTTCGGCAGTTGCGCGAGGGTGGCGTGGACGCGATCCATGTCACCATCGCCTATCACGAGAACTTCCGGGAAACGGTACTGAACTTCGAAAAATGGAACCGCTGGTTCGAACAATATCCAGACCTGATCGTGAAGGGCCGATGGGCCAGCGACATTGACGAAGCGCGCGAAACCGGGCGCACGGCCATCTTCTTTGGTTTCCAGAACCCGTCGCCCATCGAGGACGATATCGGCTTGGTCGAAATCCTGCACACGCTGGGTGCCCGCTTCATGCAGTTGACCTACAACAATCAGTCTCTGCTAGCCACTGGTTGCTATGAGGCAGACGATACCGGTATCACCCGCATGGGCAAACAGATCATCAAAGAGATGAACCGGGTCGGTCTTGTCGTGGATATGAGCCATTCGGCGGACCGCTCCACTATCGAAGCTGCAGAATTGTCCGAGCGCCCGATCGCCATTACGCACGCCAATCCTTACGAGTGGTCGCCGGCCCTGCGCAACAAGCGTGACGCGGTGATCCGGGCGGTGACAGAAAACGGTGGTATGCTTGGGTTCTCCGTCTATCCTCATCACCTGAAGGACAAGTCCGACTGCACGTTGGAGAGTTTTTGCGAAATGATCGCACGGACCGCCGAGAAATTTGGCGCGGAACATCTCGGGATCGGAACGGATTTGTGCCAGGACCAGCCCGACAGTGTGGTCGAATGGATGCGGGTTGGTCGATGGACCAAGGAAATCGACTATGGCGAGGGGTCGGCCAGCAATCCCGGCTTCCTTCCGATGCCGTCCTGGTTCCGCGACAACCGGGACTTTGGCAACATCGAAAACGGGTTGCGCGCGACCGGTCTGAGTGATGACGAAGTGGCCGGTATCATGGGTGGAAACTGGTACAGGTTCTTTGCCGAGAACTTCGTCTCCAAGGGGTAGCCGAATGAAGACACAGGCGCAGACAAAGATCGAAAGACGGAACCCTGCGACGGTGATGAGGTTGTCGCGACTGGGGTCGCTGCATCAGTGTCGGCTCAGCTTCATGCGGCAACTGACCCGCCGTATGGCGCGGGAAAACTGGTCGTTCACGCGGCCTGCGTTCGACATTGACGCCAAAGGCGTTGGGCACGCTGTCTACACTGCCCACGGACCGGAACGGGCGTATTCGCTGGTAGCCTTTGCACATGACCTGCCGCCGGAACAACGTTCGGATCGGGTAATTGCAGAAGCCTGGGATGCCACCTTTGCCTTGTTCGATGGCATACCGAACGAGGCAGATATCGAGCGCCTTTCACAAAATGTACCACTGCAAGAAGCCGGTCGCGTCAGCGAAAGCGAGTTGTCGCTGTCTCGCGCGAACCGGTCGGTTCGGCTTTGGGAGCATGTTGTTGATGCTCTGGCGGCAGGGCGGCAGCCGGATCTGGAGCAGATTTACCAGGTCGGCTACCTGATGCGCACCACGGCCGTGTACGGGTCGGGCAAATTTGGCGCAGCGGATCGCGAGAATATCGCGGATCGCCCGGAAACGAGCGCGCCCTTTCAGGCCGAAATGCTATCGGTTTTTCTGACCCGGGCGTTCGTGCGGGATTTGGTGCAGCACATGGCCGATGCCAAGGGCGCGGGACGGACGATCAAACTGGACCCGGCCGTTGCTCGTTGGTTGGGGATTGGCAATTCGACGGGCCTCGGCATGGCACCGTTCATCGTCAACCATCCGGTCCTGTTCAACAACTGGATCATGGCTCGGGAAGAGGCAATTGCCCGCGTTCGCTCGGTTGAAACCGCCACGGCAGCGGAGACAACCCGCTTCCGCCATATTTTTGAACGTAGCCGCCTGTCGACGTCATGGTGGCGCTCTGAGCATCCCATACAGGTCGAAAAATTGACAACGCTGAGAGCCGATTTGCAAGCGATCGCGGACTACCTGGAGCAAGACGGATTGACCGGCAGTCACCCATGGGACCGGTTGGCGAGCTGGGCGGAAACCGTGCTTAGCGAAGAAGGACAGGAGCTGTTGGCTTCTCTGATCCTTGAACCTTATGGCGACCTTGTGGATGAATTGGCCACCTGTATGGCCGACAGCAATGCCGACGCGTTTGTTATCAACGGAGCGATGCCGATCAGCGAGGTGCGCAACCTGATACAAGGCACATTCGGCTGGGCGCTCGACCTGGATTGGGATGCCACCGATAATTGTGCCCGCGCATGGTATGTGTCCGAGGAAAAGCTGGAACCCCGCATGGGCGAACGGTTCGAAGAACCCATCGCGGATTACGAGCAGCCATTGGCCCCAGCTCGGGATGCTGCTACGGCCTTTGCCGCGCTGAATGAATGGGACGAAGACCAACCGGTGGCCGAGTTCCTGCTGCGCCACCCGGAACACCGTCACACCATCCGGCGCGCTCAGATGAGCCGTACCGCGCCTTACGGCGAAATCCATGACAATACGATCAGCGCCGCGGTATCCCCCCTTGATATGTTGCGGGCAAAACTCTCGTTCTTTGGCGCGACACATTTCGATCCGCGTTCAGATCGCTGGGTACGCATTTGCATGTATGCCGGTGCGCCTTATCCCGGTGAGCTGACTTCCGAAAACGCCGACCTCTGGGTCTATCCGGAGGTGCCGGTATGAGCGTCTCGCTGAACGAGATCGAGGCAACCGCCAAACGAGCAGCCCGCGGCGCGGGCTATTCCTGGGGACAGGCTGAAGAGGCGTCGAAAGCAACCCGTTGGCTATGTGCACAGGGATTGGATGGCGCCGGAACTCTGGCCCGGCTGTTGCAACTTGGGTTGTCTGCGCAACTTACCGCACATCGTCCTCAGCGAATTGAGAGCCCGTGGCAGAGTGAAAGCAATTTGTGCCCTTTGGCGGCGGGCCCGCTCTTATCCGATTGCGCTCATCTTCTGACGGCCGGCCCGGTCGAAATGCGTGATGTTGCGACACCTGCCCTACTGTTGCCCTTCGCCGCCAATGCGGCACGCACCATGCAGCACCCGTTGATCATGGAAATCGACGATGTGCAGGTATTGACAGATGGGGTAGGCCTGACTGCACCTGACACTTTGCCAAGGACAGCGCGACGGGTCTGCATTGCACTGGGTGACGAGCCCACCACCCGGCGGAAACGGCATACACGTGCGCACCCTGCGCCGGGTGATTGGGCCGTTCTGAACCGTTTTGCCCACCGAACGTACGCTCCCGCAACCGAGGAATCCCGCCTGCTGGGCGCAGGGGCCGGGCTTTCCGACAATGACTGAAGAGATACGAAAGTGACTGACACACGGACCCTGACTCTGACAGAAATCGAGGACCTTTCATTCCGCGCCCTGATTGCGGCTGGCACGTCCGAGGACAACGCCCGCCCGCTGGCGCAAGCAACCGCCGCGACCGAAGCAGATGGCGTTGCAAGCCATGGCCTGGCCTACATCCCGATCTATTGTGAGCATGTGCAGTGCGGTAAGGTCGATGGGCTGGCCAAGCCGGTCCTTTCGCGCCCAAAGCCTGGCGTTGTGACCGTCGATGCGGCAACCGGTTTTGCCCATTCTGCAATTGATCTGGGATTTGAAACTCTGATCCCTGCTGCGCGCGAACAGGGCGTTGCCGTCCTCGCCATAAAAAACAGCTACAATTGCGGCGTTCTGGGCTATCACACCTACCGGCTGGCGCAGGCCGGACTGGTTGCGCTGGGGTTCACCAATGCGCCCGCCTCGATCGCACCTTCGGGGGGCGCAAAACCCGTCGTAGGCACCAATCCATTTTCCATTGCCGCGCCGGGCACCGATGGTCAACCCGCACTGCTGATCGACCAAAGCGCCAGCACCATCGCCAAAAGCGAGGTCATGAAACATGCGCGTGAAGGCAAACCGATCCCGGTTGGCTGGGCGCTGGATGCCGATGGCAACCCGACCACCGACCCGGAAGTCGGCCTCAAGGGGTCAATGGCGCCGTCCGGTGGATACAAGGGTGTCGGCGTCGCGTTGATGGTCGAGCTTTTGGCAGCCGCGCTGACGGGGGCCACGCTGGGCATCAATGCCTCGCCATTTTCGGGAACAGCAGGCGGCCCTCCGAAAACCGGCCAGTTCTTCATCGCAATCGATCCGGGCGCGACGGCAAACGGATCGTTTGAGACCGGTGTTTCCGGCCTCGTCGAAGCGATCCGCTTTCAGGACGGGGCTCATTTGCCCGGTGACGGTCGCCGCGCCAAACGTTTGGCAGCCCGCAAGGACGGGGTGGCCGTGAACACCGCGACGCTTGCCAAGATTGAGGCATTACTTGGATAGGCGGCGCGGTTCTACAAATGAGAGACTTGCCCCAGCGCAATTTCGCGTTGTCGCATTTGATGGCCTTCGCGGATCAGATTACCACAGGTTTGCTTACGACGAGCCGCCCCAGGTGTCTGATAGGGTGAAACCACTTGGAAATGGGTCTGACGGGTCCAAACCGATCTGGCTCAATCCATAAATCCAGCACTGTCCCGAAATCCTGTTTTGAACGCTTTTGCACGGGCCGACATAGGTTTCAGACAAGATTTCGGTCACAAACTCACTTCCGATAATCGAGCGTGAAACAACCCTGTCACCCGGCTTTGTTGAGCCCTCGAAATACCGAACCGCCATATTCGCGTTTGACCCGGTCCCGCACGGGGATCGATCGACCCGACCGGGCCTCAATGTCGTGCAGGTCCGGACCGCGCTGTCCGCATCCGTACTCCGGAACATGACATATGCCAAACCGTTCAAGGCGGACGTTGTCGGATGCTGGATGTCAATGCTGGATGCGATCAGTTCCCGGAGGTAGATACCGTTTTCGGCTAGCCTGCGGGCATTGCCCGGTTCAATCGTCAGTTCCAATTGCTCGACATCCACCAGCGCATAGAAGACGCCACCGAAACAGATGTCGTATTTGATCGGACCCCATTCAGGAGTTTCGATCACTTCGGCTGTCGCCAACACGAACGATGGCGGCATGTCCAACGATACACGAGTGACCTTGCCATTCTCGCAACGCGCAATGGCGCGGACCAATCCAGCCGCCGTATCCAGTACGACCTCGGTCTCGGGTTCGACCATTTCCTTCATGCCGGTTTCCAGAATAGCGGTCACGGCACACATGGCATTGGAACCGGACATCGCATGCGCCTGATCTGGTTGCAGCACGATAAAACCGGTGTCTGCCTCTGGCAGAGTGGCGGGAACCAAAAGCACGACCGAGCCCGCCGGACCGGAACGCGGCTCGGAACACAGCAAACGCCGCAAGCTGTCATCGACCTTGTTGATGTGGTCAAGCTTGTCGGCCATGGTCGTGCCCGGAATATCAAGAACGCCACCGGTAACAACGCGACCGATCTCACCGGCGCAATGTACGTCGACCAGTTGCAGAATACGTGTCCAACGCATCGGGAACTCCTTTCAGGCTACGGCTTGCGCACCGGTTATCTCGACCACGGAACCGCAAAGGTATCCAGCTTCGTCAGAAGCCAGAAAAGCGACCAGTGCCGCGATTTCTTCGGGTTCGCCGATCCGGCCGTAGGGCACCAGAGCGTTGAGATCGTCTATGCTTCGCCCGGTCCGGGCGAGGTTGCTTTCCAACATTGGCGTGCGCACTTCTCCCGGCGCGATCCCGTTTACGCGGATTTTGTCAGGCGCATAGTCGCGCGCAAGGTTTTCTGTAAACGCGACAACCGCCGCTTTCGACGTGTTGTAGGCGATATGGCCCGGTGCAGGATGAATACCCCACTGCGATGCCGTGTTGACGATCGCACCGCCGCCCTGGGCTTGCATGACCGGAATGACCGCCCGGCACATATGGAACAATGCGTCTACATTAACCTTGAAGGTCAGTTCCCAGTCTCCTGCGCTCAGTTCCAACAACGGTCCACGCCGCATAAGCCCGGCATTGTTGCATAATACATCAATGCGGTCTCCGTCATCGGTCAGACTGCTCACAAATCTTCCGATCGCATCAGCGTCTGTCAGATCCACCGTTCGAAAGTCTGCTCTGCCGCCTTCTGCGCGGATTGCGGCAGACAGTGTTTCGGCACTTTCCGCATCGTTGTCCACGATCCAGACCATCGCGCCCTCGGACGCGAAACGCCGGCAAATTGCAGTCCCGATTCCGCCTGCCCCTCCGGTTACGACAACTGTCTTATTCTCGAAACGATGCATGGATTACCTCATTTGGCTGGCGCCATTCACGTCCAGGACAGCGCCTGAAAGCGAGGGTTGTGACGTGCGCAGAACAAACGCAACAAGCTCGGCGATTTCAGAGGGTTCCGCCATTTGCCCGATCGGAATACCGCCCAATGCCGCGGCCGCGCCATGTTCCGCAACAAATGCTTCGGACATTTCGGTTCGAACCCAGCCGGGGGCCAGCGCGGTAGCCGTGATGTTGTCACGACCGAACCCGCCTGCGATACTCTGCGTCAGATTGATCAGTGCGGCCTTGGTCGCACCGTAGGACATCGCATCCGGCCGGTATCCACCCTGACCCGCACGCGACGCCATGTTTATGATCTTGCCGCCGTCATTTTCACGAAAGTGGCGGATTGCAGCGCGGCAGAGATCTGCCGCGGCCACGAGGTTTATCTGAACGTCGCGCGCCCAAGTGGCTTTCCACGCGTCCAGTGGATCATCGATGGATGACGGAGACAATATGCCAGCGTTGTTTATCAGCGCGTGAATGCGACCTGCCGCCGACTGCGCCTGCGACCAAAGATTTGTTGGTCCTGCAGGGTCAGCCAGGTTTGCCGCGAAACACGTTGCGTCGTTGCCAATTTCCGCAGCCAGTTTTGCCGCCTTTGTCCTGTTGGTCCCGTATTGCAACAGAACACGCGCTCCTTCGCCCGCCAGTTCACGGGCTATTGCGGAACCGATTGATCCTGTCGCCCCCGTCAATAGCACGGTTTGGCCGCTCAGATGTGCCATGTGTCAGCCTTTCAGATACCAGCCCCATGGTTTGGACCGATCATAAGTCGTGATCTGCTTGGTCTCGAGGTAATTGTTCAACCCCCATTTCCCCAGTTCACGGCCAATGCCGGATTGCTTGTATCCGCCCCAAGGCGCCTCAGTGAACGTTGGTTGCGAACAATTCACCCATACGATTCCGGCCCGGAATGCACGTGCGACCCGGTTGGCCCGATCCTTATCGGCGGACATGACCGTAGCGCCAAGGCCAAATCGCGATGCGTTGGCCAGTGTTATAGCTTCTTCTTCGGTCTTGAACGGATGCACACACACGACTGGGCCGAAAATTTCTTCGTTCCACACCCACCCGTCCAGCGGCGCATCTGCCAGAATAGTCGGCTGGACATAGCAACCGTGCTCAAGCCCCTTAGGGATGCCACCGCCCGTTACGACGGTTGCGCCTTCGGCTTTCCCACGTTCTATGGCAGCGAGAACCTTTTCATGTTGCGACTGGCTGACCAGCGGACCCAGCAGGACCCCGTCTTCCAGCCCATGACCGATCCGGATTTTTTCAGCTTCTTCCTTCAACCGCGCCAGCAGCGGCTCGTAGATTTCCTCTTCAATCAGGACTCGAGACGTCGCGGAACAAACTTCGCCCTGGTTCCAGAAAATGCCGAACATGATCCATTCAACCGCCTCTTCGATGGGCGTGTCGGCAAAAACCACCATCGGCGATTTGCCACCCAGTTCCAGCGAGATCGTTTTGATGTCTTTTGCCGCCGTCGCCATAATGCGACTTCCGGTCGGGACCGAACCGGTAAAGGCCAGCTTGTCCACATCGGGATGTTCGGTCAGCGGTTGCCCGGCCTCGGGCCCAAAGCCGGTCACGATGTTCAGCACCCCGGCAGGCAACCCGGCAGCTTCCGCGACCGCGCCGAATTCCAGTGCCGTCAGCGGTGTGAGTTCAGATGGTTTCAGAACCATCGTGCATCCCGCGGCCAGCGCCGGTGCCACCTTCCACGCGCCCATCAACATCGGGAAATTCCAGGGAATGATGGCACCCGCCACACCAACAGGTTCTTTCACGGCTTTCGAGGAAAACTCGGGCATTGCCAGGGCGATTTCCTTTTCCGCACTGTTGTCCAACCGTTCTGCGAGATCGGCGTAGAAATGGAAACAGCCTGCGGTGTCTTCGATATCCCAGACCGCCTCGGGTAGTGGCTTTCCGTTGTCGTGCACTTCCATCCGTGCCAGTTCATCGGTTCGCCTGGTGATCTCATCTCCCATTCGGCGGAGAACCTCGGCCCGGTCCGCACCGCTCATCCGCGGCCAAGGGCCATTGTCAAAGGCGTTACGGGCCGCCCTGACCGCCGCATCGATATCCTGTGCACCGCCGCGGGCAACCTGGTGAAACACTTCACAATTGGACGGATCCACGACGTCAAACTTTTTGCCAGAGGCGGCATCGGTCCACTCACTGTTTATGAAGAGTTGGTTTTTCATGAAGGCACCTCTGGCAATGTCTTTCGTTTCTGTTGTCTGGTCGGTAGCTGAGCACGCCATCTGAACCGGTCGATACTGTAGGGCCTCATATCGATTGGCGGCTTCGTTCCGCATATGAGATCAGCCATCAGATGCGCATTGGTCGCGGCATAAGTCAGCCCGAGATGACCGTGGCCGGTGGAGTAGAACACGCCCGGCACTTTGCACGAGGCGGACATCACCGGGATCGTGTCCGGCAAGGCGGGACGATGCCCCATCCATTCAGATGTCTCCTCAAGTGTCAGGCCCGGCAGTGCTTCGCGCGCGCGTTTGACGGTGATCTTGGCACGGCGATAGTCGGGTGCGGCGTCCAGCCCTGCCATTTCGACGGTTCCGCCCACCCGGATTCCACCGGCGGTCGGGCTGACCATGAAAGCCCTGGCTGGCCAGATAATTGAATGGTTGAGATCAATCCCCGGCGCCATGATTTGTGTGTGGTAGCCACGTTCCGTTTCAAGCGGCATGGGCTCGTCCAGCATCTTCGACAAACGGCCCGAGAAAGCACCGGCGCAGATGACCACGTGTTTGGCGCACAAGCGCGAACCGTCGCTCAAGTGCACGGTCTTTTCTGTGCCAGCGGCATCAAGCCCAGTGACTTCACCACGAACAATCTGCCCGCCCCGGGTTACAATGATTTCGGCAAGGCGGGTAACGATATCCAACGGGTTTCGAACAGTTCGATTGTCCGGCAACAGAACCGCTTTTTGAATGACCGGCGCGATTTCCGGTTCCAGCTCACGCAGACGATTTCCGCCGATCACTTCGTAGTCGAATCCGTACCGGTCAAGCATATCCAACCGCTCGCGGTCCGCTGCGAACTCGTTTTCATTGGCGTATAGCGACAAGCAGCCGGTTTCGCTGATACTGTCCGACAGACCAATGTCGGTCATCAGGGCCTTCATGTCCGGCAAGGCGCGCTGGCAAAGGATTGCCCCTTCCGCTTCCAACTGTAGCAGTTTCGACGGCAGACCTGCCCTGAAGAACCGCAGGAACCACGGGACAAGCCGCGGTGCATAAGTGGGTGCGATGCGAATAGGCCCCTCGGGGTCCAAAAGCCAGCGCGGTGTCTGCAGCCAAACCGATGGGCGCGATACCGGCATGAACTCGGTCACCGCTATCGACGCCATATTGCCGAAAGACGCACCGCTGCCGGGCGCATCCCGATCAATCAGGGCAACCTTGTGCCCGCGTTTCTGAAGGGCATGGCCAAGCGCGGCACCGATGATGCCGGCACCGACAATGGCCGTGTCGAACTGTTGGATGGTCTGAGGCATCGGGGGTCGCAAGTACAAAGGTTTACCGGGTGCGACAATCGAGACGCCCACCGCACCCGGGAGGAGTTACCAGTTCAGGATCGGCTCCATCGCTTCGCGCATGGCGGCCTTCTCATCATCCGTTAGCGGCCCCAGAGGCGCGCGGCACTCGCCCATCGGCATGCCCTGCAATTCGCAGCCATATTTGATTTTCTGAACAAACTTGCCGGATTCCAGGATGTTCATGGCCCGGTAGAGTTTCTTCATCATCTCACGCGCCTGATCCAAATCCCCTGCCCTGTAGGCGCGGTCCAGATCGCAGCAAGCCCGTGCCATGCAGTTCGACGGCCCGCAAATCCAGCTGTCCGCGCCCCAGAACATGAAGTCCAGCGCAATGTCATCCGAACCCGAAACCAGTTGGATCTTGCCCTCATAGCGGCTGGAAATATCGACGGCACGCTGCAATACGCCCGAGCTTTCCTTGATGCCGATGACGCGCGGGTTGTCGGCGAAGTGATCCATGAGCTCAAAGCTGATATCCGCGCCATCTTTCGCCGGATAGCTGTAGAGCACCAGGTTTACATCCACCTCGGCCAGCACGGTTTCGTAATGCCTGATCAACTCATCCTGTGTCGGGCGGGTATAGAATGGCGGTGCAAGCAGCACGTTGTCATAGCCGATTTCCTTGGCCATCGCCGTTTGCGCGATCACCTCGCGCGTGGCCGGGGCGTTGGTGCCTGCGATCAGGATTTCGTCGTCGTTGGCGAAATCCTTGATGAATTGCAGGACCGAGCGGCGCTCATCGGTGCTTTGCGAAAAGTATTCGCCGGTGGACCCGTTGGGCACCCAACCTGTAACACCTGCGTCCCGGAAATGTGTCAGCAGTTGTTCGAAGGCCTTGAAGTCGATTTTGTTGTCGGCATCAAAGGGCGTCACCAGCGCTGGCATGACGCCAGAGAGTTTCACGTTGTAGCTCATAGGTCGTTATCCTGCGGTTTGTTGTAGTGAAGGTACCCGCGCCGCTCGACGGTTGGAAACGCGTCGCCCCGGCGGACATAGTTTGTGTTTTGGGTGAGTGGCCGGGGCGTAAAATCCCAGATCTCCTCGCGCCCCGTGGAAAGCGCGTTGTCGATCAGTTTTCGCGCCACCTGGCTGGCGATGACATCGTCCAGCAACGTGTCCAGCGGCCAGGTTTCTTCGGCCAGTTGCGTCAGACGGTCCTCATCCGGATCGCCTTGCCCAGCGATGTTGTTCTGTTCCAGCGGATCCTTGGCAAGGTCGTAGAATTGTGGCGGGTAGGCGCGGGAGATCACCAGCTTCTTGGCCCCGTCACGGACACATACGCGTGGAGCAGATGTGCCGCCGTCTATGTGCTCCGAGAATACGGGACCGGTCAAAGGTTCACCGCGCACCGCCGGCAACAAGCTGCGCCCGTCAAGCGGTGTCCGGATCTCGGCCGCGCTCACTCCGCTGATATCGAGAAGTGTCGGGAAGATATCCAACAAGGACGCAGGGGCGGAGACGCGACCGGGAGTGTGCCCGGGATGGGCGATGATCAGCGGCACCTGAATGGCGGCGTCGAACAGGGTTTTTTTGAACCACATGCCCCGCTCACCAATCATGTCACCATGATCCGAGGCAAAAACGACGACTGTGTTCTCGGAATACCCGCTGTTTTCCAGCGCTTGCATGAGCCGCCCGAACAGGTTGTCGACGTAGGAGATCATGCCGTAATACCCGCGTCGGGCATTTCGGTAGTCGGCATCGTTCAGTTCGCATTTGTCCTGACCATAGTGATAATACAGCGACTGGCTGTGCGCATCGCGCTGATCGACCGGGATATGCGGCACGCGGGGCGCATCGATCTCTGCGTCCTCGTACATCTCCCAGTATTCGCGGGTTGTCACATACGGATCGTGCGGATGCGTCAGCGAGACCGTCATCATGAAGGGCCGGTCGTCATCGCAGCGCGCACGGGTGTATAGCTCTCGCACCGCGTGGTGGATGACGTCTTCGTCGTAGTCGATCTGCATCGAACGGGCGACCGGACCCGCGTCGCGCACGGTGTCGATGGTCGAGACGCCAAAGGTATAGGCGCGTTCTTCGTCCTTGTTGTAGTCGCGGAAATCGGCATCCGGTGTCCAGGACATATCGGCCGGGTAAATTTCGGTGGTCAGCCGTTCCTCGAACCCGTGATACTGATCAGGGCCGACAAAGTGCATCTTCCCGGAAATACAGGTGTAATAACCGTTCAGACGCAGATAGTGGGCGAAGGTCGGAGTTGATGCGGTGAACTCGGCCCCGTTGTCATAGGCTCCGATGCGTGAAGGCAGCCGCCCGGCCATCATGCCAAAGCGTGACGGCGCGCAGAGCGGATAGGGGCAATAAACGTTCTCGAATACTGTGCCCCGGGCGGCAAGCGCGTCAATGTTCGGTGTTTTGCAAACCGTTCCGCCATAGGTGCTCAACACAAACGACGTCAGTTGGTCGACCATGAACAGAATGATGTTTGGTTTCATGACTATTGCCCGCGTTGGGATTTCTGTCTCGCCACGTTATGGGCGACAAGATCTTTGTAAAGCGCCCGAATGCGACGGGTCACTGGCCCCGCGCCCCCTTCTTCACCGATGGTTTTGCCATCAATTGAGGCGACCGGTGTTTGAGCCCCGAATGTTCCGGTCAAGAACGCCTCATCCGCGCCATAAGCCTCGTAGAGCGAGAAGTTCTTTTCAAAGACCGGAATGTCGTTCCGGCGGCAGAGCTCGATGACTTTGGCCCGGGTGACCCCGTTCATGCAGTAATCACCGGTCGACGTCCAAACCTCACCCCGCCGGACGATGAAGAAATTGCAGGCGTTTGTCGTGTTCACAAAGCCATGCGGGTCGAGCATCAGGCCCTCATCAGCCCCAGCTTGTTCCGCCTGCAGGCAGGCGATCACGCAATTCAGTTTGGAATGGCTGTTGAACTTCGGGTCCTGGCTGGTGGGCAGTCCCCGAACCTGCGGTACGGTCGCGAGCCGAATGCCCCGCGATTGCAGACCTTCTGCAGGCTTGGAATGTTCAACGATGGCGACAATCGTAGGACCGAACCTGCTGAGACCTGGATGCTGAAACGGTTTTGCCTTGCGCCCGCGTGTGATCATCAAACGGCAATGCGCGTCCGAGACCATGCCGTTGGCCGCCGCTGTCCGGTCGAGAAGGTTTCGCACATCCTCAGGCCCCATCCCGATATCGATCGAAACGGATTTGAGCGAGTTGAACAGCCGATCCATGTGTTCGTCGAAAAAGGCCCATTCCCCATCATACAGGCGAAGGCCTTCCCACATGCCGTCGCCCAGCATGAACCCGCTGTCATAGACCGAGATCTTGGCCTCATCCTTGCGTACAAGCTCACCGTTCACGTAGATCAGCAGCGCGTCGTTTCGCGTGTCTGTTTCGGCGTCATGCGTGGATATTTCGTGCGATTCCATTGGCATCTTAGTCTCTGATCAATGACCCAGGACCTGGCCCAGGAATGTCTTTGTGCGTTCGCTCTTGGGGCTCTCGAAAAACTCGCCGGGTGGCGCCTGTTCGATAATTTGCCCGTCCGCCATGAAAATCACTCTATCCGCCACCTGACGGGCAAAACCCATTTCATGTGTAACGCAGACCATGGTCATGCCTTCCTCGGCCAGACCAACCATCACATCCAGCACCTCGGATATCATCTCGGGATCCAGCGCCGATGTGGGTTCGTCGAACAACATGATCTCGGGCGCCATACACAGGGCGCGGGCAATGGCCACGCGTTGCTGTTGACCACCTGAGAGCTCACCGGGGTATTTGTGCGCCTGTTCGGGGATTTTGACCCGTTCGAGGTAGGACATGGCGATGCCTTCGGCCTCTTCCCGCGATTGTTTGCGCACAAGCGTCGGTGCCAGGGTGCAGTTCTCAAGAATGGTCATGTGCGGGAACAGGTTGAAGTTCTGAAACACCATCCCGGCCTCACGGCGGATTTCGTCGATATTGTCGACATTGTCGTCCAGCGGGATACCGTTGACCTCGATGGTGCCGGCCTGATGCTCTTCCAGCCGGTTAATGCACCGGATCAGTGTCGATTTGCCTGAACCGGACGGGCCGCAGATCACCACTTTTTCACCGCGGCCCACGTCCAGATCAATGTCCTTCAACGCGTGGAAGTCGCCGTAATACTTGTTCATGGCACGGATGGAGATGGCTTGGTCTGACATGTGCAATTCTCCTCAGCGGCTGCCAACGCTCATGCGGCGTTCCAGATAGGCGCCATAGCGGGACAGTGAGAAAACGAAGACGAAGAAAAGGAGGCCGACGAACACGTACATTTCGATCGTCGCAAAACTCCAGTCGGCGGTACCTGCAGCAGCGCGGCCCGAGGCGAGAATGTCAAAGAAACCGATGATGGTGACCAGCGAGGTTTCTTTGAACGTGATGACGAACTGGTTGATCGTCGGGGGCAACGCGTTGCGGAACGCTTGCGGCAGAACGATATACCCGATCCGGTGCCAGTAGCCCATGCCAAGGGCTTTGGCGGCCTCCTCCTGACCCACCGGGATGGCTTGCATGCCGCCGCGAATGATCTCGGCCTGATAGCAGGCGAAGAAAATGGCGTAGCCGATGATCACACGATACAGCTTGTCGCCAATTGCCCAATCCGGCAGCACGAAGGGCAGGACAATGGCGAAGGTGAACATGATCGACAGCAGCGGCAGAGACCGGATGACGTCAATCACCAGCGCCATTGTTCTGGCGATCCATGGTAATTCCGACCTGCGCAGCAAAGCAAAAATAATCGACAGGGGCATGCCAAGCAGGCAGACCGCCGCGAAAATGAAAACCGTCAGTGACAGCCCGCCCCAGTCGCGCTCGACCACAGGTGTCAGACCAAGGACGCCGCCACGCATGAGGATGTAGAACGTCGCGAAACCCACGACCCAGAGTAGTGGCAGGCGCTTGGCGCTCCAGAATACGGGGATACAGGACAGGATCGCGACAACCAGCATGACGATACAGGCCAGCGCGGATCGCCACTGCTCTTCAAAAGGGTAAAGGCCGAACAGAACGATACGCCAGCGCGTCGCAACGAAGGACCAGCAGGCCCCATGCTCGTGCGCGCGGCATTCTTCGTTCTTCCCATATCCCCAGATCGCGTCGAGAAACGCCCAGTTGAACAGGCTCCACAAAACCCAGGCCGTGAATGCCGCAAGAAGAACGGTGATCGTGCTGTTCAGCGGCGTCGCAAAGTAGTGCTTCTTGATCTTGCTGAACGCAGGGGTGCTGGGAATTGGAATGTCGGTCATCGCTCAGATCCTCAGCTGCGTGCCCTTGAGCTTGATTGCGTCATTCACGCGATTCAAAACCCAGGCCATCGAGTAATTGATGATCAGGAAGCCGCCCATCAGGATCGCGATCAGTTCCAACGTCTGCCCCGATTGGTTGATGGCCGTGCTGATGACCATGAAAAAGTCGGTAAAGCTGATGGCAATGCCAATAGTTGTCGCCTTGAACAGCCAGACATACTGGTTGATCAGCGTCGGCATCACGATGCGGATGGCCAGCGGCAGGCGAATGCGGCTGAAGATGTGCCATGGGGACAAACCAAGGGCACACCCGGCCTCGGATTGACCTTTCGGGATGGCAATAAAGCCGGCGCGCACGATCTCGGCGATGTAGGCCGCGCCGTAGATGGCGATGGCGATCAGGCAGGCCATCAGTTCCGGTGAAATGCGGATGCCGCCCCGGTAATTCAGCCCGGCCGCCTCGGGAACGCTTACCAATGGTGTCTCGGGAATGCGACCGATCCACATCACGGCTAGGGCTACCAGGAACGCGAGCGACCACAGCAGCTTTCGCTCTCTGCTGGCTTGCCGCAGATGAAGATCCGGCCACCGCTTTGCGCCCAGCCAAAGCGCCAGAGCAAAAGCGGCGACAAGAAGTATGATGGACACAAAAACAGAGCCGCCGGTGACATTTAGGCCGGGTACGTAGATTCCGCGGCCTGTCAGGGCGATGCCGCCCAGAATGGGTTCGGCGTTGCGGGGGCTGGGAAGGCCCAGAAGCAGAGTGTACCAGAACAAAAGCTGCAGGATCAGCGGCGCGTTTCGAAACAGCTCGACAAATGTGGTGCCGACCAGTTCGGCCATTCCGTTGCCCGATGTGCGCATGACGCCCACGGCCACACCGATCACAGTCGCAACCGGCAAGGCGATGGCACCAAGAAACAGCGAATTGAGAATGCCGACAAGGATCGCTCGCGCATATGTGGAGTTGGTGCTGTAATCGATCAGGGAGAAACTGATGCGCCAGCCTGTGGCCCGTTCCAGAAACCCGAACCCCGAGGTCAGACCTTGCGCCTCAAGATTTGTGCGGCCAACCAGCACCATGACAACCAACATTGCCGCAATCCCGCCGACAAAGGCGAATTGCAGCCCGGCGTCCCTGACCCGTCTGTTTTTGATAAGTGATTGCATCGGCTCCTCCCCTGATCTTTGAACCGGGTGCAATTCACAGATCGCACCCGGCACGCATCGACGGTCTAGTCGATGATCATCGGATAGAAGACGCCGCCCGCGTTATAGAGATTGTTGATCCCCCGCGGCAGGTTGTAAGGAGAGCCCGATCCGATGTTGCGCTCGTAGATTTCGGCAAAGTTGCCGACCTCTTTGATCATGTTGTAAGCCCAGTCATCGGGCAGACCCAGACGCGCACCATAGCCTGGATTTACGCCAAGAAAGGTTCCGACGGTGGCTGATGGCGGATTGGTTCGCACTTCGTCGACGTTTTCCGAAGTGATGCCCTCCATTTCTGCGAACCAGAGCGAAGACAGCATCCAGTTCTGCACGTCCAGCCAGTCCGGATCACCTTCGGGGACAATGATACCTTCCGCCTCAAGCGCGATGACATCCGGAAGGATGACATGCGCATCGGCTCCGTCCGGTGCATCCACACGCCCCGCGGCGAGGCTCGGTGCCCATTCCACAAGCCCATCGCAACGGCCTTCGTAATACGAGTTGCGCAACTCGTCGCCATTTTCGAAAGTCAGCATTTCGGCGTCGATCTGATGCGTGTCGAGATAGGTTGCGGTGGCGCGCTCGGTCGAGGTGCCCGCTGCAACGCAGATCGTGCCACCGGCAAGATCCGCCATCGTATTGGCACCCAGATCCGTGCGTGTCATGGTCTGGAAAGCGCCGATGAAATACGGGCGGCTATAGGACAGGTTCAATTCGGTATCCCGACTTTGGGTCCAACCGGAAACCTTGATCACCACATCAATATCCCCGGACTGCAGCGACGGCCAACGCTGTGCCCAACTGATCGGCACGATTTCCAGATTTCCTTCGGAAGTGCCGAACAGACCGGCGGCAAGGGCCTTGCACAGATCGATGTCCACACCGCGCCAGTTACCCTGATCGTCCACTTCTGCGAACCCAAGGAACGAACCGTTGTGCCCGCTGCACAGCAGCGACCCGCGTTCGAGAACCGTGTTCAGGCGGCTGTCTTCGGCAACCTGGGCTTGCGCCACCTGAGATGTGGCGATGATTGCCATCGTTGCAGAAGCAATTGTCTTGGCAATTTTCATTTCTTTCTCCCTGTGTCGACATTATGTCTGCAAGTTTTTTGTCGACATTATGCCGACATGTCAAATTAAACTTGCATTTAGCTTAGACCGCCGCGACAATGAAGGGCGCTAGGAAGGTCTATAAATGGTTAAATCACAAGAACTTACACAAAAACACGCCAAAGGCCGGGGCTCAAAATTCGTATATGATGAACTTAAAAGAGAAATTCTGACGCTGGATCTGAAGCCGGGATCGCCATTGGACGAAACCACTTTGTCAGAGAGATTCGCCATGTCGCGCTCTCCGATACGCGAAGCATTGGTACGACTTTCCGCAGAAGGT
This sequence comes from Ruegeria sp. HKCCD9138, assembly GCF_057220975.1. Lineage (NCBI taxonomy): Bacteria > Pseudomonadati > Pseudomonadota > Alphaproteobacteria > Rhodobacterales > Roseobacteraceae > Ruegeria > Ruegeria sp. HKCCD9138. Next base: position 123,443 of record NZ_JBWVAZ010000011.1, on the reverse strand, counting down.
TTGGTGGTGATGCTTTCAAACCGATCGACCCTGGTCTCTCCGATCGATTTCGCCGGGTTTCCCCGTTATGTTGAAGCGTTGGATTTCCTGCAGCGGATTAACACGCGACTGGCGGCAAAAAACCGGTCCGAAGACGAAGTTCCGGCAATGGAAGTGGCAGCGAAGGACTTTGATACGGCCTGCGCGAAAAATGACTATCTTGCCATGTCAGCCACGAATTACGACTTTCATATGGCTATTGCTGCGGCGGGCAAGAATCCATATCTGGCGCGGGCCTACGGTAAGCTCCTGACCGAGGGTCGCCGCATATTGCACATGCACTTTGACTACCTTGCCGCATCGGAGACCGAGCATCTGCTAAGCCCCGATCACTACGATATGGTCGAGGCCATTCGAGATCAGGATGTGTCTAAAGCCGATCAACTGGCCCATGCCCACACAAGACACTTCCACGACAGATTTGTCAGATTTATGAGCGCAAGTTACAGCGATGATTTCGATTTCGACCTGTCTGTGCGCGACGAAACCAAGGGGGCGCTGATTCAGTAGTACCCCCGAGACATCGCTCGGGGCCACATCTGAGCGGACCCATGCCAGCCTTATTCGCCCCTTTTTCGCTGCGCGTCTCTGACCAGAGCCGCCGTTCTGTAGAATCCGTGCGCCATTTTGGTGAAGGGTGTCAGCAGAAAGAAAGTCAGGACCGATCCGAGGTGCAATGCAAGAAGTGCAGGCATCAATGTGGTAGAGCCCAACGCGTAAAGAACCAACCCGCTGAAACCGACAAAACCCAACAGCAGGATGAATCCGATCTCCCCGCCCCAGGCAGAGACATCGCCGAGTTCACGGTCTGACTTCTTCTTCAACCAAACCATCGCACCGCATCCAAGGGTCAATAGTAATCCTCCCGGAACCCCGAGCAGCTTGGGCAGCGACCAGAATCCGTAGGGCGCATGCAACCCAAAGGCATAGTGCATAATTGTGGCAACAGACGTGGAAGCGAAGCAAAGAAGGAAGCCGTACATGATTGCATGGTGCACGTGTCGGCGGGCTTGGCTGAAACGATCCTCGTCCTCGAAATTGCAACCCTCGCCGTGACCTGCGGCCAGATCCTGCATCGTTCCCGCGCGTTTGAATGCAGCAGAAAGATCCGTCCATCGAACTGATTTGCCGCCCACCTCGTGCCAATAGCGCTTCAGGCTGATTGCGATGCTGAGCACTGGCAGCAGAAAGGCCGGGGTAAAGATTGCCACCATCGCATTGTGGGAGAGAACGGCATAAAACGCCTCTCCTCCGCTCGATCCGATTGCGCGAATGGCCCAGAAAAGTGTCGCGAAGCCGATGACCAGCGCCAAGGCAATGGCACCACCATGAGTATGAAACAGCCGAGCCACAGGTTGCGGCCAGGCAAAGCTCTCCCAGCTGTCGCGACGGACTTCGGCCAACGCCTTGGGCAGGTTCAGATCGAATTCATGCGGCGCCGTGTACTGACAGGCATAGTAGCAACCCCGACAGTTGTGGCAGAGGTTGGCCAGTTGCGTGATATCGCCGTCCGAGAATGCGCGTTCGGCATGCAGCGACGGAAAGACCGAGCAATAGCCCTCGCAATACCGGCAGGCATTGCAGATTTCGGCCTGCCGGCGCGCCTCGTGGATGAGATCAGTTTGCATATGCGGCGGCCTCACGTCCTGCGATACGTCCAAAGACAGTTCCAATGGTCATGCCGAAACCGGCCAGGTACCCTTGCCCGAGTATCGATCCGGCCATGGTTTCCCCGGCGGCCCACAAGTTCCTGATTTTGCCTGCAGGCGTCGAACACTGGGCCCTGTCATCGACCTTTAGGCCCAGATAGGTGAAGGTCACGCCCGTGCGCAGCGAGTACCCGTAAAATGGAGGTTCGGTGATCGGACGCGCCCAGTTGGTCTTGGGGGGCGTCAGGCCGGCGGTCGCGACGCCGTCAAGTTCGGTCGGATGAAAAGCGGTCGTGTCTCCACAGGCCGCATTGAATTCCCCGACGGTCGCGTTCAGCTTGTCTGCTGGCAAACCCATCATATTCGCAAGCTCATCCAGCGTATCGGCTTTGAGCGGTGGAAACACCGAAGGCATGAACAGGTTGAGGGATTTGGCGTCGATGATCACGTATCCGACTTGATCCGGTTGAGCAGCGACCAGCCGCCCCCAAATCGCGTAGCGCTTGGGCCAGACGTCTTCGCCCTCGTCATAGAACCGCTCGGCGTTTTTGTTGACGACGATCGAGAATGGTACGCAGTCCAGACGGGTGACGATGCCCCCATCGAATTTGGGCGCGCGACCATCGATGGCCACGGCATGACATTGGGTAGGGTCACCAACGCTATCCACGCCTTGATTCAAAAGGTCGGCCAGAACGACGCCGCGATTAAACGGCGTACCGCGGATCAGAAAGTTCTGCGCGGCGGGGCCCCAGGCGCGGGTCAGCCAGTCGGTGTCGGCCTGAAAGCCGCCCGAGGCAACGATGACGGCCTTGGGCGCAATGCGATGGGCGTGGCCTTCGTGGGTGTAATCAACCCAATCAATTTGATCGCCATTCAATTCCAGATGCGTGACAGCCGCTTCGTAAAGGACATCCACGCCCAAGCCGTCCGCCGTGCGGTAATAGGCATTGACCAGAGACTTCCCGCCGCCCATGAAGAACGCGTTCGTGCGCGCCAGCGACAGAGTACCTGAAAGCGATGGCTGAAACCGCACGCCATGCTCTTCCATCCATGGCAGACATTCCTCGGAAGTCCGGATTGCCAGCCGTGCCAGGTGTTCATCGGTTTGGCCTCCGGTCACTTTCAGCAGGTCGGACAGGTATTCGTCTTCGCTGTATTCCTCGACCAGCGGGCCCAAAGGCGCGGAATGCATGCAGCGGAAGTTTCGGGTGTGGCGAGAGTTTCCGCCGCGATACGGCTTGGGGGCCGTTTCAAGGATCAGAACTTTTGCACCGGCCTCGGCTGCTGTCATTGCGGCGCAAAGTGCGGCATTCCCGCCTCCGATGACTGCGATATCATAGGCTTGGGTTTGGTTGGCCATTTTCGGTCTTTCTATTGGCTTTGATCCGTGGCGCGGTCTCGTTCCTGCAACGCGCGAATGCGCATGCGTTGTGCCGCCTGGATATGCGCGCGCATTTCTGTCTCGGCTGCGGCGCCGTCTCGGGCTATCAGCGCGGCCATGATGCGCCGATGTTCGGACACTGCCACCTCGGCCCGCTCGCCATCCAACAGCTGAGATGGTCCCAGGATCAGCAGTGCCTTTTGCAAAGACAGCATCGATTTTGCGAGAAAGCGGTTCTTGGCGGCATCCAGAAGCGTGGCGTGAAAAATCCGGTTGATCCGCGCGGCCTCGGGGCCTGTGCCTGCTTCGGCCAGCCTGTCGTTGAGAACCTCCAGCTCATCAAGTTCAACGTCCGAGGCCGCACGCGCAGCGAGCCGAGCAGCAGTGCCCTCGAGAACCGCGCGCATTTCGTAAAGCTCCATAATCTCGGCGTAATCGAGACTGCGCACTGTGGCACCCAGCCGAGGAACATGCGTTACAAGCCCGTCTGCCTCGAGTTGCCGGATCGCCTCGCGCACAGGTGTCCGGCTGACGCCCAACCGTTCTGAAACCTCAATCTCCCGCAACCGGTCGCCCGGCAACAAAGCACCCTCGCGAATCTCGTCCAGCAACCGCTGATACGCGGAATTACCCTGTGGGCCTGGCTGAATTGAGTCGTCCTGAACGTTCATAATGCTCTCACTTGCATATTGCGTCCACTTGTATACATTTGGATACATACAGAGTCAACAGAATCGGAACTCGCATATTGTCCACCCGGATTTCTCAGCTTTCACCCCTGATGCAGAGGTCACTGACTTTTGGCCTTGCGGTTCTGGGCACAGTGGTTTTCTGGGCTATGGACTTGCCTCTGCCGTTTCTGTTTGGACCGATGACAGCCTGCCTTATCGCCGCATTGGCGCACGCACCTCTGGAAGGATTCGGACAGGTCTCGATTGCTGCAAGGACAATACTGGGTGTCGCTGTTGGGGCTTCGATCACACCCAGCCTGTTCGCCGAGCTTCCGAAAATGGCGGCATCAATCATGCTGATCCCATTCTTTATCATCCTGATCGCGCTGGTCGGGGTCCCGTTCTTTCGGAAGGTCTGGGGGTTTGACGACAAGACCGCATTCTATGCAGCCATGCCTGGCGGATTGCAGGACATGATTATCTTCGGCACAGAAGCAGGCGCCGACCCGCGCACGCTGTCTTTGATCCATGGAACGCGCGTGCTGATCATCGTGACACTGGCGCCATTGTTTCTGACGGTGTTTTACGACGCCGAACTGACCAATCCGATCGGTGAGCCCGCCAGCAAACTGCCAATCCACGAACTGTTGCTTATGGTCGTGGCTGCCATCGTCGGATGGAAGGGCGGAGAGAGAATTGGTCTTTTCGGCGCCTCAATTCTTGGGCCGATGATCCTGACGGCCGCGCTGTCGTTAGGTGATTTCATTCATACCCGCCCCCCGCGTGAGGCTGTTCTATTGGCACAATTCTTCATTGGTTGCGCAATTGGCGTGAAGTTCGTTGGTGTGACATGGCGCGAGCTTAAACGGGTCGTTGCGGCCGGTGTCGCATATGTCGTCGTACTAGCCATTCTGGCGGCGGCGTTCACTGCGGTCGTCACGACCCTTGGCCTTGGACGCCCGGTCGAAGCATTCCTGGCCTTTGCGCCGGGCGGTCAGGCGGAAATGACCGTGCTCGCGATCGTGTCGGGCGCTGATCTGGGCTTCGTGATCACCCACCACCTGACGCGGATTGTGCTGGTGATCATAGGCGCACCGATAGTGGCCAATCTAATTGTCCGCTGGTCCAGACCTCAGGATTGAGTCAGCAGATTACCAAGGCAATAGCCCTTTTGTTTGTCACGTGGCGGGCTCAGGAAAATGCGCTCGTGTCCGGTTTGCAAATGCCACAAGCGATAACATGACCGGGACCTCGACCAGGACGCCGACGACCGTTGCCAGAGCCGCCCCCGAATTCAGACCGAACAGGCTGATCGCGACGGCGACGGCCAGTTCAAAGAAGTTGGATGTTCCGATCATAGCGCATGGTGCGGCAATGCGATGGGGAACCTTCAGCGCGAAGGCCGCGCCGTAGGCAAGCGCAAACACTCCGTAGCTTTGGATCAATATGGGAACGGCAATCAGAACGATGACGACCGGCTTCGCGAGGATGGTCTGACCTTGCAAACCGAACAGAATGACAACCGTGGCGATCAACCCCATGACCGACCACGGCTTTACTCTAGCCGAAAAAGCCTCGATTGCTTCTGATGAGCCAAGCCTGCGACGGGTGATCAGACCGGCGATGAGAGGCAAAACAACATAAAGCACGGTCGCCAGTACCAAGGTCTGCCAGGGCACCGAGATGTCGGTAACCCCCAGCAGGAATGCCACAATCGGCGCGAAGGCCACCACCATGATCAGGTCGTTTACTGAGACCTGAACCAACGTGTAGGTTGGATCGCCCCTGGTCAGTTGCGACCACACAAACACCATTGCCGTGCAGGGTGCGGCCCCCAACAGGATCAGACCGGCCGTGTATTGAGCGGCGTCCTCGGGCTCTATCCACGGAGCGAAGACATAATCAAAAAACAAAACAGCCAAAAGGGCCATGGTGAACGGCTTGATCAGCCAGTTGACGACAAGTGTCACGATCAGCCCGCGCGGCTGCCGGGCAACACCGGCAACGGCGCCGAAATCGACACCAACCATCATGGGATAGACCATCGCCCAGATCAGGACCGCCACAACCAGATTGACGCTGGCGACCTCGGCCGACGCGACAAGCCCCACAAGACCGGGTGCCGCCAAGCCGATCAGGATGCCGGCGACCATGGCAAGGGCAACCCAGACAGTCAGGTAACGTTCGAATATGCTCATGAAATTGCCTCGGCTGTGTGTGCGCTCAGCTTGCCGGACGTCAGCGCTGCAAGGGCGACCATCAATGCGGCGGTGCCCAGTACAAGTGGTAGCCCCCCAATCTGATAGGTCAGGCCGGACAACACGGTTCCCAGCAGCCGGCCAGTTGCGTTGGCCATGTAATAGAACCCAACGTCCATCGTGACCCGTTCGGATTTGGTGAAGGCCAAAATCAGATAGGAATGAAGCGACGAGTTCACCGCGAAAATCGCACCGAACACCAGAAGCCCGATCACGAGAGTGACCGTCAGCCAGGTCTCTGGCCCGGACGATACCAACACGGCCACGGTCAGAACAGCAGGCACGAAAAACAGCGTTGCGGCCCAGTTGCGCGCGGCCCGGATCAGGTCACTTTCGGTTCGGTCCGAGGCACGCAGAATTTTGGGAGCACCGGCCTGAATGGCACCGTACAGGATCACCCAAACAGCCATGAACGTGCCGATCATGAAGAACGCGGTGCGGTTTCCTTCCTCGGTGCCATCGGACAATACGGCGTAGAAATAGATTGGAATGCCGACCACGAACCACACATCTCGCGCACCGAAAAGGAAGACGCGCGCGGCTGACAGCCAGTTCACATTGGCTGATTTCGAGAAGACCTCGGAAAACTTTGCACCTTTGCGCCCTTTGGGAAGCCCCGGCGGCATGAATATGACAACAGCCGCCAGGATCGCTGCAAGTACGATCGCCATGACCAGAACTGCCCAGGTAAAGCCCAATGTCGCAAGCAGTGCAGCCCCAAGTAGAAAGCCCAAACCTTTGACCGCGTTCTTGGAGCCGGTCAAAACTGCAACCCAGCGGAACAATCCCCCGCCCTCGGTTGGCGCCAGCAGCTTGACAGCGGATTTCGAGGACATCTTGGCAAGGTCCTTTGCAACCCCGCTTGCCCCCTGAACGATCATGACAAAAGCAACCGAAACTCCAATCGCCCAATTCGGGTCAAGCTGGGTCAGCGCCAACAGCGCCACAACCTGCAGACCCAGACCTGAATATAGGGTCGAGGTCAGCCCAAACCGGGCCGCGATCCAACCTGCGGTAAGGTTTGTGACCATGCCCGCGATCTCATAGAGAACAAACAGATAGGCCAACTGTACCGGCGAAAAGCCCAGGGTATGAAAGTGCAACAGCACCAACATCCTGAGCGCCCCGTCGGTCAGCATAAAAGCCCAATAAGCTGCCGTAACCGCGATATAGGCCGACAGACCTTCGGGTTTTCGGGTCACAACGATGCCCCGACCATCATCGCCACATCAACCAGACGATAGGCATAACCCATTTCGTTGTCGTACCAGGCATATATTTTCACCTGCGTTCCGTTCACGACCATGGTCGATGGCGCGTCGATGATCGATGAACGTTCATCATTTGTGTAATCGGTCGACACCAGCGGTCGCGTTTCATAGCCGAGTATTCCGTTCAATTCGCCTTCCGCTGCGACTCTGAAGAACTCGTTGACCTCTTCGACGGTCGTTGCCTTTTCAACCTCGAATACGCAGTCGGTCAGCGAGGCATTCAGCAGCGGGACCCGAACGGCATGGCCGTTCAACCGCCCTGTGAGTTCGGGGTAAATCAGCGTAATTGCCGTCGCCGAGCCGGTTGTCGTCGGGATCAGCGAATTCAGGGCCGATCGCGCGCGGCGCAAATCTTTGGCCGGGCGGTCCACGATGGTTTGGGTGTTGGTCACATCATGGATCGTCGTCATCGACCCGTGGCGGATGCCCAAATTCTCATGGATAACCTTGACCACCGGCGCCAGACAGTTGGTTGTGCAAGACGCCGCTGTCACGATGCTGTGCACGGCAGGATCATATATGTCCTCGTTCACGCCCATGACGACATTTGCGGTCGGCCCATCCTTGACCGGGGCTGAAACGACTACCTTCTTCACGCCGGCCTCGAAATACGGGGCCAGTTTGGCTTCGGTTTTGAATACGCCGGTGCAGTCGATGACAACGTCAACGTTTTCCAGCGGCAAGGCATTCAGGTCCTTGGCGCCGACGAAAGGCAATCGCGTTCCATTGACGGTTACGCTGTCTGCGTCATGCTCGAAGGTGGCATCCCAGCGCCCATGCACAGAATCGAACTCCAGAAGATGCGCGTGCATCGCCGCATCGCCCACTGAATCGTTGATCCAGGCGATATTTGCACCCCTGTCCAGCAACGGCTTCAGGACCAGCTTTCCCATTCGGCCCAGGCCGTTCACAGCGTAAGTTGTCATTTGGTTTCCTCAATAGGAGTCCTACCGATTTCATCTACGGCGGATTGCAATGCGATCCGATCAAGGCTTTCGATCGGCAAGGACGTAAAGGCTTCGATCCTGCGCCTCAGCGCGCCATAAGCGCTTTGAAAGGCAAGACTCTTTTCGGCATCTGTTCCTTCGGTCTTGACCGGGTCAACCATACCCCAGTGACCACTGATGGGCTGCCCTTCCCATGCGGGACATTCCTCGTTGGCCGCCTGATTACAAACGGTGAAGACAAAATCCATTTCTGGCGCATCCTGCGCCGAGAACTCGGACACGTTCTTGGATCTGAGAACCGAGGTGTCGTGTCCCTTATCCTTCAAAACCTGGACGGCAAACGGATTAAGCTCCGAATATGGCTTCGTGCCTGCGGAATAGACGTTGAATCTGTCTCCACCGATCTCGCGCAGCAGAGACTCAGCGAAAATTGAGCGCGCGGAATTGCCGACGCAGATGAATAGTACATTGAACTTCCGGTCAGTCATTGTGTCATTTCCTTTGGTAAAGGGCATGCAGATATCAGGGCGACCACGGCAGCAATCCACGACCAGATAGTCGAGCATCGACTGCACGTTTTTCATTTCAATTGAGTACAGAAGAGATGTTCCGGATCTTTGCTGCGAAACCAATCCCGACCGTTGCAGTGCGTTAAGGTAACTCGACAAGGTGCTGGCTTTTATGGCCAGCTCGGATGCCACCTCTCCGGCCGGAACGGCGTCAGGATAGCGTCGCATCAACATGCGAAACACGGAAATGCGCTGAGGGTGGCCAAGGATAGCAAGTTGGTTCGCAATTTCTTTTTCCATATTTCGCGAAATATGGAAATAAAGAAAGCGCGTCAATACTTGATTTCAATCCTTGGCGGGCTTCGAGACGTATGGAACAGAAAGCTACGCATGCGCATACACTCAGAGGCGTTCGCCTAATCACGTCACGAAATTCATATATGTGCGGCGAATCGTGATAAATTGCGCATAATCGGCAACTTGGACGGCAGCTTATGAAAGCGTTTTTCACGTTCGCGGCAGTCTTGATCGGCTTTGTGGCGTCGTTGCCAGCACCGGCGTCGGCATGTGGCTTCCATGCGCTGTCACCGCGCGTCAGCTTGGTTTCCACTCTCCTGGGCAGTGACACCGTCGTCTTGGCAATTGCCGACCCGGAAGACCCTTTTCAGTACAAATCAATAAAAGCCGTTCGCGGGAGTGTTGAAACAGCGGACGTCCCTTTTCTCGTGGATAGTGCGACACGCAGAAAACTTGCTGGAAGCGCAGACGACAAAGTTCTTTTTGCGCGAAGTGGAAAGACAGGAACATGGACCAGGCTTGCTTATATCGACCAGTCTAATGCGGCGATATTCAACCATATCCTCTCCAATTTTGAGACATGGCCTTCGCAAGTGCATCACCGTTACGAGTACTTTGGATCGCTGATCAACCACGAAAGCCCGTCGATTCGAAATCTTGCTCTCACCGAGCTGGATCAGGCGCCGTACGCTATTCTCCGATCCTTGAGCATCACTTCAGACAGCAACGTGTTAATTGATGATTCTTCTAATCCGCGCGCATTAGGTCTGAAGCCCATAAGAATTCTCATTCTTGGGCTCGGCAGGGATGAAGATGCCCGTCAGTTTCTATACCGAAGGTTTCGACAAGCGGTTGCCAATTCGAAGGGTAAGGTGGTCGGGGCATATGCGACTGCGATCATCGAACGTGATGGGCCAGCGGGTGTTGATGTCGTGCGCGCGGCCATGCTGGAAGACGGTCTGAGTTCCGAGAGCAAAGAAGCCATGGTTGAGGCCGTGGTGATCCAGCACTTATTCGGTGCGCGTGAGAACCGCGATGCAATTGGGAAAACACTGCGCGCGTTGATTAAAGAAGATCCGAAGATCGCGGGCGAAATAGCGCGCCAGTTCAAGTCTCGCCCGAAATCGTCCGTCGCATCGCTGCGACGCGGAATTCGTTATGAAACCGCACCGCTGGCCAAATCGAGTGATGCACTTGAAGACTGATCCGCTCAGCAACGACGCAAACCGGCTTGTTTGTATTGCATTACACTTTGTCCGACGCGCATTACAATTGATGACCAGGTCATCACTGTGCCAGTGAATTGGCACTACTACCGCTAGAATGCTGCGACCCTCTCGGCCACCCAGAACGTCGAAACTGCTCCGATAGCGTACCCGAATATGACGTTAATCACGTTCTGGGGCTGCCGCCAAAACTGGCGCAACCGTGGCCAAATCCACGCGAGGGTAAGCCCAATTCCCAGAACAAAGGCAACAAAGACAAGTTGCCCGGCTTCGACACCAAGATTGAACGCCAGCAAAGCCGTGGCAATATCCCCCTGTGGTAAGCCGATTTCCCGCAGCGCCCCGGCAAAACCGAGGCCGTGCAACAACCCGAATGCGAACGAAATCAACCAGGGCGCCCGTTCAAACAGGCTCTCCTGCGTGTTCTGACGCTTGATGATTTCGACCGCCAGAAAAACGATCGAAAGCGCGATGACTGCTTCGACAGGGGGACCGGGAACAGTGACGTGCCCAAGGGAAGCAAGCGCCAGAGTTATTGAATGGGCAACGGTGAAAGCCGTGATCGCAATCACCAGTCTTCGGACATCCTTAATCAACACCAGAAGTGCAAAAACAAACAAAAGATGATCCCAGCCGGCCAGGATATGTTCGAAACCCAGCCCCAGATAGCTAAAGAACATGGACAACCCTGACGATTGCGTGGGCACGTCAAAGCTGGTGTTCTGCGGCGTCAGCCTGTGTGTCTCTGTCGATCCGTCTGTTAATTGCAGCCGCACAAGCACGTCAGTGCGCTGAAGTTCGAGGCCCTGAATTGAAAGCGCTTCGCCCTCCAACCCAGCCGTGCAGGTCACGCCCCATGCGGCAATCCATGCTGAACCGTCAAAAACCTGCTCGGGCGTCTGGCTTTGTGTACAACCGCCTGGCAATTCGACCGAAATGGCCATGGGCGAGCCGTTCACATCCGGAACACGCCAGAAGATCTGCCAACCTGTTTCGCCTCGCTGTCTCAGGTCGAGGAATCCCGGCTCCAACGCGTGGCTGTTTGCCGCCTGAACAGGCAAAAGCAGCAGAACACACGCGATTAAGACACGTTTCAGGTTCATCGTTGCAATCTCATCGCCAGTTGGTCGCGAGACGGTCTGTCTATCTCATACAAATCCACCAGATCGTCAAACTGCGCCTGCGACAGAGCATCTTTCAGATTGCGCCGCCAATCCGACAACACCTCATCGCGGATCTCTTCGAAGTCCGGCAGGTTCGGAGATCGACGATCCATGACATATACCAGATGCAGGCCGTAACCCGATCGGATTGGTCCTGCCCATTCGCCATCCGGCAGGGCCTCAACCTGTTCGAAGAAATTCCCGCCAAAAACGCCCTGCACGCTCCGGGCGGAAGAGAGCGGAATTTCATTTGGCAACAAGCTGACCGAGCCAAAACCGGCGGGTTCAGCCCCTGTTTTCAAGGCTGTCATGGCAGCCCGCAATCCCTCTTCATCCTCACCAAAACCTATTTGCCGGAACGAAACGCGACCAGGCTGCAAGAATGTACTTTGGTTTTCATTCATATGCTCTTTCAACACGTCGTCGGACGGTTCTGCGGCCTGTGCAAGTGAGGTCGTCAGAAACTCCATCTTTTGCGCCAATCGGTTTCGGACGATGCTGTCGCCACGGTCCAGGCCCAGTGTCCGGGCCTCCCTGACGAGAACCTCTTCTCGCACCAGCCTGTCGACCATAGTGTCCAGCTCATCGAGTGTCGGAATACGCTGCCAAGTTGCCTGAAACTGGCTGATCAATCGGTCGACGTCCGGTTCGTCAACTGTGATGCGGGCTTCGACTACAGCCTCGGTAGAGGCATCCGACAGCGAAAACCACGCAAATATTACAGCCCCCAGAATAAAGAAATGGACCACCGGTTCTTTTAAGAATGTCATGAATACCCTTTGCCGAAACTTGAGCTGCTTTTACCCCGAATCCGGCAAAGATACCGGAACGTGGCAGGAACCTGATAGCTTTTCCTGAAGCGTATACCAGATTGACAACGAGTACGCGCCTTCATGTGTGTCTGTCGGCACTTTAGCCGTAATCTGATCTGCGAAATGCACCGAGGCATAGTTGGTTCGCCATTGCATCGAAATGGCCCCGGAATGCGAGTCAATCGAGTGGTCGGGACAATCCCCCGGTTCACCTCGCTCCATGCAAATCGACAGGCATCAGTCGGGCTCAACACCACGACAAGAAGCGTCCATGGGCAGGGTGATTGAACGAATTTTCGATGATCGAATGGTTTTCACTCAGCAGTGTTTACGGCCCGGTCCCGAACAAAAACTGCGCAAGCCTTCAATTGCCGCGCAGGGCCGCGACGATCTGCTGAACCTCGGGATTTGACCGAAGTCTTTTTGGAAACGCAACTCGATAATCTTGCGTCAGCTCCAAAGGAGTCAGTTTCATCTGAACGACCCTGCGTGCGGCAAGATCATCGGCTGCCATCATCGCAGGCACCAGCGCAACACCCAATCCGTGGCGCGCGAGGTTGAGGGCCGTACTACTGGACTGCGCGAGCAAACCAAGATTTGGGTCAACGCTTCGTTGCCCCATCAGCGCTGCGGTCCAGTTTGGCGATGACGCGAACCCTCGACCCCAGTCCGTGTGAATGAACGACCGGTCTTCAATCGTCTCTAATCCGTAATCGTACAGCGTTGCAATTTGCGGGCAGGCCACCGCCACCAACTTATCCGAAAACAACGTTTCGATGTGATAATCCCCATACAAATCATGGCCGTAGAATATCCTCATATCCACCTTGTCAGTCACAAGGTCGATAGGGTCTTCATCAACACGAACACTTAGCGGAGCCCACTTTGCGCCGAATTCCAGTGCCGCCAGTCTGGGTGCCAACCATGTTTCAGCCACGGATTGCGGGGCGCTGAGCGTCAGTCGTTTTTGCCGCTGAGCCTTGCGCTGCATTTTGTCGGACAACGCGCCCAAGGTGGACATCGCATGGGCCAGCTCGGGATAGGCCGCCTGTCCCGCATCAGTCAGAGAAATTCGATTGCCTTGACGAATGAACAACGTCTTCTGCCAGAAATCTTCAAGGAGTCTCACCTGCTGGCTGACGGCGGCGGAACTGACACCCAGTTCGCTGGCTGCGTTAGTGAATGAACCGGTGCGAGCTGCGGCCTCGAAAGCACGAAGGGCATTGAGTGGGGCAATCGAATTCATGAACACCTCCGAAAGTTTTTCTTTCGGACGATAATTAGAAATACTGTTGATTAAAAGGGGGCGCCAGCCATAGCCTTTTTTTCATCACGATGGAGGGCGCAGCATGTATGACCTGATCAATCTCGACCGATATCCTCTGGACGAGCCGGACGGCGACCGTTGGATGGAACTGGTTCAGACCTGCAAGGCTTCTTTGGAACAGGACGGTCTGTTCAACCTGCCGGGATTCGTTCGCGAGACCGCGATATTGCAGGCGGTTGACCAGCTTAAGCCAGTCCTGGAGCGCGAAGCATTTGTCCACGCGCGCCGTCACAACATCTACTTCCAGAAATCAATCGAAGGACTGGATGCCAAGCATCCCGCATTGACTGAGTTCGACACTTCAAACCGAACGATTTGCGCCGATCAGATGGGCACCGCCCTTGTCATACAGCTATATGAATGGCCACCATTCGCTCAATTTCTCGCCGCGGTGATGGAGAAACCAAAGCTGTACACGATGGATGATCCATTGGCCCGGGTGAATGTCATGGCCTATTCCCATGGCCAGGCGCTGAACTGGCATTTCGACCGATCCGAGTTTACCACGACCTTGTTGCTGCAATCCCCAAAACATGGCGGTGCATTTGAATACGACCGGAACCTGCGCAGCGATACCGATCCCAATTATGACGGCGTGGCCGACCTGCTGGAAGGGCGGCGAACACCAACACTGATTGAATTGGAGCCCGGTACGCTGAATATATTCAAAGGCAAAAACACGGCACACCGGGTCACACCTGTCGTCGGTGATCAGGATCGAATTATTGCCGTCTTCTCCTACTATGAAAAGCCCGGTGTACTGTTTTCCGAGGAAGAACGCATCGGGTTCTACGGGCGGGCCGCATGAATATTGATCCCGCCTTCAAAGACGACCGCAAACTGACCTATCTGAACGCAGAAGGCGCTGACAAGCCTTTGAAAAGCCCTGTGCCCGCCGAGACCCTGAACCGGGCGCGATCCTATCGTCTGCGGCGGCTGCGAGAGCAAATGGAGGCAGCGGATTGCGCTGCCCTTCTGCTCTATGATCCTTGCAATATCCGCTACGCGTTCGACTGCACGAACATGCAGGTTTGGACGCTGCACAACCCGATGCGATATGCGCTGATCCTGACTGGTGGCCCGGCGATCATGTTCGAATTCAAAGGTTGCCTGCACCAAAGCGAAAACCTGCCCGGAATTGACGAAATCCGAATTGCCAAAACCTGGATGTTCATGGCGTCCGGTGACAAGGTTGAAACAGCAACCAATGCCTGGGCTGACGAGATCGCCGATTTGGTGAGCCGCTATGGAGGCGGGAACCGCCGCATTGCCTGTGACAAATTGGACGGCAGTGGCGTCCACGCGTTGGAAACGCGGGGTTTGACCTATGTCGAGGGAACGCAGATCACCGAAATCGCCAGATCTATCAAGTCGCCCGATGAAATCGAACTGATGCGGTGGACGATCCGCGTGTGCGAGGCCGGCATGGCCCGAATTTACGAACATTCCTGCCCCGGTACAACCGAGCGCGAGTTGTGGGCGCATCTGCATTTTGAGAATGCACGGTCTGGCGGAGATTGGCTGGAAACCAAGTTGCTGACATGCGGGCCAAGAACGAACCCCTGGTATCAGGAATGTTCAGACCGCGTGTGCCAATCGGGTGAGATGATCTCGTTCGATACGGACATGATCGGGCCCTATGGGTACTGCGCGGATCTTTCCCGTTCCTGGACCTGTGGTTATGAGCCCATGAGTCCGACCCAGCGGCGCCTGTATGATACAGCGCTTGCGCAGATACAGCACAACCTCGATCTGGTAAAACCCGGCGTCAGTTTTTCAGAGTTCAACGACAAAAGCTGGCGCATACCCGAAACGCATATTCCCTATCGGTACTCTCTGGCGGTGCATGGCGTAGGTATGGCTGATGAATGGCCTGTTATTCCATTGCATGTGGATTGGGGTCCCGCGGCGATGTCGGGGCAATTCCTGCCGGGAATGGTTGTCTGCGTTGAGAGCCTGATTGGTGAGCTCGGGTCGGAGAGCATCAAGCTTGAGACCCAGGTTCTGGTGACGGAAACCGGATATCAGCGTTTGGACAGCTTTCCCTTCGAATGAACGAGGCTATCAAAACCCGTGCCCATTCCGCCAAGATCTAGAGAGTTCCGCCAGACTTTCATTCACTGGGATTTCAACGGCGAAGCTCTCACCCCTTTGCCGTCAGACCAAAGAGGTGAGATCCTTTAAGCAGGGATCAGCGAGATTTATGGTGACCGACTTTACCTTTTTCCGGCCACGATGCGGTCCAGAATGAGCGCACAGAAGAGGATCGCGAGGCCCGCCAGAATGCCCTGTCCCGCTGCCGCATACTGAAGTGCCTCCAGAACATCTTCACCCAGGCCTTTCGCACCGATCAGTGACGCAACAACCACCATGGCCAGCGACATCAGGATTGTCTGGTTCACTCCGGCCATGATTGTCTTGTGAGCCAAGGGCAGATCAACACGCCAAAGCAGGTAGCGTGGTGTCGCGCCGAAGGCCAGCGCGGCCTCGCGCACTGTTTCGGGCACTTGCTGAAGGCCCAATACGGTAAAGCGGATCACCGGAGGGCTGCCGAAGATCATGGTCGCAACGACACCAGCGGGTTTACCTGAACCGATAAAGGCGACAACAGGGATCAGATACACGAAGGACGGCATGGACTGCATGAAGTCGAGGATTGGGCGCACGATGGCAAAGGCTCGTGGACGGCGCGCGCAATAGATGCCAAGCGGAATGCCCAAAGTGATCGAGATCAGCGCGGCGGCCCCCAGCAAGGCAATGGTAGTCATCGCTTTTTCCCAGAAATCCAGCAAGCCCAGATAGGCCAGCGCCGCGCCGGTGAAAATCGCCACGCGCGAGCCCGCAGAAAGATAGGCCAGCATGATGATTACCAGTGACACTACCGGCCATGGGGTATCGACCAGAACAACCTCAATCCAGTCCAACAGGGTGCGCATTCCATAGGTCAACCCATCAAAGAATCCGCGCCCCGCGGTTTTGGTCCATTCAAAGACGGCCTGCACTCCGTCTCCGACATTCAACCGCCAGTCGCGGTTGGTCGGAAATGTCTTCAGGACAGTCAGCGCGTCAGGCTGTGCAAACTTGATGGCAGACAGAACAACAACCACAACGGTCAACACCGCGGCAACGATCGTCCGCGTGACGGACCAACCATGCGCCACACCGGAATCCGACCGCCAGCGCGCGAACTGCCCTTCCAATGTCCAGTTTGCCAGCGATGCAGCAAGAAACTTCACTGCCAACAACAGGGCGATACCCAATGCAAGGTATGTGATACCGGTGGAATCGGCACTTTGAGCGGCCTCCTGCGCTCCGGCCAGAGCGCCCTCCAGAGATTCTGCCGCGCGTTTGAGAGAATCCAGCGACGCAGCACCGGATTGCTCAGCCGCTTCAATCTGCTGGCGCCTTAACTCCAGCGTCTGCTCGATCTGAGCGGCGCGTTCGCGGAACTCGCGCCCCAGATCGCCAAACAGGCCCAAGCCTATTTGGATGTAAGCTAACGTCTCCAGAACCAGAAACCCCAGAAACCAGGACCATAGGCCGCGCGCCCCAAACCAGATCGGGCCAAGGAGCGCAGCAGCCTTGTTCAGCGTGAACCGATAACCCGGAGCCTGCATCATATATGCAAAGGTCTTTTGGTAATACGCCTGGCTTTGCCCGACAAACTCACCAATCAGGCTTTCCAACCGGTCGGCAGTTTCAGGTTGAACCTGTTGTGCATCAACGTGTTTCATCACCGTCCCCTTATGCCTGACTGTCCTGAATGGCGCGGATCAGCCCCGCGCGGTTGATCACGCCGACTGTCTTGCCTTCCTGCGTCACGGCAACCACGCCATGCCCGTCGACGCAGAGGTTCATCAGGTCGGACAGGTCCATGTCGGGATGCGCCTCTTTCGCATCTTCCGGGACTTCGCCGTGATGCGCCTCGAATTCGTCGACCGGCTTCATCACCGCATGGGCAAAGATCATGTTGAGCTTTGAGATCCCGGCAACAAAATCGGCGACATAGTCATCAGCGGGGTTCAGGATGATCTCTTCAGGCGTGCCGATTTGAACGATGCGCCCATCTTTCATGATCGCAATGCGGTGGCCGATGCGGATAGCTTCGTCGAGGTCATGCGTGATGAACATCGTGGTCTTGTTGAGCTTGTGGCTCAGCTCCATGAACTGATCCTGCAACTGCTTGCGGATCAGCGGATCGAGGGCCGAGAATGGCTCGTCCATCAGCAGAATTTCGGGGTCAGCCGCGATTGCGCGGGCAAGACCGACACGCTGCTGCATGCCGCCGGACAGTTCATGGGCGTATTTGTCTTCCCAACCGCTGAGCTCCACAAGCTCCAGAACCCGATCCGCCTCTTCCCAGCGACGCGCTTTGCCGGTGCCGCGGATTTCCAGTGGCATGGCGACGTTGTCGCGTACGGTACGGTGCGGCATCAGGCCGAAGTTCTGGAACACCATGGCGACCCGGCGGTTGCGCAGATCGCGCAATCCCTCATCGTTCAAACCCATTACGTCGTCACCGTCCAAATAGATGTGACCGTCCGTGGGCTCCAGCAGTCGGTTCACATGACGGACCAAGGTCGACTTACCCGATCCGGACAGGCCCATGACGCAGAACAGCTCACCGCGCTCGATTTCGAAGCTGGCATCAGCGACCCCGACAACGCAGTTGAACCGGTCCAGCACTTCCGCCTTGCTCAGCCCCTCGCTGTGAATAGCTTCCAGGGCGTCCTGCGCTCGTGCTCCGAACACCTTCCACACGCCACGTGCATCGATTGCGATATCCGCCGTCATACTGGCCCCACTTTGGTTGAGCTTGCAGATTGCGTCCCCGGCAATGTTGAGCCAGGGACCCATTGGTATCAGTTGGTTTTCAGACCAAGCCAGCCATCGACCGTGTCGCCGTTCGCGGCAATCCATTCGGCCACAACCTCATCGGTATCGCGCCCTTTGACGACGACTTCATAGGTCAAAGCACTGAGCTGATCGGCATTCATGTTTATGCCGCTCAGGAAAGACGCCGCCGCCGGATTGCGCTGTTCCAGCGACTTCGAATGGGCAACGGTCACGGTTTTGACCGGTTCGCCGGTGCTGACATGTGATTTGTTGTACCAATCTGCGTCCTGATCTGGCTGTACCATCTTGTAGGTCGATGCGTCGTGTTCGGGTTCTTCCAGAATGGTCACATCATAAAGCGCATGCACATAATGCGGTGCATAGCAGTAGAAGGCGGCACCCTTCTTCTGATCAATCTGATCCTTCAGTCGCGAATAGAACACGGTTTCGTCTTCTGTGGTGGGGGTCAGAAAGGTTTCGATCCCATAGTCGCGAACACGCACTTTGAAGGTATTGGTTGATGCCCAGCCGGATGCACCGACCCAAACCTCGCCCATGCCATCGCCATCCGAGTCAAAAAGCTCCTGCGCCATTGGCGTGGCAAGGTCATAGATCGATTTGATGCTGTGGTCCTCAACCATGTAATTCGGAACACAAATCCCCGCGCGGCCTTCGTAGCTGCCGGAAGAGAGCGCCACAGTGCCTTTCTGATCGACATATTCATCAGTGAACGAGGACTGGTTTGGCAGCCAGACATCGGGGTGTACGTCGATGTCGCCGCGCCCGCCATCCATCGCGGCAAAGATCACGGCATTGGCACCTGGCGCATAGCCGACCTCGCCACCCAGTCGGGTTTCGATGACCTGACCGATCACACGGCTCATGATCTTGGCACCGGGCCAGCTGGGCTCTCCCACCATAACCTTTTCCTGCGCCATTGTGGCAGTAGCTCCCAAGGCCAGTGCGAGGGACGCAGTCAGTGTCGTAAAGTTCCTCATCTTCTTCTCCTGTTGCGTAAAGTTGCATGCGCCATCAGGCGCGCGCCCGCTTGCGTTGCGGGTCTATGAATGGAATGTCCGTGACGGTGGCGCCGAGCCGCTTCATTCGCCCGTCGAGTTGCCCAATCTCTAATCGCGAACCGTTGTCTGCCACTTCCACCGATAACCGTGCCATGGCGATCGCGCGTTCCAGCATCGGCGAACGGGTGGCCGAAGTGACCACGCCTACTTGCCGCTCGCCAGAGTAGACGTGCGACCCTGCGGCGGGTACGTCATCGCAGCCGATCAGCAATCCCTTGAGGATCCGGCGCGGGTCACGGGCGTTTCGTTCCAACGCAGCTTTGCCGGTGAAGTCGGATTTGTTCAGATCAACGGCAAAGCCCAACCCGGCCTCGAACGCATCGACCCCTGCGGTGAACTCGGCGTTTGCGGCGGCCAACCCTGCTTCGATGCGTATGATCTCCAGCGCGGCCGAACCCATGGGGGTGATCCCGAATTCGGCCCCGGCCTCCATCACCGCATCCCAGATCGCAACTGCATCGGACTTGGCGCAGAAGACCTCATAGCCCAGCTCGCCGGTGTAGCCTGAGCGGGACAGCATGAACGGCGTGCCTTCCCGGTCACTCAGCCGCGCGACGGTGACACCGAACCACTTCAACTGATCCAACGAAGGCACATGAGGCTGCGTAAATGCAATCTTGCGCAGCAGGTCCCGTGACTTCGGCCCCTGAATGGCAAGATTGGGCATAGCGTTCCGCATTGCATGCACCCGAACTTGCAGTTCGTGTTCAGCGGCCTGGGCCTGCAGAGCGCGACCGCTCTCCTCGGACCCGCAACACCAACGGAAAATTTCGGGGGCCAGACGGAACAACGTACCGTCATCGATTACCGATCCACTTTTGTCGCACATCAACGTGTAGGACCCGCGCCAGACCGGCAGCTTGGCGACATTGCGCGTGGTAGCTAATTGCATCAGCCTCTCGGCATCCGGGCCTACAATGTCGAACTTGCGCAGCCCGCTCATGTCCTGCACGGTGACCGTCTCGCGACAGGCCCAGTATTCACCCAGCGTACCGTGCGCCGGGTAGCTGACAGGGGTCCAAAGATCACGCGCCGGAGCGAAGTGCTGAGTCAGCGGGGCCAGTCGGTCATGAAACGCGGACTCCTGACTGATCGACATCGGGGCATCTTCCTTTTCACGATAGGCCACAGCACGGCGGATCGGGGTTTCAGGGCGATAGATACGCACATGCACATCCGTCGGATTCCAGCCGTTGATCGGATCGATGTCGTCGGGACAGGCTGTCGAGACGCACACAAGGTCCTCGAGCGCGCGCATGGCTACATAGTCGCCGGGTCGCGAATAGGATTCCTCAGTCAGGATGTGGTGGGTCGAGGCGTCGATCCAGGTGTTCCAGAAGAAGTTGATCGCAGGCCAGGCCGACCGGCGCCCAACGCCATAGGGGGCGAGTGCGTTGGACATATTGTCCGAACAATTTACGTGCCCCGGGAATCCGCGTTCTTCGTAACCTCGCGCGGTACAGGCCAAACCAAACGTGTCATGCCGGCCGCAGGTGTCCTGAACGACGTTCAGCAACGGCCGCATTTCGCGGTCATAAAACTTGTCCAGCAGACCGGGACCGGGAAAGGCACGCCGCACCATCGACCGGGTGGCGGTCGAGTCGATCATCCATTCGATTCCACGATCCAGACCATCCGCGCGGAGCGCCATGAAATCCGAACACTGCTGCCCTTCGACATCGATGATCTGAACGAACTCACCAGCTTTGAGCCCATAGGCGAACCCGGTGCCGCTCGGCACCGTGAATTCGTCTCGGGTATCTCCCAAAAGCGGTGGCAAAAATGGTCCGCTCGCGCCCGCCCGTTTGTGCAAAACTGTGACACAGCCGGCTTCAGCGCCTTCGATCAATCCGTCAATCGAAGCTGGCCGGATCATCCAGACGGTCACTGACCTGCTCGCTCGTAGAATCAAGGGATCGGTCGCAGTCGCCAGCCTGCAGCTTGGCATCGATTGCGCCGCGTCTCCGCCATTCGATCCGACCCAGCCGCAAAATTGATCGCTATTGAACTCGCCCGGATTGATGACGCCGTTCGCCTCAAGACCCAGACTTTCAAGCTTGGAGCACCCGTCATCCGAAAATGCGACTACCGCCAGAGGGTTCACCGGCGATACTCCTTCGACCGAAAGCAAGTCACCCGCGTTCATTTTCGCAACTACTGCCTCGCGCGGGGCCAGCACATAGGTCTGTGTATCGGTCGCCTTTGGAAAACCCGGAAACTTGCGCCCTGGGCTGACAAACCCGGCGTTCGTGAACTGGTGCAAGATGGTCGATCCATGCATGGTTTTGTCGGATTCTCAGTTATGAAACTAGTTACAGAGGTTGATGAAACTAGTTTCATATGTCAACTCTTTCTTGATCGATCGGAAAATGGACGCAGAAACACGTGACTCCCAAAACCCTTGAAATCAAGAAACGCGCAAACCTCAGAGACGTCGCAAAAGCTGCCGGCGTATCAGTTGCCACAGTGTCTCGGGTCCTGAATGAACCAGGCGTGGTCAAAAAGGAAACTCTGGAGAAAGTTCAGCAAGCTATCGCTGAGCTGAAATTCGTTCCTAGCGCTGCTGCCCGGGCCATCAATTCCGGTCGAACACGGTTTGTCGGCGCCTTGGTGCCAACTCTGGACAACGCAATTTTCGCCCGGTTTCTTGCCGCACTGGAGCGTGAGCTTTCCAAGCATCAACTGTCGCTCATTGTTGCAACAACAGATTCGTCCCCAACGGTCGAAGCCGAAAAAGCGCAGGGCCTTGTCGATATCGGCGCAGAAGGTTTGATCATCACCGGTGCCACACATACCGATGAATTCCATGATCTTATTGAACGGACAATGCTGCCCACGATCATCACGTCCTATTTCGACGACACCAACCATTTGCCTACCATCGGCTATGACAATGCTGCGGCGGCACAACTTGCCTTGCGACACCTGATCGATCTTGGGCACCAGCGGGTCGCCGTCGTTCATGGCCCTGCTCATAACAACGATCGGACGCAATCCCGGCTGTCGGGATTGAATGCAATGGACTGGGAAGGCGAACTTACAACCTATGAGACTGACATAAGTCTTGCTGGCGGTTCAGAAATCGGTCGGCGTATTGGCGCCGCGTCTCCGAAACCGGATGCAATTCTTTGCCTTTCGGATGTCTTGGCACTTGGCGTTCTGTTTGGCCTACAGACGCAAGGGGTTAGCGTGCCTCACGACGTCTCGTTGGTCGGACTCGACGATCTGCCAAGCTCTGCCGTGGCCGTACCCGCTGTGACGACGGTTCACTTACCGGTTTCCAGAATGGGAGAACGCGCCGCGGTCGCGCTGGCGCGCTGGATAACCGAACAGGAAAGACCCAAGGCAGAACGGCTTGAGGCCGAACTGGTGGTCAGAGACTCCGCCATTCGGCACAGGAGCAGAGCGCAATAGCAATCCATTGGAAGTTGAAACACCAACTTCCAATTAGTTTACAACGGATTGAGATCGGAAAAATCACGAGTCTTTCAAGCTGTAGGACACGCTGCAAAATGGCTGGAAGCCACGCTTTGCTATTCCAATCCCAAAAGTCAGTGAGTGACACCAAACATCGGTTACAACTTGGTCCGATGTCCGCCACCGCAACAGGTTGCCGACTTGGTTACCTGTCTTCACCCGACTTGTGATTTTGGCAACAGTGTAGGAATCGCTGATTTGGAACGTGTCATGAGGCCAGTGACACTGACGACAATTTCTGGTCACTGGGCGGCACACCAAACTTGCGCGCATATTCCCGGCTGAATTGGGTGGGACTTTCATACCCGACATCATAAGCAACCGAGGCCACTGACTTGCCGCCGCCGATCAGGAGCCTCCGGGCCTCCATCAGGCGCAGCTCTTTTTGGTATTGCAGCGGAGTAGTGGAGGTAAGCGCCTTGAAATGCTCATGGAAAGTTGATTGGCTCATCCCCGCGGCTGCGGCCAGTTCAACCACCGGCAGGTTGGCCTTGAAACTTTCTCGGATCATCGAAATCGCCTTGGAAATCCGGCTGGCCGGGCTTTCGTGCAACAATAGCTGACGCAGCATTCCACCATGCTGGGCGCGCAGCAGTCGAAAATGGATCTCTTTCAAGACCAGAGGAGCCAGCGCCTGCACCTCGATCGGGTCATGTGACATTTGGAACAGCCGCGCCGTTGCATCGATCAGGGCGGCATCGCTGTCGGCCACGCTCATCGAATGGAAGGCCCCCTCCTGCCCCTGAGCCGCGCCGACCTCGTCATAGAGGCTGCGGGCGGTTGCCAAATCCAGCCGCAATGCCAGCGACACATAGGGTTTTTCCGGCGAAGCATCGATCACTCCGGCGTTGACAGGCAGTGCGTGGCTGACAATCAGCGACTTGCCGGCGCCATAGCGGATCGTGCGATCTTCCAGATGCGCTTCCTTGGCGCCCTGTAGAACAAGACACATGATCGGCTCGTAAAACGTCGCCTCAAACTCAGTGCGGGTTTCGCTGCAAAATGCGAACAGCCCCTCAACCCCGGTTTCAGAACCTGTCCCAAGTCCACCTTTTTCGCGGACATAGCTGGAAACACTTGAAATCAGCTCCTGCGGTATCATCGGCGTTCCTCCTGTTGCCCTAGTTTATAAGCGTTGCGGGCGCGGCACAGAACCACAAATCCCGAAGCTTCGGAGGATCAGGCAGATCATTCGGAGGATCGGGCACAGGGTTCACGGCAGCGTGCTCTACCTTCGGTGCAACTGAATTGCCGGAGCCAGAGCAATGCCGCAGACCATACTTATCACCGGAGCCTCGTCAGGAATCGGCAAAGCAACTGCAAGCATGTTTGCTGAAGACGGTTGGAACGTCGTCGCCACCATGCGCAACCCAGAGAACGCCGGTAGTCTGGCGAAACGGGCAAATGTCCTTTCCACCGCGTTGGATGTGACCAAACCTGAAACCATCACAGATGCCGTGAACCAGGCCATCGACACTTTCGGGCGGATTGACGTGCTTCTGAACAATGCAGGTTATGGCGCCTACGGTCCGCTGGAAGCGTTTCCGATGGAACGGATCGAACGGCAGTTCGACACCAACGTGATTGGCCTGCTTGCGGTCACCAAGGCGGTATTGCCGCATATGCGGGCGCAAAAATCGGGAACCATCGTCAATATCTCGTCGATTGGCGGGCAGATGACATTCCCGCTGGGCACGCTTTACCACGGCACTAAGTTCGCTGTCGAAGGCCTGTCCGAAGCCTTGCACTACGAGCTCGCGGCCTGCGGCGTGAAGGTGAAGATTGTGGAACCCGGCATGATCAACACTGATTTCGGCGGTCGGTCGTTTGATTTCGCCGTAGATGAAAGCATGCCGGAATACTTGCCTGTCGTGGCAGGTATGCAGGCGGCAATGGAATCATTCGCCGCACAGGCCTCCGAGCCGGAAATGGTGGCTGGGGTCATTCGCAATGCGGTGACCGACGGCTCACCGCGTTTGCGTTATCGCGCCGGAGCGGATGCCGAGTCACTTCTGACCGCCCGCAAGGAACAGGATGACGAGACATTTATTGGCGGCATCAAGGCCCGTATGGGGTCTTAGAAGACCTTGGGTACAGACTGCATCAGGGAGGAAACATCATGTACAGACAAGCACTTGAAGCAGGCGGATTGGCCGTCGTGACCGGCGGCGCCAGCGGTGTTGGCTTTGCCGCCGCTGAACGGTTTGTGCAAGGCGGGCTGGGCGTAGTTCTCGCTGACCTGCCGGGTGATGCATTGGAACAAGCCTCGGAGAAGCTGCGCGCCATTGCCCAGTCGGACACACCCGTATTGGCGGTTCCAACAGACGTCAGCGATGCCGCCGCTGTCCGGACATTGGCAGAGGCGGCGTTTGATGCAGGCGAGGTTGCGGTTCTGATGAATAACGCAGGCATTGCCAGACGTTCGGGCAGTTGGGAGGAACCCGAAGCCTGGCGTGCCATGATTGAGGTGAACCTGTTTGGAGTGTTGAACGGCGTACATGCCTTCTTGCCCCGTATGATTGATGCCGCGCGCCCCGCCGTGGTGATCAACACAGGCTCCAAGCAGGGTATCACCACACCGCCGGGCAATCCCGGATACAATGTCTCCAAGGCCGGAGTGAAGGTCCTGACCGAGATGCTGGCCCATGACCTGCGGCAAGCAAAGGCGCCAATAACCGCACATCTTTTTGTACCCGGCTTCACTTATACAGGCATGATCGCGCGCCATATGCCCGAGAAACCCGATGCAGCCTGGACCTCGGGGCAGACCGTGGATCACATGCTCAGCCGCATGACAGCGGGCGACTTTTATATCCTGTGTCCCGACAACGACGTACCGCCGGCACGCGACCAGCGCCGGGTGGCCTGGGCTGTCGGCGATATTCTGGAAAACCGCCCCGCACTGTCACGATGGCATCCGGACTTTTCCGACGCCTTCGCCGAATTCGAAAAACCTGACTCCGACGACTCAGCCAAGGGGAGGCCCCTAAGCCATGGCAATATCACTGAAACTTAATGGCCAGACGCATCAAGTCGACGCCGAACCCGGAACCCCTTTGTTGTGGGTGATCCGGGATGAATTGAAGCTGACCGGCACCAAGTTCGGCTGCGGTGTCGCGGCTTGCGGCGCCTGCACCGTGCACCTGAATGGCGAACCGGTCCGATCCTGCCAGACCTATGTCGAAGACGTCGAGGACGCTGAGATAACGACCATCGAGAAGATTGCCGATGACAAGGTCGGCCAGGCAGTCCAGACGGCCTGGGTTGAATTGGACGTGGTGCAATGCGGCTACTGCCAGTCCGGGCAAATCATGTCCGCCGTCGGGCTTCTTCGCGAGAATCCCAAGCCGACGGTGGCAGAGATTGACGACTACATGAACGGCAATGCCTGTCGCTGCGCCACATACCAACGCATCCGAGCGGCGATTCAACGTGCATCTGAAATGATGGAGGCCTGATCATGACCCTTAAAACCTCACGCCGTGGCTTCCTGAAATCCGCTGCCGCCGCTGCCGCCGTTCTCTATGTTGGCGCTCGCCCGGATGGTACGCTGGCCGCCGGTTCCGCGCCCGCGCAGTTAAACCCGTTTGTGAAGATTGACGCCGACGGCACCGTCACTGCCATCGTAAAGCACTTCGAAAAAGGTCAGGGACCGGCGACCGGCCTCACCACCCTGATCGCCGAAGAGCTGGGTGTGTCGATCGAGGACATCCAGTACGAATTCGCGCCGTCGGACCCTTCGCGCTATGCCAATCTGGCGTTTGGACAGTTTCAGGGCACCGGCGGGTCCACCGCAATGGCCAATTCATTCATGCAGTACCGCCAAGCCGGCGCTGCGGCGCGCGACATGCTGCTCCGGGCCGCTGCTGAAGCCTGGGGCGCTGACTCCAATTCGTTGACGATCGAAAACGGCATCATCTTAGGTGTGGGGCGGCAGGCACCCATTGCGGAATTTGTAGCCGCTGCGGCGAAAATCGACCCCCCGGCCGAGCCGCGCCTGAAAGACCCCAGCGAGTTTCGTCTGATCGGCAATGCTGCGGTCAGACGCAAGGATTCTCCTCCCAAGATCAATGGCACTGCGATTTACGCGATGGATCTGCACCTGCCGGATCAGATGGTTGTCGTCATCGCCCGTAGTCCGTGCATGGGCGGCCTCGCTTCCGGGTTTGACGAGGGGGCGGCCAGAGAAATCAAAGGTTACATCCGTTCCGCAGTCCTGCCCAACAAGGCAGGCGTTGCCGTTTACGCCGAAACCACCTGGGCCGCTTTTCAGGCACGCGAGGCAATAACCGTTGATTGGGATTTCTCCAATGCCGAGAACCGCGACTCGGGCGAAATCCGCGAACAGCTATTGGCCGCGGTTAACAGTGATCCCGAGTACAACGTTACAGGTGCGGACCAAACAACCACAGCAGCGTTGATTGACGGTGCAGACAATGTCGTCGAGCAGACCTTCTATTTCCCCCTGCTGGCACACGCTCCGATGGAACCGTTGACCTGTACCATCGAAGCCAACGAAGACGGCGGCATCACCCTGCATGACGGGGCCCAGATGCCGACCGGACCGCATTTCGCACTTGCCGAGATCTTTCAGTTGCCAATGGAAATGATCCGTATCAACACGGTGTTCGCAGGCGGCTCATTTGGGCGGCGCGCAACACCAACAGCGGACTATCAGGTCGAAGCCGCGCTTGCCTTTGCGATTACCGACCGCTCGCGACCCGTAAAACTGGTCTGGTCGCGTGAGGATGACATCACCGGTGGGTACTACCGCCCCGCCGTGGCGCATAAAGTGCGTGTGGGTCTGGACGCAAATGGAAACATCGCCGGCTGGGATCACCGCATCGCCGCCCAGTCGATCATGAAAGGCACCGCGTTCGAAAGCCTGATCGTGCACAACGGCGTGGACCACAGCTCGGTCGAAGGCGTGACCGAGAACCCCTATCAAATCCCGGGGCAGTTCATCGGTCTAAGCGATGTGGCAAAGGCCACATCTGTTCTCTGGTGGCGCTCGGTCGGACATACCCACACGGCCTACGTCATGGAGACCATGATGGACGAAGCCGCCCGTGCCGCAGGTCGCGATCCGGTTGAGTTCCGCCTGGCCCTGCTGGAAGGCAGCGGCAATGATCAGAAGCGATTGGCCGGTGTGCTAAAATTGGCGGCGGAAAAGGGCAACTGGGGCAACGCGCCCGAGGGACGCAACCAGGGCATTGCCGTTCACAAAAGCTTTGGCAGCTACGCGGCCGAAGTCGTGGAAATATCCGGCAACGCCGATGACGGGGTGAAGATCGAGAAGGTAACCTGCGCCATCGACTGCGGACTTGCAGTCAACCCGGACGTGATCAAGGCACAGATGGAAGGTGGCATCGGGTATGGTATCGGTCATGTGATGCGGGACGAAATAACCCTGACGGATGGTGTCGTAGACCAGTCCAACTTTCCCGATTTCGAGCCGTTGAGAATCGGCGATATCGGCGCAATCGAAGTTCATATCGTACCTTCCGCCGAAATGCCCACCGGAGTTGGTGAACCCGGCACCCCGCCGTCCGCTCCGGCACTGGCCAACGCCATCGCCGCGACCGGTCCGCGGGTGACGGAATTGCCAATGATCAGCAGCGGCGTCAGCTTCGTATGACAACTAACCCTGCGCCGGTCGGTTCTTAGATCGGCGCAGGGGTCCAATCGCCTATTTCCAATGTTGCACCAGTACGATTAGCTGCCTGGCGGTTCACAGATTACTTCCCACCCAGCAAATCGTGTTTTCAAAAGTTCCATATTGACGCAACCTGCGTTCTCGGGCACTCAAACGCGTGATGGTTCCCGATGGTCCACCCAAGGGATGAAAAGGGAATACGGTGAGGTCTGCCATTTGGCGCCAATTCCGTGACTGCCCCCGCAACTGTAAGCGGCGAGCGACGCCAAACAGCCACTGGTCCTTGAGACCGGGAAGGATGGCCAAGCATCGACCCGCAAGTCAGGAGACCTGCCATCAGATGTTCAACCAACCCGGGGCGGGGCGTCCTGGAAGGAGGCTTTGATGGCACGTTCGATACGTGTTTACCTGAACGGCACCTTCTGTCCACGCTTGGCAACAAGCGGAGCGGGCAATGCCAGAGACACCTGATCATTTCCTTCTGATATGCTCGACTTGTGGCGGGGAATTGCCAGTTGACGCTATTCGAAACGCGCTGACTGGCAGGCTTCCTGAGGGATTTGCTGTTCGCACCGTTGCTTGCATGGCGGGCTGCGCACAGCCAACGACCGTCGGGTTTCAGGCTGTCGACAAAGCGCAATACCTCTTCGGCAGCATTCAAACGCCGCAAGAGGTGGAAGCGCTGGCCGAGTTTGCACACCAATATCGCGACAGCGTGGATGGGTGGACCAACGCCACGGACCGACCGCGCCCGTTATTTTCAAAAACTCTTTCTCGCTTGCCCCGGATCCGATTGGAGGAGCCCTCATGACGACCTCGACCTTTCTGGCTGCGCGTGATCTCGAATACTATGCGCTCAACGGTGACGTGCTGCTGCAAGGCGCCTCGTTCGAGCTGGACGAGGGTGCGATTCTGGCAATCGCCGGCCCAAATGGGGCAGGAAAGACAACTCTTCTGAACCTGTTGTGCGGAACCGTTGAGATTGGTTTGGGCGATGTTCAGGTCAATGGGCGTAGTCTCAAACATATGCCCGCCAAAGAGCGGGCCCGCATGATCGCCGTTGTCAGCCAGCAGGAGCTTCCGGATGGCAGGTTGTTTTTGCGAGATTACGTCGCCTTGGGCCAGATTCCGATCTGGCCAGATCGTTCAGCAGAGGAGCATGCAGCAGAGCTGTCCAGAATTCTGGACCTGACGGGCCTCGGCGCATTGGCAGACAAACGCATGGCAGTGTTGTCGGGAGGCGAACGTCAAAGAGCTCATATCGCCCGCGCGCTGGCTCAGAATCCGTCCTTGCTGTTTCTGGACGAACCCACCAACCACCTCGATCCCGACGCCAAGGGGCGCATGCTGTCTCTGGTTGCCGAACTGGGCATAACGGTGGTCATGATCGTCCACGATCTGGTGATGATCCCGGAATTTGCCACGCATGTGGCGTTGATGAAATCCGCACGGCTGACCGGTTTTGGATCGGTCGCCGAAGTGCTGACCCCTGAACGGGTTCGCGACACATTCGGCGTCGATTACCTGTGCTTTCACCATGAAGGGCGCGTGATCCCGGCATTGGATATCCGAAAAACCACTGTTTCTACTTAAGAAAAGGAAAACTCTGAAATGAAGAACATCTGGTCTGTGGCGCTGATGACAGCCATGGCTGGCGGCGCTGCCGCGCATGAGGTCACCGTCGACAATTGCGGCGAGCCGCTTGTGTTTGAGTCGCAACCCGAACGCCTGGTCGTGCACGACATGAACATGACCGACATGGCCTTTGCACTGGGTCTGCAGGACAAGATCGTCGGCCTTACCGGCATCACCGGATGGTACAAGACCAGCCCGGAATTCGACACGCTGCGCGGTGACATCCCCGAGCTTGCGCCGAAATACCCAACTGTTGAAAACCTCGTGGCGGTCGAACCCGACCTGTTCTTTGCAGGCTGGTATTACGGCATGAAGCCCGGCGGCGACGTGACCCCGGACACGCTTGAGCCGTTTGGCATCAAGACGATGATCCTGTCCGAAAGCTGCGTGCATCTGGACAAGGACCGCCCCGAAGCCAGTATGAACCTGCTGTTCGATGATGTTTAGCGTCTGGGCAAGGTCATGCATGTCGAAGATAAGGCCGAGGCGTTGGTGAGCGGCTGGAAAGATGAACTTGCCGCGATCGAGGCGCAGACGGCCGATCTTCCCAAGCCGCGTGTCTTCCTGCTGGACGGGCCGGCGGACGCACCCTTTACTGCTGGTAAGTTCGCCATCCCCGACGCGATGATTGCTGCCGCTGGTGGCAAGAACGTCACTCATGCCATGGACACAAGCTGGGGCCGCACCTCGTGGGAGGCGGTAGCCGCTGCCAACCCTGAATTCCTCGTGCTGCTCGACTATCAAACTGGCAACGGCGCGGCGGATACGTTCAAATTCCTGCAAGATCATCCGGTGATGTCTCAGACGGATGCAGTGAAAAATGAGCGCTGGATTGGCCTACGGTACGAGGAATTGACCCCGGGACCGGCAAATATCGAGGCGATCTCGAAGATGGTGCAGGCCATGCACCCCGTCCTCAACTAACATGGGCCGATTGGGCCTGACACTTCTGCTGGGGGCGGTCGTATTGACCGCCCTCTTGCTGATTTCAACCATCTACGGCACCACACCTATCCCCGCGGCAGACGCGTTCAACGCGGTTCTTTTGGGAACCGGGCCAGCCAACGGAGAAATGACGCCTCTTCATCGGATCGTGTTCGACCTGCGTCTGCCGCGCGCAATGTTCGCTGCGGTGATCGGAGCTGGGCTGGGGATCGTTGGCGTGGTCCTGCAAACCACAACGCGCAACGATCTGGCCGACCCGTTTCTTTTCGGCCTGTCCTCGGGCGCCGCAGCCGGGGCCGTGTTTGTCATCACAGTAACCGGTGATATTTTGGGGTTCTGGACCTTGCCGCTGGCCGCCTTCTGCGGGGGGCTCGTAGCGTCCGGGATCGTGCTGGCGCTGGTGCATGGGCTGCGTACAAGCGCGCCGGAAAAGCTGATCCTCGCAGGGCTTGCGGTGTCTTTCCTGTTCTCCGCCATCACCAATTATCTGATATTCGCAGGCGATAGCCGCGCGGCCCATTCGGTCATCTTCTGGATGCTTGGTGGGCTGGGCCTGGCCCGTTGGGAGACCTTCCCACTGGTTTGCGCCGGTCTGGTGTTGATCCTGACCTATTCGCTGTATCGCAGCCGCTGGTTGGACGCATTGCTGACAGGAGATCTGACGGCCGCGACGCTTGGTGTACCGGTGCAGGGCCTGCGGTTCCGCATGTTCTTCACGGCCGCCCTTGCAACAGCAGTGTTCGTCTCGGTCGCAGGAGTGATTGGTTTTGTCGGCTTGATGGTACCGCACATCGCAAGAGGTATCGCCGGAACATTGCACAGCCAACTTCTACCAACCGCTGCGATTGTCGGCGCAGCGCTGCTGACGGGATCGGACATCCTCAGCAGGTTACTGCTTGCGCCGCAGGAACTGCCTGTGGGGATTGTGACGACATCGATCGGATCAGTTTTCGTGTTTATTCTGCTGTTTCGAACAGCAAAGGCTCAGAAGTGAGTCTTCAATAGAATTGGTGTTATTGTTGCTGAAGCTGATGAAGCCTGAGAGGGCAGGCTCACTCCAAGCATTCACCAACGAAAGAAGGCAAGTCGGCGGGATTCCTCGAGCTGCGAAAGCGCTTACAAAGCGTTCGACGTTGCCCTGCTCGGCCATTCAAATTGACCGGGGCCGCTAAACCGCCCCCGCACCTGTCGATCTTGTCTTAGAACTTCAGCAAAAAGCCTCCCGACTATCACCACTCACTAAGATAGTCGGGAGGCGGCCCAACCGGTCCAGCGGGCCGCGACACAACAGAGGTAATACAAAATTCGTGTCGCATTCGCATATTTGAACCTAAAATGAATCATTTCAAGAAATTTATCGCGCGCAAACTTGTTGATTTGCGCGCGACCCCGGCTTTCCACTTAGTTGCGACGGCTTTCGCGGCGGAGCAATTCGGCTGTCGCCGCCCCTTCTTTCTGTTTTTCCAGAACGGCGGAACATCTCCGGCCATGATGCATCCATACGGGTCGACATAATCCTCGATCTCGGCAATTTCGTAGGACCATATCTGTGACACGACGCTCTCTGCGGTTTTGTAGCTGAAGGGCGGCTCTGCCGCATCTACTGGGCCGGCATGGAACCGGATATCAGCCTTTCGGTTTGGGCTTTCAACTTCTGCTCGGTTGTCACCGACCCCATGCGGTGATTGTGTTCCGACCGTGAATGGTTCCGACCGGCACCATGCGCAGTGATCTAGGGTTGTCACAAACGGGTTTTCGCGGAACGCATCCAGCAGCTTCAGCGTGGTTGTGAACCTCTTACCCCCCCCGAGCGCGTCCGCCCGGTCCAAATTGCGTCACCGTCTGTGCGGCATGCAAAACTGCACTGGGATCAGCCTCTCCCAGATCATTCGTCGTTACCGAGCAACAGATATCAACCGCGTGCATCGCCGAATGGATCGCATTACGCGCCACAGCGACAACACCAACTGGGTTTGCACCAACCGGCCCGTCCAGGCAGGCATCCGGCATGATGGAAGACACCCCGACAGTCGGAGGTTGCATCGGAGCAGTCGTGGTTTCCTGAGCTTTCGAGATGTTGTCCTTTTCATCCGAGTGCGTTGCGTCGGTATTTGCGTGAAGCGCCACTTCTCTGTGCTGACGCAGCACTAGGGCTGCAGCGGTCGGTGGGGTCTCGCCTCAGGCATCTGCCGTATGCGTACCGCCCCAAACCGTTTGGTCCGCATCTCATTCGCGCGGGCCATCAGGACCGGGAACTTCTTACCGGGCGGTGGCCCCGGTCATTCAGATGTTCCACCGTCACCGGGCCGAATGTCTTTCTTCCATCATCTTTATTCCTTCAAATTCAGGTCCCGACGAAAAGGGGAGGAGAAACAGTTCGGGAGGCTCGCCCGCATCTGAATGGGCAGATGCGCTTGCCAACTGCACGCTGGCACGGAGACGAGTTGAACCCGCTCGACCTATCCCTGTAGAGCCAAATAGTTCCTTCGGCAGCTGCCGGGGTATCCCATTTGCAATGGGTCAGTAGGACAATGAAATTGCGGAACATTCAGCACGTTCAGCACCGCGATTTCCATCCCGCCGTGCAGGGCGTCCACGATTTCGTGCGGCAGCGCAGCCATGAAATCCACGTTCTTTGACGCCGCGAAAATGCCCGCCAGTCACCTGCTGTTCAGGACCACCGCCTTCTAACCGGAAAGGCGCCCGACGATCACCAACTTGACAATGGCCCCTTGATATTCATTAATTAACAGTATCGTTAAATAGGAGGCCATCATGCGAGGAATCACCATTACCTACAGCTTCGATGGCGACGAAGCCGACTGGCAGGCTACAACCAGTGCCTTCATTGCGGCCATCGAAGCTGATCCGGATGCCGCCGGTAAATTCACGTATCAGGTTGCCGTCGCCGATGATGGAAAATCCCGGTTTCATTGGGGTCGGTGGGACAGTGCCGAAACACTGGCGCACGTGCAGTCGCAGCCGTATTTCAAAACCTTTGCCGTCAAGGTTCGGGAATTTGCAGGAGGCGCGCCCAACGCAGTTGGGCATGATGTCAAAGCAAAAACAAGCGGGTGGTAGAGCTAGTCCAGCCCCTCTTCCCCCAACAGATGCCGTCCCTGCCGGTCCTCGACCTCAATCACCCAGAGGTCGGGGTCAAAGCTGCGCTGACGTTGGATGGCGTCGTCAACCTCGGCTTCGGGGCCGCCAGAGAGCTCAACCCATTTCCGCTCGCCGCTCATCAGGTCGAAACTGCGCTGGAACGCGACGGCCTGCCCGTCCAGAGTGTTGAGCTTGACCAGAACCGCACCAGCCGTGTCATCTCCGTGAGCCACGACAAATGCCGGGATTTCCTGAAATCGCAACCGCGCCAGATAAGCGTGCACCCAGAATTCAGCCGTCAGGCGGCTCATGCGTTGCCGTCTTTGAAGTCCAGGCCCATTTCCGAATAGCGCTCGGATTCTTCGAGCCAGTTGGGCCTGACTTTCACTTGCAGGAACAGGTGGATCTTCCGGTCGAGGAATTCTTCCAGCTCGGCCCGTGCGGCTTGGCTAACTGCCTTGATCGTCTCGCCGCGCTTACCCAGAACGATGCCCTTGTGTCCATCGCGCATGACATAGATGACCTGATCGATCTTGGCCGAACCGTCTTTGCGTTCCTCCCAGCTTTCGGTCTCGACCGTCAGTTGATAGGGCAGTTCCTGATGCAGGCGCAGCGTCAGTTTCTCGCGTGTCATCTCTGCGGCGATCATGCGCAGAGGCAGATCTGCGATCTGATCTTCGGGGTAGAGCCAAGGCCCTTCGGGCAGTTCAGAGGCCAGCCATTTGCGCAGGTCATCGACACCATAACCCTTTTCGGCCGAGATCATGAAGGTTTCGGCAAAGGGATAACGCGCGTTCAGGTCACTGGTCAGAGTCAAAAGCGCCTCGGACGGGACCCTGTCGATCTTGTTGATCGCCAGCGCGATCCTGCGCCCCTGCCCAATCTCGTCCAGACCTTCGAGGATGCGTTCGACACCTTCCGTGATCCCGCGATGCGCCTCGACCAACAGCACGACGATATCAGCATCCGCAGCCCCGCCCCAGGCTGCCGCGACCATGGCGCGGTCCAAACGGCGACGGGGTTTGAAAAGACCCGGCGTATCAACGAAGACCAGTTGCGCATCACCTTCCATCGCCACGCCGCGGATGCGGGCGCGTGTGGTTTGCACCTTATGCGTCACGATCGAGACCTTGGCCCCGACCATGCGGTTCAGAAGGGTGGATTTGCCTGCGTTGGGCTCACCGATCAGGGCGATAAATCCGGCGCGTGTGGTCATGTTCAATGCGATCCTGTTTACAAGTCGACACCCCTATCGCAGAACGCCGCGGCGGGCCAGAGGGATTTGTCGCATTGCAGCCATGCGTCAACAATGGCAGGAATGCCAGGCGCCGAGCCAGACCCAGCCAGGCGATTACCCAAAACATGAGGCAGGTTATGAAACGCCGTGAGTTTCTTGTCGGCAGCGGTGCCGCAGCAGGTGTATTGGGTCTGGGCGGTTTTGGCCTGGCCGGGAATACGCAGGAGCTGGTGATACAACCCTCCAGCTTTACTTTGCGGGAACAGGTTACGACCGGGATGGTCAGCCTTTCGCCGGAGGCGCCGCCTCCGGTCCTATTTGGTCGGCAAGGAAAGGCAATGCGGCTACCGGTCCGAAACGCGACCTCGGACTACACAGCGATGCATTGGCACGGGATGCGTATCGCCAATGAAATGGACGGGGTGCCTTATCTGACGCAAATGCCGATAGGAGAAGGTGAGCTGTTCGAGTACGAGTTCACACCGCCTGATGCGGGTACATATTGGTATCACCCGCATTGCATGACCATGGATCAGATGGCCCGCGGCTTCACCGGTGTTATGGTGATTGCCGAGGCTGAAGACCCCGGTTTCGACAGCGATCAGGTCATCAACCTGCGTGACTTCCGACTAGATGAAAATGATCAGTTCTTGCCCGCATATACAGCGCGGGGCG
Source organism: Ruegeria sp. HKCCD9138 (assembly GCF_057220975.1). Classification (NCBI taxonomy): domain Bacteria; kingdom Pseudomonadati; phylum Pseudomonadota; class Alphaproteobacteria; order Rhodobacterales; family Roseobacteraceae; genus Ruegeria; species Ruegeria sp. HKCCD9138. The sequence goes on along the minus strand of NZ_JBWVAZ010000011.1, from coordinate 87,248 downwards.
CGGCGCGAGCCGGAACGTTTGGCAATCTGCAGACCGCGAACTGGTTGATTAAACCTATCTATGACCATGACGCCGGTGGATTGGTCCGTCTGAGGGTGGTGAACACAGACACGACGCGCATCTACAAGCTCCATCTTGAGGGTGCCGAGGCTCGGATCATTGCGTGGGATGGTCATCCGGTCGAAATCGACCTTCCCATGCCCAGCGCCGACGACCCTTTGCTGGTTGCACCCGGCCAAAGGGTGGATTTTGCGGTGGTGATGCCGTCAGACGAGGGGCAGACCGTCGACCTTATGGCCAAATTTCCCGGCCAGTCGCATCGCGCCATGGCTCAATTGCGCGCAGTTGGCGCATCCGCGTCGCGCGAGCTGCATGAGCTGCGACCTTTGCCGGCTAATCCAGTGATCAAACCGGATCTGGCGAAGGCGGACGTGCATGAGTTCGTCTTTGGCTGGACGCCAGAGGGAGGTGAACCGAGAAACGGATTTTGTGGATCGCTGGGGTACAATTTCTGGTCTATCAACCGCAAACCGTGGCCCGGCGATGCGGCACAGGGTGTCGGTCCACTGGCTACGTTGGAAATGGGCAAAAGCTATGTTCTGCGCCTGCGGAATGAATCCCCCAATCTGCATCCGATCCATCTGCACGGGCTGGCGTTCCTGCCGCTGAAATCGAACCTGCGCCGCCTGCCTCCGCTGATGACGGACACGATGCTTCTGCTCAAGGACGAGATCGTCGAGATTGCACTGGTTGCGGACAATCCCGGTGATTGGGCGTTTCACTGCCACGTGATTGAACATCAGAAGACTGGGCTGACGGGTTTTATCCGCGTGGCCTGAGCCCCGACCTACTCGGACGTCTCCAAGGATAACGCCAACACGTCGTTTGGGTATGCCTGTTCATGAATACGGAAATCCGTGGTTCCGACCCGCCGAACCCCTTGGGCCAGGTAGAATTCAATCGCCGGAGCGTTCTGAGAGTTTGTCGTCAACCAGACAGATCTTTGACCGATATCCCGGCAATGATCCACGGCCTGTTGCAACAGCGTTTTGCCGATGCCCTTTCCGTGGTGGCGCGGTTGTACGTAGAAAGTTGCAATTTCCACGTCAGACATCCCTGCGACCGGCGCGATGCTACCCTCGGTCACGTGAATGAAGCCGTCGATACCGTCACAATTCTCGGACACCGCAATGAAATCATTTGAACTTTCGACCAAGCTCTCAAACCGGGCGGCCGTGAATTCCGACAGCACGTATTCGGCAAAAATCGAGCTGACACCCTGCCGCAAATACGTCCCGACCCAGACCTCTATGGAAAGTGCGGCAAGACTGGCGGCATCCGATTTGCAGGCAGGCCTTATCTTCATCGGTCAGCTTTATCGGGCGCGGGTCAGCCCAATTGCTCCAACAGCGCCTTGGCGGCGGCTTGCTCGGCCTGCCGTTTCGATCCGGCGGTGGCCTGCGCTTCGGTGCCGTCCTGCAATCGGGCAGCGATAGTGAAAACAGGGGCGTGATCTGGACCGCTGCGTTTGACTTCAATGTAGCTGGGTGGCTTCTGGCCACGAGCTTGCGCCCATTCCTGCAATGACGTTTTGGCGTCGCGTGCATCAGCCTCGACGTTATGTATCCGATCACCCCAGAGCCGGAGGATCACATCGCGCGCGGCTTCGAATCCGGCATCGCGGTAGACGGCGGCAATAACCGCCTCCATCGCGTCACCCAGCAGGGCCTGTTTGCGGCGGCCGCCCGACAACATCTCGGACCGGCCCAGTTTCAGTACCGCCCCCAGATCGATTTGGCGCGCTACGTCCGCGCAGGTTTCCTTGCGGACCAAAGCGTTGAAACGGGGGGCCAGTTGGCCTTCGGACGCATTCTTGTCGGCCTCCAGCAATGCGGTGGCCATCACCAGACCCAACACCCGGTCGCCCAGAAACTCCAGCCGCTGATTGTCGGGACGAGTTGGGGAAGACACCGACCCATGTGTTAGCGCCCGCACCAGCAAAGCGGGGTTGTCGAATTCGTACCCCAATCTGTGCTGGAACGCCTTTATTTCAGCCGAAAGCTTCAATTGACCGCCTTGAAGAAACGGTCGCCGCGCCAGGTCCAGAAGAACAGCATCGAACGGCCCGCAGACGAGAACATGATCCGGTCCGCACGGCCAATCAGGTTCTGATACGGCACGAACCCAACGCCACCGGCGGATTGCGGCAGGCGACTGTCCGCAGAATTATCGCGGTTGTCGCCCATAAAGAAATAATGACCTTCGGGTACGGTGTAGACACCCGTGTTGTCAGACCCCTGGTTGCCGATGTTTAGGACATCGTAAGACACACCATTGGGCAGAGTTTCGATCAGCCGGGACTTTTCGCAGACACCGCCCATGCCGACCGGACCATTTTCGCAACGCGGGCGAAGGCCCTGCGGTCCCTGCGGCTCGGCAATCTCGGTGAACACGCCATCGGGTTGCTGCGGCACAGGAGTGCCGTTCAGGATGATCTGCCCCTCGCGTATCTGGATGCGGTCGCCCGGCAGACCGATCAGGCGCTTGATATAATCGCGCCCGGTTACCGGATGGCGGAACACGATCACGTCGCCGCGTTCAGGCTCACCACCCCAGATGCGGCCGTCGCCATCGCCCTGCATCCAGCCGCAGATATCTTCTGCATCGATATTCAGGCCGACACTGGGAATGATCAAGCTTGGGCATGAAGCGTAGGAATAGCCATAGGCCATCTTGTTGACGAACAGGAAATCCCCGATCAGCAGGGTCTGCTTCATCGAACCCGAGGGAATCCAGAAGGGTTGAAAGAACAGGGTTCGGAATACGCCTGCGATCAGCAGAGCGTAGACGATTGTTTTGATCGTCTCCCAGATCCCGCTTCCGGATTTGGCTTCCTCGGCCATACTGCTCTCCAGTCCTTGCTTCGTTGGGGTGCTACATGCGTGTCGGCTGGGGGCAAGTCAAGGCTGCGCGGTGCTATCTTGGATCGGGCGCGCCTCGATCACCACGAAGGCCTGCGCCCAGGGGTGATCATCTGTCAGGGTGACGTGGATGATCGCCTCATGCCCTTCAGGGGTCATCTCTTTTAGACGTTCGGCGGCCCAACCGGTGACATGCATGACGGGCTGCCCGGTGCGCAGGTTGGTAACGGCCATGTCCTTCCATGCGATGCCCATACGCAGACCGGTTCCCAGTGCCTTTGAGCACGCCTCTTTCGCGGCCCAGCGCTTGGCGTAGGTGCCTGCGGAATCGTGCCGCCTCTCAGCCTTGCGCTGCTCGATATCGGTGAAAACACGGTTGCGAAACCGGTCGCCAAAGCGGTCGAGCGTGCCCTGAATGCGGTCGATATTCGCGAGGTCTGTGCCGATGCCGAGGATCATATCATACCTCCAACACTACGGTTCCCAGCTTTTGCCCAGCTTCGATCAATTCATGCGCCGCGGCGGCATCTTCGAGCCGTCCTGCCGCGACAACGGCATGTTTCAGTGCATTTTGTTCCAGCCACTGTCGTAACTGAGCTTCGCCCTTGCGCCGCGCCACTGCATCCAGCTGGTAAACGATTAGCATGTGCAGGCTGATATTCTTGAACATGAACCCATAGAAATCGAGTTCCGGGCGCATCTGGGACGCCGACGCGTAGCTGGCTATCGTCCCACCCGGTCGGATCAGCACTTGCGAGGCATCCTGGTTGGCGGCGAAATCCACCTCTACGATACGATCAACACCCGCACCTTCGGTCAGGTCCATCACTGCTTCGGAGACGTTCTGTGTGCGATAATTCACCCATTCGGAAGCGGTGGAATGCGCGGCTTTTTCTTTGGAACTTACGGTAGTGATGACCCGCGCGCCGCCCAAAGCGGCCATCTGGCAGGCATACCGCCCAACGGTTCCAGCACCCCCTGTCACCAGGATTGTCTTATCTGCAATCGGGCCATCGCAATACAAGGCATACCATGCCGTCATCGCCGGGATCCCGAAACACGCAGCTTCGGTAAAACTGGTCGTTGCTGGCAAGAAAACGGCTTGTTCTGACGGCACCGCAATGAACTCGGCACCGGTGCCAAAAGCGCGTTGCCATTGGCCGTTCCAGATCCAGACACGTTCGCCAACCCGCGCCGGATCGACACCATCACCAACGGCTTCAATCACCCCTGCACCGTCAGAATGTGGAATGATGACGGGGTATTGCATGACCGCGCCGGGTCGGGCGCCGCCCCGCAGCTTGACGTCCGAAGGGTTTATACCGGTCGCATGAACCCGCACCAGAACCTCTCCTGGTCCAGCCACTGGATCAGGCAAGTCAATCAGTTCCAATACGTCGGGCGCAGGGCCAAAGCCACGGTAAGCAACTGCTTTCATAGCATTTCCTCCATTCCGATCGGCGACGAAGAAGCGGGTTTCATGTCATGCACATCATGACAACCGCACCGTCAGTATCTTGTAGCTCGCCAATCCAAAGAACCCGGCAAAGGCGAGATCAAACCAGCGGCGGGCGCGGCGATAGACGCTTACCATACGCTCGGACGAAAACAGGAATGCGTAACCGATAAAGATCAGCAGGGATCCGGCATAGAGCAGGCCGAAATAGCCAAGCAGCATCGACAGGCTGGCGTCGTTCGGCGCAACGATGGCGTAAATTGAACCCCAGCTGAGGATCGCCTTCGGGTTGGTCAGGTGAATGGCTGCGCCCTTGGCGAATATCGTACCGGCGGAACCTGTAGCCGGCCTGCCCAGCGCGACCTCATCAGAAGTCATTGCCCGGCGAAGCGCTTTGAACGCCAGCCAGCCCAGATAGGCCACACCAACATATCGGATCACTTCGAACACCCAGACATTAGCCAGCATGATGGCCGACAATCCCAAGGCGGCGGCGATACCCCAGGCGGCCGACCCTGCACAAATACCCAGTGCGAAAGTCAATCCGGCTCGACGGCCCTCGTTCATCGCGGTTCCGGCAATACCCATCGTCGCAGGTCCGGGCGAGCCCCCGGCCATCAGCCAGGCAATCCAGATGGCAATGAAACCGGGTGTGATCATGCCCGCGCCTCGTCCATCAACCGGCGCATCTCGGTGATGGCCGGGGTCAGACCCAGAAAGATCGCTTCGCCGATCAGAAAGTGGCCGATGTTCAGCTCTTTCACCTCGGGGAAGGCCGCAACGGGCTTTACGGTCTCATAGGTCAGGCCGTGACCGGCGTGAACCTCAAGACCCAGCGAGTGGGCAAAGCCCGACATCTCGCGCAGCGCTTCCAGTTCCCGCGCGGCTTCTTCCAATTTGCCTTCGGCATAGGCGTCACAATAGGCGCCCGTGTGAAGCTCGATCACCTCGGCCCCGATACGATGGGCGGCCTCGATCTGGCGCTGGTCGGCGGCGATGAAGATCGACACGCGGCAGCCGACATCGCGCAGGGGCGCAATGAAATGGGCCAGCTTGTTTTCTTCTCGCGCGACTTCAAGCCCGCCTTCGGTCGTGCGTTCCTCGCGCTTTTCCGGCACGATGCAAACGGCATGCGGTTTGTGGCGCAGGGCAATCTCTTGCATTTCTGGAGTTGCGGCCATTTCAAAGTTCAGAGGCACGGTAAGCACCTCCATCAGACCATCGATATCTGCGTCCGAGATGTGGCGGCGGTCTTCGCGCAGGTGCGCGGTGATGCCGTCAGCACCGGCTTCTTCGGCGAGTTTGGCGGCACGCAACGGATCTGGATAATCCCCGCCACGTGCGTTACGCACGGTGGCTACGTGATCGATATTCACACCAAGTCGCAGGTGGCGGTCAGACATCATTCGAATCCTTATTTGGCCCTTCGGCCGAGCCTAGTGGGTTTGTCGCAGGAACGGCAGCCTCTGCCTGCGCCAAACGTTTGATTTGCTCAAATTTTGCCTTGATCCTGGCGCGACGGCGCTGCTGGTACGTTCGGATCAATGGCAGGCTGAGATATGCGCAGATCACCCCGGCCACGATACCCGGAACGATCCCGCCGATCATGTAGGGAAAAAACACCTCATGATAAAACACCTCGAGCCCGCGCCAGTCCGCAACACGGTCGCTGAAGATCGCCAGGAAATTGTTCTTCAGATCACCCAGTGCATCGGCGAATTTTCCCATCAACCCATGGGTGTCGCCCTTTTCAAAGTTGGTCCCTAAAAGGAAATGACCGGTCTGCAAGCAGATTACCCCTATGGGCACATAGGTCAGCGGATTGCCGAAGAATGTGCCGCTGAGCGCAGCCAGGATATTGCCGTTGATCAACCGGGCCAGCACGGCGGCAACAACAAAATGCATGCCGTAAAACGGGGTGAACGCAGCAAATACGCCTGCACCAATGCCCCGCGCGATCCGTTCAGGGGAATCTGGCAGTCGCCGAACCCGATGTTTGACGTAGTGAAAAGCGCGGGTCCAGCCGCCACGCGGATACACGAATTCCGAAGCGATCTGGACAGGCGAGCGTCGATCTCGGCGCTTGAAAACCACTCCTGATCACCCTTTCTCAGCCTGCCGCCACTGCGGCTTTCGTCCGATCCCGATACCGTTCCACCGCAGCCACATCGCTTTCCGCCTCAAGCATCAGCATCAGGGAATGCAACTGCTCCAGATCTCGCAGTTCGACGCTGATCAGCAGGCGGTAAAAGTCCGGTTTGCGGTCAACAAACTCAAGATTCGAGATATTGGCCTTTTTCTCACCGATCAATGTGCAAATACGCCCCAGGACACCCGCGTCGTTGCCAATGGTCAGGTCCAGCGTAGCACCGTAGATGGCCGGGTGCGTGCCCGAGTGCCAATGCAGATCGACCCAGCGATCCGGCTCGCTTTCGAATTCCGTAAGCCGGTCACAATCGATGGCGTGTACGACCACGCCTTTGCCGCGATAGGTGATCCCGACGATGCGTTCGCCCGGCAGGGGCTGACAACAGGGTGCGCGGTCAAACTTCTGCCCCGGTTCCAGACCGATCACCGCGCGACGCATGGGGATCGCGTCCCCATCATCCTGTGTCAGTTCAGGATAAACCGCGCTGACCACATCGTGCGCTGTCAGTTCTGCGCTGCCAAGTCGCGCCAGCAACTCATCACGATCCTTGAGGCGCAGGTGTTTGGCAGCCGTTTCCAATGCCTTGTCGGTTGCCTTGCGGCCAACATGTTCAAATCCCGACCGGGCAAGCTCCTTACCCAGTTTGATGAAACGCTCTCGGTCTACTTCACGCAGAGCACGGCGAATGGCTGTCCTGGCCTTGCCTGTAACGGCGATCTCAAGCCAAGTAACCTGAGGCGTCTGGCCGTCAGCGGTGATGATGTCCACGGATTGTCCGTTCTTGATCCGCGTCCACAAAGGCACGCGAATACCGTCCACCTTGGCCCCGACACATGCATGACCGATACGCGTGTGGATGGCGTAAGCAAAGTCGATCGGCGTTGCCCCCCGCGGCAGTTTCACCACGTCGCCCTTTGGCGTAAAGCAGAACACCTGGTCCGAATACATCTCCAGCTTGACCGCTTCGAGGAAGTCTTCGTGATCATCCTCGCTGTCGAATTGCTCTGTCAGGTTCGCAATCCACTTGGCCGGATCGACCGCAAATGGGTTCTCCGAGCGCACACCGTCACGATAGGACCAGTGCGCCGCAACACCGGTTTCGGCCACATCGTGCATCTGGCGGGTGCGGATCTGCACCTCGACCCGTTTGCCGTCACGCCCCGATACCGTGGTATGGATCGAGCGATAACCATTCGATTTCGGCTGGCTGATATAGTCCTTGAAGCGACCCGGCACCGCGCGCCACCGCTGATGGATGGCACCAAGGGTGCGATAACAATCCTCTTCAGATCCGGTAATGATGCGGAAACCATAGATGTCCGACAGGCGCGAGAAGCCCTGGTCCTTCTCCTGCATCTTGCGCCAGATCGAATAAGGCTTCTTAGCGCGGCCAAAGACCTCAGCCTCAATCCCGGCCTTATCCAGTTCGTGACGCATGTCGCCGGTGATCCGATGGATCACGTCGCCAGTTTCCCGTTGCAGAGTGATGAAGCGGCGAATGATCGACTGGCGGCCTTCGGGGTTCAGAACGCGGAAAGCAAGGTCCTCCAGTTCTTCCCGCATCCATTGCATACCCATTCGGCCCGCAAGCGGCGCGTAGATGTCCATCGTTTCCCGCGCCTTCACGACCTGTTTTTCGGGCCGCATCGCCTTGATCGTGCGCATATTGTGCAGACGGTCGGCAAGCTTGACCAGAATGACCCGCAGATCCTTTGACATGGCCATGAACAGCTTGCGGAAGTTCTCGGCCTGTTTGGTTTCACGGCTGGACAGCTGCAGATTGGTCAGCTTGGTTACGCCATCGACCAGCTTGGCGACCTCTTCCCCGAACAGTTCGGAGATTTTGCCGTAGCTGGCTTTGGTGTCTTCAATCGTGTCGTGAAGAAGGGCCGTAATGATCGTTGCATCGTCCAGACGTTGTTCGGTCAGGATCGCAGCTACGGCAACCGGATGGCTGAAATACGGTTCGCCGGAATGGCGGAACTGCCCATCGTGCATCTGCTGGCCGAACTCATAGGCTTTTGCGATGCGCTCGGCATTTGTCTTTGGGTTGTAGTTGCGGACCAGCGCAATCAGGTCGTCAGCAGATATCATCCGGTCCGCACCTTCGTGTTTGGGGATTACCCCTGGCCTTGAGCCTCCATCAGAGCGCGCAGGAGCTTTTCTTCCGACATATCGTCATCGGCAGGCTTGTCCGACTCCGCACCCATCAGCAGCGCCATCTGATCTTCTTCCGGCTCATCAACCTCGATCTGGGTCTGGTTGGCCTCGATCAGGCGTTCGCGCAGTTCGTCCGCGCTCTGGGTTTCGTCGGCAATTTCGCGCAGCGACACGACGGGATTCTTGTCGTTGTCGCGGTCCACGGTGATCGCCGCACCGGCGGAAATCTCGCGCGCCCGGTGGGCGGCAAGCATCACCAGTTCGAACCGGTTCGGAACCTTGTCTACACAATCTTCGACCGTAACGCGGGCCATGAGGCGCTCTCCGTAAATGAATCCGTGGCAAGAAGGGGTTTATCTAAGCGTGATTCCCCGCCTTGACAAGCAGGAAATGCCGCAAATGCAAGGATCACAGCGGCGTCACCGAGGCGACATCCTTAGGCGGCAGTGCTGCCAGCATCTCTGTGACTGTCTTCCCCAACACAGGATGCAGCCAGTCGGGCGCAACATCGGCCATCGGAACCAAAACAAACGCCCGGTCCTGCAGACGCGGATGCGGCAGGACCAATTGATCCGGTGCCTGCTGCATCTGGTCTTCGTTGGAAAGCGTTCGCCAACGATTGTATTCCGTGCGGTCAGGTAACACGCGATCTTCCCAGCACACCAGATCAAGATCCAGCGTCCGCATCCCCCAACGCTGAACCCGAGCCCGGCCGAATTCATGCTCGATTTCATGCAGCACCTGCAGTACAGCCTGCGGCGTCAAATCCGTTTCAATCATGGCCGCAGAATTGACGTAATCCGGTCCCGCCCCTGCGGGAAAACAGGGCGTGGCAAAGAACCTGCTGGCCGCGCGAATCACCAGACCAGCCTTATCCATGGCGCCCAAAGCCTGCTCTAGTGTCACCTTGGGCCCTTGATGTCTCAAACTGAGATTTGCCCCCAGAGCCACGATGGCTTTTGACTGAGTTTTTGCCATTATTACCCCTATATTCAGCGCAGAGAATACTTGCGATTAAGCCCAAAAGACCTATTTTAGGCTTACCATTGTGCCGACCATTTTTTTCTCACTCACGGAATCACACGGCGCGATGGTTTATACCGGAAGGACCTATTTATGTTTTATAAGGACGAACGGCTAGCGCTGTTCATCGATGGCTCGAATCTTTACGCAGCCGCAAAAGCACTGGGGTTTGACATAGACTACAAGTTGCTGCGGCAGGAATTCATGCGCAGAGGTAAACTGCTTAGAGCTTTCTATTACACCGCGCTACTGGAAAATGACGAATACTCCCCTATCCGCCCACTGGTAGACTGGTTGCACTACAACGGTTTCACCATGGTGACAAAACCGGCCAAGGAATACACTGACGCGATGGGGCGTCGGAAGGTCAAAGGCAACATGGACATCGAACTGACCGTTGATGCCATGGAACTGGCGCCACGGGTCGACCATATTGTGCTGTTCTCGGGCGATGGGGATTTTCGCCCGCTGATCGCCAGCCTGCAACGTCAGGGCGTGCGTGTTTCGGTCGTTTCGACCATCCGCAGCCAACCGCCGATGATCTCGGACGAGTTGCGCCGCCAGGCCGACAACTTCATCGAACTGGAGGATCTGCGCGACGTGATCGGCCGTCCTCCGCGCGAGATGCCGTCCGAACCGCGCAGCGTCGCAGCCGCCGGCGGGCTCTGAGCCCACGACAGCTCACCTTGGGGGTAAAAAAGCACGGTCAGGATTGTTCATCCTGGCCGCGCTACTTTAACTATGGGTTCGTACTCAAACATCAATTTGATAGCAGTGATTCATGTCAGGTAAATGACGCGTTGCTGTCTGGACCATGGCAATGAAAAGACTTACCTGTCTCTCAAGGAGACAGATGTATGACCAAGCCGCCACTGACACTTTACCTTGCAGCCCCGCGCGGGTTTTGCGCCGGCGTGGACCGCGCAATCAAGATCGTGGAGATGGCCTTGCAGAAATGGGGCCCGCCTGTCTATGTGCGCCATGAGATCGTGCACAACAAATTCGTAGTCGACGGGCTGCGTGCAAAAGGGGCCGTGTTCGTCGAGGAGCTGGACGAATGTCCCGACGACCGTCCGGTGATCTTCTCCGCCCATGGCGTTCCGAAATCTGTGCCGGCGACGGCCGCAAAACGCCAAATGATTTATGTCGATGCCACCTGCCCGCTGGTGTCGAAGGTCCATGTCGAAGCCCAGCGTCACGCGGATGCGGGTTTGCAGATGATCATGATCGGGCACAAAGGACATCCCGAAACAGTCGGCACCATGGGGCAACTGCCCGAAGGCGAGGTTCTGCTGGTCGAAACCGTCGAAGACGTGGCCGCGGTGCAGGTGCGCGATCCCGGAAAGCTGGCCTTCGTCACCCAGACCACCTTGTCCGTGGATGACACCAAAGACATCATCACAGCGCTCGAGAAACGGTTTCCGGCCATTGTCGGGCCGCATAAGGAAGACATCTGCTACGCCACGACCAATCGGCAGGAGGCCGTCAAGGCGGTTGCCCCAAAGTCGGACGCCCTGTTGGTGGTCGGTGCGCCGAACTCGTCCAACTCGCGCCGACTTGTCGAGGTCGCATCGCGCGCCGGGTGCAACTATGCGCAGTTGGTGCAGCGTGCCACGGAAATCGATTGGCGCGCGCTGGAAGGGATCTCAAGCGTCGCCATCACCGCAGGCGCTTCGGCCCCGGAAGTTCTGGTCGACGAAGTCATCGACGCCTTCCGCGCCCATTATGACGTCACAGTCGAACTGGTGGAAACTGCCGTCGAAAATGTCGAGTTCAAGGTGCCCCGCGTCCTGAGAGAACCCGCATGAATGGCGTGCCACGGGCACCGCTTTTTCTCGGGCTGGCAGGTCTGATCCCGTTTTTCTGGGGCGCCCTGACCTATTTGAACACTGACTTGCAGGCGTGGGGAACACGATCCCTGGGGCCACGGTTTGTTGGGCCTTATGTCCAGCTGTTTTACGGAGCCGTGATCCTCAGCTTTATGGCCGGTATTCTATGGGGTTTTGCGACCAAAACCTCGGGCAGCAAGGCCGCGACGTGCTATACCCTGTCGGTTCTCCCTGCTTTGTGGGCGTTCTTCATGACCGGCGGAGGACCTGTCAGCGCGGGCATCAACCTGATCGTTGGGTTTGTCGGTCTCCTCCTGTTGGACGCCGTGTTCTGGTACTGGCGGCTGGCTCCGCGCTGGTGGTTGAAACTGCGCCTCCTGCTGACTTCAATTGTGGTTCTGTGTCTTTCGGTCGGGGTATATCTATGAGTGATCGTGACACCATTTCCGTCTATGACGCGCAGGCGAGCCGCTACTCCGATCTGACGGATGCGGACAATACCGGCGACCCACAGCTGACCCGCTTTATCGAAGCCCTGAGCGTCGGCGGTCGCGTGCTGGATCTGGGATGCGGCCCCGGTGCATCGGCGGCAGTGATGGCGCAGGCAGGGCTGAAAGTTGATGCCGTCGATGCCTCGGCCGAGATGGTTCGGCTGGCGTCGGCTCATGCTTGCGTCACCGCCTGGCAGGCCACATTCTCGAACCTGAATGCCGTCGCCAAATACGACGGTATCTGGGCCAATTTCAGCCTTTTGCACGCCCCGCGCGCCAGTTTTGCAACCCACCTTGCAGCGATCCGTCGGGCGCTGAAACCCGGCGGACAATTCTATATCGCGATGAAACTGGGACAAGGCGAAGGGCCGGACCGGCTCGGGCGCTACTACAGCTATTACAGCGAGGACGAGTTGAAGACCTATATGCAAGAGGCGGGCTTTACCGTAACCGACCGGCGCTTGGGCAGCGGAACCGGGCTGGATGGATCAGTGTCGGACTGGATCGGATTGGCAAGCCATGCCTGAGCTGTTCGCCTATACTGATGGTGCCTGTTCCGGCAACCCCGGCCCCGGAGGCTGGGGCGTGCTGCTGCGCGCGATGGATGGAGGTTCCGTTCTGAAAGAGCGCGAGTTGAATGGCGGCGAGGCCGAGACAACAAACAACCGGATGGAACTTCTTGCCGCCATCAGTGCGCTCGAGACGCTGGACCGCCCGTCAAAAATCACCATCGTGACCGACAGCGCCTATGTAAAAAACGGGGTGACGGGCTGGATTTTCGGCTGGAAGCGGAACGGCTGGAAAACCTCGAACAAGAAACCGGTGAAAAATGTTGACCTGTGGCAGCGCCTGGACGAAGCGCAGACGCGGCATGACGTGACCTGGGAATGGGTCAAAGGTCATGCAGGCCACCCGGAAAACGAAAAGGCCGACGAATTGGCCCGTGCAGGTATGGCGCCCTTCAAACCGAACAAGGCCAAGACGTGAGCGGTCTTGCGCTGCTGGACTACGCCTCGGTTCTGGTCTTTGCACTGACGGGCGCGCTGGTGGCAAGCCGGGCGCAGCTGGATCTGGTCGGCTTCGCCTTTATCGCCTGCTTGACAGCCGTTGGCGGCGGCACGGTGCGAGACCTTTTTCTGGACAGGCACCCGGTCTTCTGGGTCGGGCAGCCCTATTACATCCTGATTGCCGTCGGTGCGGCGGTATTGGTGTTCTTTACCGCGCATCTGGTCGAAAGCCGCTATAGATGGCTGATTTGGTTGGACAGTTTCGCCCTGTCTATCGCCGCCGCCGCCGGTACAGGCGTTGCACTTGCCCTGGATCAGTCCGGTGTGATCGTTGTTTTGATGGGTATCAGCACCGGCTGTTTGGGTGGTCTGATGCGCGACGTGGTCTGCAACGAGGTGCCTCTGGTTCTCAAACAGGGGGAACTGTACGTGTCCTGCGCCTTTGCAGGCGCAATGGCCGCTGTTCTGGTGGCCCGCCTCGGGTTGGAAGAGTTGGTGGCACTGACAGCCTGTGCACTGATCTGTTGGGCGCTTCGAGCGGGATCACTGCTATTTGGCTGGCAACTGCCCGTTTACAAAAGCCGCCCGCCACGCAGTTGAGCTGCTGAAGCCTGTATTCGCCGCTATCCGATATTTGCGCTTGCGGACTTGCTGTCGACGCAACCAGTGCCGGTTGGTTTGGCAAAACGCCGGGTTGTGGCACGATACAGCAATAGTTTCACGGATTCGATTGCCACCGGGAGAAGCCCATGGATATGAAAAAGATGCTGGAGGACTTCGACGCAGCCTATAACGAGGCGTTTAACAGGGGTGATGCTGAAGGGTGCGCGGAATTCTTCACCGATGACATCATGCTGATGCCGCCTGACGAGCCCATGACCCGCGGCAAAGCAGCGTTCCTGGAAACGTACAGGTCGCGAATAAAGGAAAACACCGGCGGCACCCACACCAATGAACTGATCGACTACGGTGTGGAAGGCGACATGGCCTATCAGGTTGGAACATATGCCATTGCTGATACGGACCCACCGGAGCAGGGCAAGTTTGTTAACATCCTGCAGCGCCAAACTGATGGCGCCTGGAAGGTCAAGATTTCCATCTTCAACAGCGACTTACCCTAAGATCGCACCCCGACCTGCTTGGAAGGTTCACAATTGCTGGCGGCAACGCACAGATTGCTTCGCAGTTTTAGCGCCGCAGATAGGTCTGCCAGATCCAGATAACCAGCAGTGCACCCAGAACCGCCCCGACAAAGCCTGACAGCCAGCCCATTATCGCCAACAGGGCGCGTAGCAGGAGGCCGCCGATTAGGGCTCCGATGATGCCGATCAGCATTGTCGTTGGAATGTCAGCCTCGATCCGCATCAGACGGGTCGCCAGAAACCCGGCAGCAGCACCGATGACGATCAGGGCGACGACAGGCATGTCATTTTCTCCAATGGGTCGGGACGATGATCAGCGCGCCGATGGAAGACAGTATCGCATCCAGTCCGGGCGGGCCAAAACTGATGCCGAACATGATACGGGCGAAATAGAACAGGAACGCACCACCAACGCAAATGATGATCGATTGCAGGTACCCGTTGTGAGTAAATCCCGTCTTTTCGGACACATAGCCCACAATCCCGGCAATCACGACGGTGCCCATCAGGATCATGAACATAAAGGCCTACTCCGATGACAGGCGAGCGCCGGCCACTATGGGCCACCCCCGCAAGAATGTTTCCCTATCCTGTGCGCCTTTGCCCGCTCTTTGCAAGCGCAGCAGTTCGACCGCGCCGTCGCCGCACGCTACGCGCAATTGGTCGTCAAGCACTTCACCTGGTACGCCCTGCCCTTCGGCCAGACGCGAAGCCAGCAGCTTCACGCGTTCTCCGTTCAACTCGGTCCATGCGCCGGGAAAGGGCGACAGGCCGCGGATCTGACGATCGACCTCTGCCGCCGGTCGGGTCCAGTCGATGCGCGCCTCGGATTTGTCGATCTTGGCGGCATAGGTCACGCCATCCTCAGGCTGTGGCTCGGGCGTCAGCTCGGGCAGGCGATTCAGTGCTTCAACGATCAGTTTCGCACCCATCGACGAAAGACGGTCGTGCAATTGTGCCGTGGTTTCCAGCGGCTCAATATTTGTAGCCCTGCGCAGCAGCACCGGTCCGGTATCCAGCCCGGCCTCCATCTGCATGATGCAGATGCCGGTTTCCGCATCTCCCGACATGATCGCGCGATGGATCGGAGCGGCTCCGCGCCAGCGCGGCAAAAGGCTGGCATGAATGTTCAGACAGCCACGCGTCGGAGCATGCAGGATTGGTTGCGGCAATATTAGGCCATACGCAACGACAACCGCAACATCCGCATTCAGGGCTTTGAACGCCGACTGTTCCTCTGCCGATTTCAATGAAACCGGGTGACGCACAACCAACCCAAGCGCATCGGCCCTTGCGTGGACCGGTGTTGGGCGATCCTTCTTGCCCCGTCCGGCCGGGCGCGGCGGCTGGCAGTAAACGGCAGCGATCTCGTGCCCCGCGTCGACCAACGCGTCAAGGACCGGGACCGAGAATTCGGGCGTACCCATGAAAACTATTCGCATCCGTCCCTCCGAAGAATGGGGTTTACCCCATCTTTTTGGCCTTGCGCAGCAGCATGTCGCGTTTGACCTTGCTGAGCCGGTCGAAATACATCTTTCCGTTCAGATGGTCGATCTGATGCTGTACGCTGGTGGCTTCGATGCCGACAAAATCGCGTCGGTCGACCATTCCCTTTTCGTTCAGAAATTTGACCGTCACGGCGCGCGGACGCTTCAACTTGGCTGACACACCGGGCAGATTCGGGCTGGCTTCTTCATGCTCGCGCAGCTCGATCGAGCTATGCAGGATTTCCGGGTTCGCAAGCCGCACCACCCGCCCCCGTTCGGCCGACCCGTCGACAACGGCCATCCGCAACATCACACCGATCTGCGGTGCCGCCAGTCCGACGCCCGGCATTGCCTCCATCGTGTCGATCATGTCGTCCCAGATGGCCCGGACCTCATCCGTGATTTCGGCCACGTCATCGGCTTTGCTCCGCAGGCGCTTGTCTGGCCACGGCAGGCACGTGCGAATGGTCATGCGCGGGCTCGTTCGCGTTTCAGCTTCTGCATCTTGCGCGTGATCATCTGACGTTTGAGCGGTTTGAGGTAGTCGATGAACAGTTTTCCATTCAGGTGATCAATCTCATGCTGCACGCAAGTCGCCCAAAGGCCGTCGAACACCTCTTGCCGCGCATCGCCGTTCTGATCCATCCAGGCGACTTCGACCACTTTGGGGCGGGTGACTTCGGCATATTGTTCCGGAATCGACAGGCAGCCTTCCTCATAGACGCTGGTTTCATCCGAGGCCGAAATGACTTCGGGATTGAACATGATCAGCGGGCGGGGCGCTTCGCCTTCCTCTTTGACGCAATCAATCACGATTAACCGGTCCAGCACGCCAACCTGGGGTGCCGCCAAGCCTATTCCGGGCGCGTCATACATCGTCTCCAGCATGTCGTCGGCCAGCTTGCGCAGATCATCGGTGATGTCGGCCACCGGCGCGCAGACCTTTTTCAGGCGGGGATCGGGGTGGATCAGGATATTGCGTTTCATGAGGCTGATTTAGGCCATCACGCCCGCCGCCGCAACGCCCCCCTTGCACCTGCGCAAATTGCGGTTAGCTTTCGCCGGGACAGATGGAGCAGACATGACTTTCAACGACCTGATCGACCGCCGGGGAACCAACAGTTCAAAATGGGACAAGATGGAAAAGCTGTACGGCGTTTCGTCCGAGGACGGGCTGGCCATGTGGACAGCGGATTCCGATTACCCGACAGCCCCTTGCGTGATCGAAGCGGTGCGAAAGGCGGCTGAACACGGGGTGTTCGGGTATTCCTGGATGCATCCCGACTATCTGGCAGCCGTACAGTGGTGGATGAAGAACCGCCACGGCTGGGAGATCGAAACCGACTGGATCCTGACCACTCAGGGCCTGGGCAATGCGATTGCGCTGTGTCTGGACCTCTGGACCGAGCCCGGTGACGGTGTCGTCATTTTCTCGCCCGTTTATCATGAATTCGCCCACAAGATTAACAAGGCCGGGCGCAAAGTTGTGGAATGCCCGCTGGTTCGCGATGGCGACAGCTATGGCGTTGATCTGGACGATGCTCAATCACGACTGGACGGGTCGGAAAAACTGCTTCTCTGGTGCTCACCACAGAATCCCTCGGGGCGGGTATGGACTCCGGATGAGCTGCGCGCCGTGGCCGCTTTTGCCGAACGAAACGGGCTGCTTCTGGTATCGGACGAAGTTCATCATGATCTGGTTTATCCTGACCGGAAATTCGTGCCCATGAACGTGGCCGCGCCCGAAATGCATGCCCGGACGGTGGTGCTGACCGCTGCGTCCAAGACTTTCAATGTTGCCGGGCAGCGCACCGGCAACATGATCATACCGGATGCCAATCTGCGAGCCGAAATGCGGCACCGGTTGTACACGTTGGATTATGATCCCGGCGCATTGGGCATCGCCATGATCACCGCAGCGTACAGCCCTGAAGGGGCGGAATGGGTTGACGCACAGATCGCGCATCTGACCGAGAACCGGCGTTTGTTTGATGACACCATCGCGGAAATCCCGGGGCTGTGGTCCATGCCGTTGCAGGCAACTTATCTGGCCTGGGTCGACTTTTCAGGCACGGGTATGGATCACGACGAGTTCGTGCGCCGACTGCGGGAAGACGCGAAGATAGCAACCTCGTCAGGCCCGGGCTTCGGGACCGGAGGCGAAACCTTCGAGCGGTTCAACCTGGCGACGCAACGTGCGCGGGTCGAAGATGCTTGCGCCCGTCTGAAACACGCCTTCAGCGACCTGCAGTAAGCCGTGCGCCGCCTGGTCATAGCATTTCTTCTGGTGATCGTGGCAGGCGGGGCTTGGGTCGGTTGGCATCGCTATGGCCTGCGCCCCGGCACGCCGCCCTTGGCGCCAAAGGCTGATCGAGTCGACTATATTCTGATCGAGAAATCGGCGCGGCGCCTGACGGCTTCATTAAACGGAATCACCGTGATTGAAGCCGACATCGCGCTGGGTTTCGCGCCTGAAGGCGACAAAGTCATGGAAGGTGATGGCAAAACACCCGAAGGCGTTTTCACCATAAACCGCCGCAATCCTGAAAGCGCTTTTCATCTGTCACTCGGGCTTGATTATCCGCAGCCAGAGGACGTCGCTCGGGCAAAACAGCAAGGTATCAGTCCCGGCGGAGATATTTTCATTCACGGGCAACCCAACGGGGTCACCGGTTTAACTCTGCCGGGCGACTGGACCGCAGGATGTATCGCCGTTTCGAACAAGAAAATGGCGCAGCTATGGCGCTTGACAGCCAATGGCACAATGGTGGAAATCCGGCCTTAGTCGTCTTTCCCCAGCAACGCGATGGGCGCATCCGGCGCGCGGTAGAAATCCAGCGGTGCCTTGTCGGCAGCGGCGGTATTGCGTTTGAATTCGTATCGCATCTCTCCTGCCTCTTCCTCATCCGCGATGATCAGGCATTGGTAGAGGTGGTTGGCTCCGTCGTAGATATCCACCAGCCCGCGCAAGCGGGGCGTCGTTGCCGCCTCGACCGAGAATCCATCTTTCCACAATGACAAGATTTTGAAGGTTTTGTTTCCCATTTCGCCCCGCAAGCGGCTGGCTTTCTTAAGGGAAACGATTCGCGCGGCATCCAGTTCGGCGCGCATTTCCTTTGAAACATAGGTACTCATACTAAAATTCCTTTCTGGATACTCTTTATTGTGGGCCCTGTAGTGTAAAAATCCAGTGAACTTGGTCACTTCGCCCAAACATGTGGCGGGCTGTGGCCCGATCCTCTCAACGTGGATTGTGCGTCGGCGCAGGCCGTCTGCGCGTCGGTCAGAATAGGCAGGAGCTTTGTACTGCCCTAGCTTGTAGGATGACTGAAAAACGGAGAAACACAGATGGGATTGCTCGTCGACGGCGTCTGGCACGATCGCTGGTATGATACGAAATCGAATGACGGCGCGTTCAAACGATCCGCCGCACAGTTTCGCAATTGGATCACAGAAGACGGCAGCACCGGACCATCGGGCAAGGCCGGGTTCAAGGCGGAAGGCGGACGCTACCACCTCTATGTCAGCTATGCGTGCCCTTGGGCTCATCGCACGCTGATCTTTCGCGAATTGAAAGGGCTGAGCAACCACATCCAGGTTTCCGTCGTGCATCCGGACATGCTGGATCAGGGCTGGACATTCGAGACCGATGAACACGGTGCGACCGGCGATCCACTGTTCGGCTGCGAATTTGCGCATCAGCTTTATACCCGCGCCGACCCGACCTACTCCGGACGCGTGACAGTGCCAATTCTGTGGGACAAGGAACAGCAGACGATAGTCTCGAACGAAAGCTCCGAGATTATCCGAATGTTCAATTCCGCCTTCGACGGGATTACCGGCAACACTGATGACTACTGGCCGGAAACCATGCGCGACGAGATCGAAGAAGTGAACGCGCGCGTCTATTCCAATGTGAACAACGGCGTCTACAAGTCCGGATTTGCCACGTCGCAGGCTGCCTATGACGCTGCCGTTGGTCCACTGTTCGACACGTTGGACTGGTTGGAAACAAGACTGGCCTCCAACCGCTATCTGATGGGTGATCGAATCACCGAGGCCGACTGGCGGCTGTTCACGACACTGATCCGGTTCGATCCAGTCTATCACCTGCATTTCAAGTGCAATCGCAAGCGGCTGATCGATTACCCGAATCTATGGGCCTTTACGCGCGAGCTGTATCAGTGGCCGGGCGTCGCGCAGACGGTGAACATGGAACACATCGTGCGCCACTACCATTACAGCCACGACAGCATCAATCCGCATCGCATCATCCCCACCAATCCCGTTCTGGATTATCTGGAACCGCACGGGCGCGGTCAGCGGCCTGCGGCGTAATGCTCGACCATCGCCGCCAGGTCTTCTGGCGGCGTGCTGCTTTGCACATAGGCGCAGGCATTGGGGCTGTGCGCAAAGATCGACCCATCCGAAAAAAAGGTCGTGTTGGTGACAAAGATCACCCGCGCCTCGGGCCGGCGATAGCTGGCGAAATCTGCCACCGCCAACGCGCTACCGCTTTCCAGCACCAGATCCAACACGATGATATCAAAAGCCGTCCCGTAGAGCGCCAGAATTGCGGCCTCTTGCGTTTCAACCAATGTGACTTCGGCCTCCTGCCTTTGCAGATGCCGTTGCCAAACCCGACCCAGATCGGGGTTACTCTCAACAATCAGTACTTTCATTTGCAACAACCTCGGCACGTGATAGGGTGAGTGGTGCCGACCCCTAGGGTCCGTGATCCCGCCATTTCGTTAACAAAGTGTTAATAACGGCCTGAGGCCACACTGCTCACGCGGATTTGCTTGTGCAGACGGCAAAAATCCGCTTGAAGCGAGTGAATTGAACAGTTTTTCAGCAAAGATCACCAATGCAGCGACTCAATGAACTGAACCCTCGCGCTGTGCGTGACCACGGCGGCGGTCTGGATGCGGCCATGGTCAAATACGGCGGAGTTCGCGCGGACTGGCTGGATCTGTCAACGGGCATCAACCCGCTGCCCTATCCAGTCGGAGAGTTGATGACTTCGGACTGGGCCGAACTGCCGGACCACGGTGCCTTTGAGGCGTTGACCGAAGCAGCCCGGCAGTTCTGGCGCGTGCCTGAAAGGGCCGCTGTACTTCCTTCCCCCGGCGCGTCTGCCATTATCGCACGGGTTCCGGCGCTGGCTGAACCGGGCCGGGTGCAGATCACCACCCCCACCTACAATGAACACGCCGCCGCGTTTCGCTCTCAGGGATGGGAGGTCTGCGAATACGGGCCTGCCGAGGCGCGTGTGATCGTGCATCCGAACAACCCTGATGGCCACATGTGGCAAGTAGCAGACGCCAACGCTCCGTTGACCGTGATTGACGAGAGCTTCTGTGACGTATGCCCCGAGGCCTCGCTTGTCCGATTGGCAGACCAGCCCGGCGTGGTCGTCCTAAAGAGTTTTGGCAAATTCTGGGGATTGGCAGGTCTGCGACTGGGTTTTGCCATTGCTCGCCCCGAGGTGATCGCCCGCCTGAATGACCTGACAGGGCCGTGGGCTGTTTCAGGACCCGCGCTACGGATCGGGACGCGGGCCTTGGCGGACACCGACTGGGCCGACACTACCCGCGCCCGATTGGTCAAAGATGCTGAGCGGCTGGACGCGCTGATCACATCCAAGGGCGCTCATCTGGTTGGTGGTACCAGCCTCTTCCGGCTTTATGAGGTCAACAATGCCATCGAATGGCAGGATCGTCTTGCGCGCGCGCATATCTGGAGTCGAGTCTTTCCCTATTCAGAAACCTATCTGCGTCTCGGCCTGCCGCCCGCTGACGGCTGGTCCAGGCTGGAGGCCACCCTGTGAGCACGGCTTTCCTGCTGGTCTGTGCCCTGTGTCTGGATGCCGCTCTGGGTGAGCCGGACTGGATATGGTCCCGCATTCGTCATCCTGCGGTCGTGATCGGCAACGGAATCGCGTTGCTGGACAAAAGCCTGAATCACGGTGCGCATCGACGGTTCAAAGGTGTTTCTGTCATTGTCGCGCTGGTGTTGGCGGCGGTCATTGTGGGCAAATTTCTGGCTTTCCTCGGTCCTTTGTTCGAAATCCTGGTCTGCGCCATTCTCCTGGCGCAGAACTCGCTGGTGAGCCACGTGCGTGCCGTGGGCGATGGTTTGCGAGCCTCGTTGTCGGAAGGACGGGCCAGCGTCGCTCTCATCGTGTCGCGCGATACTCGGGATATGACGCAGGCGCAGGTGGCCCGTTCGGCCATCGAAAGCGCGGCTGAAAACCTCAGCGATGGTGTCATCGCACCGGCCTTCTGGTTTTTGGTGGCCGGGCTGCCGGGATTGCTCGTCTACAAGGCCGTCAACACTGCCGACAGCATGATCGGCTATCGCAATGAAAAGTATCGGGAGTTCGGTTGGGCCGCGGCACGTCTGGACGATATCCTGAACCTGATCCCTGCTCGATTGACTTGCGTCATGGTCGTCGCATTGTCCCGCCAATGGGCGGCTTGGCCCGCAATCATTGAGGACGCGCGCCGCCATATCTCGCCAAACGCTGGCTGGCCCGAGGCTGCCATGGCCCGCGCCCTGAATGTCGCACTGGCGGGGCCGCGCAGCTACGATGGGCAGATCCGCGATCTGGCCTGGGTGAATGGTGATGCCCCGCGCGAGATCGGCGCATACGAGGTTTTCCGCGCATGCGACATGCTGTGGAATGTTTGGGGGCTTGCGCTTGGGCTCTTGTCAGTGTGGGTTGGGCTCAGCTTTATTTTCTGACGGACCACAACATGCGTTTTCTTTCCGGTGTGATCGCCGCCGCCCTGTTCGCCACTCCCGCCCTTGCCCAGTGCGGCGGTGGGTTCAATTCATTCGTCAAAGGCCTCAAGGCTGAGGCCGTCCAACAGGGCTTCGAAAAATCCACGGTGAATGCGTTTTTCAAAGGCGTGCGGCAGGACAACGCTGTGCTGAAAGCGGACCGGGCTCAGGGCGTTTTCCAGAAACCTTTTATCGAGTTTTCCCGGCGCCTGATCTCTCAGAACAGAATTGAACGCGGGCAGGCCATGTCGCGCAAATACGACGCCGTGTTTAACCGGATCGAGGCCGACTATGGCGTCTCTCGCGGCGTGCTGTTGGCATTCTGGGCGTTCGAGACGGATTACGGCTCGTTTCAGGGCGATTTCAATACCCGCAACGCTCTGGTGACGCTGGCTCATGATTGCCGCCGGCCCGAGCTGTTCCGCCCTCAAATCTTCGCAGCCATCGAATTGTACGACAAGGGCAATTTCGACCCCGCCCGCACAACCGGCGCATGGGCCGGTGAGATCGGCATGGTACAGATGCTGCCGCGCGACATTCTGGAAAACGGTGTCGATGCGGATGGCGACGGAACAGTGTCACTGAAAACCTCGGCCCCGGACGCCCTGATGTCAGGGGCCAAAATGCTGTCGCATCTGGGTTGGCAACCTGGTCAGCCGTGGTTGCAGGAGGTTACGGTCCCCGCCGAAATGGACTGGTCACTCTCCGGCCCCGGCAAACAGCGCCCGGTGTCCGAATGGCAAGCGATGGGTGTTCAGGCGCGCGGCGGGTCCTTGGCCAGTTTACCGGCCTCTTTGATACTGCCCCAAGGGCGCAACGGTCCGGCCTTTCTGGCCTACCCAAACTTCGACGTCTATTTCGAATGGAACCAGAGCTTCGTCTATGTCCTGACCGCGGCCTATTTCGGTACGCGCCTAGAGGGGGCCCAGGTCTATAACGCAGGCAACCCCGAGCCCGGCCTTTCAGGGGCGCAGATGAAGCAACTGCAAGCAAAGTTGCAAGCGCGGGGCTACGACGTCGGCAAGATCGACGGAATACTCGGAGCGGGAACCCGGGCCGCAGTTCAGGCGGAACAACAGCGACTGGGACTGCCTGCGGATGCATGGCCTACGGCTGAGTTGCTGAACCGGCTCTGATCTGCAGGTCAGTATCGCGCAAGGTACTCAGAGAAACGGGCCAGACCTTCCTTCAGAACGTCTGCACCATTGGCGTAACCGATGCGCAGATAGCCTTCCATGTTCAGGGCGGAGCCCGGTGTAAACATCACACCCGTTTCTTGCAGCAAGTCCACGCACAGATCACGGGACGGCACCGGCAGGTCGTATTTCAGTAAGGCCGTCGTGCCCGCCTTGGGTTTGACCCATGATACCTTAGGCTCGGCCTCGACCCATTCGGCGAGGATTTTGAGGTTGCCGCGCGTGATGCTGTGGCTGCGCGCCAGAATCGCGTCCTTGTTTTCCAGCGCCAGCGCCGCGAAGTGGTCGTCGATCATACCAACCGAGATGGTGTCATAATCCCGGTGAATGGCGATCTCTTCGATCAGCTCTTCCGGCGCGACGACCCAGCCAAGACGCAACCCCGCCAGCGAATAGGCCTTGGACATGCCGGCCGTGCTGATACCTTTTTCGTAGACCTCGCAGATTGACGCGGTCATGCCATCGCCTTGCTGATCCGTGCCGCGATAGACCTCGTCACACAAAATCCACGCATCTGCCTTTCGGGCGATGTCCGCGATATCTTCCAGCAACCCGCGCGGGATCAGGGCACCAGTTGGGTTGTTGGGATTATTGAGTGCAATCAGCTTTGTATCAGGCGTGACAAGCGCGCGCAGAGCATCCAGATCGGGCAGCCAGCCATCTTCTTCCCGAAGTTGCAATTGTTCGACAGTTGCCCCGATGCTGTCGGGGATCGAGTAGTGCTGCTGATAGGTCGGAACCACCGCAACCACGTGATCACCCCGGCTGACCAACGTCTTGTGCACCAGCATATTGGCCCCGATGGTGCCGTGCGTAACGATAATATTGGCCGGTGTCTTTCCCGAATACAGACGCGCAATCGCCTGCCGCAGCCTGTCTGACCCTTCAATGGCGCCATAGGTCATCTTCATCGGCAGCAACGCTGACAAATCGCCCGAGTTCTGTCCCGCAATCTGCAGCAATTGATCGATGGTCAGGCTTTCAACGCAGGTCTCGGCCAGATTCCAGTCGCATCTGGTTTCCCATTCGTTCATCCAGAGCTCAACGCCGAAGGGTTCGATCCGCATCTCAGACTTCCTGCTATCCGTGTGTTCCGCCGGTGATAGCTTGGAACATCTGCCGCATCCAGACGCGAACAGGTTTATTTTGGCTACTCAGGCCGAACAGGATAGCGATTGCCCTTTTCATCGATCAGGATCAGACGTTCGCCGCTGCGCACATACAGATCACACCGGCTGAATCCATTGCGATATTGGATACAGACGCTGCCGTCTTCGGCAATCCTATAAGTGCCAAAGGCGGTACCGCCGCCATTGGCAGCGGAATAGGTATAAGAATAGGCCCCGCCGGCAGAGTATTTGGACTTGCCATCGTCATAGAACGTCAATGTACGCCCTGCCAGAGCGTTCAGTTCCGCCGCACTCAGCGGCACGTCTCCGGGTTTTATGGACCATTCAGCGGCCCAAAGGGGCGTGGCAGCGCAAGCGGCGATGATCAGGTAACGGGTCATGCTGCCAGCCTACCCCGACTGGGGGTGAAACAGGCATAACGTTGCAGTGAGGCCTCAGGCCACCATCTGTTCGGCCTTTTTCAGATCGACCGAAACCAACTGGCTGACGCCCTGTTCCTGCATGGTCACGCCGAACAACCGGTCCATCCGCGCCATGGTCACCGCATGGTGGGTGATGATCAGGAACCGGGTGTCGGTCTGGCGGCACATCTCGTCCAGCAGGTCGCAGAAACGGGTAACGTTTGCATCGTCCAACGGCGCGTCGACCTCGTCCAGCACGCAGATCGGTGCCGGGTTGGCAAGGAAGACGCCGAAGATCAGCGCTGTGGCTGTCAGGGTTTGCTCTCCGCCCGAAAGCAGGCTGAGGGTCGACAGTTTCTTGCCGGGAGGCTGGCACATGATTTCCAGGCCCGCATCCAGCGGGTCGTCGCTTTCGACCATGACCAGATTGGCCTCACCGCCGCCGAACAAATGCTTGAACAGCATCGCGAAGTTTGAGTTTACCTGTTCGAATGCCGTCAGAAGGCGCTCGCGCCCTTCGCGGTTGAGGCTGGCAATGCCGCTGCGCAACGCCTTGATCGCCTCTTCCAAATCGGCCTTTTCACCATTCAGCGTGTCGAATTCTTCCTGGACTTCCTTTGCGTCCTCTTCGGCGCGCAGGTTCACAGCGCCCATCGCGTCACGCTGACGTTTATGGCGATTTACCTCGGCCTCCAGCGCGTCTGCGGCTGGCATCTGGTCGGGATTCACATCCAACTGGTTCAGCAACTGGTTCGGCGTCAGTTGCTGATCTTCGGCAATACGTTCGGCGGCAGCGACCACACTTTCCTTCGCAGCATCGCAACGTGCCTCGGCCGCGGCACGAGCCTCCCGAGCTTCCGAGGCCAAGCGTTCGGCCTCACGTTCTGCCAATACAAACTCGCGCTGCCGGGCCTCGGCCTCGGCCAGATTATCAGCGGCCTCCGCACGACGGGCTTCCGCCGCTTCGATCATATCATTCAGCTCTTCGCGGGCCTCGGCGATTTCGCCGGGTGCGGCCATAGCTTCAGTCAGCTCCTCTTCGGAGCTTTCCTTGCGCTCAGCCAATTCCGAAATACGCTTCTCTGCCGTTTCCAAACGGTGTTTCCAGCCACTGAGATCTTTGGTGACCTCCTGCGAGCGGCGGGTCCGCGCCTCGCCTTCACGACGCAATTCGTCATGGGTCGAACGATGGGTCAACATCGTGATCCGCGCGGCCTCGACCGTTTGCTTGATGTCCTCAACCTGCGCGCGGGCACTGTCGAGATCCCCCAACTCGGTCAGGGCGCCTTCGGCTTCCCGCAATTGGATGCGGGCAGACATAGCATCTTCTTTGTGACGATCAACCGCAAGCGTCAGCGTCTCCAGCCTGCCCTGCGCCAGATTGCGGTCCGCCTCGGCCCGGCTGAGCATTCGGGCGGTTTCAGCCATCCGTTGATCAGCGGCACGGCGTGCCTCGCGGGCGCGGCGATCCGCTTCGGTGACATCGGCCAGTTGCTGGGACAAGGCTTCATGCGCGGCGCGGGCGCCTTCGGCCTGTGCTTCCGTGCGTGTCAGTTCCTGTTTCAGGGCCTCAAGCTTGTTGAGCTGTTCCAACCGCAGGGCTGCAGCACTTGGCGCATCCTCGGCCCAGGCGCGGAACCCGTCCCAGCGCCACAGATCGCCGGAGCGCGACACGAGCCGTTGCCCCGGTTTCAGTGATGCCTGCAACCGCGCACCCTGATCCGCGTCGACCAGACCGATCTGTGCAATCCGGCGGCTGAGGCGATCCGGACCTGATACATGCAAAGCCAGCGGCTCGGCCCCCTCAGGCAAAGGTTGGTCTGCATCATAGCCCGCGACCTGAACCCAGCCGGATGGCCCTTCGTCTTCGACCAGCGGCGCGCGCAGGTCATCGGCCAACGCCGCGCCCAATGCCTTTTCAAAGCCCGGCTCGACGCGCAGCAGGTCGAGTACCTGCCCGCCCTCAGCGGTATCTCTTTCGACCAGCTTGGCCAGCGCCGTCGTTTCGGCGCGTATCGCTCCCAACTCGCCTTCTGCCTCTGAACGCTGCGCCCGTGCTTCTGCCTCGCGCGCCTGCGTTTCGTTGCGCAACTCATCCGCAGCGGCCAGCGCCTCTTCCGCCGCCTCAGCAGCTTCGCGGGCTTCTTCCTCGGCCTCTTGCGCGGCATTGAATGCCTCAGTGGTGCGGGTCAGCGCCGAACGGGCTTCATCCACAGCAATCCGCGCTTTTTCTTCCTCGGCTTCAGACCGGGCCAGTGTTTTGCGACTGTCCTCGACCAGACGCTGTGCCGATTGATGCCGTGCGACGAGACGAGCCATGTCCTCGGTTTCCTGCGACAGGTGCTCTTCCCTCTCCTGAAGCACGGCGGCTGCCTCATGCGCGATCTCTGCCGCTTCGGCAAGCTTGTCCTCGTGCCCTTCGGCCGCCTTGGCCAATTCGCGGGCTTCCCATTCCAGGCGTTCGATCATCTGGCCTGCATCGCGGTTCAGGCCGGTCTCACGTTCGATGTCATTGCCCAGTTGCTGGATGCGATTGGTCAGCGTTTCGATGGTTTGGCGCGCGCGGGTTTCTTGGTCCGAGAGCTGATCTCGCTGAACTTGCTGACGCTGCAGGACGGCGGCGGCAATGGCCTCTTCTTCCCGCAGCGGCGGCAGGGTCTCTTCGATCTCAGTGCGTTTCGCCGCGGCTGCACGCGCTTCGGCCTCGGCCCGGGAGGCTTCGGATAAACGATCACGCAATTTATCTTCGGCCTGCTGACGAGCTATGTCAGCCTCTTTCCAGCGGCGATACAACAGCATGCCTTCGGCTTGTCTCAGTTGCTCACCAATCTCGCGGTACCGCGCGGCCTGACGGGCCTGTCGGGCAAGTTGCGCCAGTTGCGCACCCAGTTGCTCCAACACGTCATCCACGCGGGTCAGGTTGGATTCCGTTCCTTTCAGTTTCAGCTCGGCCTCGTGTCGGCGTTGGTAGAGGCCTGAAATCCCGGCCGCTTCTTCCAGGATACGACGTCGCGCGCGGGGTTTGGCGTTGATCAGCTCAGCAATACGGTTCTGCCCCACCAACGCCGGCGAATGCGCCCCCGTCGAGGCGTCGGCGAACAGCATTTGAACGTCGCGGGCGCGCACGTCCTTGCCATTGGTCTTGTAGGCGCTGCCCACGTCACGGGTGATACGCCGCACGATTTCCAACTGGTCGCTGTCGTTGAACCCCGAAGGCGCAAGCCGTTCCGAGTTGTCCATGGTCAGGACTACCTCGGCAAAATTGCGAGCGGGACGTGTGGCCGCCCCCGCAAAGATCACGTCTTCCATCGCGCCGCCCCGCATGGACTTGGGACGGTTTTCGCCCATGACCCAGCGCAAAGCTTCCAGAAGATTGGACTTGCCGCACCCGTTCGGACCAACCACACCGGTCAACCCGTCCGCGATGATCAGGTCGGTTGGATCAACAAAGCTTTTAAAGCCGGTCAGTTTGAGTTTGCTGAAACGCAAAGGCTGCTATCCGTGATTCCTATGGTCAGGAATTCTGCGCAACGGATGGGGTCCGAGTCAACGCAGTTGCGCAGGATATGGGATTTTAGGCGGAGTTATCCACAACATCTTGCTCAAATTCCGAATTGAGACTGCCATCAGTACGGTGTGCATTCGAACACCTGATATCCGTAATCTTCGCTGACGTTTTCATAAATGCCGTAGTCGATACACTCATACCTGGGCGTCGACACCGCCGTCAGCAGCAGACGTTTCCCCGCCTCGCGATCACAGCCGAGGACACCAACCGTCACTGCCGCATCGCCCAGAACGTCCAGAATGGGGCAACCCGACACCTGCGCCATGGCCAGCGCAGCCCTTTCGCGGATCGGCCCCAAACGGGGGGCATACTGGGCGTTCACGCGCACCGCTTCGGCCAGTTCGCCACGAACACGCACATCGAAGACACTGCCGTTCACCGCAACACGAGTCGCGGGCACATCGCGAAATTGTGGTGTGCCCGCTGAACAGGCAGCCAGCAGCAGAAGGGCAAGAACACGGACCATGCCGCAGCTTTGACCGAATATGGTTAACAGAACCTTTCGCGGATCAGACGCGCAGTAGTTCTCCCAGCCGTCTTATCCCCTCACGAATGGTATCCTCGTCCGAGTTTGAGAAACTCAGACGGATTGTATTGGCACCTGAACCATCCGGGAAAAAGGCTTGTCCGGGCACAAAGGCCACTTTGACCGTCTCAAGCGAACGCGCAAGAAGTTCGGCACCGCTCAGGTCTTTTGGCAACGTCACCCAGATAAACATGCCGCCCTCCGGCCTTGTCCAATCGACACTTTCGGGCATGTTTTCCGCCAGGGCCGCAAGCATTGCATCACGACGGGCACTGTAGACGCGGTGCAATTTGGGGGTGTGTGTTGCAAAACTGGCCTGCGCCACCTGATGCACCGCCATCTGGTTAATTGTGGATGAGTGTAAATCGGCTGCCTGCTTCATCAACACCAGTTGCGAGATCACGGGCTTCGCAGCAACCACCCAACCCATGCGCAGACCCGGAGACAGGGTTTTTGAGAAGCTGCCGCAATAGACGGTACGACACGCCTCAATCGATCCCTTGCGCGCTATTTCCAGAGCCAACACAGGCGGGATCGGATCGCCATCATAGCGCAACGCCTGATATGCACCGTCTTCGATCACTGCACAGTCGAGTTCATCCGCCAGGCTGAGCAAAGCCTCGCGACCGCTCCGGTCTATGGTTTCTCCGGTTGGGTTGGCAAAGTCGGGCGAGAGGTAGGCGAATTTGACCGCGCCCTCACCGGCCGCCTCCTTGTATTCCAATGCGCCGCGATTGCCGTTGATACGGAGTCGGTCAAAGCGCGGCTCGTAGGCATTAAAGGCCGCAAGCGCGCCCAGATAAGTCGGCCAGCAAACCAATGCCGTATCGCCCGGTGACAGAAACAGTTTCCCCAGATAGTCCAGCGCCTGTTGCGAACCGGACGTGATCAGGATGTTGTCAATTTCACAGTTTACGCCGATCTGCTGCATGTGTTCGGCAAGCCACCGGCGTAACGGTACATAGCCTTCACTGACCGAATACTGTAACGCCTGAGCCTGATGCTCGGGGCCCAATGCCATCTGGAAGGCTTGGGCAAAGGCATCGGCCGGGAACAGGTCAGGGTCGGGGATGCCTCCGGCGAAAGAAATGATGCCGGGCTGATCCAGAAGCTTTAGCAACTCGCGTATTTCGGATGCTTTCATCCGGGATGCTCGCGTGGCGAACAATTTATCCATCGACTCGGTCTCTCTGTTCCTTTCGGGTTTTGGGCAGACTACGTGCCACCCAAAATAAGTCAATATATCTGACCTAATGTTTCAAGCTACGTGAAAACGGCGCTTCTTGCACCTGTGGTGGATACGTGGTCATATGATTTGACCAATTTTGAACCCGAACACGATGCCATTCCAGAAAGTCCAAACTGAAAAACTGTCTCTTGCAGTCGTCCGTCAGATCGAGCTGCTGATCCTGCGGGGTATACTGCGACCCGGTGAGCGTCTGCCGCCCGAACGTGAATTGGCCGAGCGGTTGGGGGTGTCACGCCCGTCTCTGCGAGAGGCAATTTCGGACCTGCAGGAACAAGGGTTACTGACCGCAAAAGCAGGGTCTGGCGTTTATGTGGCCGAAGTGCTCGGCTCTGCCTTCTCTCCCGCGTTGATCCGCCTGTTCGGCAGCCACGACGAAGCGGTTTTCGACTACCTTTCCTTCCGGCGCGACATGGAGGGGCTGGCGGCCGAGCGCGCAGCGCGGCTGGGTTCGGATAGCGATCTTGGTGTTGTTCAGGCGATCTTCTCCAAAATGGAGGCGGCCCACAACCAGAATGCGGCAGAAGAAGAAGCACGGCTAGATGCCCAGTTCCACATGGCGATCATCGAAGCCAGCCACAATGTCGTGATGCTCCATATGATGCGGTCAATGTTCGATCTGCTCCGGCAGGGTGTGTTCTACAATCGCCAGGTCATGTTTCATCTGCGCACGACCCGAGATGCTATTCTGGAGCAGCACCGCGCCATCAACACAGCCCTGCAGGACCGGAACCCAAAAGGCGCGCGGCAGGCAGTCGAACAGCATCTGAGCTTTGTCGAACGCTGCATGGCCGATCAGCAGAAAGCCCTGCGCAACGAAGAGATCGCGCAGCAGCGGCTAAAGCACGAGACAGGTGAAGTCTGATGTTCATTGGCCACTTGCCGGGTGCTTATCTGGTCTTCAGGGCTGCTGCACCAAATCTCGGCAAGCTTGCCTTTGCAGCGGCAATGCTAGGAGCGGTTGCTCCTGATATCGATATGCTTTGGTTCTATCTTGTCGATGACCGGGGGCATCATCACCACTCTTACCTGACCCACCGCCCGATCATCTGGGCAGGGATTCTACTTGCCGGGACTATGATACGTATCTGGGCCTCAAGAACCGGCACCTTCCTGACCTTCTTTGGCGCCGGTGGGTTGGTTCATATGGTGCTGGATTCAATTACCGGAGAGGTTGCGTGGCTCTGGCCGTTCTCCGACGCAACGCATCCGTTGGTCATTGTGCAAGCGACGCACTCTCATTGGATATTGTCTTTTCTCAACCATTGGACTTTCAAGGTTGAGATCCTGATTACCGTGATCGCTCTAATTGTGTTTGTCGTGACCTGGCGCAGATCAAAGCGCAGTCCCTAGCAACAAAACAAAAAAACCCGAGCGCCACGTAGCCCTCGGGTTTTTCAATTCATATGATCCGGACGATCAGTGCAGCTTTTCACCCACATCCGCGATGGAGGCGTCGATCAGCTTGTTAGCCTGCGTCGCGGTCATCTGCTTGGCCAGAACGGTGTTTGCAGCCGAAACGGCAACCGTGATGGCCTGATCGCGGACTTCCTTCACGGCCGAAGCCTCAGCCGATGCGATCTGGTCCTGAGCGGCCGCAAGACGGCGCGCAATGGATTTCTCCAGATCGGCTTTGGCCTGCTCAGCTGCCAGAACAGCGTCTTCCTTCGCAGCTGCCACGATGGCGTCAGCCTGGGTCTGCACTTCACGCTGCTTGCGCTCGTACGATGCCAGCAGGCTGCGGGCTTCCTCGTGCAGGGCGCGGGCTTCGTCCAGTTCGGCCTTGATGCCTTCGGCACGGTTGTCCAGCGCACCGCCGATCAAACCGGGCACCTTGAAGTAGAACAGAACCGCAATAAAGACGATGAAGCCCAGAGTGACCACAAAGTCTGTGTTGCCGAGCGAGAAGAACGGGCCGCTTGCGGCAAAGGCCGGGCTGGCGGCACCAACCGTCAGGATAAGGGCAAGGGTGTTCCGCATGTCACTTATCCTTTCGTTTGCGCGTCAACGGCACTTTCGACGGCTTTGGCATCTGCCTCGCCGCCCAGTGCGGTAACCAGTTCGGCCGCCGTATCCTTGGCAACCACTTGAATGCTTTCCAGCGCACCGGCACGGATGGCGGCAATTGCCTTTTCCGATTCAGCCGCCTTTGCAGCGATTTCCGCGTCAGCCTTGGCAATCGCGTCATCCAGATCGGCCTGGATTTCCGCACGTGCTTCGGCAGCGATACGCTGCGCTTCGGCACGGGCATCGGCCAGCGCCTTGTTATAGGCCTCTTCGGCCTCGACCGCCTTGGCCTTCAGATCTTCGGCCGCAGCCAGGTCATTTGTAATGGTCCCCTGACGTTCAGCCAGGATTGCCGCGATGCGGGGCAGAGCCACGCGGGACAGGACCAGAAAGATGACGACCAGCGTTATGACCAGCCAGAAAATCTGGTTGGGGAACCAATCGAAGCAGAGCTGCGGCATCCCGATGGCAGAGCCATAGGAGTCGACGCACGAGCCAGCTACCTCTTCTGTAAGGGGTTCAGTCGCCATGATATCCTCCGTCGGAAACTTGTCTTTACAACAGGTGGGCCACTATGGCTTGGACCCACCTGCGCGTAAGGATCAGGTTCCGCAGATTATACGGCGAACATCAGCAGCAGCGAGACCAGGAATGCGAAGATCCCCAGAGCTTCTGCGAACGCGATACCGATGAACAGGGTTGCGGTCTGCGAAGCAGCCGCCGAAGGGTTGCGCAGGGCGCCGGCCAGGAAGTTGCCTGCAACGTTGCCCACCCCGATTGCGGCTGCGCCGGAACCGATTGCTGCCAGGCCTGCGCCGATGTGTGCGAGATCGCCTTCCATGATGTATCTCCTTACGAATTGGAAGTTTCGATGTTGGGGTATCAGACCTTAGTGCGAAGGATGCAGCGCATCTTTCAGGTAAACACAGGTCAGAATGGTGAATACGTAGGCCTGGATGAAGGACACGAGGACCTCGAGGCCGTACATAGCGGTGATCGCCAGAACCGACACGGGCGAGATCACGGCAATCGCGGCAAAGCCTGCGAACACCTTGATCACGGCGTGGCCCGCCATGACGTTGCCAGCAAGACGAATGGAGTGGCTGACAGGGCGCACGAAGTACGAGATCAGCTCGATGATCGCCAGAACCGGACGCAGCGCCAGCGGTGCGCTGGAGACCCAGAACAGGCCCAAAAACGCGGCACCGTTCTTGACGAAACCCAGAATGGTTACGGTCAGGAACACGGCCAGCGCCAGCGGGATGGTCACGGCGAAATGCGACGTCGTAGTGAACGAGGCCGGAATCATGCCGAGGAAGTTCGCGGTCACGATAAACATGAACAGAGTCATGACATAGGGGAAGAATTTTACGCCTTCCTTGCCGCAGATGTCTTCCAGCATCTTGTAGATGAAGCCATAGGCCAGCTCGGCAATCGACTGCATCCGGGTCGGGACGATGGCACGCTTCGAGGTGCTGAGGACCAGCAAGCCAAAGATCGCCGCAATCGCCAGGAACAGCCACAGGGTCACGTTGGTCGGCGTGTACCATGCAATTGCACCGTCGCCGAAAAGCGGCTTGACGATGAACTGGTCCATTGGGTGGAAAACCAGGCTGCTGCCTTCTTCTGCGGTGGTCTCGGTCGCCACGTTCAGTCCCTCTCGTCCTTCTCGGCCGCCTCAGCCGCCGCTTGTTTCTCTTGAACCTCTTTCGCGCTGCGGAGCATAACCTTCACGCCTGCGACAAGGCCCAGTAATGTGAACAGCACCAGAAAGATCGGGATCGTCCCGAGCAGGCTGTCCAGCCCGTATCCGATGCCAAATCCGATCCCCAGACCGGATACCATTTCGATGACCATCCGCCAGGCAAGCTCGCCCCCGGACACGTCAGCATCCGCACGAGGCTTGGGCTCTTTCGCCTTTTTCGCCGCCTCGATCTTGGCCTCAAGCTGCGCCATACGCTGCTTTTGGTCATCATCGGTCACGGGCGTTTCCCTCGCACAGTCTTGGGCACGGTGCTAAGGGGCTGGACGCACAGAGTCAACGGTATTGAGAGACCGAATTCCCGCGCATCAAGGTATTGATTTTATGGTATTTTTTGCCGAAACCTGCCATCCAAAAATCAGCGCTCTTGCTACGGCTCACCTCAAAACCCCTGAATCCGCATATTCAACCAAATGGTTGACCAAACCCGGAGGCTGTGGTTCAGCGATTGCATGTCCAATGATCTTGACACCGTATTCGCGGCCCTCGCCGACCCCACACGCCGCACCATTCTGGCGATGTTGCTGGAGGATGACATGGCGGTCACGGATGTTGCCGAGCCTTTCGAGATGTCGCTGGCCGCGATCTCGAAGCACTTGGTCATCCTGACCAAGGCCGGGCTGATTTCTCAGGAAAAACGCGGACGCGTGAAATGGTGCAAGCTGGAACCCGACGCGCTGCGGAACGCGTCGGTTTGGATGCAGGGGTTCGGGCAGTTCGAACCGATCAATCTGGACGCTTTCGAACGGTTTCTGGAGGTTGAATTGCCATCCGAGGACCGCGGACCGTCATCGAACGACGAACACTGACATCGTGGCGTGTTTCGCCAAATACCCCGCGTGGCTCGAAAAGATGTAATCGGTAATCCGGGGCGCATGAGTGCCTACGACGATCAGATCGGCGCCAATATCTTCTGCAGCCCGCGTCAGATCACCGTCGACTTCTGCAGCCACATCGACCGAGTGGATATTGCGTGTACCAACCTGTGCGCCGCTTTCCGAGGCTATCTGACCGGCAAAAACCGCCATTTTTTCTTCAATTGCCTCTTTCGTCAAATCCACGTCGCCCGGCTGCGTTCCCGTAACGCTGACGATCGTCACCTTTGCTCCCTGCCATTTGGCCAATTGCGCAGCAACTTCAGCGGCCTTGCGGATTTCGGGTGACATGTGCAAATCGACAGGAACCATAATGTGCGTAAACATTGTACCCTCCTCTTCTTGAAGAGAAGCATAGCTGAAGACCGGCATGAACGCCTTGACCTGCCTCAATGGTCGCTACCGATTTAGAGACAACCCTTAAGGCCACGACGGGATTCTAGTTTTCCGTTTGGAAGCCGATCCCTTCAATCACTCCTGCGGGGTCCGCGCGGCAGATCCAGGGCACTTCGGACCCCGCAACCGAAACAGTGACGGTGGTTCCGGTCGGATCCGACTGTGTCGAAATGGCCTTGACGTCATCCGGCCGGGTTTCCGTCTCCGCCGAGATCAACGCCTCGCAATTGGCCTTAAGTTCTGCATCCGATGCGCCTTCTGATCTACCTGACGCGCAGGCAGAGAATACCAGAATGACGCCCAACGCGATTGGCAATTTCACATTCAGCCTCCTTACCAGTTCCTGACGCAGGCTGACATATCTCCGGCGGAACGCAAGGCTCAGTCCAAAGCCGGACTTGCGGTATTCGGTGGCGCCTCTTCGCTTTTCAACAGAAGAACCAGCGCAATCGCCGTCAGCGCAGCCCCGACGAGAACCAAAACGGTCGGGGCGGGACGCCCAAGCGCGATTTCCCACAGGATGACCCAACTGGGTATCAGATAAGTGTAGGCCATGACCTTGGCAGACGGCAGGCGCAGTGCTGCGAATTGCACCAGCACAAAGCTCGCCGCCGTTGCGAAGAATGCCAGGTATAAAAGGCTGACCCAGACAAGGGCGGGAAGGTTGGTCCAATCCGTGGCGCGGATGTCCGACCAGCCGAATACCGTCAGGATCAGGCAGCCCGCGAGCAAGGTTCCAAAAGTGAAAACAACTGCGGACTCCCCCCGGTTCAGTTTGCGTACCATCGGCGTATAGATCGCGTGGGCAGCACAGCCCCAGAAATAGATGATCTCTCCCCCGCCAATCTCAAATGCGCGAAAGGCCAGCCAGTCGGCCCGGAAAATCACCCACAGGGCCCCCGTCGCCCCAATGGTCAAGGCCAGCGCCATGCGCGGCGTTGTAACCTGTCGCAGAAGTACCCATCCGGCCAGTGCCGACATGACCGGCGTCAGGGTAAAGACCGCAGACGCGCTGACCGGGGCTGCCGTTTTCAGCCCGTAGAACATCAGCACGAAATAGGTCGAGAACAGCCCGCCGAGGATCAGATAACGCCAGGGCGCCCGAAACGCGCTGCGCGGCACACCGGTTGTCATCAGTGCGGCGCCACCGATGACAAAAGCCGCGATAGCGAAGCGCGCCGCCGTGATCGCAGAGGGAGCAATCTGATTGGCCACCATCGCGCCCAGTGAAAAGCTGCCCGCGACCAGTGCCGAAAATACAAGCATGGCCAGATGGCCACGAGCCTGTTGGCTCATGTCGTCCAGCCTTTGGAATGTTCCTTGAGGAACTTGAGAAAGGCCTGAACCTTGGTTGTGCGGTGAAGGTCCACATGGGTCACCAGCCACAGCTTGCCGAACCACTCTGGCAGAGGCTCGATAACCTCGATCAAATTTGCGTCGCGGGCCGCTTCCCATCTTGCAAGGAAACCGATGCCGGCACCGGCCAGAACGGCTTCGCGCATGCAGAAGTTGTTTGTGCAGCGGAAGGTGATCGCCTCGGAAGGCACTGTCTCGCGCAACCATCTTGAAAACGGCGCTCGGCTGTTCTCGTCATCGGTGCTGACAAAGTAATGATTGGCAAGATCCTCGGTCCCGGAGGGTTTGCCGTGACGTTCAATATATGACGTACTGGCATAAAGCCCGACTTCTTGCTGAACGAAGGGTTGTACGACGTTGTCGGGCTGATCGGGGGCGGCGCCCGCGCGAATGGCCACATGGGCCTCGCCATACTCCAGGCGGAACAGACGGTCGCCGGTCAGATAGCGAACGATCAGGCCGGGATGTGCGTTCTGGAATTCGCCAAGAACCGGTACGATCAGAGGTGCGAACGAAGCCAGCGACGTCACCACCAGTTCGCCGGACACATCGTCGCCGCGACCCTTCATACGTCCAACCAACTGGTTGAACTGATCCTCGGTCGCCTGCGCAACCCGCAACAGGTCGTCGCCTGCGTCGGTCGGAGTGTAACCACGCGCGTGACGCTGGAACAGTTTCACGCCCAAGCGTGCCTCGATCGCGTCGATATGGCGGATGACCGTTGCATGATGAACGCCCAGAACCTCAGCCGCGCCACTGACCGTGCCCATGCGCGCCACCTGATAGGCGGTTCTCACTTCGTCCCAATTGTCCATTGCATCGCTTCCATTGTGCAATTTCTAACAATGTGTGTTGATATATCCGAGTTTTGTTCGCCAGCGCAATGTTCATATTGAAGCCGAACTCAAATCTCCCTGACCAAAGGACTAGCTGAAATGATCAAGACCATTCTGCATATCGACACCTCGGCCCGCCGTGATGGATCCGCTACTCGCGAACTGTCCGACCGGATCGTCAAGCATCTGAACGCCGGTAAAATCATTCGCCGTGATCTGGCGACTCCGCTTCCGCTGCTGACCGAAGACTGGATTAACGCCAATTTTACCCCCGCCGATCAGCGCGACGCGGTTCAGCGCGACTTGCTCGCCTTATCCGACGAACTGGTCGGTGAGCTGCAAAAGGCCGACACACTTGTGATCGGACTACCGATCTACAACTTCTCGGTACCTGCGGCGTTCAAAGCCTGGATCGATCTCGTCGCCCGCGCCGGCCTGACTTTTGCCTACACGGAAAACGGCCCTAAGGGTTTGCTTGAAGGCAAACGGGCTGTTCTGGCAATTGCCTCGGGCGGTGTTCCTGTCGGGTCCGAGGCTGATTTTGCCACCAATTATGCACGCCACGTTCTGGGCTTCATCGGCATCTCTGATGTCGACGTAGTTGCTGCGGATCAGATGGCTATCGACGCCGAGGCGGCATTGAGCAACGCGCGCAAGGCAGTATCCGAACTGGCGGCTTGATCACCCCCCTCTGGTCAATCCACTTTGAAACGTCCAATCTGGACCTTATCGAGCAAATTCGGATTGGGCGTTTCATATGAAGAAGATAGGGATCCTGGGCGGCGTCGGCTGGGCCTCGACGGTGGATTATTACCGAGCTATCGCCGAAGGCGCGGGCCGGTATTATTCCGAGCGTGGTCATGAGGCCCCGTTGCCAGTCCCTCCGATGACGATCGAATCTGTCACGCAGGCCAAAACCCGCGCTCTGCGCGGTGTGGCCGGAGACGAAGAAAGCTGGGCTGCTTTTGACGCGGTTTTTCGTGAAGCACTGCTCACCCTTCAACACGCCGGCTGCGAATTTGGCATCATCGCGTCAAACACGCCGCACGCCCGATTGCACGCAATCCGCCAGGGCGTTTCGATGCCGATCCTGAGCATCTTTGACGCAACCGCGCAGGTCACATCGACCACTGCGGCGTCCAATGCTTTGGTGTTGGGAACGACAGTCACAATGCAGGCCCCCCATTATGCCGAGCACCTTTCTGCCAAAGGTATTACCGCCAATGATCGGCTGCCCGAGGCAGAGATTGCCGAAATGCAGGATATGATCGACACCGACTTCTATGGCGGCGCGTCTGATGTGGCGCATGCGCGCCTGCTGGCCTACTGCAATCGCCACGCCACCCCGGGAACGGCCATTCTGCTCGCCTGTACAGAGTTGCCGCTTGCATTCCCTGACCACCTGGACGACGCGGTATTCGAGGCGGACGGCCACCTGTTCGTCAATCCATCCGCCGCCCATGTTGCGGCGGCGTTGAAGGAAGCTTTGGCCGGCTGATCAGGGCAGCCAGGCAACCTCGCACCCGATATGGCCGAAGAACACCATCAAGTCACTGCGCGGCATGGCGACGGTCCGGTCGTTGACCAGAGGGTGCATGTTGATCACATCCGCCTGTTGTGCCGCCGAATCCATAATAAATCGCACGTTGTTGTCCACGCCGTTGATCATCGCCAGCGGGCTGACCGCGCCCGGGCGGATGCCTAGATTTTGCATCAGTCGATCTGCCGAACCAAAGGACAGGTTTCCGATCCCAAGTTCGGCCCCCAGCGCTTTGAGGTCGATTTCGCGACTTTGTTCCAGTGTCACCAGATAATTCCGCTTTTTCTTGTCGCGCAGGTACAGATTCTTGAGCCGCAGAACATTCTCGCCGGGCACCATAAACTGATCCTCGACCCCTTTGGCGTCTTCGACGGTGCGCAATGGGATGTGAGTGTGGAGGCGGTAGTTCAGCCCCCATTCGTCCAACTGTGCCAGCAGTGCATCAGAGCTGAGCGGTAGTGTATCCTGAAAGGCGGATGATGCATCCATGGAAGACTCCTTTTGTGTCGGTCATGCAGCGAACCGTGACTGAACGCAAGAGAGGCTGAGGCTGCTACAGATACGTCTCGTTTGACATCCAAGGGCGCCTCGGGTAACACCCCATCAAACATCCGGAAGCATCTGATCTTCCGGTCCCTTGAGTCGTTCAGGGATCGCCCCCCACCAGCGAGTTTCGCCCGTGGGGGCAATTGTGTATTTAACCGGTGTTTCCTACCTAGGAAGTGCCACCAGATAACCGGCTAAGGAGGCCGAAGGCATGTTTGAAAATCTATCCGAACGCCTTTCCGGCGTCTTTGACCGGCTGACCAAACAGGGTGCTCTGTCCGAAGAAGACGTCAAGACCGCCCTGCGCGAGGTTCGCGTCGCTCTGCTCGAGGCCGACGTTTCGCTGCCGGTGGCGCGTGAGTTCGTCAAGAAGGTGCAGGAACAGGCGACTGGTCAGGCCGTCACCAAGTCGATCACGCCCGGCCAGCAGGTCGTCAAGATCGTGCACGATGCGCTGGTCGATACCCTGCGCGGCGAGGAAGACCCCGGCAAGCTGAAGATCGACAACCCGCCTGCCCCGATCCTGATGGTCGGTCTGCAGGGTTCGGGTAAGACGACCACGACCGGTAAGCTCGCCAAACGCCTGAAAGAGAAAGAGGGCAAGAAGGTCCTGATGGCCTCACTGGACGTCTACCGCCCGGCGGCGATGGATCAGCTGGCTGTTCTGGGCACGCAGGTCGGTGTGGACACACTGCCCATCGTTCCCGGCCAGAAACCGGTCGATATCGCCAAGCGCGCCAAGCAGCAGGCAACGTTGGGTGGCTACGACGTTTATATGCTCGACACCGCAGGCCGTCTGCACATTGACGAAGTCCTGATGGACGAGGTCGAACAGGTCCGCAACGCGGTCGACCCGCGTGAGACCTTGCTGGTCGTCGACGGCCTGACCGGTCAGGTCGCCGTCGAAGTGGCCGAAGAATTCGATGCCAAGGTCGGCATCTCGGGCGTAGTCCTGACCCGGATGGACGGTGACGGGCGCGGCGGCGCGGCGCTGTCGATGCGCGCGGTCACCGGCAAGCCGATCCGCTTTGTCGGTCTGGGTGAGAAGATGGACGCGCTCGAAACCTTCGAGCCTGACCGGATTGCGGGACGTATTCTGGGCATGGGCGACATCGTTGCCCTGGTCGAAAAGGCCCAGGAAACGATGGAGATGGAACAGACCGAGCGCATGATGAAGCGCATGGTCAAAGGCCAGTTCAACATGAACGACCTGAAGATGCAGCTGGAACAGATGATCCAGATGGGCGGCATGCAGGGCATGATGGGCATGATGCCGGGCATGGGCAAAATGGCGAAGCAGATGGATCAGGCCGGGCTGGACGACAAGATCCTGCGCCAGCAGATCGCCATGATCCAGTCGATGACCAAACGCGAACGCGCCAATCCCCAATTGCTGCAAGCCAGCCGCAAGAAGCGCATTGCAGCCGGTTCAGGAATGGAGGTCAGCGATCTCAACAAGCTGCTCAAGATGCACCGACAGATGTCGGACATGATGAAAAAGATGGGCAAGATGGGCAAAGGCAAGATGCTGAAACAGGCCATGAAGGGCATGTTCGGCAAGGGCGGCCCGTCGCCTGAAGAAATGGCGGCAGGCATGGACCCCAAGGCGCTGGAACAAGCGGCCAAGGCGATGGGCGGCAAGATGCCCGGTGGCCTGCCCGGTATGGGCGGCGGCATGGCTCTGCCTCCGGGCCTCAGCGGGTTTGGAAAGAAAAAGTGACGCCTGCACGCTGCACCCAGCCCCCGTCCGGAAAGGCGGCGATGGCAGCAGCGCAGTATCGCGCTGCCCTGCCGTTCATCGAGACCCGGCGGCTGGTTCTGCGTGCCCCGCGTCTGGACGACCTGCCGGTTTGGACCGTGATCTGCCGGGAAAGCTTTGGCAGTTCCGAACAGGAGGCTTGGACCGAGTTCTCTTTCTATACGTCGGGATGGCTTTTGCACGGGC
Organism: Ruegeria sp. HKCCD9138; assembly: GCF_057220975.1. Taxonomy (NCBI): domain Bacteria; kingdom Pseudomonadati; phylum Pseudomonadota; class Alphaproteobacteria; order Rhodobacterales; family Roseobacteraceae; genus Ruegeria; species Ruegeria sp. HKCCD9138. Next base: position 45,467 of record NZ_JBWVAZ010000011.1, on the reverse strand, counting down.
ATGGTCTGTTCACGGTCGCCCTGAAGGACGACGAACAGGTCGCTGGATTCGTTCTGCTAGGGATGGAATGGGACGACCACGAACCCGAACTCGGTTATTTGTTCAGCGCCGAACATCGCAAGCAAGGCTACGCCACTGAGGCCGGTGCTGCTGTGCGCGACTTTGGCTTCGATCTAATCGGGTCGGGTCAGTTCGTCAGCTATGTGTCGGCATCCAATGTTCCGTCGAACGCTTTGGCCGAACGGCTGGGCGCAACGCGGGATGCTGTAGCTGAGAGTGCTTTTGACGCGAATCAGTATGTCTGGCGCTATGGCGAGGTGCAGGCATGACCATCTCCATGGCGATCCCGAAGCTGGAAACAGAACGCCTGATCATGCGGGCACCGTGCGAAGCCGATTTCAAGGCCGAAGCAGAATTCTTCGCCAGCGACGCCTCAAAATTCGTAGGCGGCCCCCTGCGGCCGGACGAGACATGGCGTTCGCTCGCAATGCTGCTGGGCCATTGGGCAATGCGCGGCTATGGGTTCTGGGGCGTCGAGGAAAAAGACACTGGCGCCTATGTTGGTCACGTCGGCCTGTGGTTTCCCCATAGTTGGCCCGAGCCCGAAATCGGCTGGACCTTGATGAACAACGCAACCGGAAAGGGCTATGCGACCGAGGCCGCGCTGGCCGCGCGTGCGCATGCCTATGATGTGCTGGGTTGGGAAACGGCAATTTCGCTGATCGATCCGGACAATCTGGGCAGCAAGGCCGTGGCCGAAAGGCTGGGCGCGCGGTTCGATTACACATTCGAACACCCGGCTTACGGCGCGATGCAGGTCTGGCGGCACCCAGCCCCGTCCGATCTGGTCAATGGTGGAATGGAGGCATACGCATGACCTCGTTCACCATACCAACCGTCGAGACTGAGCGTCTGATCCTGCGGCCGCCGCACGAAAGCGATCTGCCCGCCATGACCGCGTTTTTTGCAAGCGAACGCAGCCATATGGTTGGCGGGCCGAAGAACGAGTTCGAGTGCTGGCGGTCGCTGATGGGACGCTTCGGTCACTGGGCCGTGCGGGGTTACGGTGGCTGGCACATCACCGAAAAGGCTAGCGGCGAATTCGCAGGTTGGACAGGCATCATCGATGCACCGGGTTGGGATGAACCGGAACTCGGCTGGGCAATCATGGAAGAGTTCGAAGGCAAAGGTATCGCCTTTGAGGCGGCCCTGGCTGCCCGCGCCTATGCCGCCCGCCACCAAGGGCTGAACGGGGTGATTTCATACATAGCCCACGCCAACGACCGCTCGCGCGCATTGGCCGAACGCCTTGGTGCGACCTACGAACGCGAGGGTGAATTGCTTGGCAAGAAAGCCCAAATCTGGCGTCACCCGACACTCGACCTCACCGACACCGCTTTGACCACCGAGAGGACCGGCCAATGAACAACCCCGTGACGCGTGCCGCCACGCTGCTGAAAGAGCATCGCGAAAGCATCGATCGGCTGGACGCGATCCTCGTCTATACGCTGGGCGAGCGGTTCAAGCACACGCAGGCCGTTGGCAAGCTCAAGGCCGAACACGACCTTCCCCCGTCCGATCCTTCGCGCGAGGCTGCGCAGATCGCACGGTTAGAAGACCTGGCGAAGACGGCGGATCTGGACCCCGACTTTGCCAAGGCTGTCCTGAATTTCATCATTCAGGAAGTCATCCGACACCACAAGAAACACCAGGAATAGACGGAAAAGAACCCGGCTCAAACAAAGACGCGCCTCTGGCGTGAAGCCATTCAAAGGAGATACCACCATGGCAATGAAAATTCGTCTCGCCCGCGGCGGCTCGAAAAAACGTCCCTTCTACCGCATCGTGGCTGCCGACAGCCGCATGCCTCGCGACGGCCGTTTCATCGAGAAACTGGGCACCTACAACCCGCTGCTGCCGAAAGACAGCGAAGAGCGCGTGAAAATGGACATGGAGCGCGTTCAGTACTGGCTTGACCAGGGCGCACAGCCCACCGACCGGATCGCACGCATGCTGGAAGCTGCCGGCACCCGTGGGAAAGCCGAGCGCAACAACCCGCAGAAAGGCGCACCCGGCAAGAAAGCTCAGGAGCGCGCGGAAGAGAAAGCCGCCAAGGCTGCTGAAGCTGCCGAAGCGGCTGCCGCACCGGCTGAAGAAGAAGCTGCTGCTGCAGAAGAATAAGCAGGCGGGCGCGTGCAGGATCAGACCTTCAGTGACGAATTCCGCACGCAGTTCGATCTGTTGATGCGGCTCCGGCGCGATGTGCGCCGGTTCCGCACCGACGCGATAGACGAGGCAGTGCTGTCGCGCTGCCTCGACGCGTTTCGACTGGCCCCTTCGGTGGGGCTCAGCGAACCCTGGCGCGTGATCCGCGTCGAAAGCGACGCGGCACGCGCCGCTGCGCTTGAGAATTTCCAATCGGCCAATGCACAGGCTCTTGCTGGCTATTCCGGAGACAAGGCGCGGCTTTACAGCACCCTGAAACTGTCTGGCATGCAGGAGGCACCGGTTCAACTGGCGGTTTTCTGTGATGATGGAACCGATAAGGGACAGGGCCTTGGCGCAGGCACAATGCCTGAAATGCGCCGCTACTCGGTCGTGACAGCCATCACACTGTTCTGGTTGGCCCTGCGGGCCGAAGGGTTGGGATTGGGCTGGGTGTCGATCCTTGATCCCGACCGGATGTGCCGCGATCTGGATGTGCCGGACAATTGGCAGTTGATCGGGTATTTCTGTATCGGGTGGCCCGAAGAGCTCTCGGATACGCCCGAACTGGAACGCATTGGCTGGGAAACCCGCGAAGACAGCTTGCCGGTCGAGGTGCGATAGGAAGATGTTCGGGCTGTTACGACTTCCCATCCTGCTGCTGATCGCCTTTATTGTGGGCGTGTTCTTTGAACGCAGCAACCAGCGCGAGGCCTGTGTAGCGCGCGGCGACTGGGTGGATGGGGTTTGTGTGACAACGGAAAATCCAAATGAGTGATCTGATCTGTGTCGGCAGCATTGCAGGGTCCTACGGCGTGCGCGGTGAAGTGCGTCTGAAAAGCTATTGCGCCGTTCCCGAGGACATCGAGGCCTATTCTCCGCTGACCGACGAAAGCGGCGCCGAGCGGTATCCGCTGGTTCTGACCCGCACGATCAAGAACGGGTTTGCCGCCAAGCTTGGCGGGATCGAGACCAAGGAAGAGGCGGACGCCATCAAGGGGCTACGCCTTTTCGCGCGACGTGAACAACTGCCGTCGCTGCCCGATGATGAATTCTACCACGCTGACCTGATCGGGTTGCAGGTCTACGATACCGGCGGCACCCTGCTGGGCCGCGTGAAAGCAGTGCAGAATCACGGCGCGGCCGATCTGCTGGAACTGCAAGGACCGGGTATGAAATCCACGGTTCTGCTGCCCTTCACGCTGGAAGTCGTTCCCACGGTCGATCTGGTACAAGGCCGCATCGTAGCCGACCCGCCCGAGGGCCTGTTCTGATGCGAAAGGTCATGCTGCATCTGGGTCTGCACAAGACCGGCACAACCGCAGCGCAATCCTTTCTGTTTGAAAACCGAAAACTGATCTGGCCTGACCACGCGCTGGTTCTGCCTTATCGCACACGCAAATCCGGCCTGTCCGAAGCGGCCACTCGGTTCTCGGTTTATGGTACGCCCGGCGCGCTGATCGATTTCAGCGATGGCATTCGGGCATTTCTGGCGTCTCTGGATTTTGGCAAGCGACGGGGCCTGATCCTTAGCGAGGAAAACTTCTCGGGTCTGCGTCCCAGCCGCAACGTTGCCGTCGGCTACGAAGCCGCACCTGAGCTTGCGGCGCGTTTGGTTGAGCTTGTTCAGGATCGATTTTCGAATGAGCCCGTCAACATCACCTTATATCTGTCGCTGCGACAGCGCGGAAGCTGGCTGCGCAGCCTTTGGGCGCATGACCTACAGCGTATGCGCCTGGTGCAGGACTTTGATACCTATCGAGCCCGTCTTGATTCGGTGCCGTCGCCGCAGACCGCGGCCACGGCTATCCGCGAGCGGCTATCAGGCGTCACTGTACTGACCGAGTGGCTGGAAGACTTGCAAAGCCGTCCTTTCGGTCCCGGAGCGCCATTCGCAGAGTTTCTGGACTTGCCCCACGAGCGATCCGCCCAATTGGTGGGTCCGACCCGCGTCAACCCTCGCCTGCCCGAAGAAGTATTGACGGAGTTGCTGGACCTCAACCGCTCTGCTCTGGACGAAGACGCGCTGATCCGACAAAAGGCGGCCCTGGTTGAAAGCGCTCAAAACGATCTGATCGGCAGCACATGACAGACAAACCTGCGAAATCTCATGGCCGCAAAGCCGTCCGCGCGACCCTGAAGCCGCGTGAGTTGATGACCCAGACACCGGATTTGCATGGGGTTTGGAAGGCCAAGATCATCACTCTGTTTCCCTCGGCGTTTCCCGGTGTTCTGGGGGAAAGTCTGACCGGAAAAGCCTTGCAAGAAGGGCTATGGCAGCTGGAAACGATCGATCTGCGCCAGTTCGGAATCGGCAAGCATCGCAACGTGGACGACACGCCCGCCGGCGGAGGAGCCGGCATGGTTCTGCGGGCCGATGTATTGGGCGCAGCCATCGAACATACGATGGAAGGGATACGGGGCAACTGGCCACTGATCTATCTCAGCCCACGCGGCCGCCGGATGGATCAATCCATGATGCAGAACCTTGCACGTTGTGACGGCATGACCTTGCTCTGCGGTCGCTTCGAAGGCGTCGACGAACGCGTGCTGGAACATTATGGCGTTCAGGAAGTTTCCCTGGGCGATTTCGTCATGACCGGCGGTGAGATCGCCGCGCAGGCCCTGATCGACGCCACGGTCCGGCTGATCCCTGGCGTGCTGGGCAATCAGGCGTCGGCAGAGGAAGAAAGCTTTACTTCGGGCCTGCTGGAGCATCCGCAATACACCCGCCCCGCTGATTGGAAAGGCCGCCCGATCCCGGACATCCTGATGTCGGGCCACCACGGGCGTATCGCCGAATGGCGCCACGAGATGTCGGAACGGATCACACGCGAAAGACGACCCGATCTTTGGGAAATATTCCAGAAATCGCACGACAAGGACTAACCCCCGGCCCTCCACTGCGCCCAAATCTCCGGCGTACCGTTAAATGTGTTGATGTCTACCCTACCCTGCACACCTGGCACCAAACCGGTGCCGGTGTATTGCCAGAACCGCCATACCGCCCGAGGGTAGACATTGCGGGGATGGCCCGCGACGGACCGAAGCCAGAACTCCGTTTTTGGCAGGCGCCCGATATCGGTGTCTTCGTAAAAGTCCACGGTCGTGTACACGATCGGACGGCGGCCGTAGTGGCGTTCGAGTATATTCAGAAACTTCTGTGCCTCGGACCGGACAGTCTTGCCATCGGGACGCAGCGTGCAGGTCCTGGAATGTGGCGTCCATTCCATGTCCAGCACATGTGGCAGATCAGCCCCCTTTGGCACGTTGCGGATGAACCAACGGGCCTGTTCGGCGGCCGGACGGCAGAAGTAGTAGTAATGATATGCCCCCCAAGGCACCCCTGCGGCCTGAGCGCCGCGCCGGTGATCGTCGAACCGCGGGTCGGCCACATCACCACCTTCTGTCGCCTTGATGAAAACGAAGCTGACACCCGAGGCACGCGCTGTGCGCCAGTCAATCGGCCCCTGCCAGCGCGAGACATCCAACCCATGCACCGGATAATGGCCGGGGTGCCGTCCTTCCCACTCATGCGGGTCGGCATCCCCGAATTTCGGGAATATCACTGAAGGCGCGGTTGTGTCGGCAAAAGCAAGCGGTTCAACGGTTTGTGGTGCGGGCCCTCGGCGCCCGCAAGACACCAGCGCGATGGCCACGAGGACCAGCATAAGTGCTCTGTGCATCATGCATTCCTGTATCAAATTTCTGCTCGTATAATTGCAACCAGAATGCCTGATCCGGGCCACAAGGCAACGCCGCAGTTTTGGAACGGCGGTTTCTCACCGCCCGAAACCGAATTTACCGGCAATTTTGACTTGATTCCGACCCTCAAAGACCGTAATGCAGCCCAATCCGGAGCCGCGTGTGCGCGACTCCGGTGTTTTGGTTTGTTTCGCAGCGTGACGTCGGGCTTTCTTCGGCCAAGACGCGGTGTGACAGACCAGACCAAAGGAACATTCGATCTGACCTCTGGCGGGCTGCACGCAGGACCCGGTGAAGACCAAGAGCTCTCAGGCCGTGCCCAAACTTCGTGGACCAACCACGAGCAGATAGGAGTAAATGCGATGGACCTGATCGCACAGCTTGAGGCGGAACAGATTGCCGCCCTGGGGAAAGACATCCCCGACTTCAAAGCCGGTGACACCATCCGTGTCGGCTATAAGGTGACCGAAGGCTCGCGCACCCGTGTGCAGAACTACGAAGGCGTCTGCATCGCGCGCAAGAACGGCGACGGCATCGCCGGATCGTTCACCGTCCGCAAAATCTCGTTCGGCGAAGGCGTGGAGCGTGTGTTCCCGCTGTATTCGACCAACATCGACAGCATCACCGTTGTCCGCCGTGGCCGCGTCCGTCGCGCCAAACTGTACTACCTGCGCTCGCGCCGCGGTAAGTCCGCACGTATCGCAGAGGTCACCAACTACAAGCCCAAGGCTGGCGCCGAGGCGTAAGGAGCGGAAAGATGAAAAAAGACATCCACCCCGATTATCACCTCATCGACGTCAAAATGACCGATGGCACCGTGGTTCAGATGAAATCCACCTGGGGCAGCGAAGGCGACCAGCTGGCTCTGGAAATCGACCCCTCCGTGCACCCCGCATGGACAGGTGGTTCGTCGCGCCTGCTGGACGCTGGCGGCCGCGTGTCGAAGTTCAAGAAGAAATACGAAGGTCTGGGCTTCTGAACCTGACCTCATTCGAATTCGAAAGGCCGCTCCGATGGGGCGGCCTTTTTGTTTCATCCAACGATGTCAGTGTCTGGGCTGCACCCAATTCGGGCATCAAAATGTTATGGGTGTGACGCGTGATGTTAGCCAGAGCGCAACCAGCAGAACCACATAGCTGCCAGTGATCCAAAGGATCATGGTATTCATCGGCAACGACTTCATGTTCATTGCCTGACCCTCCACATGCTCCATTTCTTCGCCGGGCATATTCTCCATTTCGGGCGAAGTATGTCCAATACCCTTCGCTGGTCCGTCGACCCCAGGCAGGGTCATGCATCCGTGTTTGAGGTGATTGGCGACCAGCCACCGGTTAATAGGAAACGCAACTATCGCACCTGCGATCGTCGCCAGGCTCATACGAAACCAGAATTGCGGGTTGAGCGGATCCTCGGATCCGGGCCAGGTCGCAGCGAGAAGAACCATTGTCGGGATCATGCCTGTCATCACCATGTTCATGGATACGGTTTCGGCGAAGACCGTCTTCCGGACGGCCTTCGCATAGCTGCCGAACATGGGAAGCATCATAAGCGCCTGGAATATGAACAAACCCGAAACAAACCCGAAAACATACTCGACGACAATATCCCAGCCATTTGACAGGGTGAGAAAGTGAACCAGGATGGCCGCTAGAATGATCCCCGTCGCATCGCCTGCTACGCAGTGCATTTCACTGTTTACGCCTTGCTTCCACGTGGCACGCGTGAAGCGTTCATGCCCGCCAGGGAAGGGACGGCGGCAGGTCATGAAATAAAAGAACAGGCCGACCGGACCTGTATAGACGGTTACCAGAATCCACGCTGCACTCTGCACCCAACTGGTGACACCATTTGTGAGAGAATCCCAAACGACGAATCCGACACTGGCGCCGGTCAGGACAAACCAGACAAGCATGGCTCCATAAAGCATGTCGACCTCCCTAGAACACCTTCTGGCATGGCGAGGCAGAGCCTCCGCGCTCGACCAATTCATATCACCACGGGCTGCAGGTCGCTATCTGCGAGGTTGCCGGGTTCAATTTCCGTTCACTGTCAAAACCATTTAGTTGTCCGCTGTGCAGTACAAGACGGGCTTGCAAATTCTCCGATACCGCACGCTCAAGCCCGTTCAGATCGTCAGGATTCATCGCCGTTTTTTCGTCAATTCCGTAGCGCTGTGCACCGGCGGAACCGGGCCGCGCAGCAAAAGGATCGCTAGCACCATCGCGATCAGCGCAGCCATGGCGGCAACAAACATTGCGCTGTCAAAGGCGTTGTCCTGCAATTCGCGCAGAGCCACAGCCAAGGCGCTTCCGGTTTCCGGGTCCAGACCCGCGATCAACTGTTGAACCTGGCCGGGCGTTCCGTGGGTCAGTGCATGGGCCAGATCGGTACGTTGTTCCGAGCCGGAGGGAAGCGCGTTGATGACCTCGGTCAAACCCCAACGGATTGTGACGGCTTCGGCCAACCCGCCGATAACGGCCCCCAGGGTTGCGCCGAAATACAGGAACGCGTTGATTACTCCCGAACCCTGCCCGACATGCTCTTCCGGCAGTAGGCGCAGGGCAAGCCGGGGCAAAAGCGAAAAGCCGATGCCCATCCCGATGCCGATGATGGCAAGCTTCCACCAAAGACCGACATAGCTGGTGGTGTTCGTGGTGGTTGTCAGCAGCAGGAAGCCACACGCCATCACGCCCATGCCAATGATAACCGGCCACTGGAAACTGTATGGCGCAAGGATCCGGGGCGCGGTGACGGATACGACGAACATGGTCACGCTGAGCGGCAGGATCGCCAGCCCCGCAGCAATCGCCGAATAGCCGAACGTGTCCGGCGATTGAACAAAGACGTTGAAGTAGACGAAAAAGCTGAACAGGGTGAACCCCGTAAAGAACATGCCAACCGCCGCCATGAAATAGCGCGGATGACGGAAATACCGCAGTTCTATCAAAGGATCTTCGCTGCGCCGAGAGGTCATGACCAGCGCAATCACGGCAATTGCTGATATGCACAGGGGAACGAGGGTCTCTCTGGACTCCCACCCCTTGCTCTCGCCATTGCTGAGCGCGAACGACAAGGGCCCTAAAAGAAGCATCATCGCGATTGCACCGGGATAATCGAACCGGGCATCTGCCAAACGAGTATCGGGAACGTAGTTGTGCTTGCTCACCCGCAAACCGATCAGGAACGCTGCAACCAGAAGGACAAGGTCAACAGCAAATACAGCCCGCCAACTGATGTAGTGGCCAAGCGCGCCGCCCACGATTGGGCCGACGCCGATTGCTAAACCGACAATGGCACCCCAGGCTCCGGTGACGCTTGCGCGTTCCTCATCAGGGGTGGCCGCCGTCAATATCGACAGCGAAGTTCCGAACAGCGCTGCGGCCCCCGCCCCCTGTGCTCCGCGGCCGATCAACAACATCGTACCATCCTGCGCAAGCAACGCTGAGGCCGACCCGGCGGCAAAGACGATCATTCCGAAGAAGAAAACGCCCATCTTGCCGGTGATGTCCCCAAGGCGGCTGACGATAGTGACCAATGTCGCGCTTGCGACAGTATAGATCGCCATGACCCACTGCAGGCCGGATGGGGTCAGATCAAACTCGGACTTTAGATTGGGCAGGATGGTCGCGACGGCCGTTGTGTTGAACCCCACGACCATCATGCAAATCGCTGTCATCGCCAGAACAACGCGCGCGCCGGCCATGCCCGAAGTGCCGTTTGAGTTTGCCGTCGTCATCAATTTGCCCCCAGTTCCCGAGCGGGCCATTCCGAGCGGGCAAATGAACCAACGGCCTCAGCTCAGCGGCGTATTAAGATAACATGTCCGAATTAAACAATTTTTTTGGCGCCGCGTATAGGGTTTACAGCAAACCCATTGGCGTCGTCGCTCAACAGGCCATGCCCGGTGATCCGGACACAGTCAAATCCAGTAGGACAACGCCATGGGCAAAACGACAATTGTCGTCAGGGTCGATACCAGAATGAATCCCGCCACCTCGGGTCCGTATTCCGGAACGTGCTGGTCAATGAACAGATAGGTCGCCACCGAAGACGGCATAAGGCAACACATAATAAGGGCACCGCGTTCTGCCCCGGTAAAGCCAAAGGTCCAGACTAGGGCACTGGCAATCGCAACTGCCATCAACAGATGCAGCCCCGTCAGCAGCACAGCGCGCCCAAGACTGCTGATCTTCAGAGTTGCCAGAGTGTGGCCGAGCGTCAGCAGCATCAATGGGATCGACAACCCACCCAATATATCAAAGGATTTTGCAATCGGCTGCGGCAGCGCAATTCCGGTCGCCATAAATACCAACGCGACGACCACCGCGTAGATTATCGGCGATGTGGCAAGCTTTTTGGGAGAAAACTCACCTGCCGGTATCCCCATGCCTACCGTAAATATACTGACAAGGACAACGACAACGAAGGCCATCGTGTAAGCCATCCCGGCATCGCCCAGCGCCAGCAATGTGATTGGCAGGCCAATGTTGCCGACATTGCCGTGCATCAAGGGCGTCAGAAACGCCCGCACGGGCATGCGCAACAGCTTCAGAGCCGCAAACCCCAGCACGCCGAAACCCGCAATGGCCAAAGCTGCGGCCGCCATCATGTCGAGAAACGTTCCCACGGCAATCTGGGTGGAGGACAGGTGCGAGATGATCAATGTCGGGTATCCGACCTTCGAGACGATGCCGCCGATCACCTTGTTGTCAAACGGAGCCCGGATCAGAGCCAGGCAATAGCCGATTCCGGCGCAGATCAGCACCGGCAGCACCACGTTCAGAACGTTCAGAAACAGATGATCCAACAAGCGCCTCAATAACCGTTTTTCGATCAGGACATTGAAACAGGGCACCGGATTTGACAATGGCAGGACCTAACCCGCGCCAGTCATGTGGTTTTCCAAATTAGAGACTGTAAATGACCCTCAGCCGTGCCTGAGGTTCTTCCCTTCCCGGCCTACACAACATATAGTGGGTCGCAACAACCTGTGGGTAAACACGGCGGGACTTGGGAATACAGGCATGGCACATATCATAGTTGTCGGGAACGAGAAGGGCGGCGCAGGCAAATCGACCGTGTCCATGCATGTGGCAACCGCACTGGCGCGCCTGGGCCACGGGGTCAGCACCTTGGATCTGGACCTGCGGCAGCGCAGCCTGGGTCGATACTTCGAAAATCGCCGAAACTTCATGAATGGCGCTGAACTGGCTCTGCCCAGTCCGCGTCACCACGACCTGCCCGAAATCGACGCGACCAAACTGAAGCCGGGCGAAAACATCTATGACCACCGCCTGTCCGCCGCGGTGGCCGAGCTGGAAAGCGACAGTGAGTTCATACTGATCGACTGCCCCGGCTCTCACACGCGACTGAGCCAGGTGGCGCACTCACTGGCCGATACGCTGATCACCCCGCTGAACGACAGTTTCATCGATTTTGACCTGCTGGCTCGGATCGACTCGAAGGGAGAGAAGATTCTCGGGCCGTCGGTCTATTCCGAGATGGTCTGGAATGCCCGGCAATTGCGGGCGCAGGCCGGGCTGAAACCGATTGACTGGGTCGTGGTGCGCAACCGGGTCGGGACCCAGCGCATGGTCAACAAGGAAAAGATGCAGCGCGCGATCGAAATGCTGTCTCAGCGCATCGGCTTCCGTGTGGCCTCGGGCTTTTCCGAACGCGTGATCTTCCGCGAGTTGTTCCCACGCGGCCTGACTCTGCTGGACCTCAAGGATATCGGGGTGAAACAGCTCAACATCTCGAACATCGCGGCGCGGCAGGAGTTGCGAGACATGATGAAAGAGCTGAACCTGCCGGGCGTGGAGATCGATTTTTAAACTACCCGCTTACAGCTGATGGGCTGCCTTGCCGCTTCTGTTCGGCCTTTGGCATGACGTTATCATATTCACTTTGAGGCCGTTGCCTTAGGTGGTGGAGCCGGGATCATCTCGTCCAGAACTGCGCCGGCCTCATAACCCAAAAGATCGACTTCCATTCGTGCGGGATCTCCGAACGCCCACGCCCCGACGTTCCGCTGCATAATCACATAGCCAACATGCTTTGCCAGCGCATCTGTCCCATGCGCGTTTTCCGCGAACATAACTTGTCCGGCTGCGACTTTTTCGGGCATCACGCGTTGCAAGTACAGAAGCACGACATTGACGTCTTCGACGCTGGAACCGCCGTGATGCACGATGTACATCCTGGCCCAGTCTTCTTCATTCATCGCGGCGCGGGCCTTTGAAACGGCGGAGTGCAGTGCGGTCAATTCGGCGCGTGCGGTTTCACGCATATTCTGAACCCATATTGGCCGCATGTCGTTAATGACTTTGGACACGGCTTCGCGCGTAAGCTCATCTTGGCTCACCGCGCTCTTGGTGAAAGCTCGTGCCTGCTCAAGCATTTCGCGTTGACGGGTCAGTGACTCCGTCGGCAATCCCAAACCATCAATTGCTGCGAGTAGCGCATCGATCTCGGCCGCGATACTCGAAAACTCGCTCTTCCAGCGCGCGTTGTCTTCGTCTTCAGGCCAAGGGGTGACCGCGCCAATAATTCCCAGCAGAACATGAGATGTCGACTTGAGGTGCTGATAACCCGGAGCGTCCCTGGAATACGTTGCTTCCCCATCTTCCGAGATCACGGTGACGTCCCGCGCGATTACCATGATCGGTCGAATATCTGCCGTCAGCGCGTCCTGGCCGCGATGAAAGATCGAGAGCATGGCGTGATTGAAGGTCTCCACAGCTTTGTCGGCGTCACCTTGATCGGCGGGCGCGTTTGTCGAAGAAAAAAGAAAAGCTATGCCCAAAACTACGGCGAAATTGGCGCTGCGCCGCACGAATGAGTTCTGCATGATGCATATCCTCTGAGCTGAGTTTGCTGGGTCATCATACATCGTTGGCGCTTGTGGCGCGAATTCCTCATCTTCAACCGGCTGTAAACCACGTGAAGATTGAGAGATTTCGGAAGGTACTTGACGTCAATGGTCCTATTGACCCGTCCGATATACCGTAAACAGCTCTTTCGGCTCGGGTACTCCGCGCAGCATGTAGCGCCCTACCGAGATCAGCTCGTGATCGCTGGGCTGAGCCGCGCGGGCCACGTCGTCCGAGATCAGAATGCGCTGCCCCAGCGAACGGTGCATGCCCGCAATACGCGCAGCCTGATTTACCGCCGGGCCGATCACTGTGAAATCCAGCCGGCTTTCCGCGCCGATATTGCCGTAGAGAATCTCACCCGAGTGCAAGGCCAGAGTATAGTTTGAGACCGGCAGGCCCCGGGCCTTGCGCTGTTCGTTCAACTCGACCATACGATCCTGCAAGACCGCCACTGCGCCCAGCGCGGCGCGGGCGTCAGCGTCAATCTCGCCCACATCGAACATCGCCATCAGCCCGTCGCCCATGAACTTCAGAATGCTACCGTCGCATTCGTGAACCACTTCCACGGCTACGGCCAGATAGTCGTTGAGCATCTCGATGATCTCGGAACCCGGCAATTCTTCTGACAGGCTGGTAAAGCCCTCAAGGTCAAAGTTCCAGATTACCGCGTCGATCTGCTGCAACGAACCGCGCCGAATTTCCCCGGACAACACGCGCTGCCCGGCATCGCGACCCAGATAGACCCGCATCAGATCCTGCGCCACCCGGGTGCTGGAGGCCGATTTCAGCGCCAGCCCGAGATGCGGCAAGGCAGTGTTTATCAGGTCCAGATCGCTGGTACGAAACCCGTCAGGTGCGTCGCTGGTCCAGGACATCAAAACACCGTCGACCGGCTTGTTTGCATCTCTTGGTCCGTTATGCGTCGGACTGTCGAAGGATACCCCGGTCGCGTAATACTCCGTCGCCCCATTCTCGCGAAGTTCGTTCAACAAAGGAAAGCGGCTGGCCTCGTTCTTGTCGATCAGGCGTTCGTGGATGACATCGATGTCTTCGTTCAGCAATGCGAACATCGGGCTTTGCTGCCAGACCTCACTGGGTGTCTCGGAATACTCGAAAGTCTGATAATCACCGCCCTTGTCCTGATACCAGCTGTAACCTGTTCCGCCATAGACCGGGTGCAGCGCCGACTGCGCGGCGTGGAAGCGCATCAACGGCACGCCCATATCAACAAGTCTTTTGCAATAACCGTCCAGAAGCTCTTGCTTGCCCGCCCCCTCAAGGCCACGCGTCACCAGCCAGTCGATGAGGTCAATTGCTTTTGCGGTGTCTGTGTCCGTGGACGTCATGTCTGATACCTGCTTCCGTTCAAGTATTCATCTGGGAACACCGGGGCCAGATTACCAGCGATTAATCCATTCCGGCCAGCCGTCGCAGCATCATACGCAGCAATACCACTTCGCCATTGGTGAAATGCGCAGCCAGTTTCGCGTCGTATTCCTGTGCGATGCCGCGCAGTTCACGGTAAGCGGCCTGACCGGATTGGGTCAGGGACAGCCTTTCGACGCGGCGGTCGTTTTCATCACGCAGCCGCTGCAGAAAGCGGCGCTGTTCCAGTTTGCGCACGGCACGGCTGATCTTGGTTTTGTGGATCTTGGCCCGCAGGCCGATATCCTTGGCGGTCATCTCGCCGTAATTGCCCAGGTGAAACAGCACGCGCCACTCGGTTCGCAACATGCCATAGCGATCCTTATAGACGCGCTGAAACTCGAGCGAACTTTCCTCGGCCGCCTGATTCAACAGAAAAGGCAGGAAATCTCGCAGATCAAAGTCATCTTTTTTGTCAGATTCTTCCCGTGTCATGCTTGTTAGTTACAAAATCAACTATTATCCGACAAGCAGAAACGCGAGGTATCATCCATGAATCACCCGACTCACCCACGTGAAATGATCCAAGCAGACACGCCTGTTGGCACCCATCCGGGGTATATGCCTGGCTGGGCGAATGATTTCGAAACCGAAGCCCTTCCTGGCGCGCTGCCACAGGGTATGAACAGCCCGCAAAAATGTAACTATGGTCTATATGGCGAACAGCTTAGCGGCACGGCCTTCACCGCAAACCCGCCCGAGCGGACGTGGTGCTATCGCATTCGTCCATCGGTCAAGCATTCGACGCGTTATGAAAAGATCGACGTACCCTATTGGAAATCCGCGCCCTGCGTAGATCCGGACGTGATCAGTCTGGGCCAGTATCGCTGGGACGCGGTGCCCCATTCCGAGGAAGGGCTGAACTGGATCACCGGTATGCGCACGATGACCACCGCAGGGGATGTGAACACTCAGGTCGGTATGGCCAGCCATATCTATCTGGTCACTGAATCGATGGTGGACGAGTATTTCTATTCCGCCGACAGCGAATTGCTGGTGGTCCCGCAGGAAGGCCGCCTGCGTTTCGCGACCGAACTGGGCATCATAGATCTGGAACCCAAAGAGATCGCCATCCTCCCGCGCGGTCTGGTCTATCGCGTCGAAGTGCTCGACGGGCCGTGCCGCGGCTTTGTCTGCGAGAACTACGGGCAGAAATTCGAGCTGCCGGGCCGTGGCCCCATCGGCGCCAACTGCATGGCCAACCCACGTGATTTCAAGGCGCCGGTGGCAGCTTTCGAGGATCGCGACGTGCCGTCGACCATCACCATCAAGTGGTGCGGCCAGTTCCATCGCAGCCAGATCGGCCAGTCGCCGCTGGATGTGGTCGCGTGGCACGGCAACTACGCACCTTACAAATACGATTTGCGTAACTACTGCCCGGTCGGCGCCATCCTGTTCGACCACCCGGACCCGTCGATTTTTACCGTGCTGACCGCGCCTTCGGGCCATCCCGGCACGGCCAATATCGACTTTGTCCTGTTCCGCGAACGCTGGATGGTGATGGAGGACACATTCCGCCCGCCCTGGTATCACAAGAACATCATGTCCGAGCTTATGGGCAATATCTATGGCCAGTACGACGCCAAACCTCAGGGTTTTGTCCCAGGCGGCATGAGCCTGCACAACATGATGCTGCCCCATGGGCCGGACAAGGAAGCCTTCGAAAAAGCGTCAAACGCCAATCTGGGCCCGGACAAGCTGGACAACACAATGTCCTTCATGTTCGAAACCCGGTTCCCGCAACACCTGACGGCCTTTGCCGCGAACGAAGCGCCCCTGCAGGACGACTACATTGATTGCTGGAGCGATCTTGAGAAGAAATTCGACGGGACGCCGGGCAAGAAATGAGGCTCTACGGGTATTGGCGGTCTTCTGCGGCATATCGATTGCGCATTGCGCTCGGGCTCAAGGGGCTCGAGTGGGAAGACATGCCCATCAATCTGATCACCGGCGAACAGCAGACAGCCGATTATTTGGCCAAGAATCCGATTGGTCTGGTGCCGACTCTGGAACTGGATGACGGCACGCTACTGACGCAATCCCTGTCGATACTGGAGTGGCTGGAAGAGACCTACCCTGATCCGGCTATTCTGCCGCCTGACCCGTTGAAGCGCGCCCAGACCCGTGCCTTGGCGCACATGATTGCCGTGGACACCCATCCGATCCAGAATTCTGGCGTCGTCAGCCACCTAAAAACGGCACTGGGCGCAGATGGCGATCAGGCCATTGAATGGATGTGCCACTGGATGAAGCGCGGTTTCACTGCGTTTCAAGCTTTGGCTGCATCCGGCACACGCTTTGCTATGGGGGATACACCCGGTCTGGCCGATATTTGCCTTGTGCCGCAACTCTATAACGCGCGACGCTGGGGGCTGGATCTGACACCCTACCCGCGCCTGAGCGAAATTGAACAAAACTGCCTTGACCTGCCTGCTTTTTCGAATGCGGTGCCCGAGGCCCAACCTGACGCAAAATGAGATACGCATGAGCCAGTTGAAAAAATCCTGGGTGATCTCGGCCAATTCCGCCGACACCCCTTTTCCATTGAACAACCTGCCGTACGGCGTCTTTTCGACCGAAGGCACTGACCCTCGCTGCGGTGTGGCGATCGGCGACATGATCCTTGACCTCACGGCCGCCGAGGCGGAAGGGTTGGTCACACTAACCGATGAGCCGTTGTTCGATCTGCCCTTCTGGAACCCGCTGATGGAAGAAGGTCCTGCCGTTTGGGCGGCGCTACGCGAACGGCTGACCGATCTACTGTCCGAAGGGTCCGAAGAACAGAACAGGGTCGAACCCCTTCTGGTGCCGCAGGCCGAGGCCGAGATGCACCTGCCCTTCGCCGTCAGTGAATACACGGATTTTTACGCGGGTCGGAACCACGCCTTTAACGTTGGCACCATGTTCCGTGGGCCCGAAAACGCCTTGCCGCCGAACTGGCTGCACATCCCCATCGGCTATAACGGGCGCGCGTCGTCCGTCGTGGTCTCGGGCACCGATATCCGGCGCCCCTGGGGTCAGTTGAAGTCTCCGGACCAGGAATTGCCCGCCTTTCAGCCCAGCCGCCGCTTCGACATTGAACTTGAGATGGGCGCAATTGTCGGCACGCCGTCGGACGGACCGATTACAGTTCAGGAGGCCGACGACAATATCTTCGGCTACGTCCTGCTGAACGACTGGTCCGCGCGCGACATTCAGGCATGGGAATACCAGCCGCTTGGCCCGTTTCAGGCCAAGGCGACCGCCACCTCGATTTCACCGTGGATCGTCACCAAGGCTGCACTGGAGCCCTTTCGCTGTGATACGCCCGAACGCGATTTCGAGCTACTTGATCACCTCAAGGATCGCGGTCCGATGCTGTATAACATCGACCTGTCGATCACGATGGCGCCTGCCGGCAAAGCTCCGACGACCATTGCCGAGACGAATTACAACCAGATGTACTACTCTGCCGCGCAGCAGTTGGCACATCACACGACTTCGGGCTGTCCGATGAACACCGGCGACCTGCTGGGCTCGGGCACAATCTCTGGCCCGACCAAGCCGGAACGCGGTTCGCTACTGGAGCTCAGCTGGGGCGGCAAGGAACCCCTGACGCTGGACACCGGTGAGTCCCGCAGCTTTATCGAGGACGGAGACACGCTGACCCTGACGGGTGCAGCCAAAGGCGACGGATACACCATCGGTTTTGGCGATTGCGTCGGCACCGTTCTGCCTGCTTTCGAAAACCCCTACGCACGATAAGGAATTCACCATGGCCAAAGCATTCGCGTCCCAGGGGGACATGACGGAAAAGAAAATCTCGTTCACCGAAGTTGGCGAAGGGCTTTATGCCTTCACCGCCGAAGGTGATCCGAACTCGGGCGTCATTATCGGAGATGACAGCGTGATGATCGTCGAGGCACAGGCGACCCCGCGTCTGGCGAACAAGGTGATCGAATGCGTCCGCTCGGTGACCGACAAGCCGATCACGCATGTGGCGCTGACCCATTATCACGCCGTTCGCGTCCTGGGTGCCAGCGCCTTTGGCGCGCAGCAGATCCTGATGTCCGACATGGCCCGCGCCATGGTCGTGGAACGCGGGCAAGAGGATTGGGACAGCGAATTCCAGCGTTTCCCGCGCCTGTTCGAAGGACACGAAAGCATCCCCGGCCTGACCTGGCCCACAACGACCTTCAGCGACACGATGACCGTCTATCTGGGCAATCGCCGCATTGATCTGATGCATCTGGGCCGTGCCCACACCGCCGGAGACATCGTCATTCACGTCCCGGATCAGAACGTCATGTTTACCGGCGACATCGTTGAATACCACTCGGCCTGCTATTGCGGCGACGGGCATTTCAGCGACTGGGGCGACACCTTGGACGAGATCAAATGGTTCGACGTGGACGCGATCGCTCCGGGCCGTGGCGACGCACTGGTTGGAAAGGACATGGTCAACGCGGCCATCGAAAACACCCGGGACTTTGTCGAAAGCACCTTCCGCCCGGTCGCCAAAGTCGCGGCGCGTGGTGGCAGCCTGAAAGAAGCCTGGGACGCGGTTCGGGCCGAATGCGACCCGAAATTTGCCGATTACGCGATCTATGAACACTGTCTGCCGTTCAATGTTGCACGCGCTTATGACGAGGCGCGGGGCATCGACACGCCTCGCATCTGGACCGCTCAGCGCGATCTGGAAATGTGGGAGGCCCTGCAGGGCTGAGAATATCCGGGCCGGATTTGATCCAGATCGTGTTGGCCCGGACCAAACGATGAGAGGATGAACCTGACCTTTGACGCGGTCGCGTCAGAGCGCGGACGAGGTGCGCCCTGCGCGCAGAACGTGGGAGAGAGACTGTGAACAAGATTTTTGAAACACCGATCTATGCTTACGAGCCCAGCCCGGACCAGTCCGCGCCCGCTCCGGTACGCCATAAGGTGATCGTGGTTGGTGCCGGGCCCGTGGGTCTGGCCGCGGCCATCGATCTGGCCCAGCATGGGGTCGAGGTTATTGTTCTGGACGAAAACGACAAGGTCAGTTTTGGCAGCCGAGCCATTTGTTTTGCCAAACGACCACTGGAAATTCTCGACCGGCTGGGATGCGGTCAGCCCATGGTGGACAAGGGTGTCGTCTGGAATCTGGGCAAAGTCTTTTTCGACAACCGGAAAGTCTATGAGTTCAACCTCCTGCCCGAGGAAGGGCACAAGCGTCCGGCATTCATCAATCTGCAGCAATACTATTTCGAACAGTATCTGGTCGAACGGGTTCGCGAATTGCAGGAAGAGGGCGCGCCCATTGAAATCCGCGGCCGCAACAAGGTCGAAGCGGTCGGCACCCATCCCGATCACGTCAAGCTTGAAGTGGAAACACCAGAAGGTTCCTACACCATCGAAGCCGATTGGGTTATCGCCTGTGATGGCGCCGGGTCACCCATGCGATCCATGTTGGGCAAAGACTTTGTGGGTCGCGTCTTCGAAGACAACTTCCTGATTGCTGACGTGATCATGGACGCCGATTTCCCGACCGAGCGGTGGTTCTGGTTCGACCCGCCGTTCAACAAGGGCCAGTCTGCCTTGTTGCACAAGCAACCCGACAACGTCTGGCGCATCGACCTGCAACTGGGCTGGGACATTGACAAAGAACGCGAAAAGCGCCCCGAGAATGTGATCCCCCGCCTTAAGGCGATGCTGGGCGAAGACGTCGAATTCGAACTGGAATGGGTCAGCATCTACACCTTCCAGTGTCGCCGCATGGAACAGTTCCGCTATGGTCGTGTGATCTTTGCCGGCGACAGCGCACACCAGGTCAGCCCCTTCGGCGCCCGGGGCGCAAACTCGGGCCTGCAGGACACTGACAACCTGTGCTGGAAACTGAAAATGGTCATCGATGGCACCGCGCCCGAGACCCTGCTTGACAGTTATGATGTCGAACGAATTCAGGGTGCGGACGAAAACATTCTGAATTCCAGCCGCTCGACCGATTTCATTACGCCGAAATCCCGGATGTCCCGCCTTTTGCGTGATGCCGTTCTGGACTTGAGCGAACATTACGAGTTTGCGCGTCCGCTGGTCAATTCCGGCCGGTTGAGCCTACCCTGCACCTATTTCGGCTCGCCCCTGAATTCCGCCGACGCCCTGAACGGCCCGGCGCGTACCCGACCGGGATCGCCTTGCCCTGATGCACCATTGGGCGATGAGTTCCTGCTGTCCAAACTCGGGGATGATTTCATCCTGATGACCATTGACGCAGACGCGCCAGATGAGATCGAGGTCGAAGGTGTGAAAGTCAGGCGACTGGCCCTGTCTGTCAAGGACGACCCGACGATGGAGCTGAAACGCCGCTATCTGGGTGACGCAACCAGCGCCGTTTACCTGATCCGCCCCGATCAGCACGTGGCTGCACGGCGCGACAGTTATGAAGAAAATGCAATCCGGCACGCGGTCCTCCGCGCCACTGGGAAGGAGTAAACGCCATGGCCGACCTTATCCTCTCACCAAATATCGACCGGGCTGACGATTTCTATGCCGATCTGCTTTCGGCACATGAAGGCCTGGAAGATGCCGACAGCGATGCGCTGAACGCGCGGCTGGTGCTGATTTTGGCAAACCATATCGGAGACACCGAGATACTGAAACAAGCGCTGAACGCAGCCGCGCTGAAGCAGGAGTGACTGCCATGAAAATCGAACAGATTCACCACGTCGCCTATCGCTGCAAGGATGCAAAAGAGACGGTGGAATGGTACGGCAAGATGCTGAATATGGATTTCATTCTTGCCATCGCCGAAGACAAGGTGCCTTCGACCCACGAGCCCGATCCTTACATGCATCTGTTTCTGGATGCCGGGAACGGCAACGTGCTGGCGTTTTTCGAATTGCCGACCAAACCCGAAATGGGTCGCGACGAGAATACACCGCCCTGGGTTCAGCACATCGCCTTCAAGGTCAAAGACCGCGACGCGCTGGTTGCGTTCAAGGAACACCTCGAAGCCAACGGGGTCGAGGTTCTGGGCGTCACCGACCATTCGATCTTCCATTCGATCTACTTCTTCGATCCAAATGGGCACCGCGTTGAACTGGCCTGCCCGGATCCCGAGGAGGAGGAGATGCTGGCCCGGCTGGACAGCGTGAAGTGGGATATGCTGGAAGAGTGGTCGCGCACCAAGAAAGCCCCCCAGCATGCGGACTGGTTGCATGCCAAGGAACTGAACAAGGGCTGACGGCTTCGTTGCGCTGGGATTGACCATATACCCAGCGCACACGGCCTGTGTGTCGGCATGGGTGCCACCGGCGGCCTCATCTGTTTAGATTGAGCAAAACAGATGAAGGGGAACGCGATGCCTGAAATTTCCGGCTACCATGCTCATGTCTATTTCGACGCCGATACGCAGGATACGGCACAACGGGTATGCGAGGAGGCCGCGCGCCTGTTTCCCGTTCAGATGGGGCGGATGCATGACCGAAACGTCGGCCCGCACCCGCGTTGGAGCTGTCAGCTGGGATTTGCCCCCACAGTCTTTGATCAGGTTATCCCCTGGCTGATGCTCAACCGTCAGGGTCTGACGATCTTTACCCACCCCGATACCGGCGACCATCTGCCCGATCACAGGGACCGCGCCATCTGGATGGGTGAGATGCTGGAGCTTGACCTTTCGATCTTCGACTAATCCAGTTCCCGGGCCTGGTCACGCAGAATGAACTTTTGGATCTTGCCGGTCGACGTCTTGGGCAGTGCGCCGAACACGACGGTCTTCGGCGCCTTGAAATGAGCCATGTTGTCCCGGCAGAACGCGATCACCTCAGCCTCGGTTGCCTCCACCCCCGGCTTCAGCTCGACAAAGGCACAGGGCGTTTCGCCCCATTTCTCGTCGGGCCGTGCCACCACGGCGGCCTCCATCACGGCCGGGTGCCTGTAAAGGACATCCTCAACCTCGACTGACGAGATATTCTCTCCACCGGAAATGATGATGTCCTTGGACCTGTCTTTCAGCGCGATATAGCCATCGGGGTGCATTACGCCCAGATCACCCGAAGCAAACCAGCCGCCATTGAACGCCTTGTCCGTCGCATCGGGGTTTTTCAGATAACCCTTCATCACGATATTGCCCTGCATGAAAATCTCGCCCATGGTTTCACCATCAGCGGGCACAGGCTGTAACGTCTCGGGATCAGCAACCATCAGGCCGGACAGCGCCACGTATTTGACACCCTGCCGCACTTTCAGCGCCGCCTGTTCTTCGGGCGCCTTGTCATTCCATTCTTCCTTCCATGCACAGACCACCGATGGCCCGTAGGTCTCGGTCAGACCATACACGTGGGTCACTTCGACACCCATTCCTTCCATCGCCTGAATCACTTTGGCGGGGGGTGGTGCACCTGCTGTCATCACCTTGATTTGCTGGCTGAAATCCTTGAGGTGATCCGGTGCGTTTGCCAGCATGTTCAGCACGATGGGTGCGCCGCAGAAATGCGTGACGCCTTCCTCACGGAAGGCACGGTAGATCGGTTCATCCCGCACCGCACGCAGGCAAACGGACGTGCCCGCGTTGGCTGCCATGGTCCATGGGAAACACCAGCCGTTACAGTGAAACATCGGCAACGTCCACAGATACACCGAGTGCTGCGGCATGCCCCATGTCAGAATGTTCGACGTTGCATTCAGCGCAGCCCCTCGGTGGTGATAGACGACACCTTTCGGGTTGCCGGTTGTCCCCGACGTATAGTTCAGCGTGATCGCATCCCATTCATCTGCAGGCAGCGGCCAATCAAAGCCCGGATCACCTTCGGCCAGCAGCGCGTCGTAGGTCAATTCGCCCAGCCGCTCACCCCCGTCGAAGCCGGGGTCTTCGATATCAATTACCAGCAGGTCATGATCCACTTGCGTCAAAGCCTGCTTCACAACGCCCGAAAACTCGGGATCGACCAGCAGAACCTTGGCCTCGGCGTGGTTGAGGATGAAGGCAACGATGGGTGCGTCCAACCGGGTATTGATCGCGTTCAGAACGGCGCCGGCCATGGGAACGCCAAAATGCGCCTCGTAATGCTCGGGAATGTTGGCGGCGATGATCGACACTGTATCCCCATCACCGATTCCGCGCGCGGCCAGCGCGCTGGCCAGACGGCGACAGCGGTCATAGGTTTCCGACCAGGTATACCTGCGCGCGCCGTAGACTACAGACGGGTAGTCGGGATAGATCGCGGCGGTTCGCTCGATATAGCTGAGCGGGGAAAGGGGTGTAAAATTCGCTGGGGTCTTGTCCAGATGCTGCTGATATATTGTGCGGGCTGTCATCCGATGCTCCTCCCAATCGCGCCAGGTTCGTGTATTGAGCACAAAGCTTGCATCAAAACAAACCCGTAAAAATACGCGGAAATGATGCACTGGCGTTATTCTATGGGTTAATCTGGCCCTACTTCCCGCGCTATATTCACGCTGATCTACATCATCACGTCACAGCGCGCCCGCTGGGTCATCTTGATTCCCGCGCGCCTTACCTTGAAAGGACATGTCATGGACGGCACGTTCAACGAAAACGATCTTTCCCGCGTGGTCGAGGCCGACCGCGCCCACATCTGGCACCATCTGATCCAGCACAAACCATTTGAGACAAACGACCCGCGTATCATCGTCGAAGGCAAGGGCATGCGTGTCTGGGACCAGAAAGGAAAGGAACATCTGGACGCCGTTTCCGGTGGCGTGTGGACGGTGAATGTGGGCTATGGCCGCGAATCCATCTGCAAGGCGGTCTATGACCAGCTGATGAAGCTGTGCTACTTTGCCAACTCCGCAGGGTCGATCCCGGGGTCGATCTTTGCCGAGAACCTGATCGCCAAGATGCCGGGCATGAGCCGCGTCTACTACACCAACTCTGGCTCCGAGGCGAACGAGAAGGCGTTCAAGATGGTTCGCCAGATTGCGCATAAACGCTATGGCGGCAAGAAGACCAAGATCCTGTACCGCGACCGTGATTATCACGGCTCGACCCTTGCGGCGATGTCCGCGGGTGGTCAGGACGAGCGCAACATGCAGTATGGGCCGTTTGCCCCCGACTTCGTGCGCGTGCCTCATTGCATGGAGTACCGCAAGCACGAACTGGACGGTGCGCCCGAAGAGAACTTTGGCGAATGGGCCGCAGACCAGATCGAAGAGGTTATCCTGCGCGAAGGCCCCGACACAGTCGGCGCCCTGTGCCTTGAGCCCGTCACCGCGGGTGGCGGCGTGATCGAAGCGCCCGAGGGCTATTGGCAGCGCGTGCAGGAAATCTGCAAGAAGTACGACATCCTGCTGCATATCGACGAGGTCGTCTGCGGCGTCGGCCGGACCGGCACCTGGTTCGGATATCAGCAATACGGCATCAAGCCCGATTTCGTGACCATGGCCAAGGGTGTCGCTTCGGGTTATGCGGCGATTGCCTGCATGGTGACCACCGAAGAGGTGTTCGACATGTTCAAGGACAATGCAGACGATCCGCTGAACTATTTCCGCGACATCTCGACCTTTGGCGGCTGCACGGCCGGTCCGGCGGCGGCAATCGAGAACATGCGGATCATCGAGGAAGAAAACCTGCTGCAGAACTGCACCGACATGGGCAACCGCATGACGGCAAACCTGCAGGAACTGATGGAGAAGTATAAGGTCATCGGCGACGTCCGTGGCAAGGGCCTGTTTCTGGGTGCCGAACTGGTTGCGGATCGCGCGACCAAGGAACCTGTGGATGAGAAGCTGGCACAGGCCGTTGTCGCCGACTGCATGGCGCAGGGCGTGATTATCGGTGTCACCAACCGTTCGGTTCCCGGCAAGAACAACACTTTGTGCTTCTCGCCCGCGCTGATCGCGACCGCGGAGGATATTGACCAAATTACCGATGCAGTCGACGGCGCCCTGGGGCGAGTGTTTGGATGATTTGATCGGGACACTTCTCGGTCCGACTAGAGACAAGAAAACCGGCGCACCCCGCGCCGGTTTTTCCGTTGGGACCCATCAATTTGCGTAATTCCTGATCTCAGATAGCCTGTGACCATTCTATTCAGGAGATCCGACCATGAAATTCAATTTCCTCCGTATCATAGCCACATTCCTTGCGCTTTCCATCGCTGCCCCGGCCAGTGCCGAAGACGGCAGCGGTTTCCCCCAGATCGTCGGCACCTGGACAGGTACCTATCTGGTGGCCTTCGCCAAATCGAACCCGAACCATGAAAAGGGTCTTCTGAAGACCGAAATGGAATTGGAGATCACCAAGCTGGACGGCAACCTTATCACTGCCACCAACCGCTGGCGGCGGATTGGCGACAAAGAATGGATCGTGGAAGAGGCAATGGGAACCTTCAGCCTGGATGATCCCACCCGCTTTGTATTGGCCGAAGCCGGAATATCGGGCGAGGACGTTTCAGCGGGGATATTCAATGGGGTCTACCTGGATGACGTGCTGATGATCACCTATGCCGGTCCGGGCACTGGCGTCGCTTTTGCTGCGCAGTTGGTAAAACAGAAGGATGATCAGTAGGCCAACACTCACGACAAGAACGGATGGATCACCGATGTGGGCGACAGCATCTGCGGTGATGTGTAGTGCGAAGCCCAACGATTAACGGAGGTTGAAGCTGGTGCCTCAATGGCTTCGGTACTTTTGCCGATCCCAAGGGCTTTTGAATGCTCAGCCAAGCGGACAACGTTGTGTTTTGCATACGCTCCGGCTCTGAAACACAATCGATACGATGCCTTCGCGGAAAACTACAGCAAATCGTCAATAGCTCCGCTGTTGGCACTTCAAACCAATCGGACTTGCTTCCATATCCGGAGGTTACGGCTGCCTACTGGTTAACCGGCGCGGCTCCGTCGTCCTTTTCGCTCAGAATGGCATTCAACGCTTCGTGATAGGCAGGCTGGTCGCGGATCACATCCATGTAAGCATTGCCCAGCACTTGCCCGGACACGACATCCATGGGGTAGTGCACGCCACCTATAACGCGGCCGTAACCAATTTCGCGCCCGAGATCTTCAAGTGCGTCGGAATGCTCGGGGAAGATATCCGAGAGAACCGAAGTGTAAACTATGGCACGGATCGTGTGTCCGCTCGGGTATGAGGTTACGGGGAACGCTGTCGCGACGGGCTCAACAGCGTCATTGATCACAAAGGGGCGTGGAATATCGTAGTTCGCCTTAACCAGGTTATAGTCTTCGCGAACTTCGTCGATAATCTGATCCAGCGTTTCACTCAGAACATGTGTGTCGACAGTCGACAACCCTGTAGCGACGACAGGTGCAAAGCGTTCCAGATCGACGGATTTTCGGACAAAGTCCACCTGTTCAGAAGTGCGGCTTTCCTGCAGCCACATGACCGCGAACATTTGTTTGTCGAACTCTGGTGTACCGGGTTTGGCCGGGGGGCCAATCAGTGCAACAGTGTCAAGACTGTTCGCCGGGTAGAACTGGGCTGAATTGGCAGGCCCGGCAAGGGCAACGAGGGCAACAACCGCAACGGCATTCTTAAACACGACAGTTTCCTTTTCGGACTACACGACAGGCATCGTCGGAGAAATTCAGGCTTCGGCGATCATGGTGCCCCAACTGGAAAAGCCGCCATCCGTTTCACAGATGATAGTCTCCATGCCAGTCACCGCATCGGTTCCGAAGTGACAATCCGCCAATGCCGGACCACTTAGGAAAGCTATGTTCAGGGCCACCAAACCCAAGGCAGCATATTTCATGGTACTCACTCCTATTTGGTGAGTCTCATGTGTTGATGGTTCTTAGCCGCGTGCATTGTGTTTCGATTAAATCTGCTTAATGCGCAGATAATCTGGCCAGCCACACCACCGGTTCGGGAAAGCCCCTGGGCGGTTGGTATAGATGACTTATCGCTGAAACCGCGCAAAGCAGATAATCAGGTATCCAACCGCCCAAACGAATAAGGCCGTTCCTTTTGGAACGGCCCGTCATTCACTGTCTCTCTTGAAAAGAGGATCAGGCAGCCAGAGCGGCCTGTGCTTTGGCGACGATCGCGCCGAACGCTTCCGGTTCGTGCACGGCCAGGTCGGCCAGAACTTTGCGGTCCACTTCGATACCGGCCAGGTTCAGACCGTTGATGAAGCGGGAATATGTCAGAGCCTCGTCATGCGAACGCACGGCCGCGTTGATACGCTGGATCCACAGCGCGCGGAAGTTGCGCTTGCGGTTCTTGCGGTCGCGGGTTGCGTACTGGTTGGCCTTGTCGACGGCCTGGGTCGCAACTTTGAAGTTGCTCTTGCGGCGACCATAATAGCCTTTTGCGGCCTTGATGATCTTCTTGTGACGGGCGTGAGTTACGGTTCCACCTTTAACGCGGGACATCTCTCAAATCTCCTCTTAGCGGTCGTAGGGCATGTAGCCCTTGACGATCTTGGCGTCGGGGGCGGACAGGGTGGTGGTGCCACGGGCGTCGCGGATGAATTTCTTGGTCCGCTTGATCATGCCGTGCCGTTTACCGGCCTGGCCTGCCATGACCTTACCGGTCGCAGTCACCTTGAAGCGCTTCTTGGCGCTCGACTTTGTCTTCATCTTAGGCATTTCCGTCTCCTTTTTCGGGTTCGGTTTCAAACGCGACTCGGCATGCCATCTCGGCCGGTCACGCGATCAGATGCGCCGTTTACGCAAGTTCGGTCATACTGGCAAGGGGGTTTCGACCAGAATCTGAGCTTTTCGCTAGGCTGATCGGTCACCGGGGCGACGCAGGCCGCCCCGGTGGAATGGCTCAGTGGCTGAACTTGCGGATTTCGCCGCTTTTCAGCCGTGCGGCGTAGCTGGCCAGCTCCTGACGCACCACTTTCATCAGGAAGTAGAGCGCAAAGACGTTCACGACCGCCATCGCAAAGATCGCCGCATCCGAAAAGTCGATGACCGGACCAAGGTTGGCCGCCGCGCCGATGACAACGAAGACACAGAAGATGATCTTGAACACCAGCTCTTTGGTGTGGCCTTCGCCGAACAGATAGGTCCAAGCCTTGAGGCCGTAGTAGGACCAGCTGATCATGGTCGAGAAGGCAAACAGGACCACCGCAACGGCCAGCACATAAGGGAACCAGCCAAAGGCGCTGGCAAAGGCCGCCGAAGTCAGGCTGACGCCCGAATTACCGTCCACGGTCGCGATCGCGCTGCCGTCTTCGGTCAGCATGTACAAGCCGGTTGCCGGGTCAATGACGAGCTGCTGGGTGATGATGATCACCAGCGCGGTCATGGTACAGATCACCACCGTATCGATGAACGGCTCCAGCAATGACACGAACCCTTCGGTGATCGGCTCCTTGGTCCGAACGGCCGAGTGCGCAATCGCCGCGGAACCAACGCCTGCTTCGTTCGAGAACGCCGCACGACGGAAGCCCTGGATCAGCGCCCCGACCATTCCGCCAGCAACGCCAAGACCGGTAAAGGCACCGGCGAAGATCTGACCAAAGGCCCACCCGATCTGATCCGCATGCATGATGATGATGACCAGAGCTGCCGCCACATACATGACACCCATGAAGGGCACGACCTTCTCGGTCACACGCGCAATCGACTTCAGGCCACCCACGATCACTGCGAACACGATAGCCGCAAAGACAAGCCCTGTGATCCAGCCCGGATAGTCTCCGGT
The DNA here is from genome assembly GCF_057220975.1 of Ruegeria sp. HKCCD9138. Lineage (NCBI taxonomy): Bacteria > Pseudomonadati > Pseudomonadota > Alphaproteobacteria > Rhodobacterales > Roseobacteraceae > Ruegeria > Ruegeria sp. HKCCD9138. Next base: position 16,664 of record NZ_JBWVAZ010000011.1, on the reverse strand, counting down.
GATGCCCGCGATCTGCTGATGCGCCTGATTGGCCTGGAACATGTTTCCGCCGCCCAACGCGCCCAGGATACAGAAGATCGAGAACAGAACAGCCAAGATCTTGCCACCGGGAAGACCCAGCTCGGCAAAGCCCTTCGACATGTAATACATCGGACCACCGGAAACGGTGCCGTCTTCGTATTCGTTCCGATACTTCACACCCAGGGTACATTCGGTGAACTTCGACGCCATGCCCAATAGGCCGGCCACGATCATCCAGAACGTGGCACCCGGCCCCCCGATCCCGACGGCCACTGCAACACCGGCGATGTTACCCAGACCAACCGTACCGGACAGCGCCGTTGCCAGCGCCTGAAAGTGGCTGACCTCGCCCGCGTCGTTGGGGTCGGAATAGTCGCCTTTGACCAGGCTGATGGAATGGCCAAAGAACCGGAATTGCACAAAGGCAAAATACAGGGTGAAAACAGTCGCCGCGATCACCAGCCACATCACGATCCACGGCACGCTGGTGCCCGGGAACGGCGCAAAGATAAAGCTGACGAAAGGTCCGGTAAAGTCGGCAAAGGCCTGATTGATCTTGTCGTCCAGACCGGTCGAATCCTGCGCCGCTGCGGGGCTGGCGATCAGGGCGGCGGTCGCGGCCAGACCCAGATTTCTCAACATATTCATCTCGTCCCTCCCTCAGTTCACAACGGTGACCGGAACATCGGCATGCATGACCAGATTTTGGGTCGAGCTACCGAAAAGGCGTTTCTTGAACCCGTCCGCCGATGCGCGGCCAACGATGATCTGCGTGCCGCCGTTTTCGACGGTTATGGCGTTCAGCGTCTCGGCCACATCGCCGTGGCGAACTATGCCATGTGCCGTGAACCCGTCTGCGGTCAAAGCGTCCACAGCCGGTGTCACGATCCGTGTTGTCGCCAGCTCCACCTCTTCCTCACGTCGCTTGTGGCGCAAGGCATTTTCTTCGGGCGTCTGAAAAGTGAATGGGGACCATTCGATGACATAGACCACCAGCAATTCACACGTCCCGATGCGTTTTGCCAGGTCTTTGGCAAAGGCGATCGCGTGTTCTCCGGTTTCTGTCCCGTCCAGTCCTATGACAATTTTCGTTGTCATCTTGTTCCTCCGTTATCGTTTATCTGTCCGGAGCCCTCGCCCCCGGCAGGGCAGCCGGAACCTGGAACTTTTTGAGTAGACTGCCCTGGCGTGAAGTATCCGACAAAAACACCAAAAAACAGAGAGAATATCGCCGAACTCAACCCAGAATTCGGCTTGATATTGATTTTTAATGATATTTTTCGATTAAAAATTAGGCATTCTCGTGAAGTATCACCGTGAAACACTATGCCCGCATGTCAGACTCAACCCGGATCAGTGTTGTAGATCAGGCGTTCGTCACAAGGCGCGATCCGCAGGATGTTTGTGGTTCCCGGCACGTTGAACGGCACGCCTGCAGTGACAACGATCTGGTCCGATTCAGACGCAAAACCGTCGGACCGGGCAGCACGGGCGGCGGCGACGACCGCGCCCTTGAACCGCTCTAGTTCGGGGGTCATGACGCAATGGCATCCCCAGCTCAGGCACAGCCGCCGTGCGGTACCTTTGGCGGGGGTCATGGCGATGATCGGAACGCCCGGGCGCTCACGCGCCGTCAACAGCGCCGTCGTGCCGCTTTGCGTAAAGCAGCAGATGGCCTTGATGTCTGTCTTTTCGGCGATCTCGCGGGCAGCGGCAACGATGCCATCGGCTATGGTCGTTCCTTGTGCCGACCGCGATGCCGCAATGATCTGCGTGTAGGTTGGGTCGGCCTCGACCTCGATCGCAACCTTGTTCATGGTCTGGACAGCCTCGATCGGATACGAACCCGCCGCCGATTCCGCGCTGAGCATAATGGCATCCGTACCTTCATAGATTGCGGTCGCCACGTCCGACACCTCGGCCCGAGTCGGCATCGGGCTTTCGATCATGCTTTCCAACATTTGCGTTGCCACGATCACCGGCTTGGCGTCCGCACGGCATTTGCGCACCAATCGCTTCTGGATCGGCGGCACCGCCGAAACCGGCAGTTCGACACCCAAGTCACCCCGCGCCACCATGATCCCGTCCGAAGCATCCAGGATGTCCTCAAACGCCTCAACGGCAGCGGGCTTTTCGATCTTGGACAGAATCGAAGCGCGGCCATCGGCCAAGGCGCGGGCTTCGAACACGTCCTTTGCGCGTTGCACGAAGCTAAGTGCCAACCAGTCCACACCCAATTGACAGACAAACTCCAGATCGTCGCGATCTTTCGCCGAAAGCGCCGCCAGCGGCAGAACGACGTCAGGGACGTTTACGCCCTTGCGGTTCGAGATCGTTCCGCCAACCTCGACCGTGCAATTTGCAAAATCCTGACCGCAGTCCTGCACGATCAATCGAATCTTGCCATCGTTCACCAGCAACCGGGCGCCGGGCTCCAGCGCGGCAAATATCTCTGGGTGCGGCAGGCAGACACGATTGATGTCACCAGGTTCGGGATCAAGATCCAGTCGAAATGCAGCCCCTTCTTCCAGTTCCTCAGCATCATTGGCAAAAACGCCTACGCGCAGCTTGGGTCCCTGCAGGTCCGCCAGTATCGCAATCGGGCTGTCCAGATCCTTCTCAACTTGCCGGATGATCCTGTGGCGTTCGCGGATTTCATCGTGGCTGCCGTGGCTCATGTTCAGACGAAAAACATCCGCCCCCGCCTCGTGCAATGCGCGGATGGTGTCATAGTCATTGGACGCCGGACCCAGCGTCGCCACGATTTTCACATTTCTCAGGCGTCGCATTGGTATTGCTCTCCTCAAACAGTCGATGTTACCGCAAACAGTGCTTGAGCTGCTTATTGCGCAATTCCCTTTCCGAAGCAACTGTCCTACACCTGCGGCAAACTAGATGACAGGCTGATGACATACACTCCGTTTTTTGTTCACGGCGCGGATCGCCCCTCGCGCTGGTTGATTACCTGCGATCATGCGACCAACACTGTCCCGCCCGAGGTCAACGGCGGCGACCTTGGCTTGCCGCGCGAAGATATGGAACGCCACATTGCCTATGACGTGGGCGCCTACGAGGTCTCGAAGCATTTGGGTGAGATTATGAACGCGCCGGTTATCGCCGCCAATTTCTCGCGTCTAGTGATCGATCCAAACCGGGGTGAGGATGACCCGACCCTGCTGATGAAGCTCTATGACGGGTCGATCATCCCCGGAAACCGCCACGCCGACGCAGCCGAGCGCGAACGGCGTCTGAACATGTGCTACCGCCCCTATCATGATGCGCTGGCCAGGATGGCGGCGCTGCCTCATGCGGTGATCGTGTCGATGCACTCCTTCACCCGGCAATTGCGAGGACGCGAACCCCGGCCCTGGCATATCGGAATTCTGCATACGGCGGACGAGCGTTTCTCGCGCCCGCTGATCAATCGCCTCGAAGCCGAAGGCGACTTGTGTGTCGGCGTCAACGAACCCTATACGGGTGTTCTGCCCGGTGATGCCATCGACAAGCATTGCACGAGTTTTGGGCGCCCGAACGCGCTGATTGAGCTGCGGAATGACCTGATCGCGGATCACAAAGGGCAGCGAGAGTGGGCAGAACGCCTGGCCACCATTTTGCAGGACGCCCTTGCTGAAAGCGGTTTGTGACGTAGGGTCACGGCCAGGCGTTTTCAGGCCTCACGTTATTGTGAGCGAATTCTCCGATACCCATATATTAAGGGAAAGGAGACGACCATGACTCAGGAATTCCTGACGACCGTCTTCGGCTGGATGACGGTCCTTAACATCGCGGTATTGCTGTTCAGCACGGTGATGATCGTGGCACTGCAGGACTGGGTAGCAGGCATTCACGGCAGAATGTTCCAAATGGATCGGGCAGACGTAAAACGGGCCTATTTCCGGTATCTTGCGAACTACAAGATCCTGACCATCATTTTCTGCATGATGCCATGGCTGGCCCTGAAACTGGCATAGCATCCCAATCTGGATACCCGAGGGGCCTCTGGGCCCCTCCTGTTCATTGTAACAGAGCTTGCGGATTGTTAGGTCATGCACCGAACGCAAGACAATCATTCGGAGCCCGACAATGGACCAGCAAACCGAGATCGAACTTCAGGCCGCTGCTTTCCGCCGTTTGCGGAAACACCTGATGGAAGACCGCACCGACGTGCAGAATATTGATATGATGAACCTCGCCGGGTTCTGCCGAAACTGCCTGTCGCGCTGGTATCAGGAGGCCGCCAACGAAAAAGGGATCGAGATGGGCAAGGAAGAGGCCCGCGAGATTTTTTATGGCATGACCATGGATGAATGGAAATCCAACTATCAGACCGAGGCGAGCCCAGAAAAACAGGCCGCCTTCAAGGTCGCCTTCGAAGAAAACGTGGGCAAGAAGGACTGACGCCTACTCGGAAAGCGAAAGGCCCGCGATTCCGGCGGGCCTTTCATGATCAGATTGCGGCCTTGCGACTTTCCTCCAGATAAATCTCGCGCAAACGCGTTGCGATCGGACCCGGAGTGCCATCGCCCAGCGCCACCCCGTCGATCTCGACCACCGGCATGACAAAAGCACTGGCCGAGGTGGTGAAGGCCTCGTCCGCCTCTTTGGCTTCGTCGATGGTAAACAGGCGTTCTTCGATTTCCATCTGAGCCTCGGCCGCCATCCGCAGCACCGCCTTACGGGTGATGCCATGCAGAATGTCGTTGGACAGCGGCCGGGTGACGATCTTGCCGTTCTTGACGAAATAGGCGTTGTTGCTGGTGCCTTCGGTCACATACCCGTCTTCAACCAGCCACGCATCGTCGCAGCCCGCTTTCTTCGCCATCATCTTACCCATCGACGGATACAGCAACTGCACCGTTTTGATATCGCGGCGACCCCAGCGGATGTCCTCGATCGAGATGACCTTGGCGCCCTTCCTGGCCGCGGGGCTGTCGGCCAGACCGGGCTTGTTCTGCGTAAACAGGACCAGTGACGGCTTGGTGGCCGCGTCCGGGAACACGAAATCCCTGTCTCCATCGCTGCCGCGCGAGACCTGCAGATAGATCAAACCTTCTTCGATCCCGTTCAGTTCCACCAACTTGCGGTGAATACTCAGCAGCTCTTCCTTGCTGCAAGGCTCTGCCATCTCCAGCTCATCCAGAGACCGTTTTAGCCGCACGGCATGGCCTTCGAAATCGATCAGCTTGCCGCCCAGAACGCTGGTGACTTCGTAAACCGCGTCTGCAAACAGAAAACCACGGTCAAAAATGGACACCTTGGCCTCGGTCTCGGGCAGGTATTCGCCATTCACGTAAACGGTGCGGGTCATGTCATATCCTTTTCGTCTCAGGGCTTCGCCCGTTCGCCGCTGAAAATGATCCGCCGGATCATTTTCCGGGCGTTCGTCACCCCCAGAGGCCCGCTTTGGGCGGGTGCACTCCGGCGTCATCAAAAATCAGCGGGTTGTCGCGGTCTTCGGCCAGAAGCAGCGGGCCGTCAAGGTCTGTCACCATCGCACCCTGCGCCACCAGAGTCGCAGGTGCCATCGCCAGGGAACTGCCGACCATGCATCCCACCATGATATCGTAGCCTTCGGTCAGTGCCGCCGCGCGCAGTTTCAACGCCTCGGTCAGGCCGCCGGTCTTATCCAGCTTGATGTTGACTACGTCATACTTGCCTTTTAGCGCAGGCAAGCTCGTGCGGTCATGGCAGGACTCGTCGGCGCACACCGGAACGGGCCGATCCATCCCGATCAGAGCGTCATCCTCCCCGGCGGGCAGCGGCTGTTCCACCAGCGCAACGCCCAGCCGCAGCAGATGCGGGGCAAGATCGGCATAAACCTCCGCCGACCAGCCTTCATTTGCGTCGACAATGATCCTTGCATCCGGCGCACCGGCGCGCACGGCCTCTAGCCGGGGCATGTCGTCCGGCGTGCCCAGCTTGATTTTCAGCAGTGGACGATGCGCATTTTCAGCCGCTTGCGCCTGCATGGCTTCAGGAGTGTCCAGCGACAGGGTATAGGCCGTGATTTCAGGACCAGGTTTTTCCAGCCCGACCAGGTCCCACGCCCGTTTGCCCGCGCGTTTGGCCTCAAGATCCCACAAGGCACAATCGACCGCGTTTCGCGCGGCGCCTGCTGGTAGCAAATCCATCAACTGTTCGCGGGAAAACTCCGCGGGCAATCCCGCGATCTCGGCCTCTACCGACTCCAGTGTCTCGCCATATCGCGCATAAGGCACGCATTCGCCCCAGCCCTGATGCGTTCCATCCGACAGCCGGACCGTCAGCACCTTCGCTTCGGTGCGCGATCCGCGCGAGATCGTGAACACCTGCGCCAGCCGAAACACATCGCGAGAAACCTCAATTCGCACGCGCCCGCTCCTTCATCTTTTTCCAAATACTCCCGCCGGAGGCGGACCACCCCGCCACCGGCGTGTCCGTTAGATCAGACCGCAGCCAGCGCGTCGACCAACTTGCCCGATCCGAACCTGAAGGGATCGGTTGCCGGCAGGCCCATCTCGGCTTCCAAAGCTGCCAGGTAGTCCGTCGCGTCGTCCTCGCTCATGTGCTGCGTATTGACCGAGATTCCAACGACCTTGCAATCGGGGTTTGCCACGCGCGCCATTTGAAGCGCCGTATCCCGCAGAGCTTCCAGCGATGGCAACTGGTAAGTCGGCAGACCCCGCATGTGGGCGCGAGTCGGTTCGTGGCAAAGGATCAGTGCGTCGGGCTGACCGCCATGGATCAGAGCCATGGTCACACCAGAGTAGGACACGTGGAACAGCGACCCCTGTCCTTCGATCAGATCCCAGTGATCTTCGTCATTGTCCGGGGTCAGCCATTCGACCGCGCCGGCCATGAAATCCGCGATTACCGCGTCCAGCGGCACACCATCGCCGGTAATCAGAATGCCTGTCTGCCCCGTGGCACGAAATGTTGCCTTCATGTCCCGCTTGCGCATCTCGGCGTCCATTGCCATGGCCGTGTACATCTTGCCGACCGAGCAGTCTGTCCCGACGGCAAGGCACCGTTTTCCGGTGCGTTTGATGCCGTTCGCAATCGGATAGTCAACTTCGGGGATACGCACGTCGTGCAGTTTTTGACCCGTCGCCTCTGCCACGGCCACGAGGTCAGGCTCGTCCCGCAGCAGATTGTGCAGGCCCGAGGCCAGATCGAACCCCTCTTCCAGCGCGGTCACCAGAACCTTCTTCCACTCCTGGCTGATGACACCACCGCGGTTGGCGACGCCGATGACAAGCGTCTTGGCCCCGGCTTCGCGAGCTTCCACCAGATCCATGTCTTTCAGACCCAGATCCGCCTTGCATCCGTCCATCCGGTACTGGCCAACGGCGTTCTCAGGGCGCCAATCCTTGATTCCGACCGCAACCTTGGCGGCCAGCTGGTCGGGCGCGTCGCCCAGAAATAGCAGATAAGGTGTCTCGATCATCGCGCTTCACTCCTGTGATTCCGCCCAATGCTAGAGACTTTGTATCACGAGGGTTTCTCGTTTTTGCGCCACCTGAAGCGAGGGCACGGGATAATCTTGCGAGGTTTGTTAGTTTTGCCGAAGATTCTCCGACATCTTGTGGAAAATCGGGTAATGACAGGCGATGCAAGGCAGCAAATTGAACGATGCTGCGCAAGCATTGCCGCAGGTGCACAATACACCTTGCACACATCCGCGCAATTTAATACCCAATGGGCAGCCAAAAACGTAATTTCATTACCCTCGTGAGGTCCAGATGAGCTTTCGCATTCAACCCGCCGCACCTGCCAGGCCCAATCGCTGTCAGCTCTTTGGCCCGGGTTCGAACACCAAACTGTTCCCCAAAATGGCGGCCTCGGCAGCGGATGTCATCAACCTCGATTTGGAGGACTCGGTAGCGCCTTCGGATAAGGATGCCGCACGTGCCAATGTGATCGAGGCGTTGAATACAGTCGACTGGGGCAACAAATACATGTCCGTCCGCATCAATGGGCTGGACACGCCGTATTGGTATCGTGATGTGGTCGATGTGCTGGAACAGGCTGGCGACCGGCTGGATCAGATCATGATCCCCAAGGTTGGGTGCGCAGCGGATGTTTACGCAGTTGATGCGCTCGTCACAGCAATCGAGCGCGCCAAAGGCCGCAGCAAACCGATCTCTTTCGAAGTCATCATCGAATCCGCCGCGGGTATCGCCCATGTCGAGGAAATCGCGGCCGCATCGCCGCGCCTGCAGGCAATGAGTCTGGGCGCCGCCGATTTTGCCGCATCAATGGGAATGCAGACTACCGGAATCGGCGGGACGCAGGAAAACTACTACATGCTACGCGAGGGCGAAAAGCACTGGTCCGATCCGTGGCATTGGGCACAGGCCGCCATCGTCGCCGCCTGCCGCACCCATGGCGTGTTGCCGGTCGACGGCCCGTTTGGCGATTTCTCGGATGACGAAGGGTATATCGCGCAGGCCAAACGCTCGGCCACTTTGGGTATGGTCGGCAAATGGGCGATTCACCCCAAGCAGATCGCTCTGGCCAATCAGGTATTCACCCCTTCGGACGAAGCAGTCTCGGAAGCGCGCGAGATCCTGGCCGCGATGGAACAGGCCAAGGCCAACGGTGAAGGCGCAACTGTCTATAAGGGCCGGCTTGTCGATATCGCGTCGATCAAACAAGCCGAAGTGATCGTGGCGCAGGCCGAACTGATCGCGGCCAACGGCTGAGAAAAAGAAGGCGCCCGGTCGGGCGCCATTCTTGCCGTCCGGCAATAACGCGGTCAGCGCCCGAAGACGTTATTGGGGGTCCACGTAAACCGTTCCCCCTGCTTTCCCCATTTCATCATCAGGCAAGATGTTCCGTATTTCTGGAAATAATTGATCTTGAGCGGATACCATCCGGCCTGAGGCACCTCGACTTCCGTCCGCTGATTGGCTTCACAGCCCTGACGACCGTTGAAATACCCGATCTGCTGACCACCAACCCATGCATCGATGCCGTCATTCGACCAGGTTTCCAGCTCGTAGACTCCGGGCGCATCAAAGCGGATGTAACCGGTTACCTCGGCCGCGACGTTGAAAGCCTCATTGTAGGTCAGAACCGGGTCGCCTTCATTCGTATCGCGGTAGTCCAATCCCCGCAGCGGCGCTCCGGGTTTGGCCTTCTTCATCATCTGCTTGGCTTTGGCCACGGTCTGGATCTTACGAGGAGGGTTACCCTCCCATGCGTATTTGACGTTCAGCCCGGCCTGAGGGTTGGACGGCTGAGGGCTGGCGGGTTGCAGTTTCAGCGGTGCCGCAAAAACCGCACTGGCGACCATCGCCATGGCTGCAGCGAACGCTCCGGTTCGAATAGGTTTCATGGTCATCTCCCTGACTGAGCGCCTCTTGCGGTAGTCTCTACCATGTGGGCGACGTATTTGAGATGACACTAGGGCCTGAGATTTAAGCCCGCAAGATGGTTAGAAATCACAATTCCACCATCAAGCCCGCAGGTCTTTCGGCGATCCCATGACCACGTAAGACGTGATCGAGGTCACATGCGGCAGTGTTCCCAGCACCTCGGTATGAAACGTCTTGTAAGATGGCAAATCGGCACATTCGACCCGCAGCAGGTACTCGATCGTTCCCGTGATGTTGTGACACTCCACCACTTCCGGAGCCAGTTGCAAGGCGCGCTCAAACCCCTCTTGTGCGGCTTTTGTGTGCTCGCCCAGACCGACACCGATATAGGCGACGAACCCGACCCCCATCGCCGTGGGGTTCAGGACGGCGCGATAGCCCGAGATCACACCTGACCGTTCCAGTTCCTGAACCCGGCGCAGGCAGGCCGAAGGCGACAAACCAACGCGATCCGCCAGATCCAGGTTGCTGATGCGTCCATCGCGAGTCAGCTCCCGCAATATTTGACGGTTTATTTCATCATCTTTAGCCATCAGTTGCGAGATTAGCTCGACTACGCACATAATCGCAATTTCATTCGCCGCATTTTAGGGAAATATCCCGCAATGACCTTCGACATCCTGCTCGCCCTGATCGCCTTTGCTTTTGTTTCATCCATTACACCGGGTCCAAACAACCTGATGCTGATGGCTTCTGGCGCCAATTTCGGATTTCGCCGAACCATCCCCCATATGCTGGGGATCGGACTGGGGTTTACTTTCATGGTGCTTCTGGTTGGCATCGGGTTGGTTCAGATGTTTGACAGATACCCGGCAAGCTACTCAGCGCTCAGAATTGTGGCGGTCGTCTATCTTTTGTATCTCGCATGGAAAATCGCCCATGCCGCTCCGGCAAGCCGTACGGATGCAACAGGAACACCCATGACATTCCTGCAGGCGGCTGCGTTCCAGTGGGTTAATCCCAAAGCCTGGGCCATGGCATTGACCGCCACCACGGCTTATGCCCCCGGCCAGACGCTGAGTGCCGTTATCATTGTTGCGCTGGTATTTGGTGCAATCAACTTGCCATCGGTCAGTACCTGGACGGTTTTGGGACAACAGATGGCGCGGATACTGACGAACCCACGCCGCCTTTTGATGTTCAACTGGACGATGGCAGGCCTTCTGGTGGCTTCGCTTTACCCGGTTCTGTTGCCGAACTGACCTATTTCAAAGGCAGGCAGATTTCGGTCAACAGCTCTTCGGGCGCCGTGTCGCGCGGATTGTTCAGGTAGATTTCATAACAAGGCTGATCCGCCGGTTCTTCTCCGGACGTTGGCAACCAGTTGCCGAACAGGGATTGATAGGCGGCCTGAATTCCGGAGTATGGGCCCCTGTACGTCAGAACAGCAGTCTTGCCACCAGGGATTTTCACCTCTTCCATGTCGTCAGGCACAGCTTCACCTTGGAATTCCGCCCCGGCATAACTGCGAAGCTCGTCGACGGGCACGTCCTCGGGGCTGTCGAGGTAAACGCCGATAACCGGCCCGAGCTGAGGCCACAGGTTGCGGGATTCGCACATGGCACCAAACGCCTCAAAGCTTTTGCCAATTTCTCCATAGTTTCCCTTGTGCGGCACTGCGACAATGCGGCGAACGGGCTCTTCTCGGGTAACAACGGGATGCATCGGATAATCTCCTGTTCTGAATTGCGGTTTACTTGGCAGAAACTGCCCCGCCTTACGAAACGCGGCGGGACTATTGCCGTAGGCTTCGGAAAAGGCGCGCGCAAAGGACTTCAGGTTCGGATAGCCGATTTCAGTTGCGATCTGTGGAACCGCTTTGTCGGACGCGACCAGCATATAGGCCGCGCGATGCAACCTGACACGACGCACAGCCTGCGCGCAGGTCTCGCCTGTAATGGCGCGAAAGACCCGGTGCCAGTGAAACCGTGACATGGCAGCGACATCCGACAGAGCATCCAGAGACAGGTCCCCGGCGGGGTTGTCATGGATATAGGCCAGCACCCGCAAAACACGGTCTTCATAGCCGGTTGTCATCGGCATTCTTCCTTTTTCCTTGCCTCTTCGTGGTTGCATAATCTCTATCCACAAATCTTGCTAAGTTTCGTTGTGTGAAAACGCTCAACCGCTTGGGCGCACTGGATCGAGAATGAAGCTTGCTCCCGGACGGTTGCTTTGGAACCCGCCGCTTGCCAGCTATCAGGATCGACTTGGCGAATGTGCCTTTGCTTGACATTCAAGTTTTGGCCCCGTCGATAGAACCTTATTGCTAATTGAATTGGCCCGCACTGAAACGCCTTCACAAAGATATTCACTGCGTGATCAACAGTTTCCGCGACTCCGGGTGGCACAGATTTTCCTTATAGTTGCATCTGGAAGCGCCCAACGGCATATAGCTAGGAAATTTCACGCAAGTGAGGCGTCATGACCCAGTATCTGGATTTCGAAAAACCACTGGCCGAGATCGAAGGCAAGGCCGAGGAATTGCGCGCGTTGGCCCGCGCCAATGAAGAGATGGACGTGGCCGAGGAAGCCGCCGCGCTGGATGCAAAAGCCGCCAAGTTGCTGGACGAGCTGTATAAGGACCTGACACCGTGGCGGAAATGTCAGGTAGCGCGTCATCCGGAACGCCCGCACTGCAAGGACTATGTCGAGGCGCTGTTCACGGAATTTACCCCGCTGGCCGGAGATCGGAACTTTGCCGACGACCTGGCGGTGATCGGTGGGTTGGCACGGTTCAACGATCAGCCGGTGATGGTGATCGGTCACGAAAAGGGCTCGGACACCAAATCGCGGATCGAACGGAATTTCGGCATGGCGCGGCCCGAGGGTTATCGCAAGGCCGTCCGCCTGATGGAAATGGCCGGGCGTTTTAACCTACCGGTCATCACTTTGATCGACACCGCAGGCGCCTACCCCGGCAAGGGTGCCGAGGAACGCGGCCAGTCCGAAGCCATCGCGCGTTCCACCGAAATGTGCCTGAAAATCGGTGTACCGCTGGTCTCGGTAATCATCGGCGAGGGTGGTTCGGGCGGGGCTGTGGCCTTTGCCACCGCCAATCGTGTGGCGATGCTGGAACACTCGGTCTATTCGGTAATCTCGCCCGAGGGTTGCGCGTCGATCCTGTGGAAGGATGCCGAAAAGATGCGCGAGGCGGCCGAAGCACTGCGTCTGACCGCGCAGGACCTGCGAAAGCTGGGGGTTTGCGACCTAGTCATCGAAGAACCTAAAGGTGGTGCCCATCGGGATCGTCCCGCCACGGTCGAATCCGTTCGGAACGCTATTACCCTCATGTTGAAAGAACTGGACGGCATGGACGCGGCGACCCTGATCAAGGACCGCCGTCAGAAATTCCTGGATATCGGCTCGAAGGGGCTGGCGGCGTAACCTGTCAACCGCCCAACCTGCGCAGCAAAGCAACCGATGGCTCACCGGTCTGAGGCAGCCTATTGGCACGCTGGTAGCCGGTGATTGCCGCCGTGGTCTTACCGCCAATAACACCGTCCGCGCCCTGCGTGTCATAGCCCGCCGAAGTCAGGCGGCGCTGTAGCTCTTTGCGATCTTCAAGCGTCAACCCGTTCGCGTCCGGCCCGAACGAGGCCTGAAACGGCGCGCCGCCAGCGATCCGGTCGGACAGATGGCCCACCCCAATCGCATAGCTGTCCGAGTTGTTGTAACGTTTGATCACCTGAAAATTGCGGAACACGGCAATACGCGGACCCGGTTTTTGCGGCTGTAAAACCGCAATTGGTGAACCAGAAACGGTGCCGACTTCTCCGCCCCAGGGTTGTCCACGCACCCAACCTGCACGAGCCAAGTAGGCCGCGGTCGAAGCCAGCGAATCCGCTGGATCCCCGGACCAGATATCGCGTCGCCCATCGCCGGTGAAATCTACAGCGTAGGCCAGATAGGACGTAGGAATGAACTGTGTATGACCCATGGCACCGGCCCAGCTACCGGTCATGTTGTTAGGCGTGGTGTCCCCGTTTTGCAGAATCTTCATTGCTGCCATCAACTGGCTTTCAAAGAACTGTCCGCGCCGCCCGTCATAGGCCAGCGTCGACAGGGCCGAGACCACCGGCACGTCACCACGTCGGGCGCCATACCGGCTTTCCAGACCCCAAACAGCCACGATGACCTCTTTGTCGACGCCGTATTGCGCCTCGATCTGCGACAGAGTTCCCGCGTGGCGGACCAACATCTGCTTGCCGGTGCCGATCCGCTCGTCCGAGGCGGCGATGGCAAGGTAATCCTCAAGCGAACGTTTGAACTCGACCTGGTTGCGGTCGCGCTGGATCACTTCGGGCAGGTAACCGGCGCCCTGAAAGGCCCGGTTGATGGTCGTCTGCGAGATGCCCTGCGACGCTGCACGCCCTTTGAAGTTTGCAACCCAAGCATCCCACCCTGCGTTCGGCACAGCCTGCATGCGCGATGCGGGCGCTCGCGTCGGTACGCTGCCCCCGGAACAGGCGGCCAGAACCGTTGACCCAAGCCCAATAGAAAAGGTCCGTCGATTGATCATGTCTGAAATCTGCTCTTGTTATGTGATTTGCCTCAGAATAGCGCAGCCGCGCCAACCAGACCAGAAAGACAGCCTGTCACATTCAAGTTCTGAAGCAGTCGGCGATAAGCCGCTCAACTCACCAGAAGACGCAGGCCCTGCGTCACGTCCGAGCGCACAGCCAGCCGCAACCCAGGCTCGTCCCCGGCCTTGAGGGCGGCGATGATCAGCTTGTGATAATGGGGCGGCTCTGTGCGCCGCAACCGACCATAAAGCGCGCGCATTGTTGGTCCGAGCTGCAGCCAGACGGTTTCGGCCATGGCCAGCATCGCCGGAGCCTGCGCCCGCAGGTAAAGTGTGCGGTGAAATTCCAGATTGGTCCGAATATACCCGACCGCATCGCGTTTGGTGACCATTTCGGCCACGGTCATGTTGATACTCTGCAACCGGTCGATCAGCGCCATATGGGCCCGGGGCAGCGCCCGGCTGGCCAGTTCGACCTCGAGCAAGGCGCGCAGCGCAGCCAGTTCCTCTATGCGATCATTGGTCAGTTCTGGCGTCGAAACCCGACCCGATGTGGACAGAAACAACGCGCCTTCTGCCGCAAGGCGGCGCACGGCCTCTCGCGCAGGCGTCATGGAAACCCCGAACTCCTTGCCAATCCCACGCAACGTCAGCGCCTGTCCCGGAGCGGTCTCTCCATGCATGATCCGGGATCGCAGGGAACGATACACACGATCATGAGTGGCGGTTTGCGAGTCGGCAGGGCGTGTCGTCAACATGCCCCCATGTGATCACAAAAATCTGTGGGGTCAACTCGCACTGGCGTCGAACCGATACTGATGCAACCCGGCACCATGGTCGCGCAACCAGCGCCTTGGCGCCTTGTACGGCCCGAATATTCGCTCGACCTGCGCCCAAAAGGCGGGTGAATGGTTCATCTCGGCCAGATGCGCGACTTCATGCGCCGCCACGTAATGCAGCACCTCGGGCGGAGCCAGGATCAGCCGCCAGGAAAACATCAGACCACCTGCGGAACTGCACGATCCCCAACGCGACCGCGTATCGCGCATCGTCAGACTTGAATAGGGGCGCCCCAGCATGGTTGCATAGTCATCGCACGCTTCGGTCAGACGATCGCGGGCCAGTTCCTTCAGAAACTTGGCCAGCCGCCGCGCCTCGGCCCCTTCCGGCACCGCGATGTCGTGATTGCCCAACTGAACCCGGCGACCCCGAGCGGGAACGATTCGGCGTTCGACGCCTTCAATGGGAATGCTATGGCCGAATTGGACGGTCGCCGCTTCTGGACGGTCCTGAAGGTGTTGACGAATCCACTCCTCTTTCTGATGAGCGAAACTCAGCGCTTCGGTTTCAGCGACACCCTGCGGGTAAGTCAGCGTAACCCGTCCATCCAACTGAGAAATCCGCAACGAGATCCGCCGCGCCCGCGCCGATTTGCGCAATGTTAACGGAACCGGTGGCTGTCCGGGCAATGCGTGTCGCCCCATGGGCCGTTCTCCTTAGCGCAAAGGCTTTGACAGTGCCTGCCGCTTGTGGCAGGTGACCTGAATCATTGTTGAGATTCACCTGATATCAAGGGGATTTGATATGCCCAAGGAAGAATGGGGCGTAAAGCGTGTTTGCCCGACAACCGGCAAACGCTTTTACGACCTGAACAAGGACCCGATCGTCAGCCCCTATACCGGCGAGATCGTGGAGCTGGAAACCGGCAAAAGCCGCATGATCGCTGCGGATGCCGAGGATGCCGCATCGGTCAAAGCACGCGAAGCGTCGTCGGATGAAGATCTGGTTCTGGACGATGACGATAACGTCGATGTCGAGCTGGATGATGATCTGCTGGAAGATGACGACGACGACAACGTTTCGCTGGACGATATCACGGACATGTCGTCGGAAGACGAGTCCTGACCCCGGCCCGAGGCGGTCCCGGCCGCCTCGCCCTGCCCTACCGCGTCGCCAGATTCTTTTTGTCGGATTCCGAAATTTGGTCTTGCACTCGGCAGCGGCGTCTCATAAACGTCCGTCCACCGCACGGACGGTACCTGAATGGGGCCTTAGCTCAGTTGGGAGAGCGCTTGCATGGCATGCAAGAGGTCAGGGGTTCGACTCCCCTAGGCTCCACCAAAACCTAACTGGTACGAGCACCAAAGTTTTTCCTTTTTGGCAGCAGCATTTTCCTTTGGGACCGATGCGGCCTTAAATATTCCGTTCAGCAAATGGCCGGAATGAGCCCACAGCGGCGTCTACCAAGCTTCTGTACTTTGCATGTGCATCAGGCCCCGAACGGCCCAAAGCTGCCGCTCGACTGGCTTTCTGTATGCTGCAGTGCAGCCGTCGAAGGAGACTTTCAAACCTGTAATTTCAATACTACTTTCATTCTAGGGTTGTGTTGCGTTCCGAACTTTCACAAACTGTTTCAACTCTCTAATTTGAAAGGAATTCTCTTGACCAATACCATTCGTGTTCTTGTTCCAATCGACAGTCATGACGAGAACGCCTTCCAGATTGCGCTGGCTTATGCAAGAAAGATCTGCGAACAGGAGAACTATTCAGACGTTGTCTTGCTGACTCACACAAAGAACCAACTTACGCAAACAAGCTTGTCGGGTTTTCTCGGAAAGCCAGTAGTGCGAACTCTGGCAAAGGGAACAGCCTCATTATCTGGGGGCATTAAACTGCGCGCTGAAACGATGCGTACAATGGGTCATGAGCAGCCTCATCTGACTGGTCCAAATTGATTGTTAGTGCATCGTCGGCCTGTA
>NZ_JBWVAZ010000010.1:0-186583 GCF_057220975.1 Ruegeria sp. HKCCD9138 | reverse complement strand
CAATCGTGCCGATGTTGACGTGCGGTTTTGTACGCTCAAACTTTTCCTTTGCCATGATGGCCTCCTTTTTCGGTAATGAAGGGAGCCCGTTACCCGAGCTCCCTCAAATCTTCGCTTATGCGTATTTCGCCTGGATCTCGTCCGAGATGTTCTGCGGAACCGGATCGTAGTGGTCGAACTGCATGGTGAACTGGGCACGGCCCGACGACATCGAACGCAGAGTGTTGATATAGCCGAACATGTTCGCCAGCGGAACGAACGCGTCGATCGCGATCGCGTTGCCGCGCGGTTCCTGACCAGACACCTGGCCCCGACGCGAGGTCAGGTCGCCGATGATACCGCCGGTGTATTCTTCCGGGGTGATCACTTCGACCTTCATGATCGGTTCCAGCAGTTTCGCGCCGGCTTTGCGCATGCCTTCACGCATACACATCCGCGATGCGATTTCGAACGCCAGAACGCTCGAGTCAACGTCGTGGAACTTACCGTCCAGCAGGGCAACCTTGAAGTCGATCACGGGGAAGCCAGCCAGCGGGCCGCTGTCCATAACCGACTGGATGCCTTTTTCGACACCCGGGATGTATTCCTTCGGAACGGCACCACCAACGATGCGGCTTTCGAACGAGTAACCTTCGCCCGGCTCGGTCGGGGTGATCTCCAGCTTGACTTCCGCGAACTGACCCGAACCACCCGACTGTTTCTTGTGGGTGTAGGTGTGTTCGACAGGCATCGAAATGGTTTCACGGTACGCCACCTGCGGTGCACCGATGTTCGCCTCAACCTTGAACTCGCGCTTCAGACGGTCCACCAGGATGTCCAGGTGAAGTTCGCCCATGCCCTTCATGATGGTCTGACCCGATTCCAGGTCGGTTTCCACACGGAAAGACGGGTCTTCAGCGGCCAGACGGGCCAGACCCTGGGACATCTTCTCCTGGTCGCCCTTGGTCTTGGGCTCAACCGCGATCTCGATCACCGGATCGGGGAAGGTCATGGTTTCCAGAACCACCGGATCCTTCGCATCACACAGGGTGTCACCGGTGGTGGTGTCTTTCAGACCCGCCAGCGCGATGATGTCGCCTGCAAACGCTTCTTCGATCTCTTCCCGGTTGTTCGAGTGCATCATCATCATACGACCGATGCGCTCTTTCTTACCTTTGGTCGAGTTCAGGATCGAGTCACCCTTGTTCATGGTGCCCGAGTAGATCCGGGTGAAGGTCAGCGAGCCAACGAAGGGGTCGTTCATGATTTTGAACGCCAGACCCGAGAAGGCCATGTTGTCGTCTGCACGACGGGCGATGTCACGAACTTCTTCCTCGTCGCCGGGCTTGAAGCCCATGTAATCGACAACGTCCAGCGGGCTGGGCAGATAGTCGATCACAGCGTTGAGCAGCGGCTGAACGCCTTTGTTCTTGAACGCCGAACCACCCAGAACCGGAACAAACGCGATTTCCAGAGTACCTTTGCGCAGCAGGGCGCGCAGGGTCGGAACGTCGGGCTCATTGCCTTCCAGATATTCCATCATCGCGTCGTCGTCCATTTCGACGGCCGCTTCGATCATCTTGCCGCGCCATTCGTCAGCCATGTCTTTCAGGCTGTCGCGGATCGGAGCTTTGATCCAGCTTGCGCCCAGATCTTCACCCTGCCACAGCCACTCTTCCATGGTGACCAGGTCGATCAGGCCTTCCAGCTCGGACTCGGCACCGATCGGAATACCAACCGGAACAGCGCGCGCGCCGGTGCGGTCTTCGATCATGTTGACGCAGTTGAAGAAGTCCGCGCCGATCTTGTCCATCTTGTTGACGAAAACCATACGCGGAACCTTGTAGCGGTCAGCCTGACGCCACACGGTTTCGGTCTGGGGCTCAACACCGGCGTTTGCGTCCAGAACGCAGACGGCACCGTCGAGAACCGCCAGCGAACGCTCAACTTCGATGGTGAAGTCAACGTGGCCGGGGGTGTCGATGATGTTCAGGCGGTGCTTGGGGGTATCGGCGGTCTGACCGTCCTCGGTGCGTTCCCAGAAGGTGGTGGTCGCAGCCGATGTGATGGTGATGCCGCGTTCCTGCTCCTGCTCCATCCAGTCCATGGTGGCTGCACCATCGTGCACCTCACCGATGTTGTGGGATTTACCAGTGTAATACAGGATACGCTCCGAGCAGGTGGTCTTACCTGCGTCGATGTGCGCCATGATACCGAAGTTACGGTACAGTTCGAGCGGATATTCGCGTGCCATTGGTCTAAGCCTCTCGGATTACCAACGATAATGGCTGAAGGCTTTGTTCGCCTCGGCCATCTTGTGGGTGTCTTCACGCTTCTTCACGGCGGTACCACGGGACTGTACAGCGTCCAGCAGCTCACCGGCGAGGCGTTCTTCCATGGTGTTTTCGTTACGGCCACGCGCAGCAGTGATCAGCCAACGGATGGCCAGTGCTTCGCGGCGCTCAGGACGCACTTCGACCGGAACCTGATAGGTTGCACCACCAACCCGGCGCGAGCGAACCTCGACCGACGGTTTGATGTTGTCGAGCGCTTCGTGGAACACTTCGACAGGAGCGCGCTTTACCTTGTTCTCAACGCGGTCAAATGCGTTGTAGACGATGCGCTCTGCGACCGACTTCTTGCCGTCGATCATCAGGTTGTTCATGAATTTGGTCAGTACCTTGTCGCCAAATTTGGCGTCAGGCAGGACTTCGCGTTTTTCGGCGGCGTGACGACGGGACATCTCGGCCTCTCCTTCTTACTTGGGACGCTTCGCGCCGTATTTCGAACGACGCTGCTTACGGTCTTTGACGCCCTGGGTATCCAGAACACCGCGCAGGATGTGGTAACGCACACCGGGAAGGTCTTTCACACGGCCGCCACGGATCAGAACAACCGAGTGTTCCTGCAGGTTGTGGCTTTCACCGGGGATGTACGAGATGACCTCGAACCCGTTGGTCAGGCGCACCTTGGCAACCTTACGCATCGCCGAGTTCGGCTTTTTCGGTGTGGTGGTGTACACGCGGGTGCAGACGCCGCGTTTCTGCGGGCACTGCTCCAGGTGCATGGACTTCGAGCGTTTTACTTTCGGCTGCCGCGGCTTGCGGATCAGCTGTTGAATAGTTGGCATTCCGGTTTCTTCCCCGTTTTGCAACACACATGACATGCACGCGCGCTGCGTGCGGTTTCAATTCACTGCGCCGATGCGTCCACAAGCGCAAAATCCGCGAGCGTTCCCATTCCGAGGTGAACGTCGCGGTTGGTTATCAGAGGGCGCGAACTGCAAAATTGTCCGGGCCTTGACCAGTTCATTACTGAAATCGGTTATGGGGCGGCCCCCGGTACCGAGATGACGCGCGTAATAGGGGGAGTCGGCCCGAGTGTCAACAGCACAGCCCTTTTGACTGTCCGCGGGCCAGATTACGCTTGTTTATCAAAGCGTGTCGCGCGCATCCAGTCCTCTGATCAGTTGCGGGCCGGGCGGTGTGAAAGCATAGTCTCATCGTGCAAAATCTATTGAGGTTGAATCATGCAAGTCATCGGCCTGTGCCGTTTTTCCTACCCCGCTAAAGGCGGGTTTCAGGTCGAACACGACACGATTGATGATCGGCGCGCCTATCTCTATGCCGCCGACCGCCTGAACGAGAGGTTTCATCTGTTCGAAACCCTGACTCTGCCCGGCCTGCGCGCGCAAACGGATACAGATTTCGACTTTGTCATTGTGATCGGAGATTGCCTGCCCAAAGAATCCATCGAAAGGCTGCATGATCTGACTGCAAACTTGAAGCAGGTCCGCATCTTTGCAGAGGCCCCGGATGAGCATCGCAAGGTCATGAAGTACATACTGAACGACGCACGCAAAAGCCCGACGAAACCCTGCATTCAATTTCGGCTTGACGATGACGATGCCGTCGCTGTGGATTTCGTCGAACGTCTGCGCGGTGCGGCCCAAGATTGCCCGGGGCTGCTCGGGGCCAATCACACCGTCGCCCTCGATTTCAATAGCGGCTATCTGGCGGAACCCGGCAAGGATGGCGTTCGCGCGATGCACCTTTATCGCAGCCTCATTTCCGCCGGGTTGGGAATGTATGTCGGAGGCGATTGCGATCTGACGGTTATGAATTTCGCGCATCAGAGAATGGGCCGGTTCATGCCTGTCGTCAGTTACCCGGACGCGCCGATGTGGATACGCACTCTGAACGGGTTCAACGATTCACCGAATGCGCGCAAGGGAAAGTTGAAACTTGAGATATTGAACAAGGATCTTACGAAAGTTTTTGCCGAACGGTTTGCGGTGAATGCACCTGCCGTGCAGCAGTATTATTCCGACGCATGAACAGCGTGTTCGCGGAACAGTGTGAACAACCCTGCACCGACGACCAAAGCGGCACCAATCATCGTGACAGGATCCGGCCAGTCGCCAAAAACAGTCCATCCCAACCCCAGAGCCCACAACAGGCTGGAATATCGGAACGGCGCGACAAACCCGACCTCCCCTACCCGCATGACCATGACGCTGAACAGGTAACCCATCAGAACAAAGAATGCCGCCGAGGCCACGAGGCTTCCGGTCGCCGGAGAGACCGGCACCCAGCCCTGGAACACAGACGCAATAGCGGCTGTTACTGTGATCGTCAGCGACGTGGCCAGCGTGACAACCATCGAGGGGACATCAGCCGACATGCGTCGGGTGATCAGGTCCCGCACTGTGATGGACAGCACCGCAACCAACGCGAAGATCGCATAGAGGCTGAACCCTTCCGGACCGGGTCTGACTATCAGCAACATGCCTGCAAACCCCATCCCGATCGCTAAGATACGCCGCCAGCCGATGCTTTCACCAAAAAACAATGCCGCCCCCAACGTCACCGTCAGCGGTAGCGCCTGCAATACGGCTGTCACATTTGCCAGCGGCATATGCATGAGCGCAGTCAGGAAAAAGAACGTGGTGGACAGCTCGCTCAGGCAGCGCAAGGCCACCAGCCATTTGTCATGCCTTGAAAAATTCAGATGCAGCGTGCCCAGGTGACGTGCCAACACATATAAAAGGATCGTGGCCAGGACGCCGCGCATGGCAATCAGCTGAAACAGGGGCAAATCCCGCAACCCTAGCTTCACCAGCGTGTCATTGACGGTAAAGGCCGCCATGCTGCCCATCATCAGCAGTGCGCCTCTGACATTTGGCGTCATATCGGGGAAATTCCAAACTACGTTGCTCGGCTCATTGGCCGGATTTTACGCCGGGTTGTCAATAATCATCGGCGCGCGAATATTCGGGCGCAATAGCCATTCAAATGTTAAACTATCCGGAAAACACGACCAGCCTGTGGTCCAGGCCGGTCAGGGCCTTGTCAATTCGCGGCTCAATCTCGGACCAATCGCCGCCAGCGAGGCCGGCACCAATCAGCGGATACCCGACACGTGCGGTGGGAAAACGACGCGCGATCTCTTCGAAGCACCCCGAGATCGCATCGTAATCGACATTTCTGCCAGGTCCTTTCCAATCAAATTGCGTATAAGCGTTTACGACGACGAAACTGGCGCTACCTCGGGTGATGGTTGCCGACGAGATGGTACCGAGTTTCGACCGAACCCCGTAATCCGTCCGTATGTCGGCCTCAAACGCTTCGGGAAACTTGGAGGCAATGATCTTGGCTATTCCAGCGTCCATTGCATGGAAGCAGTTGCAACCGTGCGCAATGACGTCGAACTCTCCGATCATCGCAAGCTGGATGAGATCGCCCTTGATCGTTTCCATCGAATTCCTCCGTGTCCGCTACAAATTCGTTCCATTCCGATGTCGGTGCCTCGTCGCGCATGCCAGCTCTCTTCCTGGCAAGCCAGCAGGTCCGGCAGGAAACCACCGGAA
The DNA here is from genome assembly GCF_057220975.1 of Ruegeria sp. HKCCD9138. Lineage (NCBI taxonomy): Bacteria > Pseudomonadati > Pseudomonadota > Alphaproteobacteria > Rhodobacterales > Roseobacteraceae > Ruegeria > Ruegeria sp. HKCCD9138. The sequence goes on along the minus strand of NZ_JBWVAZ010000010.1, from coordinate 180,735 downwards.
CAGTTTCCACGGTGCACATCGCTCCTTGAATCGCACGAACTGCCGAACCGCCCGCAGAGCGCTGAATTTCACGTGCAAAGCGGACAGCATTAGGCAATAAAAAAAGGCCCCGCGCAATCGCGGGGCCTTTTCATTATCTGTTTGGCAAATTTTACTCGCGGCTTTCCGGAGTTTCGACCAGTACGTCCAGCTCGTCTCCGACCATGTCGTCGTCGATCATCGGCGCGGCCAGAGCAGCGGCAGCTTCGGCCTCTTCCCGGCGGGCTTCGATGACCACGTTGTCACGCGACTGCGCGATGTGGCGAACGGCCTGGGTTGCACCGCCGGTACCGGCGGGGATCAGGCGACCAACGATGACGTTCTCTTTCAGACCAACCAGCTTGTCTTTCTTGCCCTGAACCGAAGCTTCGGTCAGCACGCGGGTGGTTTCCTGGAACGAAGCCGCCGAGATGAACGAGCGCGTCTGCAGCGAGGCTTTGGTGATCCCCAGCAGGATCGGCTCGCCCTGTGCCGGACGACCACCGCGGGCGATGGTCTTCTCGTTGGCCGCGTCGAACTCCTGCTTGTCGACATGCTCGCCTTTCAGCAGGGTGGTGTCGCCTGAATCCAGGATCTCCCACTTCTGCAGCATCTGACGCACGATGACCTCGATGTGCTTGTCGTTGATCTTCACGCCCTGCAGACGATAGACGTCCTGCACCTCGTCGATCATGTAATCCGCCAGCGCTTCGACACCCATGATGGACAGGATGTCGTGCGGAGCCGGGTTACCGTCCATCAGGTATTCACCCTTCTGGATGAAGTCCCCTTCGGCGACCGGGATGTGCTTGCCCTTGGGCACCATGTACTCGATGGTCTCCATGGACTCGTCAGCCGGCTCGATGCTGATGCGGCGCTTGTTCTTGTAGTCCCGGCCAAAGCGCACGTAACCATCGGCTTCTGCGATGATCGCGTGATCTTTCGGACGGCGGGCTTCGAACAGTTCGGCCACACGCGGCAGACCACCGGTGATGTCCTTGGTCTTGGCGCCTTCACGCGGGATACGCGCAACAACGTCACCGGCTTCGACTTTCTGACCGTCTTCGACCGACAGGATCGCATCCACCGACATCGGATAGTGAACCGGGTTGCCCGCATCGTTGCGGACCGGCTCGCCATCTTCACCGACCAGAATGATCTCAGGCTTGAGGTCGCTGCCTTTGGGGGCCGCGCGCCAGTCGATCACGATCTTCTGTGTCATACCGGTTGCTTCGTCGGTCTCGTCGCGGACAGCAAGGCCTGAAACCAGGTCGACATATTTCGCAGTACCGGCTTTCTCGGCAATGATCGGCAGGGTGTACGGGTCCCACTCGAACAGCTTGTCGCCACGGGCCACTTTGGTGCCGTCCTTGACGAACAGCTTGGAACCGTAGCCCAGCTTGTGGTTGGCACGCTCTTCGCCGTGTTCGTCCTTGATCACCAGCTTCATGTTCCGGCCCATGACCAGGCTTTCACCTGCCGCATTGACCAAAATCTGCGGGTTCTCGAAGGAAACAACACCTTCCTGGCTGGCTTCCTGGAACGACTGCTGACCACCTTGCGCAACACCACCGATGTGGAAGGTCCGCATGGTCAGCTGTGTACCGGGTTCACCGATCGACTGCGCGGCAATGATGCCGACAGCTTCACCCGTGTTCACCATCGTACCGCGTGCCAGGTCACGACCATAGCAGGTCGCACAGACGCCTTCCTCGGACTCACAGGTCAGAGGCGAGCGGATACGCATCGACTGAACACCGGCTTCGTCGATGGTGTCGGCCATACGTTCGTCGATCAGCTGACCGGCTGCGACGATCACCTCATCGGTGCCCGGACGCAGAACATCGTCAGCGGCCACACGGCCCAGCACACGTTCGGCCAACGAGGCGACAACCTCACCGTCGTTCACAGCCGCTTCGGCCGTGATCGCACGCTCGGTGCCACAGTCGATCTCACGCACGATACAATCTTGCGCCACGTCCACCAGACGACGGGTCAGGTAGCCCGAGTTCGCCGTCTTCAGAGCGGTATCCGACAGACCCTTACGGGCACCGTGGGTCGAGTTGAAGTACTCGAGAACGGTCAGACCTTCCTTGAAGTTCGAGATGATCGGCGTCTCGATGATGTCGCCGTTCGGTTTGGCCATCAGGCCGCGCATACCGCCCAGCTGTTTCATCTGAGTGACCGAGCCACGCGCACCCGAGTGGGCCATCATGTAGACCGAGTTCGGTTCCTTGTCGGCGCCGTTTTCGTCCTTGGCCACATCCGAGATCGTGCTCATCATCGCCTCAGTCACGCGGTCGTTACATTTCGACCAGGCATCGACAACTTTGTTGTACTTTTCGCCCTGAGTGATCAGGCCGTCCATGTACTGCTGTTCAAAGTCCTTCACCTGATTGCGGGTATCATCAACGATGCCCCACTTGTCGCCCGGAATGACCATGTCGTCCTTACCGAACGAGATGCCCGCCTTGAACGCTTCCTTGAAGCCCATCGACATGATCTGGTCACAGAAGATGACCGACTCTTTCTGACCGCAGTACCGGTAGACGGTGTCGATCACCTGCTGCACTTCTTTCTTCCGCAGCAGGCGGTTGACCAGCTCGAACGGCGCTTTGTTGTTCATCGGCAGCAACGCACCCAGACGCAGACGGCCCGGAGTGGTTTCGTAGCGCTTCTGAACTTCGTTGCCTTCGTCGTCGATCTGCGTGATCCGCGCGGTGATTTTCGAGTGCAGGTGCACTTCGCCGGAATCCAGCGCGTGCTGAACTTCGTCGATCGAACCGAACACTTTACCTTCACCCGGCATGCCTTCGCGTTCCAGCGTCACATAGTACAGACCCAGGATCATATCCTGCGACGGAACGATGATCGGTGCGCCGTTTGCAGGCGACAGAACGTTGTTCGTCGACATCATCAGAACACGGGCTTCCAGCTGGGCCTCAAGGCTCAGCGGAACGTGAACGGCCATCTGGTCACCGTCGAAGTCGGCGTTAAAGGCCGAACAGACCAGCGGGTGCAGCTGGATCGCTTTACCTTCGATCAGAACCGGCTCGAACGCCTGAATGCCAAGACGGTGCAGCGTCGGCGCACGGTTCAGCATGACAGGGTGTTCGCGGATCACCTCGTCGAGGATATCCCACACTTCGGGACGCTCTTTCTCGACCAGTTTCTTCGCCTGTTTCACGGTCGAAGACAGACCTTTGGCTTCAAGGCGCGAGTAGATGAACGGCTTGAACAGCTCCAGCGCCATCTTCTTGGGCAGACCACACTGGTGCAGCTTCAGCTCCGGACCGGTCACAATGACCGAACGGCCCGAGAAGTCGACGCGTTTCCCCAGAAGGTTCTGACGGAAACGGCCCTGCTTACCTTTCAGCATGTCCGACAGCGATTTCAGCGGACGCTTGTTGGCGCCGGTGATCACGCGGCCACGGCGGCCGTTGTCGAACAGAGCGTCAACGGATTCCTGCAGCATCCGCTTTTCGTTGCGGACGATGATGTCAGGCGCGCGCAGCTCGATCAGACGCTTCAGACGGTTGTTCCGGTTGATGACGCGGCGATACAGATCGTTCAGATCCGAAGTCGCGAAACGGCCACCATCCAGCGGAACCAGCGGACGCAGTTCCGGCGGAATGACCGGGATTACGGTCATCACCATCCACTCGGGGCGGTTGCCCGACTCGAGGAAGGATTCGACAACCTTCAGACGCTTGATGATTTTCTTGGGCTTCAGTTCGCCTGTGGCTTCGGCCAGATCAGCGCGCAGCTGCTCGGCTTCGGCTTCCAGATCGATCTGGGCAAGCATCTCACGGATGGCTTCGGCACCGATATTCGCGGTGAACGCGTCCATGCCATAGGCATCCTGCGCATCCATGTACTCTTCTTCGGTCAGCATCTGGCCATAGGTCAGGTCAGTCAGACCGGGCTCGATGACGACATAGTTTTCAAAGTACAGAACACGCTCCAGATCGCGCAGCGTCATGTCCAGCATCAGACCGATGCGGGACGGCAGCGATTTCAGGAACCAGATGTGCGCAACGGGCGCGGCCAGTTCGATGTGGCCCATACGCTCGCGGCGGACTTTCTGCAGGGTGACTTCCACACCGCATTTCTCGCAGACAACGCCGCGATATTTCATCCGCTTATACTTGCCGCACAGACACTCGTAATCTTTGATCGGGCCAAAGATACGGGCGCAGAACAGACCGTCACGCTCGGGTTTGAACGTCCGGTAGTTGATGGTTTCGGGTTTCTTGATCTCGCCGTAGGACCAAGACAGAATCCGCTCAGGGCTCGCCAGCGAGACCTTGATCTCGTCGAAGACCTTCGGGGGCGTCAGCGGGTTGAACGGGTTGTTGGTGATTTCCTGGTTCATTTAAAGTCCCTTTCTTAGGGGATTTAGAAGAAGATGATACGGACCGACGCCAGGAAGGCGAACCCTCCAAAAAGAAAGAGTATCGGTCTTAGAATCTTGAAAAGGGTTGAGGTGCTGTGCGGGGCGTATTGAATTGACGCTATTATAAGGCAGCCACTCAGGTAAGCTCCTAGGACACCAGTCCATACTGGAAGCTCCTCAACCCAGTTCATTGATTACTCATCCACCTCCGCATCCAGGAGTTCCATATTCAGGCCGAGGCCACGGACTTCTTTCACCAGAACATTGAACGATTCCGGTACGCCCGCTTCAAAGTTATCCTCGCCCTTAACGATCGACTCATAGACTTTGGTCCGGCCGGCGACGTCATCCGATTTCACGGTGAGCATCTCCTGCAGGGTGTAGGCGGCGCCGTAAGCTTCCAGAGCCCAGACCTCCATCTCACCAAAGCGCTGACCACCGAACTGCGCCTTACCACCCAGCGGCTGCTGGGTAACCAGGCTGTACGGCCCGGTCGAACGCGCGTGGATCTTGTCGTCCACCAGGTGGTGCAGTTTCAGCAGGTACTTGATGCCCACGGTGACCGGACGCGCGAATTGCTCACCGGTACGACCGTCGAACAGAACCGACTGACCGCTTTCCGAGAAGCCCGCACGCACCAGCGCGTCGTTGACGTCAGCCTCTTTGGCACCATCGAAGACCGGGGTCGCGATCGGAACACCGCGGGTTACGTTGCCCGCAACCTCGATCAGGCCATCCTCGTCCAGACCGGTAATGCCTTCTTCGTAGACATTCTCGCCATAGGCCAGCTTCATCGCTTCACGAACCGGGGTCAGGTCGCCGGAACGGCGATATTCACCCAGAGCCTCATCGATGTTCAGACCCAGACCGCGTGCGGCCCAACCCATGTGGGTTTCAAGGATCTGACCAACGTTCATACGCGAAGGCACACCCAGCGGGTTCAGACAGAAGTCGACCGGCGTACCATCGGCCAGGAACGGCATGTCTTCCATCGGAACAACCTTGGAGATCACACCTTTGTTCCCGTGACGACCGGCCATCTTGTCGCCCGGCTGCAGCTTGCGCTTCACGGCGATGAAGACTTTGACCATCTTCATCACACCCGGCGGCAGGTCGTCGCCACGACGGACTTTCTCGACCTTATCCTCGAAACGAGCATCCAGAGCACGCTTTTGCACTTCGTACTGCTCGTTCAGAGCCTCTACGATCTGTGCGTCCTGCTCACCTTCCAGCGCCAGCTGCCACCACTGACCACGGGTCAGGGTTTCCAGCAGCTCCTCGGTGATCACCGACCCTGCCTTGACGCCTTTCGGGCCTTTGACAGCGGTTTTACCCAGGATCAGGCCTTGCAGACGCGCATAGATGTTGCGGTCCAGGATCGCCAGCTCGTCATCCCGGTCACGGGCCAGACGTTCGACTTCCTCACGCTCGATCTGCAACGCACGCTCGTCTTTCTCGACGCCGTGACGGTTGAAGACGCGGACCTCGACGACCGTACCGTAATCGCCCGGCTTCACGCGCAGCGAGGTGTCGCGCACGTCTGATGCTTTTTCACCAAAGATGGCGCGCAGCAGCTTTTCTTCCGGGGTCATCGGGCTTTCGCCCTTCGGAGTGATCTTGCCGACCAGGATATCACCCGGCTCAACATCCGCGCCGATGTAAACGATGCCCGCCTCGTCGAGGTTGCGCAGCGCTTCTTCACCGACGTTCGGGATGTCGCGGGTGATCTCTTCCGGACCCAGCTTGGTGTCACGGGCGGCGACTTCAAACTCCTCGATATGGACCGAGGTAAAGACGTCGTCACGCGCGATACGCTCCGAGATCAGGATCGAGTCCTCGTAGTTGTAACCGTTCCACGGCATGAACGCGACGACCACGTTCTTACCCAGAGCCAGTTCACCCATATCGGTCGACGGACCATCGGCAATGACCTCGCCCTTCTGGACGGTGTCACCCACCTTGATCAGCGGACGCTGGTTGATACAGGTGTTCTGGTTCGAACGCTGGAATTTGCGCAGACGATAGATGTCAACGCCAGCGTCGCCCAGTTCCAGATCTTCGGTGGCGCGGATAACGATACGCTGAGCATCGACCTGGTCGATGATACCGGCGCGTTTCGCCTGAATCGCAGCGCCCGAGTCGATCGCGACCTTTTCCTCGATACCGGTACCGACCAGCGGTGCCTCGGCCCGCAGCAGCGGAACCGCCTGACGTTGCATGTTCGAGCCCATCAGAGCGCGGTTGGCGTCGTCATTTTCGAGGAACGGGATCAGCGATGCAGCAACTGAAACCAGCTGTTTCGGCGACACGTCGATCAGGTCCACATTCTCGCGCGGGGCAAGGGTGTAGTCACCGGCCTGACGGGTCGACACCAGATCGTTGATGAACTTGCCATCGGCATCCAGCGTCGCGTTCGCCTGCGCCACGGTGTGACGCATTTCTTCGGTCGCGGACATGTAGTGAACCTCATCGGTCACCTCGGCGTCTTTAACGACGCGATACGGTGTTTCGATGAAGCCATACTTGTTCACGCGGGCAAAGGTGGCCAGCGAGTTGATCAGACCGATGTTCGGACCTTCCGGCGTTTCAATCGGGCACATCCGGCCATAGTGGGTCGGGTGTACGTCGCGCACCTCAAAACCCGCACGCTCACGCGTCAGACCACCGGGGCCAAGCGCCGAGAGGCGGCGTTTGTGGGTCACTTCCGACAGCGGGTTGGTCTGGTCCATGAACTGCGACAGCTGCGAGCTGCCGAAGAATTCGCGGACAGCAGCCGCAGCCGGTTTCGCGTTGATCAGGTCCTGCGGCATGACGGTGTCGATTTCGACCGACGACATACGCTCTTTGATCGCGCGCTCCATGCGCAGCAGGCCAACGCGGTACTGGTTTTCCATCAGTTCGCCGACCGAACGCACACGACGGTTGCCGAGGTGGTCGATATCGTCCACGTCGCCTTTGCCGTCGCGCAGTTCCACCAGCGCCTTGATGCAGGCCACGATGTCTTCGCGGCGCAGGGTGCGCATGGTGTCCGGCGCGTCCAGAGCCAGGCGCATGTTCATCTTCACCCGGCCAACAGCGGACAGGTCATAACGCTCGCTGTCGAAGAACAGCGTGTCGAACAGGGCCGACGCGGCCTCGACGGTGGGCGGCTCACCCGGACGCATGACGCGGTAGATGTCCATGAGCGCGCTTTCGCGGTTCATGTTCTTGTCCTGCGCCATGGTGTTGCGCATGTAGGGGCCGACATTGACGTTGTCGATGTCCAGAACCGGAATGTCGGTGATGCCCGCGTCGATCAGCTCTTTCGCGGTGCCGCCGATCAGATCGCCGTCCTTGTCGTATTCCAGCGTCAACTCATCACCGGCCTCAACATAGATCGCGCCGGTTTCTTCGTTGATGATGTCCTTGGCGACGTATTTGCCAACGATGTGATCGAACGGAACCAGCAGATCGGTAACGGTGCCCTCGTCGATCAGCTTCTTGACCGCGCGCGGAGTGACTTTCTTGCCCGCTTCTGCAATCACCTCACCGGATTTCGCGTCAACCAGATCATAGGTCGGGCGAGTACCGCGCACACGCTCGGGGAAGAACGGCGTGACCCAACCCTTCTTCTTGTCCAATTTGTAGGACACGGTGTTGTAGTACGCGTCCATGATCGCTTCCTGATCCAGACCCAATGCATAGAGCAGGGTCGTCACAGGCAATTTGCGGCGACGGTCGATACGAGCAAAGACAATATCCTTGGCATCGAACTCAAAGTCCAGCCAGCTGCCGCGGTACGGGATGATGCGGCAGGCAAACAGCAGCTTGCCCGAGGAATGGGTCTTGCCCTTGTCGTGGTCAAAGAACACACCGGGCGAACGGTGCATCTGGCTGACGATCACGCGCTCGGTGCCGTTCACGATGAACGTTCCGTTCGGCGTCATCAGGGGCATGTCGCCCATGAACACGTCCTGTTCCTTGATGTCCTTGACCGACTTGGCGCCGGTGTCCTCATCGACATCGAACACGATCAGACGCAGGGTGACCTTCAGCGGTGCGCTGTAGGTCATGTCGCGCTGCATGCACTCTTCGACGTCGTATTTGGGGTTTTCCAGATCGTATTTCACGAACTCCAGAACGGAGGTTTCGTTGAAATCCTTGATCGGGAAAACCGACTGGAACACGCCCTTGATGCCTTCGCCGTCGGTGGGCTGCTCTGCATCGCCGGAGCGCAGGAAAAGATCATAAGAAGATTTCTGGACCTCAATAAGGTTCGGCATCTCCAGCACTTCGCGGATTTTGCCGTAATATTTACGAAGACGTTTCTGGCCAAGGAACGTTTGAGCCATGTCAGATGTCACCTTTCGATGTTCTCAGCGGGCAAAGACACCGTCGGGCCCCGGCGCCTTGCACATTCGAGACGACACGTCCGGATCAATTCATGGCCACCGTCCCGAGTGGCGACCTCCCGATCCGCAAACCGCGTCTTAGAAAACGCCCCCTTTGCATGAGGCCCTTTCTAAGACAGGTTCGGCTGGACCCGGATTTCTCCGGACCCAGCCAAAATTTTTGATGCATCAGAGATGCACCAGAAGACTGACTTAGGCCAGTTCGACCTCGGCGCCAGCTGCTTCCAGCTTGCCCTTGATCTCTTCGGCTTCTGCCTTGTCGACGCCTTCTTTGATCTTGCCGCCGGCTTCGACCAGTTCCTTGGCTTCTTTCAGGCCCAGGCCGGTGATGCCGCGAACTTCTTTGATGACGTTGATTTTCGAAGCGCCGGCGTTCTTCAGAACGACGTCGAATTCGGTTTTTTCTTCCTCAGCTGCACCGCCGGCATCGCCAGCTGCGCCTGCGACCATCACGGCGCCGCCAGCTGCGGGCTCGATGCCGTATTCGTCTTTGAGGATGGTTTTCAGTTCTTGTGCTTCCAGCAGGGTCAGACCAACGATCTCTTCTGCCAGTTTCTTCAGATCAGCCATTGTATCAGCTCTTTCCGTTTACAGTGTGTGTTCCAACGTCGGGGCATCATCACCCCACGCAGATCATTCAGTGCCAACCGCTTACGCAGCTTCCGCCTTCTCTTCGATGGTGGAAAGGATGCTTGCGATGTTGCTTGCAGGTGCGCCAATCGCGCCGGCGATGTTCGAAGCAGGTGCGCCAATGCAGCCCACGATCGAAGCAATAAGCTCCTCACGAGACGGCATTTTCGAAACGGCTTCAACGCCTTTGCGGTCCAGAGCGTTCTCGCCCATTGCACCGCCAAGGATTTCGAACTTCTGGTTCTCCTTGGCGAAGTCCTCGGCCACCTTGGCTGCTGCCACGGGGTCCTCGGAATAGGTCAGAACGGTCATCCCTGTCAGCAGGTCGGCCATGCTTTCACACGGCTTACCCTCAAGGGCGATTTTGGCGAGCCTGTTCTTGGCAACACGCACGGCACCACCCGCGTCACGAGCACGTGCGCGAAGGTCCTGCATCTCGGCAACTGTCAGACCGGCGTAGTGAGAAACCACCACGACGCCAGAGCTTTCGAAGATCTGGCCGAGTTCTTCGACCACTTTCTCTTTCTGGGCTCTATCCACAGTTCTCTCCAAGTTTGGGGTGATATCTCACCCCGGCTCATATTTGCCGCAGCTTACGCTCCGGCGTTCAGGTCCGTTGTTACGGGATTGGCCAAAACTCGCCCGAGGATCGTGACCCTCAGAATTCTTTGGTCTTACCCGTCTCAGGCAGGGAATTAAGGGGCCGTATGGACCCACCCACCGTCTTGGACGAAACGAAATAAAGCGCACGACGAATCGCACGCTTTATTCCGCAGGTCTTATTAGGGCAGATAGCTGGGGTTTCCAAGGGGTAAATTTGGTCAACTGGTCAGAATTCGGGCTTTGCAAAAGTGGGGAACTCAATCACCGCAGCAGTGCCCAGACGGTATCGTATCTCATAATGAAACGCCGCTCTTTCCGGACATCAAGCGGGAACACCTACAGCGTCAAAACACCGATCAGAGGAATGGCAATCAAACTCATCGCGAAGGTTGCGATCAAAAGCGCCGATGCCACGGCTGCGTCACACCCATATCTGGCCGCAATCACGACGGCCAAGGCCCCCGAAGGCATTGCCGCCTCAACAATCAAAATACTCCTCTGGAAGTCAGGCAAGCCGAGAACAATCGCAAACCCGCCTGCAACCACCGGCTCCAACACCAGCTTGAGGAAGCAAACGAGCAAAAACAGGCCTGCCATACGCCCCATCCCAACCGGCCGAAGCATGAGCCCGATGGTAAATGCCACCAGGAAAGTCAGGGAATCCGCAGCAATTGCAAGAAACGCGTTCAGCAGTTGCGTCAACTTGACATCCTGCGGGACGCCTAACAGAGAGGCAAAGATCCCCAATAAAAAGGCTATAAAGATCGGCGATTTGATGAATGTTCGCAGGGCCGCGCCGACACGTGGGCCGTCTTTGGCGCTTTCACCGAAGTAACTGGCGATGGCGACACCGATGGTAAACAGGGGCAAAACCACCCCGACCTCGCCCATGATCACCAATTGGCTCATGACCGCGCTGTTGTCACCGTAGATGTTCTGAATAAGCGAGTATCCAAGTGTCGATGTACTTCCAACACCCGACACCAGTATCACCGAACCAAGGACGGGGCTTTCCAGCTTCATCCGGCTGCCGATCAACCAAGCCACACACATGACTATCGCAATTGCCGTAAACAGCACTGCGGCAAGTTTGAAATTTCCAAAGTCGAAAGGCTCGCGGCTTAAATTGGCAAATATCAGAGCGGGAAGCGCGAAATCCGTAACCAGCCGGGCAAAAACGCCTTGTTCATGCTCCTGGATAATGGCCCTGCGCTTGAACCAGACTGCCGCCCCAACCAACGCCAGCAAAACGATAAAGGAGTCCAAAAGACTTTCGAACTGCACCTTGCCACCGACTCCACTGATAACTCACAGAAACCAACACCTGCTTTTGCGAAGGGTTTGAGGATCATAGCAAAAAAACTCCCGCCACAACATCCTGCGCCTTTTGTGGCGGAAAACAAAAAATCCCGGGTGACGAAAACCACCCGGGATCAATTATTACGCGTTGTGTGCTAAGGCTTATTCGCCTGCGGCAGCAGCCACGTCCAGTGTCACGCCGGGGCCCATGGTCGAGCTCAGCGCGATTTTCTTCATGTAGGTGCCTTTGGCGCCCGACGGTTTGGCCTTGGCCACGGCCGAAACGAACGCACGGACGTTTTCGACCAGCTTAGCTTCGTCGAACGACGCTTTGCCGACGCCGGCGTGCACAACGCCACCTTTTTCAGCCTTGAACTGAACTTCACCACCTTTGGCAGCTTCCACGGCCGCTTTCACGTCCATGGTCACGGTGCCAACCTTGGGGTTCGGCATCAGGTTGCGGGGACCCAGAACCTTACCCAGACGACCAACAACCGGCATCATGTCCGGGGTAGCAATGCAGCGGTCGAATTCGATGGTGCCGCCCTGGATGGTTTCCATCAGGTCTTCTGCGCCAACGATGTCTGCGCCTGCTTCTTTCGCTTCGTCCGCCTTGGGGCCACGAGCGAACACAGCAACGCGCATCGCTTTGCCGGTGCCGTTCGGCAGGCCAACAACGCCGCGAACCATCTGGTCCGCGTGACGGGTGTCAACGCCCAGGTTCAGTGCGATTTCGATGGTCTCGTCGAATTTCGAGGTTGCGTTGGCTTTGACCAGGGCAACTGCTTCTTCGACCGACAGGTTTTCCTTGCCGGCGACAGCTTCGCGCGCAGCGCGGGTACGTTTACCGAGTTTTGCCATCTTACTTCACCTCGATGCCCATAGAGCGGGCCGAGCCCAGGATGATCTGCATTGCGCCTTCGACGTCGTTGGCGTTCAGATCTTTCATTTTGGCTTCGGCGATTTCACGAACCTGCTTCGAGGTCACGGTGGCCACGGTCTCACGACCGGGGTTCTCCGCACCGCGGGGACGGTTACGCTTGCCGACCGGCTTCAGACCAGCCGCTTTTTTCAGGTAGTAAGACGCGGGCGGCGTCTTGATGTCCATGGTGAAGGACTTGTCCTGATAATAGGTGATCACGGTCGGGCAAGGAGCGCCGGGCTCCATGTCTGCGGTCTTGGCGTTGAACGCCTTGCAGAATTCCATGATGTTGATGCCGCGCTGACCCAGCGCCGGACCAACTGGCGGCGACGGGTTCGCCTGACCTGCAGGAACCTGCAGTTTCATTGTACCAGCAAGCTTCTTGGCCATTTAGTTTTCCTTTCTCAACTCTCTCAGATCGCGACCCGAGAGATATGCGTGATGTGGTTCGATCCGGCACGCGCGCGCGCCTCGTCTCCCACAGGGATTGCCGCTTTCGGCGACAGAGCTGCGCCTTACTAGCCTGAACAGAGAATCGCAAGACGTTTTTGCACAAAGCCGATCCACACCCATACCCGGAACTTGATGTCGAAACACAAGACGGTCACAATTTCCATGGCGCGGATCAGACGTTTACGCCGCATCGCAATTCGAGGCTATCAACTTGCCCCTGTCACCGGAACCGAACCAGCAAAAAGCAAAGATTGATGCACTTATCGAATGGATGGTCGACGGAGCCCGTTCGGCGGGCAATGCCGTGGACATCATCGAAGGCATCTGCTCTCGCCTGCTGAATGCCGGTGTCGCCGTCGACCGGTTCGGGCTGTTCATCTGGACGATGCACCCCAACCTGACAGGACGCCGTTTCATCTGGAAAGCCGGTAAAGGTGTAGACAAGGTCGACGCGCCGTCGCAGCTGTTCACGACAGCGATTTATACCGATAACCCCCTGCCACACGTGATCGAGCGGCAAAAGCCCATCCGGCGCCATCTGGAAGACCCCAACTGCCCCGAGGACTACATCATAGTAGGTGAACTGCGCGAGCAAGGGTTCACGGATTACCTTGCACAACCCCTGATCTATCTCAATGACGACACCCATGTATGCACGTGGTCAAGCGCGACCCCCGGCGGTTTTTCAGACCGGGATCTGGCCATTCTGGAGAGGGTTCGCGGACCGCTCGCGCGGCTGACGGAAACCTACATGCTTCGGCTTGACGCAACATACCTTTTGTCGACCTACGTAGGCCGCAACAGCGGTTCCCAAATTCTGGACGGTAAGATTCATCGCGGCGATGGCGGCCAGATTGAAGCTGTTATCCTGTTTGCGGACCTGAAGGGGTTCACCCAGCTTTCGAACTCGGTATCCGGGGACGCGCTGGTCCGGCTGTTGAATGAAACCTTCGATTGCCTGGTTCCCGCAGTGATGGAGCACGGGGGCGAGATCCTCAAATTCATGGGGGATGGCTTTTTTGCGATCTTCCCGACCAGTGAAGCCCTGCCGCCGGAAGCACAGATCAAAGCGGCCATTTCTGCGGTGCGCGAGGGCCGGACGTCGCTGAGTACCGCCGAATTCGACAATAAGCTTGGCGTTCGAACGGCGATCCACCACGGTCGCTTTCACTACGGCAATATCGGTGGCGGAGACCGTTTAGATTTCACTGCAATCGGTCCGGACGTCAACTTGACGGCACGACTAGTCACAGCGGCAACCGAACTGGATTGCGACAACGTCATCTCCGAAGCGGCGGCATCAATTCTACCGGAACTGTGCGAACGGATTGGAACCGTGTCACTGAAAGGGTTTGGCGAGGATCAGACGGTCTGGCAAACCCGAAAGTCATAGAAAAAGGGGTGCCCAAAGGACACCCCGAATTACGTTTCTTCGGCTACCGTTCAGCTTTGTTTGGTGACCTGCGTAAAGTCCAGCTCGACCGGGGTTTCCCGACCGAAGATCGAGACCGAGACCTTCAGCTTCTGGTTTTCGTCGTCCACGCCTTCGACCATGCCGTCGAAATCCTCGAACGGGCCGTCGTTGACCTTGACCTTCTCGCCCACCTCGAAGGTGATCATCAGCTTGGGCGCTTCTTCACCTTCCTGAACGCGGTTGAGGATCTGGTTCACCTCGGCGTCGCGCATTGGCATCGGGCGGCCCTGCGGGCCCAGGAAACCAGTGACGCGGTTGATCGAGTTGATGAGGTGGTAGCCCTGGTCGGACATTTCCATATGCACCAGCACGTAACCCGGCATGAAGCGGCGTTCGGTGGTAACCTTCTTGCCCCGGCGCACTTCGATCACCTCTTCGGTGGGCACCAGAACCTCGTCGATGTCGTCCTCAAGGCCCTGTTCAGCCACCGACGTGCGGATCTGCTCTGCGATCTTCTTTTCGAAATTCGAAAGAACGCTGACCGAGTACCACCGTTTCGCCATGAACCTGTCGTCCTTGTTTACCGTCAGGGCGGCTGAGCGCCCTTCATTGAAATTCTATCGCGTGACCCGGAATAAAAAGCGGCGCGCAACCTGATTCGCCGCACGCCCATTCCGAATAGTCATGTCACCTACTCCGACATCGCACGCTGTGCAAGGGGGCAGTGGCGTTTACACCTGCCCAATCCGGGTTAGCTGAACGCGCCAAGGATCAGTTGCAAACCGCCACGAATACCCAGATCAACCAGTGCAAAGAACACCGCTGTCAAAGCCGCCATGATGAACACCATGACCGTGGTCAACAGCACCTCACGCCGGGTCGGCCAGACGACCTTTGCGACTTCGGCACGGACCTGCTGAATGAACTGGATCGGGTTTGTGGTGGCCATGAGGCTTCAATCTCTCTGCTAGCGGATGGGCCGGACATAGCCGGGCATTGCGGCAATTTCAAGGGCTCGTGAGGCTTAACTCAGGGCTTGGGCTTATCGTCCCACTCATCACTCAGGATGCGACGCGCGTCACCTTCTGGGTCGTCATACTGGTTCGATCGGACCGTGTAGATAAACGCGACCAGGCCAACGCCGCCCAAAAGCAGGGAAATCGGTATCAGATAGGCCAGTACTTCCATATCAGCTACCTCAGGCGCAATGCATTCAGGGACACGGTTATCGACGACGTCGACATCGCCAGCGCCGCAATCAGCGGTGTGGCCAGCCCGGCCACGGCCAGCGGCACGGCAACTATATTATAAACGGTCGCGATGCGGAAGTTCTCGCGAATCCGTCTGGTCGCCTTGACGGCTGTGTCGCAGGCATCCGCGATTGGGGCCAGGTCGTTGCCCAGCAGAACGATATCCGACGCCACCCGCGCCGCATCCAGCGCCGAAGCCGGAGAGATCGATACATGCGCCGCCGCCAGAGCCGCCGTGTCATTCAGGCCGTCCCCGACCATCAGAACATGACGCCCCTGCTCGCTCAGTTCCTGAACGCGGGCCGCTTTGTCCTGCGGCAGCGCCTGCGCGATCCAGGTCTGAATACCCAGCTTGTCGGCCAAAGATTCGACCGCGCCCTGTGTGTCACCAGAAATCAGAATGACCTCTTTGCCAGATTTCCGGAACGTTTCCACCGCCTCGGCGGCTCCGGCTCTCAAGGAATCCGAGAAGGTAAACGCCACAGGCTGTTGCGTACCGATTGCCAGCCAGGCCGAGGTTTGGTCGCTGTCTTCTGCGCCAACCCAGGCCGCCCGACCCAACCGGACGCGCTGATCGTGATACACAGCTTCGGTACCGTAACCCGGCACCTCGATGATGTTTCGGAGCGCAGCCGGTCTGATCCCCGCCGCGCGCGCCGCACGCGCAAGCGCAACTGACAGCGGATGGGCAGAGGCTTCGGCCAGTGCCAGTGCGACTTCAAGTTCAGCCCGGGAATGGTCGCCCAGATTAGTCAGTTCGGGCGTGCCTGATGTCAGGGTTCCGGTCTTGTCGAAAACAACGGTGTCCACCTCGGCCAGACGTTCCAGCGCGGTTGCGTGCTTGATCAGCATCCCGCTTCGGAACAACCGACCTGACGCCGCTGTTGTCACTGCAGGTACAGCCAGTCCCAATGCGCAGGGGCATGTGATGATCAAAACTGCCGCAGCGATGTTCAGCGCGATTCGGATGTCGCCGGAATAGATATACCACCCCAGAAAACTGAGCGCTGCCAGAATGTGCACTCCGGGCGCATAGAGCTTGGCTGCCTTGTCGGCCAGCGAGGTATAGCGCGAACGACCGGATTCCGCGATTGCCACGAGGTCGGCCATTCGGTGCAGCGACGTATCTTCACCCACCGCAGTGGCGCGAATGGTAAGTGGACCGGTC
Source organism: Ruegeria sp. HKCCD9138 (assembly GCF_057220975.1). Lineage (NCBI taxonomy): Bacteria > Pseudomonadati > Pseudomonadota > Alphaproteobacteria > Rhodobacterales > Roseobacteraceae > Ruegeria > Ruegeria sp. HKCCD9138. The sequence goes on along the minus strand of NZ_JBWVAZ010000010.1, from coordinate 164,191 downwards.
AGATTTACCTCACCGGCACTGACAGACAGCCCTTCCTGCGCGAAAACGGGCAGCGTTTCGCCGGTCAAAAGGGATCTGTCCAGCTCGGATTGCCCCGAAACAATCTGACCATCGACGGGCATCCGGCCACCGGGACGAACAAGGATCTGGTCACCGACATTCAATGCGGAAACGGCTACCTCTTCTTCGACGCCATCCGTAATCCGGATCGCGCGGGGCACCTCTAGCGCCGTCAGTTCTTCGGCTGCGGACCGGGCGACGGCCCGGGTTCGGTAATCAAGGTACCGTCCGGCCAGCAAAAAGAAGGTCAGCGTCAACGCGGCGTCGAAATACGCGTGTTCCCCACTCAACGCCGTTTCCCAAAGCGACGTGACCAGTGCCAACAGGATGGCCAAAACGATCGGCACATCCATGTTCAGGCGGCGCACACGCAGTGCGCTCCAGGCGTTGGAAAAGAACGGCTGCGCGGAAAACGCGATTGCGGGCAACGCGATGGCCGCCGAAATCCAGTGGAACATATCCCGCGTGGCGTCAGTGGCACCTGACCAGACCGAAACCGACAGCAGCATCACATTCATCGAGGCAAACCCGGCCACTGCCAGCCGCATCAACAGGTCGCGCCCGGCCTTGTCGGATTGCGTTGCCGACAAGGCACCCGGATCCAGCTCGTGCGCCTCATAGCCTGAGCGTTCCAGCACGGGGATCAGGTCGGCGGCGCGGATATCGGGCGCGGCTTTGATCATCGCACGCTTGAGCGTCAGGTTGACCCGCGCATCCTCGACACCTGGCTGGGCATTCAGCTCACGCTCGACCGTAGCGATACAGGCCGAGCAATGGATGCCCGGCAATGACAAAGCGATCTGCACGTCCTCGGGCGTGGGGCGAGCGGGTTCTGCCGGTGCAGCGATGCATCCGGGGCAAGCCGCCGTGCCCGGAGATATCTGCACCGTCATTGCATCAGCCCCTTACATACAGCGGAACACGCTGCGCAAATTCTGCCCCATCACGATCCTTGGCAACCAGACGGATGTTCCAATTGCCTATGCCCAATGCAGCCGGAGTTGAATAGGCGGTACCGTCAAATGTGAAGTCCGGGGAAAAGTCGTCTTTGACGTGCGTTGCACGACCGACGACGGCTTGCAATTCTGCCACTTCAACCGGGGTGCCGGTCTGATCCGTGATGTGCAGGATCAGCAACCCACCCGAGACTTCGGCGCGGATCTCCCAACCCAAGGCCTGTTGCTCTTGCAGACGTTCATTGAACTCCTGGCTGGCAACGTAGGAGTTCTTGACCTCGAGCCCCGGGAAAGTCTTGACGGCACTGTAAGCCAGCACGAGATTCACGGCGATGATCACCCCAAAGGCAGCGACAAACACCGCCAGCGCATGTTTCCCTGTGAATTGACGTTCCGACATGATCAGTTCCCTCGTCCATTGAAGGTGGTGTCCTTGTACGCCCGTTCACCATTGGTCAAGTCTTCGACCCAGATGCGCACCGGAGTCGCGCCTGCGGCTGCCGGTCCCGTTTCCTTTGACGCAACGATGTAAACGCGCGTCAATTGTGCCGTATCCGCAGACACATTGACAGTCTCGCCTTCGATACCCTCAATCTCGATCCGCATTGCCGGATCTCCGGCCAGCGACAGCCTGAACGGCCGATCCTCGCCATGCTTGTTGCGCAGACGGACATCATAAGTGTTTCGGATCGTCCCATCGGACAGGGTCACAAATGTCGGGTTGCGAACCGGTGCCACGGTCAGATCGATATCGGACCGGATGAAGAGTGCGAACAGCAATGCAAATCCGACAAGCGACCACAGCGCCGTGTACATGATGGTCCGTGGACGCAGGATGTGTTTCCACACACTCTTGGGCGGTTTCCCTTCGCGTTCGCGCGTCTCGTCGCTCAGCGCCATGTAGTCGATCAGACCGCGCGGCTTCCCGATCTTGGCCATCATGTCGTCGCAGGCGTCGATACACAGGGCACAGGTGATGCACTCCAACTGCTGACCGTCACGAATGTCGATACCCACCGGGCAGACATTCACACATGCCATGCAGTCAATGCAGTCGCCCAGCTCGGACTCTTCAGTTCGCTTGCCCTTTCCGCGCGGATCTCCGCGCCATTCGCGGTAACCAACGACCAGAGTGTCTTCGTCCATCATTGCAGCCTGGATCCGCGGCCAGGGGCAGGCATAAATGCAGATCTGCTCGCGTGCGAACCCGCCGAACAGGAAGGTTGTGCCGGTCAGGATCAGTATGGTGGTATACGCCACCGGGTGAGCGTTGCCAGTCACCAGATCACGCGCAAGCGTCGGCGCATCGGCGAAATAGAAAACCCAGGCTCCGCCTGTCGCCAATCCGATCAGCAACCAGACCGCCCACTTGGTCAGTCGCAACCGGGCCTTACGAAAGTCCAGCTTCTTCTGTCGATGCAAACGCAATCGGGCATTCCGGTCGCCCTCAATCCAGCGCTCGACCAAGATGTAAAGATCGGTCCACACAGTCTGTGGACAGGCATAGCCGCACCAGACCCGCCCCAAGGCGGACGTGAACAGGAACAGGCCCAGCCCCGCCATGATCAACAGACCGGCGACAAAATAGAATTCGTGCGGCCAGATTTCTATCCAGAAGAAATAGAAGCGCCGGTTTGCCAGATCCAGCAGCACCGCCTGATCCGGCAGGCTCGGCCCCCTGTCCCATCTGATCCATGGCGTCACGTAATAGATCCCCAGCGTGATCGCCATGATGATCCACTTCAGATTGCGGAATGGTCCAGATACCCGTCTCGGAAAGATTGGTTCTCGGGCGGCATAAAGACTGGGGGCAGGATCGGGTGCGCTCACGGGTTGGCTCCGGGTGTGGCTATTGCTGAGGACTAATTCCAGATCACAGGCATTCAAACTTTGACATGGGTCAAAATGCGCATCGAGCAAATACCTTTTATCACACTTCCGGGGATTGCCGTATCAACCACTGAACAAACGTCTTTACGGACGGCCGGAGTGCGGTTTTTGCCGTTAAAATATGGTATCCGCGTTCATTTGGCTCGGTATAGAGCTCGACGAGCCGCCCTGATCGGATGTCATGCTCGACGAAATGTCGCACGGTCACGGTCACGCCCTGCCCCGCGCGCAATCCTTCCAGCACCAGATTGCCGGGCAGCTCGATACGTCCGGCGCTTGGCCCGTGATCAACGCCGTGTTCGGCCAGCCATGTAGTAGCTTCGGTTGTGCCCAGCTCTTCAAGCCAGGGCAATCGCCCCAGTTCTTCCGGGGTCCAGTTGGTCTTGCCGTCCAACAACTTGGGCGCAGCGACGATGACCACGGGTGTTTTCAGAAGCATTTGCACATCGACGCCGGGCCAGTCTCCTGCACCGTACCTGATGGCAACATCCACTCCGCCAGGATCAAGACTGACCAGGCTCGGCGACGGATCAAGTGTCAGGTCGACTTCGGGGTGCGCCGCCTGGAATGCCGGCAACCGTGGCATCAGCCAAGACGCCGCAAAGGATGACGTCAGCGAGACATGCACCGGACGCTCCTCGCCGGACTGCCTCAAGGTGTCCACAGCCGTTCTGATCGCGCCAAAGCCAAGCTGCAAGGCGCGTGCAAACTGTTCGCCTTCAGCCGTCAGCGACAGGGACTTACCCGATCGATCCAGCAAAGCAACACCCAGGTGCCTTTCAAGCGCCCGCAACTGCTGGCTTATTGCAGCATGACTGACATTCAGCGCCGCGCCAGCCTGAACTACATTTCCCTTTTCGACAAAGGCCGAAAAGGCCCTGAGAGACGCCAGAGGCGGAAGACTCAGCCAATCCATATGTAACTCCTGCTTACATATTGGAATGGCAATTGAGTCGCATTTCCGACCCCAAAGATCAATCCTTTACCTAATCGAAACCAGATACAGGAGAGATCCCATGCTCTCGATCTTTGCCAGAACATTCATGATCGCCTCCGGGGTTCACGACCCGGGAGTTCGTGCCGGTAAAACCAAAGACGCGCCCAAAGGGGTATGGCTGCCGGACGGCCATTGGTGGAAGGAAAAAGAAAAGGAAGGCAGTGTCCGCACACCGTGATCTGCCTGGCGACCCATCTGGACCGGAACACGGCAAGTTTGTACGTTGCAAAAGCGGCACCGGCTGTTCAGGAAACGCGCGAACAGATGGAACAGCCGGTGCCTCAACCTTCGGGCGGGAGACCGCCCGGAGGTGTTCCCTGGACCTTACTGACCGCCGCCCAACTGGTGGACATAGGCCGACACAGCGCGAATCTGCGCCTGGGTCAGACGGTTTTCCCACGCAGGCATGACGCCAAAGCGGCTGTTGGTGACCGTCTCAGTCAAAGCCTCTTCGCTGCCGCCATATAGCCAGATCGCGTCGGTCAGATTCGGTGCGCCCTGGAAGACGTCGCCTGTGCCGTCCTCACCGTGGCAGGCCGCACAGTTGTCTTCAAAGACAACCTTGCCCGCCTGCGCCGCGGCATCGTCAGTCTGAGCATTGGTCAGCGACATCACATATTGAACCACCTGAGTGATCTCTTCGGGTTCGAGGATTTCGCCGAATGCCGGCATCTCGGAGTAGCGCGCATCGTCGCTTTCCTCGTTACGGATACCGTAGGCGACAGAGTATTCGATGTCCTCCAGCGCACCGCCCCACAACCATGCATCATCCAGCAGGTTCGGGAAGCCCGGCGCGCCCTGCGCACCCGAGCCGTGACACTGAGCGCACCAGGTGCGGAACACAGCGCCACCCGCGTTGACAGCGTATTGCTGCAATTCGGCGTCCTTGGAGATGTCCTCCAGCGGCGTCTCTACCAGCTTGGCGTTCCATGGCGCGTTCGCTTCCTCGAACGCGACCATTTCCTGCTGTACGATTTCGCGCGAGGACCAGCCCAGCACACCGGCAGTTGCCGATTGGACCAAGGGCCAGGCCGGATACATGATCGTGTAGATCACGCCCCAGATGATCGTGGCGTAGAAGGTCCACAGCCACCAGCGCGGCATCGGGTTGTCGAATTCTTCAAGTCCATCCCAGGAGTGTCCGGTTGTCTGCGGATCACCCGGTAGTTTTTCAGGTGTCTTACTCATTTCCGCGCCTCCTCGGATGTGGCGGGTTTGTCTTCATGCCGGAACGGGATGTTGGCTGTGTCCTTGTATTCCTTGCTGGCACCGGGACGGAAAACCCAAATGACGATGCCAATGAAAAAGGCAAACAGCAGCAGCAGCATCCAGCTGTCGGCGAACTGCCTGAGGAATGTGTATTCTTCCATCACACCCTCCTTAGCGGCTCGGATCTGGGGTAAAGGTCGAGAAGTCGACCAACGTACCCAGCATCTGCAGATAGGCAATCAAGGCGTCCGCTTCGGTCAGTTCGGGCTGACCGTCGAAGTTGCGCACGTTGACCTTGTCGCCATAGCGTTCCAGCAAACCGTCAAAGTCGCTGTCCGGATCAGCCTGCGCGCGGAAATCCGCAACCGCGTTTTCCAGCATCTCGTCGGTATAAGGTGTACCGACCAGAGCGTTCGCAGCCATGATGTCGCCGATATACTTGCCATCCAGCTTGCGATGCTCAAGGAAGCCGTATTTCGGCATCACCGATTCAGGCACAACCGACTGCGGATCACGCAGGTGGTCCATCTGCCACTGGTCCGAATACCGGCCACCGACCCGAGCCAGATCAGGCCCGGTCCGCTTCGATCCCCACTGGAACGGGTGATCATACATTGACTCGGCCGCCAGCGAATAGTGGCCATAGCGTTCGACCTCATCCCGCATCGGGCGGATCATCTGGCTGTGGCAGACATAGCAGCCTTCGCGGATGTAGATCTCGCGCCCGGCCATTTCGAGAGGGGTGTAAGGGCGCATGCCCTCCACCTTCTCGATGGTGTTCTCAAGATAGAACAGCGGGGTGATCTGCACGATGCCACCGATGGTCACGACCAGAAAGCTGAACACCAGCAGGAGGGTCGCGTTGGTCTCGAGGATCTTATGTTTGTCGAGAATTGCCATTGCTCCGGCCCTCCTTATTCAGCCGGGACCGCGACGGTCAGGCTGGCCTCTTTGGCCGGCGCTTTCCGCACAGTCATCCACAGGTTGTAGCACATGATCACAGCGCCAGCGACGAACAGAACGCCACCCAGAGCACGCACCACATACATCGGGAACTTGGCGGCCACGGTGTCGGCGAACGAGTTCACCAGGAAGCCGTTGGCATCCACTTCACGCCACATCAGGCCTTCCATGATACCGGTGACCCACATCGATGCGGCATAGAGCACGATGCCGATGGTGGCGAGCCAGAAGTGCCAGCTGACCATTTGCAGCGAATACAGACGCTCACGCTTCCACAGGACAGGTACCAGGAAGTACAGCGCACCAAAGGTGATCATGCCATTCCAGCCCAGAGCACCCGAGTGCACGTGACCAATGGTCCAGTCGGTGTAGTGGCTGAGGCTGTTCACCGCGCGGATCGACATCATCGGACCCTCGAACGTGGACATGCCGTAGAAGCCGACCGAGATCACCATCATCCGGATCACCGGGTCGGTGCGCAGCTTGTCCCATGCACCCGACAGGGTCATCAGACCGTTGATCATACCACCCCAGGACGGCATCCACAGGATCACCGAGAACACCATGCCCAGCGTCGAGGCCCAGTCGGGCAGCGCGGTATAGTGCAGGTGGTGCGGACCGGCCCAGATATACAGGAAGATCAGCGCCCAGAAGTGAATGATCGACAGCTTATACGAAAACACCGGACGCTCGGCCTGTTTCGGGATGAAGTAGTACATCATGCCCAGGAAACCGGCAGTCAGGAAGAAGCCCACAGCATTGTGACCATACCACCACTGGATCATGGCGTCTTGGACGCCCGACCAGACGATGACCGATTTCGAACCCCAGACGCTGACCGGAATGGTCATGTTGTTGACCAGGTGCAACATGGCGACGGTGACGATAAAGGCCAGATAGAACCAGTTTGCGACATAGATGTGGGGCTCTTTCCGCTTGACGATCGTGCCCAGATAAACGGCCAGATAGGCGACCCAGACAACCGTCAGCCAAAGGTCGACGTACCACTCGGGCTCGGCGTATTCCTTGGATTGCGTGCCGCCCAGCAGATAACCGGTCGCGGCCAGTACGATGAATAACTGATAGCCCCAGAACACGAACCATGCGAGGTTTCCGCCCCACAGGCGCGCGGCGCTGGTGCGCTGAACGACGTAGAACGAAGTCGCGATCAGCGCGTTACCGCCAAAGGCAAAAATCACCGCCGAGGTGTGCAGCGGACGCAAACGGCCAAAGTTCAGATATCCCTGCGCCCATTCGAAGTTCAACGCCGGAAAGGCCAGCTGGAACGCGATGAAGGTCCCTGCCAGGAACCCGACAACCCCCCAAAACGCGGTCGCGATCACGCCATAGCGGATCACCCCATCCATGTATTCACCTGAACGGTCTACAAGAATATCTGGCTCGTCTGTGTTTCTAAGCGTCCAGATGAAAAGACCACCGGCAATCAGCATTACCAGTATCGCGTGCACCTGATACGCCAAATCTCGTGCGTAATTGGACCCTATCGCGGCAAACACCACGACCAGACCAAGCACGATCAGCTTGATGTAATTTGACATATTGCGTCCCTTTGCCATGCCTCGCGCGATTCTTGGTGCCGCACGAAACCCGTTTGACTGCGTGTTTTAATGCAGTGAGGTTGGTAATCTTGCTTTGATCTGTGTCAAGACAAGTGGCTGTTTTCTGTGACAGGTATTTTCGCAGAGGCAGGTGCAGGCCCTGATCCGGCCAGCACCTCGAAACAAGAGGACGACATGGCTTATAAATCACTCTTGACGGTCATGACAGAAACCAGTCTGGCAAAAATCGCATTAAACCAGATGATTGCCCTGGCCGAAGTACAGGATGCCCACGCCGAAGCCCTGTGCCTTGGCGTCGACCGCAGCCAGACAGGATACTATTACGCAGGTGCAAACGCATTGATTCTGCAGGAAACCCTGAGCCGCGCGAATGCCGAGGCCGATGCAATACAGGCCCTCGCCAAAGATATTCTGGGTAAGTCGAACGTCCGCTGGTCGACCGAAAGCGGGGTTGCCCAGATTGCCGATCTCGGACGTCACGTGGCGCGTCGGGCAATGTTCTCCGATCTGATCATCCTGCCGCGCCCCTACGGCAAAGACCGCGATGCCGAGGCTGAACCGATTGTCGAGGCTGCCATGTTCGAAGGCCACGCCCCGGTGCTGCTGGTCCCCGACGAGGCAAAGCCGATAACAACGCCTAAGACCGTGATGATTGGCTGGAATGAAAGCCCTGAGGCTATGCGGGCCATTCGCCGGGCCCTGCCGCTTCTGAAACAAGCCGATCTGGCGCGGATCGTTGTCATCGACCCACCCCGACACGGACCTGACCGTTCGGATCCCGGCGGGATGCTATCGCAAATGCTGGCCCGGCACGGTGTGAAGTGCGAGATCGACGTCCTCAGCAAGACAATGACACGCGTATCAGACATCCTGAATCGCCACGCCGCAGATACCGAAGCCGATTTGATCGTCATGGGTGCATATGGTCATTCGCGTTTCCGCGAAGCCATTCTGGGCGGCGCGACACGGAATATGCTGGAACAATCGGAAGTACCGGTTTTTCTGGCCCACTGAACGCTGGATTGTTTGGTGCCCCGGCCACGGGTCGGAGTGTCAGATGACGTCTACGTCTTGCGCACCAATCCGATAAGAAACAGCAGGATCACCGCGCCGACCGTCGCAAAGAAGATCGAGGAAAACAGCCCTCCGCCGACAGCAAAACCCAGGGCCGGGAAGATCGTCCCGGCCAAAAAGGCTCCTACGATACCGACAATCACGTTTCCGATCAGGCCGAACCCGCGCCCTTCCATGATTTTGCCCGAAAGCCAACCGGCAATCGCGCCGATGAAGATCATCGCCAATACGCTGCTGAATTCCATATCCCGCTCCTGATCTTGACTGGCAAGGGCCCGTCCGGCCAACCGTTACACTAGGAAACCACCGTCCGTGTCATCGCCCGCCTCTTCCATGAGGCGCCCCATATCGGGGATCGTTACGTGGCGCTTGCCTTCCAGAGTGATGATCTGATCCTTTTTCAGGGCCGAAATCTGCCGGCTGACCGTTTCCAGCGTCAGACCAAGATAATCGGCCATCGCCTCGCGGGTCAGCGGCAGATCGAACACGATCGGCCCCGACATGCCCTTACGATGAATTGATGCGTCCCTGCGCGCAATGATCGACAGCAGGCTGGCTATCTTCTCGCGCGCGGTCTTGCGCCCCAGCACCAGCATCCATTCCCGCGCGGCATCCAGCTCGTCCAGCGTCATCTGAAGCAAACGATGGGCGATATGCGGTGTCCTTCCCATCAGCTCTTCAAATGGTTTCTTGCGGAAGCAGCACATTACCAGATCGGTCGTGGCGATCACGTCGTAAGCCGCAGATTCGCGCCCCGGTCGCCCGACGAAATCGCTGGGCAGCAAAAGGCCGACCATCTGCGTCCGCCCGTCTTCCATCGTTTGCGTCAGTGACGCAATTCCGGACACGACAGAGCCAACGAAATTCATCGGATCGCCGGACCAGATTAAGGTCTGTCCGGCCTCAAAACTACGATAATATTTAATACTCTCAAGCTCTTCCAGCTCGTCTTTTTCGCAATGCGCACACACTGCCCGATGCCGGATCGGACATTCTTCACAGTTGGTGTGCTCATACAAAGCCTTGAGTGTCATTCGCGTTTCCACTTGATCTCGGTCAAAGTATCTGAGCCTCTCCCGGTATAGCCGTATCGTTATGACAATAAAACCGCAACTGGCACGGCTTGGACTTTTTGACGCGAAAGTACCGCGTTACACAAGCTATCCCACAGCCCCGCATTTCAATAATGACGTAGGGTCAGATCTGTTTGGCGACTGGGTATCCGGCATCGCTCCGGGCAGCGCCATTTCGCTCTATATCCATGTGCCTTTCTGCCGCAGACTTTGCTGGTTTTGCGCCTGCAGAACGCAAGGCACACAGACAGACAACCCCGTCATCGCTTATGTCGATGTTCTGAAGGCAGAACTGGACCTGCTGGCGGCCCGCCTTCCCGAAGGCGTGAAGCTGTCGCGCCTGCACTGGGGCGGCGGAACGCCAACTTTGCTGAACCCCGATCTGATGCGGGAACTGGCTGCCCGTATCCTTGACACCGTCCCCCTTGGCCCCGATGCCGAATTTTCGGTCGAGATCGACCCGAATGAAATCGACGAGGAACGACTGGACGCGCTGGCCGAGGCCGGCATGAACCGCGCTTCGATCGGTGTTCAGGATTTCGATGACGAAATCCAAAAGACCATCGGACGCATTCAGGGTTATGACGTTACGCGTGACGCCGTCGAAATGATCCGTGCCCGCGGGATATCCAGCCTGAACGCCGATATCCTTTACGGACTGCCCCACCAGACAAAGGCGCGCATGACCGAAAGCGTGCAAAAGCTGCTGTCTCTGTCGCCGGATCGCGTTGCGCTTTACGGGTATGCGCACGTGCCGTGGATGGCAAAACGCCAGCAATTGATCCCTTCGGATGCACTGCCGACGCCGGAACAGCGGCTGGAGCTGTTCGAAACCGCACGTCGATTGTTCCTGTGGGACAATTACGCCGAGATTGGTATCGACCACTTTGCAACGCAGGATGACGGATTGACCCATGCGCTGAAGGCCGGGCGGCTGAAGCGGAACTTCCAGGGTTACACGGATGATCAGGCCGAGGTTCTGATCGGAGTGGGCGCCAGCTCGATTTCACGGTTTCCTCAGGGGTATGCGCAAAATGCTCCGGCGACCTCGGCGCACACCAAGGCCATCCGCGACGGTCGCTTCTCAACTTCGCGCGGACACCTGTTCAAAGGTCAAGACATACTGCGCGCGCGCCTGATCGAGGCGCTGATGTGCGATTTCCGGATCGACACGGCCGAGATTCTTCGGGATCACGATGTCTCCCGGCCGGAGTTGCAACAGATGTACAAGAGCGCAAACGCCGCGTTCGACGGATTGCTGCAGATTGACGAGAGGGGTCTGTTCATACCGCCGGAAGCGCGCGCTCTGACCCGCATGATTGCCCGCAACTTTGACGCCTATGACCTGAGCAAGGCCGGGCACAGTTCGGCGATCTAAGATCTGTTTGACGGGCCGGTATTCGGCCCGTCCCCTTCTAAAACGGCACGGGGGCTTGACGCACGCCTTCGGTTTTCTCCACACTCTAGGGGTGGAGAGGCCCGCCTCTTCGCACTCTGAGGCAGGCGAAATCGCAGACAGTTCTTGCCGGCGCAAACGCGTTCGACAGCCCTTTTCGTGCAGCCATTCTGCAACCTGAAAGAGGGACAGCACTCATGCGCGTTTTCACCGTCCTCGGCCCCAGCCAATCGGGCAAATCCACCCTGGTCGAGGCCATCAGCCGCCTCGACAGCCGCCCAACAACATTCGACGTATCCGGGACCGTGCATTTGCACGGTTTTTCTTACTTGGACGAGCCCTGGTGCGCAATTGACGTGGATGGCGGCGGCGATGCGCTGGCCTATGTCGGGCCCGCAATGGCCATCTCGGACGCCGCTGTCGTGGTCGTGCCCCCCGACCCGGACGCAGCCGTCCTGTGCGCACCCTATCTGCGGCTGGTCGAAGAGGCCGGCATTCCCTGTTTCCTGTTCATCAACCGCATGGACAACCCCAACGGGCGGATTCGCGACATAATCTCGGCCCTGCAAACCTATTGCACCCATCATATCGCCCTGCGTCAGGTGCCGATCCGCGAGGGGGACACGATCATCGGTGCCGTCGACCTGATCTCGGAGCGCGCGTGGAAGTATCAGGAAGGACAGCCCTCGGCCCTGATCGAACTGCCGCAGTCGGTGGAAGACCGCGAGCAGGAAGCCCGCACCGAGTTGCTGGAAACACTGTCCGATTTCGACGACAACCTGCTGGAACAGCTGATCGAAGACAAACAGCCACCCAGCGCAGAAATCTATGACCTGGCCGCACAGGTGCTGCAAAACCATCAGTTGATACCGGCCTGTCTGGGCGCGGCGAGCCACGGGAACGGTCTGACCCGTCTGATGAAGGCCCTGCGCCATGAAGCGCCCGAGTTCGACATTGCCGCGGGACGGGACGAAGCCGCGGAAAACGCGCGGGCCATTGCCGGATTCGCAGACGTCAAGAAACATATCGGCAAGATCATCGTCCTGCGCGGTCTGGGCGACGGCGTGAAAGCACATGAGCCCCTGGGCGGCGAAACGGTCGGAAACCTGACGACGCTGGATGCCAAAACCCAAATCGGCGCTCTTGAGGCCGGTCAGATCGGGTTGGCGGTGAAGTCCGACCACCTGAACCCCGGCTACCTGTATGACAGCAACTCGGCGACACCGCTTCCGGAATGGGCGGCTTCGCACCCGGCGGCACACCGTCAGGTCGTATCGCCTGCCCATGAACGGGACGACGTGCGGCTGTCCAATGCCCTTTCTCGCCTGGTCGAGATCGATCCTGGCTTGCATCTGGAGCAGGACGAGTTGAGCGGCCACGCGGTTCTGGGATCGCAAGGGCCACAGCATATGCGCCGCGTCTCTGCAAAACTGGCCGAAGATTTCGGGATCGAGATCGAAGCTGAAGCTGCCGAAACGGCGTATCGTGAAACCATCCGTTCGAAAATCGAACACCGTCACCGTCACCGCAAGCAGTCCGGCGGCGCAGGCCAGTTCGCGGATGTGGTTATCACGGTTCAACCATTGCCGCGCGGTTCAGGCTTTCAGTTCGAAGAGGTGGTCAAGGGCGGCGCGGTGCCCAAGAACTACATCCCATCTGTTGAACATGGTGCCAAGGATGCGCTGGTACAGGGGCCCGAGGGGTTTCCCGTGGTGGACGTCAAGGTCACACTCAGCGACGGCAAGCACCACAACGTCGATAGTTCGGACTATGCCTTCCGCACCGCAGGTAAAAATGCCGTGCGCGAGGCGTTGCCAGAGGCCAAACCGGTTGTCCTGCAACCGATCCTGAATGCAGAAATCCACCTGCCTTCTGTCTTTGTGGGGGATCTGGTGCCAACCATCAGTTCGCTGCAAGGGCAGGTGCTGGGATTCGAGGGAAATCCCAACGCCTCGGGCTGGGAGATTTTCAACGCGCAATTGCCTGCCGTAGCTCAGGACGAACTGCACCGCACCCTCGCCAGCGCTACGCGCGGTACCGGTTGGGTAAAGCTGCAATTCGATCACTATGAAGAGTTGCGAGGACCGGTACCCACGCCCACACAACGCAAGGAAATCGCCTAGGCGACTAAGGCACGCGGGCTGGTTTCAGCCCGCCGCCGCGATCAGTTCGCGGGTATAATCGGTCTGAGCATTTTCAAACAGATCCTCGGCCTTGCCCATTTCGATCACATCGCCATTCCGCATGACGATGACATTGTGAGACATTGCCCGCACGACCTTGAGGTCGTGGCTGATGAACAGATAGGCCAGACCATATTTTCGCTGCAGATCGCGCAGTAGGTCGACGATCTGTACTTGCACTGTCATGTCGAGCGCGCTGGTCGGCTCGTCCAGCACCAGCAGCTTGGGTCGCAACACCATGGCCCGCGCGATGGCTATTCGCTGCCGTTGACCGCCCGAGAACTCATGCGGGTAACGATCCATTGCGGCCGGATCCAACCCAACTTCGGTCATGACTTCGGCAACAAGCTCGCGCGGGGCGCGATGGGGGTCGACTTTGTGGATTGCCAGCCCTTCGGCAATGATCTGCTGGCAGGTCATCCGCGGGCTGAGGCTGCCGAACGGGTCCTGAAACACGATCTGCATATCCTTGCGCAGCCGCCGCAATTCACGCGTGGACCAGCGGCGCACGTCCTGGTCGCGGAATGTTATCTCGCCTTCCGAGGAGATCAGGCGCATGATCGCAAGCGCCAGCGTGGTCTTGCCCGACCCGCTTTCGCCCACGATGCCCAGCGTCTCGCCTGCGCGCACGCTCAGTGTGGCGTCATTGACCGCTTTTACATAGCCGACCGTCCTTTTCAGGAACCCACGCTGGATCGGAAACCAGACTTTCAGGCTTTCCGTCCGCGCCACCTCTTCAGCGTCCGAAGCGACTGGATCAGGATGCCCGGACGGCTCTGCTGCCAACAGCTTTTGTGTGTAGGGGTGTTGCGGGTTGTCGAAGATCTCGGACGTTACACCGGTCTCGACAATCTCGCCATCCTTCATGACACAAACCCGGTCCGCAATTCGACGCACGATGCCCAGGTCGTGGGTGATGAACAGCATCCCCATGTTTTCCGACTTCTGCAATTCTGCCAGAAGCTCAAGAATTTGCGCCTGGATGGTCACGTCCAAGGCCGTTGTCGGCTCGTCGGCGATCAGAATGTCCGGCTTGTTGGCCAGCGCCATGGCAATCATGACACGCTGGCGTTGCCCGCCAGAAAGCTGATGGGGATAGGCGTCCAGCCGCTCCTGCGGGTCGCGAATGCCAACCTTGGTCAACAGTTCCACGATCCGATCCCGCGCCGCGTCGCCGGATAAGCCCTGATGCAGTGCAAGCGACTCCGCCATCTGCTTCTGGATCGTGTGCAGCGGGTTCAGCGAAGTCATCGGTTCCTGAAATATGAAACTGATATCGTTGCCGCGCACATCCATCAGCTTGTCTTCCGAGGCGCCGATCATCTCGTGCCCATCATATTGCACCGAGCCTTCGACAATCGCGCTGTCGCCCAGCAGGGATACGGTCGACAGGGCCGTGACGGATTTGCCTGACCCAGACTCGCCCACCAAGGCAACCGTCTCGCCGCGGTCCACGGTGAAGGAAACTCCGTTGACCGCCGCGCTGACCTGCCCGTCCTGCCGGAACGAAACCTTGAGGTTGTTCACATCCAGCAAGCTCATGAAAAGGTCTTTCTCGGGTCAAACGCATCGCGCACGCCTTCGAAGATGAAGACCAGCAGGGACAGCATGATGGCAAAGGTGAAGAAGGCGGTGAAAGCCAGCCACGGGGCTTGCAGGTTTTGCTTGGCCTGCAAGGTCAGTTCCCCCAGCGATGGCGCCGACGACGGCAGGCCGAAACCCAGGAAATCCAGCGAGGCCAGACCGCCGATGGTTCCCGTCACGATAAACGGCATGAAGGTCAGCGTTGCGACCATCGCGTTGGGCAACATGTGACGGAACATGATGGTCATGTTCCCGACGCCCAGTGCCCGGGCCGCGCGAACGTATTCCAGATTCCGGGCCCGCAGAAATTCGGCGCGCACCACGCCCACCAGTCCAGTCCAGCCGAACAGGATCATAAGTGCGACCAACAACCAGAAACTTCGCCCCAGAATGGCGAACATGATGATGATCACGTACAGCGAGGGGGTGGCAGACCAGATTTCAATGATCCTTTGAAAGATCAGGTCCAGCCACCCGCCGAAAAAGCCCTGAATTGCACCGGCAAAGATGCCGATCAGACTGGCCACACTCGTCACGATCAGAGTGAACACAATCGACAGGCGGAAGCCATAGATCACACGGGCCAGCACATCGCGTTTGGTGTCATCCGTGCCCAGCAGGTTCTGGCCGTTGGGCGGCAATGGCGCGGCCCCCGGCCGATCCACGCTGGTGTTGAAGGAATATGGGATCAAGGGCCAGATGGCCCAGCCGCGCTCGAACCCTTCGGCCGCGAAAGTACCTGCCTTGATCTCGTCGATAATTCCTTCGGGATCGTCAAAGCACTCCTCAAGCCCGCCGCTGTCAATCAGGCACTGCACCTCGGGGTCGCGATAGATGGCTTCGGTCTGGAAATCGCCGCCGAACTCGGTTTCTGCGTAGAAGTTGAAGACCGGCGTATAGAACTCACCCCGATACTTCACGAGGATCGGTTTATCATTGGCGATGAACTCGGCGAACAGCGACAGGCCGAACAGCACCGAGAAAATGATCAGCGACCAGAACGCCCGCCCATTTCGGCGAAAATTGCGCCAACGGCGCTGGTTAAGTGGGGACAGCGCCATTTACCCCTCCCGCTTTTCAAAATCGATGCGCGGGTCGACAAGAACATACATCAGGTCGCTGATGATGCCGACGACCAGCCCCATCAGACCGAAGATGAACAGAGTGCCGAAGATCACAGGATAGTCGCGCGCCACCGCGGCCTCAAAACCCAGACGACCCAGGCCATCCAGCGAGAAAATGGTTTCGATAATAATCGAGCCGCCGAAGAACACGCCGATGAACACCGCCGGAAAGCCCGCAATCACGATCAGCATCGCGTTACGGAAAACATGCCCGTACAGCACCTTCCCTTCGCTCAACCCTTTTGCGCGGGCCGTCATGACATACTGCTTTTTGATTTCATCCAGAAACGAGTTCTTGGTCAGCAATGTCAGCGTGGCAAAGGCCGAAATGGTCAAGGCAATGATCGGCAAGGTGATATGCCAGAAATAGTCCGTGATCTTACCAAAAAGGCTGAGGCTGTCCCAATTGTCCGAGGTCAGGCCACGCAGCGGAAAAATCTGCCAGTAAGAGCCGCCCGCAAACAGCACAAGCAACAGAATCGCGAACAGGAATCCGGGAATGGCGTAAGCCACAATGATCGTGCCGCTGGTCCATGTGTCGAACTTGGACCCGTCCTTGACTGCCTTGCGAATGCCCAACGGGATGGACACCAGATAAGCGATCAGGGTCGACCACAGGCCCAGCGAAATCGAGACGGGCATCTTCTCCAGCACCAGATCGATCACACTGATCGAGCGAAAATAGCTCTCGCCGAAGTTCAGCGTCAGGTAGTTGCCCATCATCCCTAAAAAGCGTTCGAGCGGCGGTTTGTCGAACCCGAATTCCTTTTCAAGCTCGGCAATGAACTCAGGCGGTAAACCGCGCGCGCCGACATATTTGTCGTCGAATGCGCCCCCGGCCGGTTCGGCCCCCGCACCGGCATCACCGCTGCCTGCAAACCCGGCGAAGACGTCGCCCTGGCCCTCGATTTGCGCGATGATCTGTTCGATCGGTCCACCCGGCACGAACTGCACCAAGGTGAAGTTGACGATCATGATGCCCAGAAGGGTCGGAATGACCAGCAGCAGACGTCTTAGAATATAGGCGCCCATGTTACCGCAGCGCGCCTTTCGCTTTCAGATCCGCCTCTTTCTCGGGGTTCACCCACCACAGGTCCAGATAACCCAACGAGAATGGGGGCAGGTTTTCGGGGTATTCGTACATGTCGTAATAGGCTGTCCAGTAATCCGCCACATAGCCATCCGGGATGACGAAGAACTCATAACGCAGAACACGATCCAGCGCCATAAGTGCGGCATCCTGTTCAGCCTGATTTGTCGTATCGAACGACGCCTCGATCACAGCGTCCACCAGCGGGCTGGCCAAACCGGCGGGGTTGAACAGACTGAACGCGGCTTCCTCGGATCCATACATCTGACTCAGCCCTCCGCCTGTTGACAGGAAGGCCCCGTACCGGGTGGTGTAGACCATGTCGTAATCCCGCTCACGGCGGCGCAGGGTGAACTGCGAAGGGTCGACTTTTTCGGCAGACGCATCGACACCGATGGACTGCAGGTTTTGCACGAAAGTTTCGATCATCGTCGCGATCGACGTCGGAATGCTGGACGCGTAAGGGATGTTAACCTTGAGAGTCTGGCCTTGCGCGTTCCGGCGCAGATTACCCTCACCCACGGGCCAACCGGCTTCGTCCAGCAATTTCGACGCCTTACGCAGATTGCGGCGGTCGTTCAGACGGGCGGGGTTCGATTCATGGGTCACAAGCGCCGGTTCACTGAGCACTTCGGCGGGGACCACGTCGCCGAGGCTTTCCAGAAAGGCCAGTTCAGCACCTTCGGGTGCGCCTTTGGCTTCCAGATGAGTACCCTGAACGAACGAGTCGCGGGGCGAATTCAATCCGAACATCAGCGACTCATTGGCCCATTCAAAATTGAACGCCAGCGCTATCGCCTTTCGCACGTTCTTATCGGCAAATTGCGGCTTGCCCAGGTTAAAGACAAAACCCGAAGGTGTCGGCGGACTGCCGTCCGGTATTTCATCCCGAACGACAAGGCCATCACTGAGTTTCGGAAAATCGTAGTTCGAGGCCCAGAGCTTTGGATCACTTTCGATCCGCATGGTGTATTCGCCGGCCTTGAACCCTTCGAAAGCAGCGGTCTGGTCGGCGAAATATTCAACGCGGATCGTGTCATAGTTGTTTCGCCCAATATTGATCGGCAAATCCTGCCCCCAATAATCGTCGCGGCGTTTGTACACGATACGGCGGTTGATATCGTAGCTGTCCAGCTTGTAAGGCCCTGATCCAACGGCAACTTCAAGCCTTGGTTCATCCAGCCGACGGGAGTCATCGGCTTCGAACCATGCTTTCGAAAAGACCGGAGTCGACCCAACGGTTTCGATCAGACCGCGCCGGGTCACATCTGGGCTGAATGTGAACTTTACGGTGTTGTCGTCCAGCGCCTCGGCGCCCGTAACCATCCGCCCCACGGCTTGCGCGTATGACGGCAATCCCTGTTCGATGAACAATCGGTGGCTGTACACCACGTCTTCGGCAGTGACCGGGGTGCCATCCCAGAATGTCGCCTCGGGGCGCAGGTGAAAGATCACGTAATTCCGCCCTTCGTCATATTCCATACTTTCGGCCAGAACGCCGTAATACTGGCCGACACTGTCCGCCGTACTGTCGATCAGCGGGTCATATTGCAAAGTCGTCAGCGCACCGGCCCGCCCTTTTCGAGAGTAGGGGTTTAGAGAATCAAACGTCCCCGATCCGGCCAATGACAGTTCGCCGCCCTTTGGCGCGTCAGGGTTGACGTAATCGAGGTGAGGGTAGTCCGCCGGGTAGTCCAGATTGCCGAAATAGGAATATCCATGACTGCGGGTGATGTTATCCTCGGTCGCGGCAACCAGACCACCGCTGGCCAGAACCATTGCCACCGTTATCCCCAAAACCCCCGCCCAGGACCGAACAGTCGAAACGCGCGTTGCGGGCAGGAGGGGTTTCATATCGCTCATCCTCTGGTTCGTTTGGCTCTTTATGGCGTGCAGGCCAGCTAAATGGCCAGCACTGTCAGTTGCAAGTTTAGAATGCGTGAACGCTTTGTGAAGTTTTTCTTAGACAAAAAAAGCCGCTGCTCTGGGCAGCGGCCTTGGAATTTTCACTTCTGACCGAAGGATCAGTTGCCGATGGTCTGCAGATACGCAATCAGGTCGGCACGCTCTTGTGGTTTTTTCAGACCGGCAAAGCTCATGGACGTTCCCTGAATGTAGGCGTTGGGGCGCGTCAGGAAGGCATCCAGGGCTTCGGGCGTCCAGTTGCCGCCATGGGCCTGCATCGCCGCAGAATAGCCGGTGAACCCTTTGGCCGAAGCAACAGGGCGATCCACAATTGCGTACAGATAGGGCCCGGTACCGTTCGCGCCGTCTTCCAGCTTGTGGCAGGCGGTGCACTTTCGGAACACGCGCGCGCCTTTTTCCGGGTCGGCTGCGGCCAGCATATCCTCGAAGACCACTTCTTCGCCATCGGCGCTTTCGCCAGAGCTTTCGGTTTCAATGACGTAGGCGGCTTCGGCACCATGCCCACCCACGTAATAGAGGGTATCAGCCCCCCACTTGGCGAGAAGAAGCACCAGGAAGGTGCCAAACAGGCCGGCTGCGGCCTTGGTAACTGTCATCGTGTCGAACATTGATCGCGAGTCCATTTCAGCTGTCTGCGGGGTGTCTAAGGCTTCCCCTTGCAAGAGGCAAGGTATAGACACCGCGACTAAACGCCCAATTCACGAACTTGTTGCACGGAATCGACCAAATGACCAAACGCATCGCATTTCAGGGAGAACCCGGCGCCTACAGCCACGAGGCCTGCCGTAATGCTCGGCCCGATATGGACGCGCTGCCCTGCCGCACGTTCGAGGATGTAATCGAATCAGTACGTTCCGGCGCGGCCGACCTGGCGATGCTTCCGGTGGAGAATTCCACTTACGGTCGTGTCGCCGACATCCACCGTCTGCTGCCGCATAGCGGATTGCACATCATCGAAGAAGCTTTTGTGCGCGTGCATATCAACCTTCTGGGCGTGCCTGGCGCTACTCTGTCCGACATCACCGAGGCACATTCCCACCTGGTTCTTCTGCCGCAGTGCGCGGGCTTCCTGAAAGAGCACGGAATTCGTGGTCGGGTCAGCCCCGACAACGCGCGTGCGGCCCGCGAAGTGGCCGAAGTTGGGGACAGGCACTCGGCCGCGCTTGCCAGCGAACTGGCAGCCGAAATCTATGGCCTGAACGTGCTGGCGCGCCATATCGAAGACCATGGCGACAACACCACCCGATTTCTGGTCATGTCGCGCGAGGCCGACGAATCGCGGCGGGGGGAGCATGAAATGATCACCAGCTTTGTGTTTGAAGTGCGCAACATACCGGCGGCTCTGTACAAGGCGATGGGCGGCTTTGCGACCAATGGCGTCAACATGACAAAGCTGGAAAGCTATATGCTCGATGGCTCGTTCACCGCCACGCAGTTCTACGCGGATGTCGTCGGCCACCCCGAGGACCGGAATGTCCAGTTGGCAATGGATGAGCTGGAACATTTCACGACGAATGTCGAGATTCTGGGCGTCTACCCGGCGGCGCGACCACGTGGCTGACGGAACTGGTCAGATCGCGTAGGACTTGGATACAGCACCATCCAGTTGTCGATAGTCTCTGATTCCCATGGCCTCGTAAAAGGCCAGACCATCGTCGTTTCCAGAACCGATCGTGGCATCGATTGCCGGCAGGTTTTGGTCTATGGCAACGGCCAAAGTTGATTTGAACAATGCGCGCCCAATACCTCGCCTCGCTGCCGAGGGGCGAATATGCGTGCCAATTACACCCCAACCAATCGGCGCGCCATAGAGGTTGTTTTCAACGGCCTTTTTCAGAGATTGAAACCCCAGGACACGTCCAACCTTGTCGACAGCGATTGTGCACTGAATTTGGTCAGGGTGGTGGATGTAATGGCTCAACACGAAGTCAGCGCCGCTGTCCTTTCGTCGTTTTCCGGCTTCGACAAGGTCTTGCAAAACTTCTGAAATCCCGCTGGCATCCGTGTTCCCGGCAACTCTGAAAGTTAGCTCATCCACCATATTCCTCCTATCGGTTACACCTTCACGCCCCGTGCAAATGACGCTCTTCCAGCTCTCGTGCAAAATCGCTGAGACGTATCTGGAACTGGCGGCGGAAACGCGATTGCCCCAGCTTCAGTGACTGCAGCAACAGCCGGGCTGGCAGAGTTTTTGCTGCCAGCGACATGTCGATGATCAGACGCGTACGGCGTTGGGACAAGGCCAGAAGTTCGATCGTCGTGGCCCCATTCATACCCTTGCTGCTGGCGTGAAACCGCATCAGCGAAGGACGGTCGCAATCTGTCATTTCCACAGTGATATGACGCGGCTTGCCTCGGATCTTGAGCGTGGTTTCCCATGTGGTTCCTGCGCCCGGCTGAAGGGGACCAGGCGCACGCCGCACCTCGGCACCGCGCCGCATGGCCATCCGCTCAAACCGCTCGAAATCGGCAACCATGTCGAAGACGGTGTTGATCGGAGCCTGGATATCTTCCTGCGCTGAAAACTGCATTTCGGTGTTCCGATCGTCCTCGTCTTTCGTTCCAGTGTTTCGTCAGTCCAACGTATCCGCAAGCCAGTGCTGCAACAAAAAACGGGCAATCGCCCCTTTGCGGGCTGGCAACAGTTTCGGGTGATCTCCGGCAAAGGCCTGCATCATCTCGGTCTTGCTGACCCACATCGCTTCTTCGATTTCGACCGGGTCAATCCGGATATCGCGCGACAACGCCTCACCCGCGCAACCAAACATGAGCGACGCCGGAAATGGCCAGGGTTGGCTGGACAAATATTTCACGGCACCCACGGGTACACCCGCCTCTTCCATGACTTCCCGCCGTACGGCGGCTTCCAGCGTTTCGCCGGGCTCGACAAACCCGGCCAGCAAGGAGAACATCCCTTCGGGCCAACCGGGGGATCGCCCCATAAGTACGGAATTGCCGTGCGTGATCAGCATGATAACCACCGGATCGGTGCGCGGGAAGTGTTGCCCGCCGCATTCCGGACAGCTACGCTGCCACCCGCCCTGAGACATCTCGCTGCGTTCCCCACACCGGGCGCAGAACTTGTGCGTCTCGTGCCATCCGATGATGGCTTTTGCAGTTGCAGCCATTTCCGCGTCGCGTGGCGACAGGCGCGTCATGATGCGGCGCAATTCTGCAAAAACGTGACCATCCGGTAGGTCCGGGTGTTGCTGTTCGGTGCGATCGACGAATGCGCCAACACCGGACAAATCCAGCCCCTCTGCCGCCCATCCCGAAATATCCATGGCAAAAACCGGCACGTCGCCATCGGTCTTCCCGAGAAAAACCGGCGAGGCAATCACTCCACCCGGTCCGTTGTGCAACAGATCATAACTCATCGGGATCAATGCCAGCCGGTCCAGTTGTTCACCCTGAACCAACACCTTGCCGCGCCACAACAACACGCAACGCGCAGAGGGGTCGGACTGCGCCGCCAATAGCCTGTCTTTGTCGCCCCGCAGCAGGGCCGCCCGATCCAAGCCGGATCCGCCAAATGTCACTTGTTCCGCGCGTTTCATTCCTGCCTTCCCAGACTGCCGGCAAAAGGGCTGCCACGTCTTCGTCTTGGGCGCAACGGAATTCCACCGCGCGGCAAAACAGCGCTGTCGTTGAATGGCCGCAGGATTGCCCCGGAATTTGCACTAATTCCACCAATCAGTGAAATCATGCATACAACAACATCCAGAAGCTGAAGTTTTGACACCCAATACATCGCCGGGCCAGAAGCCAGAGCCGGTCGCGCATATTCAGATTTTGGCGACAAGCGATCTTCACATGCACCTGATGGGTTTTGACTATTACGCAGATCGCGCAGACCCCCGAATTGGGTTTACTCGCACGGCAAACCTGATCCGTGCAGCGCGGAAACAGGCCCGGCAAATGGGGACACTAAGTCTGTTGTTTGATAATGGCGACTTTTTGCAGGGAACCCCGTTGGGAGACTGGGCCGCCGAGAACGTTGCCGAAACCCATCCCATTGCAATGGCGTTCAATGCACTCAACTACGACGCGGTGGGATTGGGTAACCACGACTTCAACTATGGCCTTGAACTGATCGACCGTCTGGCCGAACAAGTCTCTTGCCCTGTGATCTGCAGCAATCTGCTGCGCAACGACAATGCCCGAATTCCGCAACAAAGTGCCGTACTGCAACGAAGCGTTGCTTGTGACGGCGCCGAATTGCCGATCCGCATCGGCGTGTTGTCCGTTTTGCCGCCCCAAACCGCGCAATGGGAGGCGCACAAGCTGGAAGGGATGGCTCAGGTCGACGACATCCTTACCACTGCACGGGACACGGCGAGCGCATTGCGCCGGCAAGGTTGCGACGTCATCATTGCGCTGGCCCATTCGGGGATTGCCGAAACGGATGCTGCTCCAGGGCTGGAAAACGCCGTCGTTCCGTTGGCGGCACTCAAGCACATCGACGTTGTCATCGCCGGTCACACACATCTGACCTTACCGGGCGACGCGCATGAAGGCGTCGCCCATGTCGACAATTCCGCAGGGCTGGTACACGGTAAACCGGTGGTGATGCCCGGCTTTGCCGGCTCTCATCTGGGCGTCATCGATCTGACGCTTTCCCGGAACGGCACCAAAGGTTGGCGTGTCGTCAAACCCCATGTCGAACTTCGGCCTATCTACTCTGAAAGCCACCGGGCCCCTGTGTCGGAAGACCCCGAGATGGTTCGCCTGTTTGCCAAAGGTCACAAAGCCACGCGCGCGCGCGCCGCTGAACCGGTTGGCCGCCTGTTTGCACCGGTTCACAGCTTTTTCAGTTTTTGCGCCCCTGATCGCGGTCTTGCGTTACTGGCGGCAGCTCAGGCGGCGGCGCTTCGTCCGTTTCTGGCCGGGACCGAATTGGAAACACTTCCACTCCTGTCGGCTACGGCGCCCGCCAAGTTCGGCGGTCGGGCCGGGCCGGGATATTACACAAACATCCCTGCAGGCGAGATTTCGATGCGTCATGTCGCCGATATGCACGTTTTCCCAAATGAACTGCGCGCTGTCGTGGCGACCGGGGCTCAAATCCGTGATTGGCTCGAAATGTCCGCAGGGATCTTTAATCAGGTCGGGGCGGATCGCAGCACCGTTCTGACGAATCCGCTGCGGGCAGGTCACAATTTCGACGTACTGCACGGGTTGCGCTATCAGATCGATCTGTCTCAACCTGCGAAGTATGATTTGGGTGGAAAGCTGACGGGTTCGTCGGGCGGGCGCATACGCAACTTGACGATGAAAGGTCGCCCTGTCCCTGGAAACCAAAAGTTTGTCGTCGCAACGAATAACTACCGCGCAAATGGTGGTGGGCATTTTCCGATGATTGCACAAACGATTTCAATCGAACTGCCCCCCCTGCGCGTTCAGGACATCCTTCGGGACTATCTGGCGAAACAACTGCCCGACGAGCTTTTGGCCGGCGCGCCACAGCCATTCAGTCTGACCCCCCTTGGTGGTGCAAATGCCATTTTGGAAACCGGCACGGCCGCGGAAGCTCATTTGGACGAGTTGTCAGGCTTTGCGCCCCGAGTTCTGGGCCTGAACGCCACGGGGTTTCTTCAAATCGAACTGACGCTCTGACGGGTTGTCATTTCCGGTTTGTGCGCCTATATCCATCGATGAGAGGTTGGCGCGGGCGAGCGCCTCGCCAACCTGGTCAGGTCCGGAAGGAAGCAGCCACAACGAGCCCCGCTTGGGTCGATGTCCAACCTCTCACTTATCCGAACCATCAGCCGCAGGAGGGCGTTTATGATTGTAGCAATGACCCTTCAGGCAACGCGGTTCTGATTTCACCCATCAACTCGACTGCCTGAACACATCGCCCGCAGATGCGCGTTCGCCATTTGCTGGGCTTTCTGTACCTGAACACAGGCAGACCAATGTCATTTACCCTTTCGGACCTGGGATGGTCCTCTCATTTCGCCGCGCAGCAAGCGGCACACCCTAAGTTGAATCCATTCCGCGTAACGGCGGTTCATCGTGATCGGTTGTTTGGGCACCACCCGAACAGAGAAGCAGCTTTGTTGACCGGAGGCCGCCAGACGGGCGATTTCGCGGTCGGCGATTGGGTGCTGTGCGATGCGCAAAACCGCGTTCAGCGTCTGCTGGATCGTCGCAGCCTTCTGAAGCGCCGTGCCGCCGGAACCGGGGCTGACACGCAATTGATTGCTGCAAATGTGGATGTTCTGTTCATCGTCAGCTCATGCAACGCAGATTTCAACCTTGCGCGGCTGGAACGTTACCTCGCACTGGCCCATCAGGCGGGGTGTTTCCCGGTCATCGTTTTGACCAAGGCGGATATCTGTGAAAGCGCTGAGCAATACGTGGATCAGGCGCAAGCGCTGTCCCCACTTCAGACCGTGTTGTCAGTGAACTCGTTGAACGCGCAAGACGTACACCGCGTGCTGGATTGGTGCCCGTCCGGTCAAACGGCTGCATTGGTTGGGTCCTCCGGTGTTGGGAAAACGACGCTCGCGAATGTCATGACCGGATCGCAGGACTCGACCGCCGATATTCGTGAGGACGACGCGCGCGGTCGGCACACCACAACAGCACGAGCCCTGTACCGGATGCGAAATGGTGGCTGGCTGATCGACACGCCGGGTATGCGTGCCCTTCGGTTGCTGGACGCAAAAGATGGCGTGGATGAGGTCTTTTCCGACATTGTTGAGCTGGCACAGAACTGCCGCTTTTCCGATTGCGAACACCAGACCGAACCCGGCTGCGCCGTCCTCGGCGCAGTGGACGAAGGCACCCTGAACCCTGACCGGCTGGTTCGATGGCGCAAATTGCGGCGAGAGGACATGCGCAATTCCGATACCGTGGCGCAAGCCCGTGCCCGTGATAAGGCATTCGGGAAAATGGTGCGCAATGCGACGCGCGGCAAACCCTCGCGCACCGGGCTTTGACAAGATGGGGCGCCGAGACCCGGCGTCCCTTACTTCTCGATCAATCGGGGCCAGACAGCCGCACTTCGGCGCGCAAAGACCCCGATATGACCAATGCCGGTCAGCCCAGTGTCCTGCGGGTCGATGAGGATGCGATTGGCGTCTGGTCCATAAAGATCAGCCAGCCTCCAGACCGCGTTGGGCGGAACCATTTGATCGTCGGTGAATGCGAACAGATCAACCGGTCCTCCGGCCCGGGACCAATCTACCGCGGGCAGGCTGGAACCGGTCTCGGGCACATAGCTGGATGGTGATGTGCACCACTTGCGCCACTGCCAATACACTTGCGGCGGAAGATCCGAGCCGAAGCCAAGCGCCTTGCCGGGCAGATAGCCCAGCATATGCACGGCCAACGGCGCGTGGCCATACCAGAACAACCCGGCCAGCCCGCGATAGGGCCACGGGTGATCTGACAACGTGACCAAGCCCGAGCAAACGCAGATCATTCGGTCGATCATCTCGATATCCGGCTGCAAAGGACCGAGCATTCCACCGACCGAGTGGCCGATTGTCCAGTGTTGCGCGTTCGGAAACCGTCGTCGCATCTCGGCCCGGGCCGCGGGCATATCGACCAGTGCCCAATCTGCCATTGTGACTGTCGATTCCTTCAATCGGCCCGAAAGGGAATGGCCGAAATCCCGATAATCATATGTCAGACAGGCCATACCCCGTTCGGCTGCAAGCCACTGCGCGAAATGCCGATAATAATCCCTTGGCACCCCGGTCGCGCTGTTCAGCACAACAACGGTTTGCGGGTCGGAATGCGGTAAATACAAACGCCCCGACAGCATGGCCGGCCCCGAAGGGAACCGAATATCTTCGGCAATCACCGTATACCGAGCGTCCAACATCTGTTCTCCAGCCCTAACTGAACCGATCAGTTCACTCGCTCAATCGGCCCTATCCACCCCTCCGAGTCAAGGCCGGATTAAGGTGACCAAACGTCCACTTACCGCGCTGAAAAAGTCTCGCGAACCATTGAATGGCCAATCTGCTTGACTCGGCCACACTGCAACCGCTAGCGATGCGGTGATGGTTCCCGCGCCCTCTCACGATGGCCGGGATGAAAAGGGAACGCGGTGCGGTCCACCCCGGTTGATCCGGTTGGGACCAAGTCCGCGACTGCCCCCGCAACTGTAAGCGGAGAGCGATGCCGAAACACCACTGACCGAAAGGTTGGGAAGGTCGGCAAAGCAGCGACCCGCAAGTCAGGAGACCTGCCATCAGAACTTGAAACCGAAACTCGGGCGGGGTGTCCGGGCGGGGTTTGGTCGCAGGATGCAGCCTTTCCCGATCTCTCACCCTTCGTCCCACGCGCGGAGGGCGCAGCATGATCTGGAAGACCGAGACACATCAATTCACAGCTACCATTTGCCAGCGCACCGGCAAAACCTGCCCCGCGCTCGCCCGCATGGCGCGCGCCATGGTTCAAGCCGTTGCAGCAGCAGGGCATTCGACCACGAATGAGTTCGAAATCGAAGGCAGTTCGGACCTGACACACTGCCCGCAAGGATGTTCCGCCCGCTTTCGCGCGCGACCTGACCAGGTGAGAATTTATTGCGGCGCGGATCCCGAAACCAGTTCTGACAGGTTGGATGATTACGCCGAGCTGATGTTTGGAACAGAGCTGACGTCCCTGCCCTCTCAGGCGATCAGCAACCCGCCCTGCGCATTACTGGAAGCGGTAGCGCTGGCGCCCAGCCATCCGGTGCAGGCGGAAGCCTTCGCAACGGCCTGACCTATTGCGAATAAGGTGCGCGGGCGGCTCCCACGGCCCAGCGCATCTGCCCGTCAGTTTCGACGGCACAGGGGCGAATTGCGCGTAGTCGGGACAGCGCCGCCTGGGGCGCTTCACCGTTTTCCACCATCAATCGCAGAACCACCATTCCGGATCGACCACACCCGCCACGACAATGCACCAGGACCCGACCTCCGTGCGACAAAGTCCTCAGCACGGTCTTGCTAACTACCGGCCATCGCTCGACTATTTCGGCTGGTGGTGATCCGAAATCCTCGATGGGCAGATGAACCCACCGGACCCCATTGCTTTTGACGTCCTGGCCAAAACTTCCAGCTCCTCCTTGCGTCAACTCGGCCGCAGAGGTCATAGAGATTACGATGTCCGGCGCCCAGTTTCTGAGCGTGTCCAGATCGGCGGCGTAGTCTCCACCGCGCCCCGGAAGGGGTGACAACGCCAACGTGCCGCCGCCAAGCGGCAAGTCGTAGATTTCAAACTGAGCCATCGGGGTTCCAATTTCACCTTGCCGGCAGGTTCTATCCCGACCCGGCGACATTCAAAACAAATTTCGTTCCGCCCTGCGGTGGACGCGGAGGTCGGGGCGCTCTACGCTGCGGCGTAACTCGAATCCGCCAGAGCAGACATGACCGACACGCCCAGCCCCGCCTATCAGGTTCTCGCCCGCAAGTATCGCCCGGAAACCTTTGCAGACCTGGTTGGCCAGGATGCCATGGTGCGCACGCTCAAAAACGCGTTCGAGGCGGACCGGATCGCGCAGGCCTTCGTCATGACCGGCATTCGCGGGACCGGTAAGACAACGACCGCCCGCATCATTGCGAAAGGCATGAACTGCATCGGTCCTGACGGAAATGGCGGCCCCACGACCGAACCCTGCGGAAAATGCGAACACTGCGTAGCGATCATGGAAGGCCGCCATGTCGACGTGATGGAGATGGACGCTGCCAGTCGCACCGGTGTCAACGACATCCGCGAGATCATCGACAGCGTCCGCTACCGCGCGGCTTCAGCCCGCTACAAGATCTATATCATCGACGAGGTTCACATGCTGTCGACCAGCGCGTTCAACGCGCTGCTCAAGACGCTGGAAGAACCGCCCGAACATGTGAAGTTCATCTTCGCCACAACCGAAATTCGCAAGGTTCCGGTGACGGTTCTGTCCCGGTGCCAGCGATTTGATCTGCGCCGGATCGAACCCGAAGACATGATCGGCCTTTTGCGCAAGATCGCGGATGCAGAAGGTGCGCAGATTGCCGAGGACGCGCTGGCCCTGATCACCCGCGCTGCGGAAGGGTCCGCACGCGACGCAACCTCGCTGCTGGATCAGGCCATTTCCCATGGAGCAGGAGAAACCAGCGCCGATCAGGTCCGCGCCATGCTGGGGCTTGCCGATCGGGGCCGGGTATTGGACTTGATGGACATGATCCTGCGTGGGGATGCGGCGGGCGCCCTGACCGAGTTGGGCGCTCAATATGCCGAAGGTGCGGATCCGCTGGCCGTTCTGCGCGATCTGGCCGAGATCACCCACTGGGTGTCGGTCGTCAAGATCACACCCGACGCTGCCGAAGACCCGACGGTTTCTCCCGATGAACGCGCGCGTGGCCAGCAGATGGCAGAGGCCCTGCCGATGCGTGTCCTCACGCGGATGTGGCAGATGCTGCTGAAGGCACTGGAAGAAGTCTCCGCCGCGCCAAACGCCATGATGGCCGCGGAAATGGCAGTTATCCGCCTGACCCATGTCGCGGATTTGCCAAGCCCGCAGGAACTGCTGAAACGCCTGCAAGACGTGCCTCCGCCGCCCAGTGGTGGGCCCGGCGGCGGTGTTTCCGCAACTGGGAATACCGCGCCTGTGACCCAACACACGGGGCAACCTGCCTATGCTGCATCGACGACCGGAAACAGCGGAGGACCCACGGCAGCTCTGGCACAGGACGTTCAGGCCGCGCTGGCACGCTATCCCACGTTCGATCATGTGGTCGAACTGATCCGCGCGAACCGGGATGGGGTCTTGCTTGAAGAAGTCAAAAGCTATCTCCGGCTGGTGGCTTACCAACCGGGCCGGATCGAGTTCCAACCCACCGAACGCGCCTCGGCCAATCTGGCTCAACGGCTCGGAACCGCGCTGCAAAGGTGGACCGGGAATAGATGGGCCGTGACCGTTGTGAACGAAGGCGGCGGCGAGACGATCTATGAGAAAGAGAACGCCGCCGAAGAAGCGCTGAAGAGCGAAGCCAAAGAGCATCCACTTGTGCAGGCCGTATTCGCTCAGTTCCCGAACGCCAAGATCACCAAAATCGAAACGCCCGAGCAACGCGCCGCCAAAGTCGAGACCGAAGCGCTGCCCGAGGTCGAAGACGAGTGGGACCCGTTCGAAGAGGATTGACCCGGCGCGCGCGCCATGTGTCGCAAATGAGGCAGATTGTTCCAGCGGACGATCGGACCCTGCCATTACGCAGATGATGGAGGAACTTGATGCACACAACACCGCTGCACCCCCGTTTCGGGTTGACCGTTCACGATGTCGATCTGCGCGCAGTCACCAAAGATAATTTGTACCCGGAGATCAGGCAGGCATTCGAGACCCATTCGGCGCTTCTGTTCCCTGCCCAATCGATCTCGGACGAGGATCACATTCGACTGGCCGAGCTTTTCGGCCCACTGGAAAATCGCGAGGCCATGGCAGCAGGCCGTCCTCTTGAGTTTGAGGTTCCCGAACTCACCAACCAGACCAAGGACGGGCTGCGCGCAAAGGATGACCTGCGCCTGCTGGACCTGCAGGCCAACATGTTGTGGCATACCGACAGCACATTTCTTCCAACCCCCGCATTGATCAATATCCTGACCGCCAAGATCGTACCGCCCAGCGGCGGTGAGACCGAGCTAGCCTCGACCCGAGCCGCCTGGGCCGACATGCCGGAGCGTCTGCGATCCGCCCTGAAGGACGCGATCGTCTGGCATCGCCTGTCACATTCCCGGTCGAAAATCTCGACCGATTTGGCGGCTTTGCCCTTCATGACCCGATGGCCCGACCGCCCCTGGCGCGCGATCTGGCCCAACCCCGTCACGGGCGAAGACGCGCTGTTCATCGCCTCTCATGCCTTCGCGATCGAGGGGCTGGGGCATGAGGAAAGCCAGACGATACTCGAGGACGCGTTGGCCTTCTGCACGCGACCGGAATATGTGTATTCGCACCAATGGGCCGTGGGCGACGTTCTGATCTGGGATGAGCGCGCAACCCTGCACCGGGGCCGCCCGTGGGATTATGGCCACCCACGCACGCTCAAATCCATCTGCTGTTCGGTGACAGCGACCGACGGATTGAATTCTGTTCGTGTGGTATGAACCCATTCCGAAAACCAAACCCTCCCGCGTCCGCCACGGGCCATCGGCTGACGCCGATTCCCCTGAGCGGCCTTGGGCCCGGCAGCGCGGGCAGAGCCCGCGCTGCCGGGCCCAAGGGGAGGAAAGGTCTTGCAAAAGACCTTGACGACAGGCGGGAGCACCCTCGCCCCTTGTGCCGCGCCGATGGCATCCGTATTTAGGCCTCAAACCGATTTACAGGAGACGATCGATGCTCAAAGGACTTGGCGGCTTGGGCGATATGGCCAAGATGATGAAATCCGCGCAGGATTTGCAGACAAAGATGACCGACATGCAGGAAGAACTGAACAACATGATGGTTGTCGGCGAATCCGGGGCCGGGCTCGTCAAGGCAACCGCAACCGCAAAGGGCGAGTTGAAAGGTCTGGATATTGACCCTTCGATCTTCAACGGTGACGACAAGGAAGTGGTCGAGGACCTGATCCTGGCCGCCATCAAAGACGCGCAATCCAAAGCGGCCGAACGCGCGCAGGAAGAAATGACCAAGCTGACGGAAAGCATGGGCTTGCCGAAAGACATCAAGCTTCCGTTCTGATACAAGCTCCTGACGGATCTTTGGCCGGGTGCAAATTGCCCGGCCCATTTGCAGGAGCACGCGCCTTGAGTTCGAACAGCGATATCGACAATCTGATCGACCTGATGGCCAAGCTGCCGGGCCTCGGCCCCCGCTCGGCCCGCCGCGCCGTGCTGCACCTGATCCGCAAACGCGCCCTGCTGTTGACGCCTCTGTCAGACGCCATGCAGCAAGTGGCCGTCACCGCCCGCGAATGCCTGAACTGCGGCAATGTCGGCACCACCGATATCTGTGACATCTGCGACAACGAGGCTCGCGCGACCGGAGAACTCTGCGTGGTCGAAGACGTCGCCGACCTCTGGGCGATGGAACGGGCCGGAGTGTTCAAGGGCCGCTATCACGTTCTGGGCGGCACTTTGTCGGCACTGGACGGAGTCGGGCCGGATGAGCTGCGCATTCCCCGGCTCAAGGACCGGGTGATGGCCGAAGGGATTTCTGAGGTCATCCTAGCCCTGAACGCCACCATCGATGGCCAGACCACTGCCCATTACATCGCCGATCAGTTGGAGGGGCAGGTCCGCCTGACCTCGCTGGCGCAGGGTGTGCCGATTGGGGGGGAGCTGGATTATCTGGATGATGGGACGATTACGGCAGCGTTGAGGGCGCGGAAAGAGTTGTAGGTTTGCGCCCGAGTAAGCGTTACAAGCCTTCCCGCAAGCCACCATTATTCTACTTTGGCATTTAGCAATAAGGGCGTTTTATGCGGAAGTTCTTAACGATAGGGGCTGCGTCCTTCATCGGCGTTGTGGTCGTTTTCTACTTGCTGCTTTATCCACCGTTTCCTGTTCCGCCAGAGATTGGCCGAGGATTGCCTCTGAATTCCTCCTGCCATTGGACGAGCAGGAACTAATCCAAAGTTTGAAACGCAGCGGGTTTTCTATCTCCAGCGGCAACGACTATGCCTTTTTTGAGAAACAATCATTTCCCTGCTTACTTTTCTGGCGCGTTTTTTGGAAAGCTCAGGATGGAATTGTAACGGTATTGTCGGCGAGGTACGGGGGGTCATGTTTATAGAGACAGTAGAAGCGCCAGGCTCTCTTAACCCAGAGCCATCAGGTTTCTAAACTCTTTTTTCAATAAGCGAATGCCGGAAGCCGTAGAAAATAGCTGGATCACGACAGGAGAATACTCTTGGCTGCGCCTGTTAATTCAGTAACGTGGATGCCATTCCACAGTCTTTTTTCCGGAAACACTATATGACCCGCCTTCTCGCCCTCACCCTCGCTGCCTTCACCGCCACCTCTGCCCTCGCACAGGAACTGATCGACAAAGGCTTTGTCGAAGGCTGGAACATCATGATGGACCCCGCGCTTGGCAATGGGTGCCTGATCCAGACGGTGTATCAAGACCTTTCTGTGGTGAGGCTGGGCTATGACGCGCTGGGCAATCGCGGGTATTTCGCCGTCTACAACAAGGCCTGGGGCGACATTAAACAGGGTGAGAGCTATCCGATCCGGTTCGAGCTGGACGGCAAGAGCTTTGACGCAACAGCCATAGGCTTCAATCAGCGCGACGTGCCCGGCGCGACGGTTTTCTTCACCGACCGCAGCTTCGTCAATGCGATTGCGCAGAACAAGACCCTGACCGTCTATAACCCGGCAGGCGAGGTGGTGATGGCAATTGACCTCAAGGGCACCGCCAAGGCGCTGGAATACGCCCGCGAATGCCAGAACCGGGAACTCTAACGAATCGGATCGAACAACGCGTCCTGGGCCATGCAGTCCCGGATAACGTCCCGGCCACACGGCACCGGTTCAAGGTCACGAGACAGGCATAGACGAACCTCTTCGATGTATCCCTGTTTGCAGGTGACGGTGACCATGTCCCGCTCAAGCTCGGGGTTGGCTTCGAGGAAGGCCTCTTCCACGACCGAGGCAGGCAGCTTGACCGACGCATCCAGTTTTCGGAACACCTGTGGGCGTTCGACCCGCTCATAGGCTTTTCGTGACAGGGCAAAGTAGTCGGGCGCGCTGAGGCCCGTGCAGGTGCCGTGCTTTTTCCATTGATGCCAGGCGAGACCGGAACTGCCCTGAATATCGACCATTTGCCTGGTCATGCGTCGGGTGGGCGGAGCTTCGGCTGTGCGACAGAACGCAGGCCAGCCTTGATGGTATTGCGGCCAAAGGCCGTGCAGTATCCAGCCGTGGTCATGCCGTGCATCGCATTGGTCCGAACCGCGCGCGTCGCCTTCTCGGGCGCACCAGTTGGGTGACCAGCTCAGCGACAGGACATAGTAATCGAACTCGCCCGCCTTTTCCCCATCGGCCAGCGCCGTCGTCGCGCTGAACGCCGACAATACCAACCCCAAAATCCCTCGGCGCATTCGCCTCTTCCCTTCTTGCCTTGCCGCGACTATATACAGCCCAAGTTCCCCGACAACGGAAACCTGCCCCAAGACCACGGGGCCGCCGAATTCCGGCGACGGGACAGATGTATTCAAAGGAGACGGGCTGATGGCAAAACCGCTTATGGCCAAGGCAACAGCCGTATGGCTGGTGGACAACACCACGATCAGCTTCAAGCAGATCGCGGATTTCGTGGGCATGCACGAGCTTGAGGTGCAGGGCATCGCAGATGGCGATGTGGCCGTTGGGGTCAAAGGGTTTGACCCGATTGCCAACAACCAGCTGACGCAGGAAGAGATCGAGTCGGCGCAGAACAACCCGCTGCACAAGCTGAAGCTCAAGTTCAACCCGGCGGCATCGGGCGAGGAAAAGCGCCGTGGGCCGCGCTACACCCCGCTGTCCAAGCGTCAGGACCGTCCAAACTCGATACTGTGGCTTGTCAAGTTCCACCCGGAACTCAGCGATGGTCAGATTGCCAAGCTGGTAGGCACCACCAAGCCGACCATCCAGTCGATCCGCGAGCGCACCCACTGGAACATTTCGAATATGCAGCCGATTGACCCTGTTGCTCTGGGTCTTTGCAAACAATCCGAGCTGGACGCGATCGTGCAGAAGGCAGCCGCTAAGAAAGCGGCGGAAGGTGGCGTCATGAGCGATGACGAGCGCCGCAAACTGGTGTCGACCGAGCAGTCGCTGGAAATGGACGCCGCACCGAAGATCCCGACCGCCATCGAAGGTCTGGAAACCTTCTCGCTGTCCGATGATAGCGACGAGAAATCGGATGAAGAGCCGCTTGTTGATGCAGACAGCTTCTTCAACCTGCCCAAAGGCGATGCCGCGGACGAAGAAGAAGACGATCCGCGCACCTGATGTACTGATGGCCCCGGTCTGAACGGTCCGGGGCGATTTCTACAGGATACCTATGCTGAACGTATTGTCTGCCCTCGTTGGCCCGCATCGCGCTGTGACTGTTTATGCCTTTCTGAAAACGTGGGGCTTGGCGTTGGCGGGTGGTGTGGTCATGATCGCAATTGTCGCTGCCCTGTCTTTTTGGGGCGGTGACGGTAAGCATGAACACCATTCCTTCATGACGGTGCCGGTTTTGTCAGCGACCCCAATAAACGGTGACCTGAAAAATGGCGTCATCGCTTCGGTTCGGTTGCCGGATGGAACTGCAGCATCGATCACATCCACCGAAGCTCCGGTTTCTCAGACAGTCGGCACCAGCGCCTGTATCGAAAAAAGGGTCTATGTCGAAAGCGGGGAACCTCGTTACAGGTTCAAGCTACCGAAGTTTTGTGAAGCCAGCTAAGCTGAAACCGTTAGATAATAAGCCGCCCCGCATTGCTGCCGGGCGGCTTTAATCATTTCAGATCATCTGGAACAGGATGCCGGTGACAATTGCCCCGCCGACGCCCAGCCCCAAATAGGTGGCAAACACGCGCGGTTTAACCAGCGACCAGACTGCCGCCATCGCCGGGATTGAGCTGACGGCGCCCGCCACCATAAAGGCCATCGCGGCACCTGCGCTCATCCCCTGCTCCATCAGGCCAGCCAGCAGCGGCGGAGCAACATAGGAGTTCAGATAGGCGGGCATTCCGACCAGGGCGGCCACCACGATGGGCACGACCCCTTCTCCACCTACCGCTCGGGCGATCAGGTCGGCGGGCACGTAGTTGACCAGAAGCGCCTCAAGCACGTAGGCCAGGGCCAGCCATTTCAGCAGAAACACACCATTGTGCACGAACTCACTGCGGAACCGTGCGCGGCGTTCGGGCTTCTGCCAGAACTTCCACACAGGCTTGTCGTCCTGTTTGGGTCCACAGCCGCAGCATCCGGCAGGCTTGTATTCGCGCAAAGGGTTGGCGAATGCCCCGCCCTGCATCATGACGCGAACTGTGAATCCACCAAACAACCCCAACGCCACGGCAGCAACGGCCTTGCCGATGGCAAAGGGCCAGCCCAACGCTCCGGCGGTGATCAACAGAGTCGGCGGGTCAATCAGCGGTGAACTGAGCCAGAACGCCATGACGGCCGACAGGGGTGCGCCAAGAGCCAGCAAACCGGCGATGAAAGGGATGACTTCACAACTACAGAACGGTGCGAGCCCGCCAAATAGGGCTGCAAGAAAGATCATACGCGTCTCGCGCCCTTCAAAAGCGCGGGCGACCATGACCTCGGCTCCGGTCGCCTTCAGGTAGGACAGCAACAAAACGGCAAACAGGATATACTGCCCTGTATGGGCCAGCGCCTTGCCGGCAAAGGCCACAACTTCGGTCCAGTTGCCCGGGTCCAAAACAGCCACGGCTGCAAGGATCACGATGATCAAGGCCCATGGCGTTTTGATCAGATCCACGACACCTCTGGCCGGGACCTTCGGGTTTTGTGAGAGTTCAGCCATCGTTCGCGGCCTTTCCAATTTCGTCTGCGCAGCATTCGCTGAGGATGAACTGCGCCAGGTTTCTCAGCTCATCGAAACACGCCCGGTTGATCGTGCTTCGACCGACCTTTTCCTGCTCGACCACTCCACCAGCGGCCAGAAACCGCAGGTGATGCGCAAGAGTCGAAGGCGCAATGCCGGTTCGGTTCTGGATTTCACCGACAGTCAATCCAGCCTCGCCCGCACGAACCAGAGTTTTCAGGACCTTCAGCCGGGCTTCCGAACCCATGGCCGAGAATCCTGCAGCGGCGGTTTCCCACATCTCATTTCTCCATTAAACTAATTTTCTGGTTATATAGTTTATTTGCGAGCGCGCGTCAACCACGGAAGCGGTTTTGTCGGGATTTCACTTAAGTCCAGATTGCCGCCACCTTAGGTCCAGCCTATAAGCGGATATGAGCATTTCGGTGGACACCTTTTTTCTCGATCCCAACGGTCAGGGCACCTTGCAGGCGCGCATCCAGCAGATGATCGCCGAAGGCATTCTGTCGGGGCGTTTTCATGTGGGGGAAAAGCTGCCCTCATCCCGCAAATTGGCGACGCATCTGGGGGTCAGTCGGATTACCGTCACACTGGCCTATACCGAACTTTTGGCCAACGATTACCTGACAGCCAAGGGGCGGTCAGGGTATTTCGTATCCCAGAACGCCCCGGTGCCGCCTAAATACACGCCGTTGCAGCGCGGAGATGAATCTGTTGACTGGAGCGCCGCGCTGGCCCGGCACTACTCCGGCGGAGATTTCCTGCAAAAACCCAGCGACTGGCGCGATTACCGCTATCCATTCATCTACGGGCAAGCCGACAGATCCCTGTTTGACCACGCCAACTGGCGGCTCTGTGCCGTGCGGGCGCTTGGGCACAAGGACTTTGACTCGCTGACGGGGGACTACGTCGATCAGGACGATCAGCTTTTGATCGAGTTCATCGCGCGCCACACCCTGCCCCGTCGCGGCATCGCGGCCCGCCCCGAAGAAATTTTGATAACTCTGGGCGCGCAAAACGCGCTTTGGCTGGCCTCCCGGGTGCTTCTGAACCGCTCCCGGACTGCAGCGATAGAAGATCCCTGTTACTACGCCCTGCGGAATCTTCTTATCCATTCCGAATGCAATGTGACCCCGCTGCGCGTCGATCAGGACGGTTTGCCACCGGACAGCATCCCTGACGAGACCGACGTGATCTTCACGACGCCCAGCCATCAGAGCCCGACCACGGCGACGATGCCTCTGAGTCGCCGCAATGCCCTGTTGGCTCGGGCACGAGAGCTGGACGCGATCATCGTCGAAGACGATTACGAATTCGAGATGGCCTTTCTGGGTGCCCCTTCACCGGCGCTGAAATCCCTCGACCGGGATGGCCGGGTTGTATACGTCGGCAGTTTTTCCAAGTCGCTGTTTCCCGGCCTTCGTCTCGGGTACATGGTCGGGTCCGAGGCATTTATTCGCGAGGCACGCGCGTTACGCTCGCTGGTCCTGCGCCACCCGCCGGGGCACATACAGCGCACAGCTGCCTATTTTCTGTCTCTGGGCCACTACGACGCACAGATCAGACGCATGTCCAAGGCGTTGCAACTGCGGCGAGAGGCGATTGAGGCAGCAATCGAAAACCACGGCCTGACCGTTGCCGGGCGCGGCGTTTTGGGTGGTTCATCCATGTGGATGCAAGCGCCTCGTGACATTGATACCAAGCAGCTGGCGCAACAACTGCAGCAACGCAGCGTTCACATCGAGCCCGGCGAGCAGTTCTTTTCCGGTCCCAAGCGGCCAAGGAACTATTACCGTCTGGGCTATTCTTCGATCGCACCTGAACGTATCGCCCCGGGAATCGAGCAGATCGCCGATGCAATCCAAAACCATTAACCGACTGGACCTATTCCGCCATCAGTTCTGGCCCTAACGTCGCACGCACCCATGCGCCAAAACCGCAAAGAACTGCTGCGGCCAATTGCCCGGCCACGACCACCCAGCCCGGAGAAACCCAGATGAAAATGACGACCGAAGAAGCCTTTATCAAAGTGCTGCAAATGCACGGGATTGAACATGCGTTCGGGATCATCGGATCGGCGATGATGCCGATCTCGGATCTGTTCCCGAAAGCGGGGATCATGTTCTGGGACTGCGCGCATGAGGGCAGCGCCGGCATGATGGCCGATGGCTACACCCGCGCCACCGGCAAGATGTCGATGATGATCGCGCAGAACGGCCCCGGCATCACCAACTTCGTGACCGCAGTGAAGACCGCCTACTGGAACCACACTCCGTTGCTGCTGGTGACCCCGCAGGCGGCGAACAAGACCATCGGTCAGGGTGGCTTCCAGGAAGTCGAGCAGATGAAGCTGTTCGAGGACATGGTCGCCTATCAGGAAGAAGTCCGCGACCCGACCCGTGTCTGCGAAGTTCTGAACCGCGTGATCATGCAGGCCAAGCGCGCCAGCGCCCCGGCCCAGCTGAACATCCCGCGCGACATGTGGACCCAGGTCATCGATGTCGATCTGCCCGCTGTTGTCGAATTCGAGCGCCCCTCGGGCGGTGAGAGTGCCGTGGCGCAGGCGGCCGAGCTGCTGTCCAACGCCAAGAACCCGGTGATCCTGAACGGCGCCGGCGTGGTTCTGTCCGAAGGCGGCATCGACGCCTCGAAAGCGCTGGCCGAGCGTCTGGATGCGCCGGTCTGCGTCGGCTACCAGCACAACGACGCCTTCCCCGGTTCGCACCCTCTGTTTGCCGGCCCTCTGGGCTATAACGGCTCGAAAGCGGGGATGGAGCTGATCTCGGAGGCGGATGTGGTTCTGTGCCTCGGCACCCGTCTGAACCCGTTCTCGACCCTGCCCGGTTACGGCATGGAATACTGGCCCGCCAACGCCAAGATCATCCAGGTCGACATCAACCCCGACCGCATCGGCCTGACCAAGAAAGTCAGCGTCGGCATCATTGGTGACGCTGCCAAGGTAGCAAAAGGTGTCCTGGCGCAGCTGAGCGACACCGCCGGTGACGACGGCCGCGAGGCGCGCAAGGCGAAGATCGCCGAGAAGAAGTCCCGCTGGGCGCAGCAGCTGTCTAGCATGGACCACGAGGATGACGACCCCGGCACCACCTGGAACCAGCGTGCCCGCGATGCCAAGCCCGACTGGATGAGCCCGCGCATGGCGTGGCGCGCAATTCAGTCCGCGCTGCCGAAAGAGGCGATCATCTCCTCCGACATCGGCAACAATTGCGCCATCGGCAACGCTTATCCGTCCTTCGAGGCGGGCCGCAAATACCTGGCCCCCGGCCTGTTCGGCCCCTGCGGTTACGGCCTGCCGGCCATCGTCGGCGCCAAGATCGGTTGCCCGGACACACCGGTGGTGGGCTT
Source organism: Ruegeria sp. HKCCD9138 (assembly GCF_057220975.1). Lineage (NCBI taxonomy): Bacteria > Pseudomonadati > Pseudomonadota > Alphaproteobacteria > Rhodobacterales > Roseobacteraceae > Ruegeria > Ruegeria sp. HKCCD9138. The sequence continues at coordinate 124,262 of NZ_JBWVAZ010000010.1, read as the reverse complement.
TGCCGGTGACGGCGCCTTTGGCATTGCGGTGAACGAACTGACCGCCATCGGGCGTGAGGAATGGCCCGCGGTGACCCAGATCGTGTTCCGCAACTACCAGTGGGGCGCGGAAAAGCGCAACTCGACCCTATGGTTCGATGACAACTTCGTGGGCACGGAACTGGACACCCAGGTCTCTTACGCCGGTATCGCGCAGGCCTGCGGCTTGAAGGGTGTGGTGGCTCGTACCCAGGACGAACTGACGGCGGCGCTGAACCAGGCCATCGAGGACCAGAAAAACGGCATCACCACCCTGATCGAGGCCATGATCAACCAGGAACTGGGCGAGCCTTTCCGCCGTGACGCGATGAAGAAACCCGTCGAAGTCGCCGGCGTTGACGCAAAAGATATGCGTCCTCAATAAACCGAAGACGGCCGGTCCCATCGGGTCCGGCCTCTGCCGGGATGCCGCACCAGAACGTCGGGGCGACAGCCGAAAATCAATACTAATGCTTGAGCCGGGAATATAAATTCTAAGAATAACCGGAACGTTCAGGTGCCAAAGCAATCGGCCACGGGGAGAGAGTTAACGTGACGCATCAGCCGAAGATCGACCTTTCGCCCAAGGTTTCGGACGAGGTCCGGCGCACCACCTGCTACATGTGCGCCTGCCGATGCGGGATCAACGTTCACATGAAAGACGGCAAGGTTGCCTATATCGAAGGCAACCGTGACCACCCGGTCAACAAGGGCGTGCTCTGCGCCAAGGGCAGCGCCGGGATCATGCAGGTCAACGCGCCGTCGCGCTTGCGCAAGCCCCTGCGCCGGGTCGGTCCGCGTGGGTCGGGTGAATTCCGCGAGATCGAATGGGACGAGGCGATCAGCACCGCCGTCGGCTGGCTGAACGAACTGCACGAGACCGCCCCGCAGAAACTGGCCTTCTTCACCGGTCGTGATCAGAGCCAGAGCTTCACCTCTTTTTGGGCACAGAATTTCGGCACCCCGAACTACGCGGCTCATGGCGGGTTCTGCTCGGTCAACATGGCGGCGGGCGGCATCTACACGATGGGCGGCGCGTTCTGGGAATTCGGCCAGCCCGATTGGGATCACACAAAGCTGTTCATGCTGTTCGGCGTGGCCGAGGACCATGACAGCAATCCGATCAAGATGGGCATCGGCAAGATCAAGGCGCGCGGCGCACGGGTGATCGGGGTCAACCCGATCCGGTCAGGGTATAACGCCGTCGCCGATGACTGGGTCGGTATCACACCGGGCACGGATGGGCTGTTCATTCTGTCTCTGATCCATGTGCTGATGAAAGCGGGCAAGATCGATCTGGATTACCTTAGCCGTTACACCAACGCGCCGGTTCTGGTGAATGCGGTTGAGGGACCTGAAAAAGGTCTGTTCCTGCGCGATGCGGATGGCAAGCCGCTTGTCATCGACCGAGTGACGGGTGAACCGGCTGCCTTTGACAAACCCGGCGTCCGCCCCGACCTGTCAGCTACCTATGAAAACAACGGCGTCACCCATCGCCCGGTCTTTCATTTGATGGCTGCGAAATACCTATCCGACGATCACGCGCCCGAGGCCGTCGCCGAACGCTGCGGCATCCCAGCCAAGCGCATCCGCGCCATCGCCGCCGAGATCGCCCGCGTGGCCTTTTACGAGGCCATCGAGTTGGACCGCGAATGGACCGATTTCCGGGGTGAAAAACACGACAAAATGATCGGCCGTCCGGTCAGCTTCCATGCCATGCGCGGAATCTCGGCCCATGCCAATGGCTTCCAGACCTGCCGCGCCCTGCACGTGCTGCAAATCCTGCTGGGCACGGTCGAGGTTCCCGGGGGATTCCGTTTCAAACCACCCTACCCCAAACCGGTCGAGGCTCACCCCAACCCGCATGGCGACCGGCGCCCCGGACGCCCTCTGGAAGGCCCGCATCTGGGCTTCCCGCGCGGCCCCGAAGACCTGCTGATAGACGATTGCGGCACCCCACAACGCATTGACAAGGCCTTCACCTGGGAAAACCCGATGTCCGCCCACGGGCTCATGCATATGGTGATCTCGAACGCGGCAGCCGGCGATCCCTATAAGATCGACACGCTGTTCATGTACATGGCAAATATGTCGTGGAATTCATCCATGAACACCAAGGGTGTGATGGAGATGCTGACCGCTCGCAATGAAGACGGCAAATACGTCATCCCCAAGATCATTTATTCCGATGCCTATTCATCGGAAATGGTTGCCTATGCCGACCTGATCCTGCCCGATACGACCTACCTGGAGCGGCATGACTGTATCTCGCTGCTGGACCGTCCCATTTGCGAAGCCGACGCAGCCGCTGACGCGATCCGCTGGCCGGTGATCGAACCCGACCGCGACGTGCGCGGGTTCCAATCGGTTCTGATCGAACTCGCCAACCGCATTAGCCTGCCCGGCTTCACAAACGAAGACGGGAGCCCAAAGTGGAAGGATTACGCCGACTACATCGTCAACCACCAGCGTAAGCCGGGCATCGGCCCGTTGGCCGGGTTCCGGGGCGAAAACGGCGACAAGGAAGGGCGTGGAGAAGTCAATCCCGACCAGTTGAACCGATATATCGAGAATGGCGGTTTCTATATCGCGCATATCCCCGAAGGCGCCGACTACTACAAACCGTGGAACAAGGCCTATCAGGATTGGGCCGTAGGCATGGGTATCTATGACAGCCCGCAGCCTTACCTGTTCCAGCTCTACTCGGAACCGATGCGCAAATTCCAGCTGGCCGCCGAAGGTCATGGCGACCGCCAACCGCCCGAGCATTTGCGTCAACGAATCAAAAACACGATGGACCCGCTGCCGATCTGGTACGAAACGGATCAGCAGGGCAACGAAGGCTTCACCATCAACGCTCTGACCCAACGCCCGATGGCCATGTATCACAGCTGGGGCACCCAGAACGCCTGGCTGCGGCAATTGCACGGGCGCAACCCGCTTTATGTCCCGACCAAACTGATGCGCGAGCATGATCTGCGGGACGGCGACTGGGCCAAGGTCAGTTCTCCGCACGGAGAAATCACGGTACCGGTCATGGAAATGGCGGCGCTGAACGACAACACTGTCTGGACCTGGAACGCCATCGGCAAGCGCAAAGGAGCCTGGGCGCTGCAGGAGGATGCGCCAGAAGCCACTAAAGGCTTCCTGCTAAACCACCTTATTCACGAGCTTCTGCCCCCCAAAGGCGACGGTATGCGGTGGGCCAACTCCGACCCGATTACGGGTCAGGCCGCATGGTTCGACCTCAAGGTGAAAATCGAAAAGACCGAGGCCCCAAGCGACGCGGAAAGCCAGCCCGAATTCGGGCCCATCAAATCACCGGTTGGGACCGGCCCGAAAGATATCGCATGGAAGGTGGGTAAATGACCCGGATCCGCACTTCATCTGGCCAAAAATATCCCGGGGGTGAATTGAGCCGAAGGCTCAAGAGGGGGCTGGCCCCCTCCCCAGCAGCAGAGGTGCGCTGACATGACCCAACTTCCCCAATCCACAGAGCGCAAGCTGGGTCTGGTGATTGATCTCGACACCTGCGTCGGTTGCCACGCCTGCGTGATTTCCTGCAAAGGCTGGAACACCGAGAATTACGGCGCCCCCCTGTCCGATCAGGATGCGTACGGTGCTGACCCCTCAGGAACGTTCCTCAACCGCGTGCATTCCTACGAGGTACAGCCCGAGCAGGGCCATGCCCAGCTGATCCATTTCCCAAAATCCTGCCTGCACTGCGAAGACGCGCCCTGCGTCACCGTCTGCCCGACCGGGGCCAGTTACAAACGGGTCGAGGATGGCATCGTTCTGGTCAACGAAAGCGACTGTATCGGCTGCGGACTGTGCGCCTGGTCCTGCCCCTATGGCGCGCGTGAGCTGGACATGGCCGAGGGCGTGATGAAGAAATGCACCCTATGCGTTGACCGCATCTACAACGAAAACCTGCCGGAGGTGGACCGCGTTCCCTCCTGCGTGCGAACGTGCCCCGCCGGCGCCCGGCATTTTGGCGATCTGAGTGATCCGGACAGCGATGTCAGCAAACTGGTGGCCGAGCGAGAAGGAATGGACCTGATGCCCGAAATGGGCACCAAACCCGTCAACAAATACCTCCCTCCACGCCCGAAGGACACCGTTGAAGATCAGATCGACATCCTGGCTCCTCTGCTCGCCCCGGTTGCCGAAGAACCCAAAGGGTTCATTGGCTGGCTCGACAAGACGTTGGAGAAACTCTGATGCATCCGGCACCCTCAGTCATCATCTTTACCACCCTCTCGGGCCTCGGGTTTGGCCTGCTGTTTTTTCTGGGCCTCGGGTTCCCCGACGTGTCCGGCTGGATCGCCTTCGCGTTCTTTGTGATCGCCTACGCTTTCGCCGTGGGCGGATTGCTGGCATCGACCTTTCATCTGGGACACCCGGAACGTGCGTGGAAGGCGTTTACCCAATGGAAGACCAGTTGGCTCAGCCGTGAAGGCTGGTGCGCGGTTATCGCCTTGATGATTATGGGCTTTTATGCCATCGGCGTGGTTTTTCTGGACCAGCGCTGGGGCATTCTCGGAGTTGTTGGCGCAGCGTTTGCGTTGGCCACTGTGTTCACCACATCAATGATCTACACGCAGCTCAGGACCATCCCGCGATGGAACATGAATCTGACACCGGCCATGTTCCTCAGCTTCAGTCTTGCGGGTGGTGCCCTGTTGGCGGGTCAGACTGCGATAGCGCTGCCTTTGCTTCTGATCGCAGCTCTGGTGCAAATTCTGTACTGGCGTCAGGGCGACAAGGCCTTTGAGGAGGCCGGCACGACCCTTGGCACCGCAACGGGTCTGGACCACCGAGGCGCGGTCCGCGCGTTCGAACCGCCGCATACAGGCACGAATTATCTGCTGCGGGAATTTGTCCATGTCGTGGGTCGAAAGCACGCCGAAAAGCTGCGCATGATCTCCTTCGTGCTTGCATTTGTACTGCCTGTCATACTGCTGCTTCTGCCTTTCAATCACTTCTTTGCGCTGTTGGCCGTCCTGTCACACCTGGCCGGTGTGGCCACATCACGTTGGTTGTTTTTCGCGCAAGCCGAACATGTGGTTGGGCTGTACTACGGCAAACGCTGAACACTCCTCAAGGAGCCTCCGATCCGCGGCTCTTTTTTCCGAGGCATGTCACAAACCCGGTGACTCATCCGTCCTGTTTTTGTTCTATCTCAAAACAGGAGAAACCAATGTCCCCCCGGATCAATCACTTTGCCATCGCACCTGAATTGCTACAGCCCATGCTGGACATGGAGCAGTGTCTGCACGCATCCGAACTGGAACACAGTCTGATCGAACTCGTCAAACTCAGGGTTTCGCAGATCAACGGTTGTGCCTATTGCATCCACATGCACACGCACGACGCCCGCACGGGCGGCGAAACCGAAGATCGCCTGCATCTTCTGAATGCCTGGCATGAATCGTCGCTTTATTCCGAACGCGAGCGCGCCGCGCTTGCATGGGCCGAGACGCTGACGCGTATCGAAACACACCGTGTGTCTGACAATGTCTACCAGACGATGGCTGCGCAGTTTTCGGAAAAGGATCAGGTGGCCTTGACCCTTGTGATTACAACGATCAATGCCTGGAACCGACTGGCCATCGGATTTGCTATTCCACACCCGGTATCCAGCAAGGCCTCTGCCGCGTGACCCGGTCCGATTCACAGCCCGATGATCGATCCTTTGTCGACCTGCAACCGCGCCTGTTCGCGGTTGCCTACCGCATGCTCGGCTCAGTCAGTGACGCTGAGGATATCGTACAGGACGCCTATCTCCGCTGGCGGCGCGTCGATTCTGATCAGGTGCACGATGAGACAGGTTACCTGATCCGCATTGTCACCAGGCTGTGCCTCGACCACTTGAGAGCCGCGCAGGCCATGCGTGAAGTCTATCCCGGAGAGTGGTTGCCGGAACCCCTGATAACCGATGATGCGACCGAACGGCTGGACCGTGATGTCTCGGTCGCGCTTTTGATGGCGTTGGAAAGGTTGTCACCGCTGGAACGTGCGGCATTCCTTCTACATGATGTGTTCGAGCATTCGTATGACGAACTGTCCGAGACACTGAAGCGCAGCCAAAGCAGTTGCCGCCAGCTCGTCAGCCGCGCCCGCAAGCATGTCGAGGACGTCAACCCACGTACCCGAATAGAACGCGAACATGGCGAGGAACTGGCGAAAGCGTTTTTCAATGCCGCCAAAAGCGGGGACACGAAACACTTGTCCGACCTGCTTGCCCGTGACGTCCAGCTGCATTCGGATGGCGGCGGCAGGATTATCGCGACACTGAACCCAATTTACGGCCGGGACAAAGTTACACGCTTTTTCGTCGGGCTTGCTCGAAAGCCGACAGCGCCCCGTTCGTACCAGTGGGTTTTTTGCTGGCTGAACGGTTTACCGGCAATCCTAAACCGCGAACCAGGAGGCTCATTGCAGGCAACGTCGCTGAAGATCGAGGACGGCAGGGTTGCGGCCATCTACATGGTGCGCAACCCCGAGAAAACCCGGCATCTGGAAAAGCTGCTAAGCTAGTCGGGCCTGCCGGTCGCAGGCCCTGCAATTTGGCATCATATCAATTCGGCGTGAGCCATGGCTGCATCAATGGCGGACTTTGTGGTGTCCTCCAGCATGGTCAGCGGCGAGCGGACTTCCTCGCTGCAACGGCCCAGCTTGCTGAGCGCATGCTTTGCGCCGACGAGACCCGGCTCGATAAAAATCGCCTCATGCAGGGGCATCAGGCGATCCTGGTATTCCAGCGCCGTCGCATAGTCGCCATCCAGCGTCGCCTGCTGGAATTCCGCGCAGAGTTTTGGAGCAACATTTGCCGTAACCGAGATACAGCCGACACCGCCATGCGCGTTGAAACCCAGCGCGGTCGCATCCTCGCCCGAAAGCTGACAGAAATCTGCACCGCAGCTGGCGCGTTGCTGGCTGACGCGCGCCAGATCACCAGTGGCATCCTTGACGCCGATGATACGGGGTAGTTTTGCCAGTTCACCCATGGTTGCCGGTGTCATGTCGATCACCGAACGGCCAGGGATGTTGTAGATGATGATCGGAATATCGGCGCAGTCATGCAGAGCGCGGAAATGCGTGATCAGGCCTTTCTGGGTTGGCTTGTTGTAATACGGTGTCACCACAAGCGCAGCCGCAGCGCCGACCTTTTGGGCGAATCGCACGAACCGGATCGCCTCGACTGTGTTGTTTGACCCCGCACCGGCAATCACCGGCACGCGTCCTGCCGCAGCCTTGACGACCTCTTCGACCACGGTCTCGTGCTCTTCGTGGCTCAGCGTCGGACTCTCACCGGTCGTTCCCACCGGAACCAAACCGGTCGACCCTTCCTGAATCTGCCATTCCACCAAGTGTTTGAGCGTATCCAGGTCCAACTCGCCGTTGCGGAACGGGGTGACGAGGGCTGGCATCGAGCCTTTGAACATGGAACACTCCTTAGGGTGCAATATGCTGGTTTTTGCGCATCGGTCCGTCACGATGTTTGGTTTGTGAGTTGATCCCGACGACGCACGGTTTATCCTGAATGGCTGTATCCTCGGTTGGTTAGGAAATGCAAGGGATGACACGCCTTCTGGCCTTTTTGACAACTGTGATTCTGTGTTCTGCCGTCCAGGTAGAGACCGCTCGCGCCGATGCCGCTGCGGATTTGCGGGCTGGAATGGCGGAAATGCGCAAAGGGGACTGGAACGAAGCACTGCGGGTATCCGGAGCGCGCGGGTCCGTTACGCGCGACGTTATCGTGTGGCATTGGCTGCGCGAGGGTTTCGGCAGTTCCGGCGATGTACTGGTATTTCTCGACCGACGCCCGGACTGGCCCGGCCTGGCATGGCTGCGTCGCAAAAGCGAACCCGCGTTTACCGGTGCAGAGACGGACCGGATCCTGAAATTCTACGACAATTCTCCGCCACAGACAGCCGAGGGCGCATTGAACTATGCCATCGCTCTGATGGCCAAAGGCCGCAATGGCGAGGCCGAAGCCGATATCGTGACCGCATGGCGCACGATGCCGATGGGGTCCGGGCTGCAGAAAAACTACCTTGAGAACTTCAGCAAGTTGCTGAAACCACACCACGAAGCGCGTCTGGACAGGATGCTGTGGGATGGACATCTGGTCAGCGCCGGGCAGATGCTGCCGCTGGTGGGCCCGGATTACCGCAAGCTGGCCGAAGCTCGGATTGCCTTGCAAAAGCGCCAGCCGGGTGTGGATGGCAAGGTTGCTGCCGTTCCGAAGTCGCTGGCCTCGTCGCCGGGCCTGGCCTTTGACCGGTTTGTCTGGCGTGACAGGAAAGAGCTCGATGACAGCGCCATCGATCTGATGTTGACGCGGTCGACGGGACCGGAGGCGCTGGGCGAACCGGACAAATGGGCCGAAGGTCGCCGTCGTCTGGCGCGGCTCGAGATGCGGGGTGGCAGCGCCACCCGCGCTTACCAGATCGCGGCCAGTCACCACATGACACCGGAAATGGGATATGCCTATGCCGATCTCGAATGGCTGGCCGGATTTCTCGCCCTGCGGCGTCTGGATGACCCGGCAACAGCCGTGCGGCATTTCCAGAACTTCTCGGGGGCGGTGCAATCGCCCATTTCCAAGGGCCGCGGGGGGTATTGGCTGGGCCGTGCCTATGCCGCAGTGGGTAACGCAGACAAGGCGTATGAAGCTTACGCGATGGGTGCGGACTACCAGACTTCATTCTATGGTCTGCTGGCTGCCGAGCGCATCGGACGCCCCTTTGACAGCGAACTGGCGAATCCTAGGCGTGCACCGCACTGGAAACAGGCCAGTTTCGCCGATTCAAGCGTGCTTGAGGCCGGGTTGCTGTTGCTGCGCGCAGGCGAGGACAACCTGTCAGAAAGGTTTCTGACCCATCTGGTCGAAGGCCTCGATCCGGTCGAGGCTGGGCAATTGGGTGACCTGGTACTGGAACTGAAGGAACCGCATCTGGCAGTGATGATTGCCAAGCGGGCGGCACGTACCGGTGTCGTGCTTCCGGCGGCTTATTATCCGGTACATCCTGTCGCCGATCTGGGATTGCCGATGGCCAGGGAAATGACCCTGGCCATTGCGCGGCGCGAAAGCGAGTTTGACCCGATTGTCGTCAGTGGTGCGGGTGCGCGCGGGCTGATGCAGGTGATGCCGGCCACCGCCAAACTGGTTGCTGGTGAGCTGGGTCTTCTCAGCGGGCACAAGACGGCCCGACTGACCTCGGACTGGAAATACAATGCCAAGCTGGGATCGAATTACCTGGCCGGATTGGCCTCTGATTTCAACGGTAACGTGGTCATGATGGCGGCGGGCTATAATGCCGGGCCGCGGCGCCCGATTTCATGGATGGACCGTTTCGGTGACCCGCGCGCAGGCGAAGTCGATGTGGTCGACTGGATCGAGATGATCCCCTTTAGTGAAACCCGAAATTACGTCATGCGTGTCGCCGAAAGCCTGCCAGTCTACCGCGCCAGACTGGGACAGCCAGCCCTGCCAATACCGTTTTCGCAGGAGCTGACCGGCTCAACCCTGGCGTCGTTCGCGCCATAGGGTGAACAGACCAGCGGCAACAACCAGCGCTGCGCCCACAACCACCGCCGGGCGCAGCACCTCGCCGAATATCAGCAATCCCAGAACAGCGCTCCACACCAGATGGAAATAGGCAAAGGGCTGCACCGCGCTGGCCTCGGCCATCTCGTAGCATTTGATCAGCAACCAGTGTCCCAATACCCCGCTGACACAGAGCAGGGCCATCCACAGCCAATCCGGGCGTGCCATCGGCTCCCAGTACCACATACCTACCAGCGTCATCGCCACCGCACCGGCAATGCCGGTCCAGAAAAAACTGGTGGCTGAACTGTCAAGCCGTGCAACGTATCGGGTCAGCAACCCGTAGACGGCAAACATCAGCGCCGAGATCAGCGGTATGATGGCCCAGGGGTTGAATACGCCCGCACCCGGCTCGAGGATGATCAGAACGCCGACGCATCCCACGCAAATCGCGGACCAGCGCCGCCAACCGACCTTTTCCCCCAGCACCGGACCGCTAAGTGCCGCGACAATCAGCGGATAGCAGATAAAGACCGCCATCGTATCAATCAGACCGAGGATGGTAAAACTGAACACGGCAACGCAGATTTCGGCTGCCAGCAGCACGCCGCGTAGAATCTGTAAGCCCAACTGGCTTGATTGCGTTGCAGCCTTCAGCCCGCCCGGGGCGCGTGCTGCAAGGGCCACGACGAAGGCTGCAAAGAACCAGTATCGGATCATCACAACCATGTAGGTGTTGTAGGTACCGGCCAAATGGCGCGAGATTCCATCCTGCAGCGCGAAGACGACGGTTGCGGCGATCATCAGGGCGATACCAGCACGACTGTTATTCTGTTGCGTCATGCCTTGACCGCCCGCGTCATGTGCCGCTTTCGGCCAAAGCCCGGAGTGCGGGTCACCGTGAACCCGGCCTCCTCGAGCCCTCGACGCACGAAACCGGCGGCGGTGTAGGTCGCTGCGGTTCCATTGGGCGCGGTATGATCCGCAACCTGCCGCAGCAGGTCGGGCTCCCACAATTCCGGGTTTTTTGCTGGCGAAAATCCATCCAGAAACCATGCATCGGCCTGCCCCGACCATTTTGGCAAACTGTCGCGAGCATCTCCTGCAATCACCTCAAGATGCAGAGTCCCTAGGTTGCAGGATCCGCCCTGCCACGCTGCAAGGAACCGATCAGCCCATGGTGCCAGCTCGGCGAAAGCGGCCAGGGCGCGTGCCATGTCGGCCGAAGCCATCGGGAAGGCTTCGAAGCTGGTGAAAATCAGCGGAGATGTCTGGCCTGATCTCTCCCATTCCGACCAGACGGTCAGCATGTTCAGTCCGGTTCCGAAACCCAGCTCGGCAATATGAAAGCCGGGGGCAAAGCGCGCGGGCAGATCATTGCCCGCCAGAAACACATGGCGCGTCTCCTCCAGCCCGTTCTGCAACGAAAAATAGGGATCGTCGAAGCGGTCCGAGACCGGAACCTGATCGTCCTTCCAGGTCAATTTGGCGCGCTGGTCTGCCATCGGGTTATCCTGTAGCTAAGCGGCGCGACACTGAACAAGGAAAAGGGGATTGGCAATGGTCGATGTGACAGTGCGGGGCGCAGGTATCTTCGGCCTGTCCATCGCCTGGACCTGCGCCCGGCGCGGCGCGAAGGTGCAGGTTGTCGATCCCTTTGGTGCAGGCGCCGGGTCCAGCGGCGGCCTTGTGGGCGCGCTTGCCCCGCATGTGCCCGAGAACTGGAATGCCAAGAAAGCGTTTCAGTTCGACAGCCTGATCATGGCCGAGCCATTCTGGAGCCAGGTCGAGGCCACAGGCGGTGTCTCACCGGGATATGCGCGACTGGGTCGTTTGCAGCCCATAACAGATGACCGCAGCCTTGAACTGGCACGATCGCGGGAAAGCACAGCCGCAGAGCTGTGGCACGGGCGCGCGGATTGGCGCGTGGTACCGGTCGCGGAGATTGGCGCGTGGTGTCCGCCCAGCCCCACCGGATTTGTGATCCATGACACGCTGACGGCCCGGATGCATCCGCGGCGCGCGTGCGCGGCGTTGGTCTCGGCCCTTGCAGTTATGGGAGTTGAAGTTGTGGCTGATGCGCCCGACGCTGGGCTGGTCGTTCACGCGACGGGGCTGGCCGGGCTGCAGGAACTCAGTCAGGCTTTTGGAAAAACGGTGGGCAATGGTGTCAAAGGTCAGGCCGCTTTGCTGAGGTTCGACGCAGGCGATGTGCCACAACTGTTTGTCGACGCCATCCATATCGTCCCACATGCGGACGGTACATTGGCCGTCGGTTCGACCTCGGAACGCGAATACGATGACCCCACGAGCACGGACGCCGCGCTGGACGACGTGATCGACCGGGCCATGCGCGCCGTTCCGGTTTTGCATGGGGCCGAGGTGATCGAGCGTTGGGCCGGTGTCCGCCCCCGCAGCAAGAGCCGCGCGCCGATGCTGGGCAAGCATCCCTTGCACAAGGGACAGTTCATCGCCAATGGCGGGTTCAAGATCGGCTTCGGCATGGCCCCGAAAGTGGCCGAGGTTATGGCCGATCTGGTTCTGGATGGGCGCGACTTGATCCCCGACGATTTCCGACCCGAAGCTTCACTTTGACACGGCAACGGCCTGCATGCACTGCCGCCCGTCCGGTCCGCGCACCCACAGATCCTGACCGTTCCGGCACAGGATTGCCGTCTCGAAATGCATAAGCGGCGATGAGGCCCGAAAGGAAAACTGCGTCAGCGGCCCGATCAAGTCTTCAGCCATCAACATCAAGTGTTGCGCCAGCAAGGGGCCGTGCACGACAAGCCCCTCGTAGCCTTCGACATCGCGTGCATAGTCCAGATCATAATGGATACGGTGGCCATTGAAGGTCAGCGCGGAATAACGGAACAGCAACGTTGTATCGAACCGGGCCTCACGCAGGTCGGTCTCATCGGTTCGGGCTGTTGGAGGTGTTGGCGCGATGGCATCCGGCGAGGGGTCTTCGCGATAGACCAGATCCTGCCATTCGGTCAGACACAACGCGCCGTTTTGCCAGATTTCATGGCGCAGGGTGACAAAGGCCAGCGGTCCGGTGCGCCCGGCCTTGGCGGTTGCCGTCTCGCGGAACGATCGGCGCTCTGCGTCCTGACCGGCGATCAATGGCGCGTGAAACTCCAACCGCCCACCGGCCCACATCCGGCGCGGCAGCCCCATATCCGGGATAAGACCTTTGCCAACCAAGGGATGTCCGTCGCGCCCCAATCCATCCGGTGGCTGCGGCGACCAGAAATAGAGCTGATGGAAAAACGGCGGCAGGTCCGACCCACCTGTAATCGTCTGTTCGTGCCCCAGCGCCGTTTGCCATGCAGCAGCGCGCGCCGGGTCCATCATGTCAGTTTGAATATCGACCTGAGTTTCCTGCTTCATCCCGGCAGCCTATGGCCGCCGAAGCGCAGGAACAAGCTGGCTTTCAATACCCCGCCTCGGTCCGCAGTTTCTGCATCAGGGTTTGCAGGGCTGCTTCGTAGCGGGCACTCGCCAAACGGCCCTGATCGTCGAACTCGTTGGAACTGTTGGCCAGATGGATCTCGGGGCCTTGCAGAATGCGCGGCTGGAACGGCACCATGTAAGCCCGCAACACCATCTGAGCACGTTCGCCACCGGCCCGGCCTGCCGCAGCCGACATCACAGCGACCGGCTTGTCGGCCCAGGGGCGCCCCTCGGTGCGGCTGACCCAATCCAGCGCGTTCTTCAAAACGCCCGATGGCCCTTTGTTGTATTCCGGCGTCGAGATGATCACCGCATGCGCCCGCGCAATCTGATCTGCCAGCGCCTGCACTTTTTCCGGAATACCCTCACCATCTTCCAGATCCCCATCATACAGAGGCAGGTTCAGATCGGCCTCGATGAAGGTGCCGGGGTCGAACAGCCGCGCAGCCTCGCGCAGCAGTTTGCGGTTGGTCGCGTTTTGGCGCAGCGAACCCGACAGGGCCAGAAGGATCGGTTCGGACATCAGGGAAAACTCCGTCATTCAGATCAGGGTCAATTTACCGAATTCGGAACGAAACCATAGCCCGCCTGACGCGCAGTCAATGTGCAAAAAAGGGGCCGTCGATGGGCGGCCCCACTGAATTCCGGAAATCCGATCAGGCGTTTCCGCTGGGCACGACCACGATCTCGACCCGACGGTTCTGCGCCTTGCCTTCCGGCGTCAGGTTCGAGGCGACGGGGTTGTTTTCACCCTGCCCGACTGTGGTGATCCGCGCATAGCTGACACCGTTGGCCTGCAGGATATCCGCCACCGAATTGGCGCGGCGTTCTGACAGACCCTGGTTGTAGGACGCTTCTCCGTCGCTATCGGTATGCCCGATGATCTGAACGTTCGAGTTCGGGTAATTTACCAGATTCTGACCCACCTTCACCAGATCTGCCCGCAAGGCTGGGCGAACGGTCGAGCTGTCGGTGTCGAAGGTGATGTCGTTGGGGACTGTCACGATCAGACGGTCGCCGGCATTCACGATAGTGATCCCGTCATTGGCCAGTTGCTGGCGCAATTCAGCGGCCTGCCTGTCCAGCTGGTTACCGATCACGCCGCCTCCGGCCGCACCGATCGCGCCTCCGGCCAGTGCACCCAGAAGTGGGTCGGAATCATTGGCGATTGCGCCCACTCCGGCCCCAATCAGTCCACCCAACAAGGCACCTTGTTTTGCATTCTGGTTCGGATCGTTCTGAACAGACAGTGTACCCGGGTCTGTACACGCGCCTAGAAATAGGGCCGAACACATTCCGACCGTCAGGATACTCTTGGAAATCGCCATGGAATCACCTTCTGCTCCAAATACCCGTTTGCCGGGCTTCATTGATTTCCCAAAGTATAGCATGGGACCCGAGCGCGGGCTCAAGCAACAAATCCGTTAAGTCGGCGAATACCCGCCACCTAAGCCGCGCCAGCCGACGCGTCCCACCGGTTCTGTTCCTGCCAGATCGCGCGCAGGGGTTGGCCCTGGCCACAAAAGTGATCATCCTCCAGCTCGCAGGACCAGATCCGATCCGTGCGAAAATGACGAAACCCGTTTCTCAACTCGCACCAGGCGGCCAGCATGGTGCATTCGATATGATAGATCAGCGCGACAGGGCGCAAAATCCGATCAGTTCGCTCTTCGGTGGAATTTACGTAGGTGATCCGGATTTTCTGCTCGGCCCGGATGGCTTCACGGTAGGTAGCAATCGACACGCACCCTTTGTCCGGGTCATCCGCGGGCGCCCCCCAAGGGGCAACCTGCAGCCAATCGGCAGGCGCGCGCAACGCCTCGATCTTGCGGCATACCCGGTCGGCGGCCTGTTGCAGCGTGCTGTCGCCGGTGCGCGCCAGCATCGACAGACCCACCCACAGTGCCTCAACTTCTTCGGCGTCAAAGTTCAAAGGCGGCAGGTCATATCCGCGCCGCATCAAATAGCCCACACCGGCCTCGCCCTCGATCGGCGTCCGTTGCGCCTGCAACGCCGCGATATCGCGGTAGACGGTGCGTGCTGACACCTCAAGCTTGGCCGCCAATTCATCTGCCGTCACTGGCCCGCTAGAGGTACGTAGAATCTGAATTATCTCGAACAGACGGGTCGAACGACGCATGTCAGTCTCCTTGCAATCTGCTGACACCTTAGCACACCCCCCTGACAAGGTGGTGTCAGGAGCAATGGGTGAAGCTTGGACCATCACGAGACAGGAGAACACCCATGCCAAGCCGAGACAACCACGTCATGATGACCCTGAAACTGGACCGCTGGTCGCAGGATCACGTTTTGCGCGGGTTCGAGATCGAACGTGAACTTTCCGCCGCCCGCCACCGCAAAACTTCTCGTCCAAGAAAACGCCAAAAACGGTTCTCACTGGGCAATCTCAAGATGTTCTGGGTCAGCAGCGCCTAGGGTCAGAAATCTGCCGGGGCACGGAATTTCATCGCCACCCCGCCCTCGGGGTTCTTCAGGCGCAGTTCTTCGGAATGCAGCATCAGTCGCGGAAAGTCGCGCGCGGTACCTACGGCATAAAACGGGTCACCCAGGATTGGGTGGCCCAGCGCCTGCATATGAACACGCAGCTGATGCGACCTGCCGGTCTTGGGAAAAAGGCGAACCCGTGTCGTTTCCCCTTCGTACTTGACCACACGCCAATCGGTGACCGCAGGTTTACCCGTGTCGTGACACACCATTTGCCGCGGTCGGTTCGGCCAGTCGACGATAAGCGGCAGCTCAACTGTCCCCGTTTTCTGTTCAACCCGACCCCACACACGGGCGACATAGGTTTTGCGTGTCTGGCGGTTTTCGAACTGCAGGCCCAGATGCCGCTGTGCATGAGGGGTCTGAGCAAAGACCATCACGCCCGAGGTATCGCGATCCAGCCGATGCACCAGCAGCGCTTGTGGGAATGCCGCCTGAACGCGTGTCAGCAGGCAGTCGGCCAGATGCTCGCCACGCCCGGGAACCGACAGCAGCCCCGGGGGTTTATTCACTACAATCAGTTGCGCATCTTCATGCAAAACGTCCAGCGGTGTCTTGGGTGGATCGTAGGTCTCGCTCATGCGGGCCTGCCTATCGCAGCGCGTTACCTCCCGCAACGTCGTCCTTGCCTGAGCAATCGGGTTCCGCAACTCTGGCTGCAATCAAAGGAAGACGACATGCACCCTACAATCCAACGAATGCAAGAAGTTGTTGCCAAGGGCGATGAGAGCCTGATCCATGAGTTGCTGGCCGAAGATGTCCGATTTTCGCCGCCAACCTACTACAGCACCTGGACGGGCCGGGCGCCGGTCGCAGCGGTATTGGGGCATGTGGGGCAGGTGTTCACGGATTTTCGGTATCGACGGGTCATGGGCAGCGGCAATGACTGGGCGCTGGAGTTTCAGTGCAAAGTTGGTGACCTGGATGCGGTCGGCGTCGATCTGATCACCCTCAACGATGACGGCCTTATACAGGAGTTTGAGGTGGTCATGCGCCCTTACAAGACCATCGGAGCTTTGCGAGAGGCGATGATGGCCCGGGTCATGACTGACCCGCGATTCCTGGAATTCAAAAACGCGCTGAGCTGAACATGCCGGGTCCTATTTCAGCTGATCAGATTCTGCGGGTGCCATTGCTGCCGGTATTGGCCGCACAGGGACTGTCTGTCCGGCGTCGTGCCCAACTTCTGCCCGAGCCCATCGGCCCGCGTCAAGGGCGCGAGGGACGCGGACCTCGTCTGCGGCTGCTCGTTGCCGGCGACAGCTCCGCGGCCGGCGTCGGGGCGGGCACCCAGAAACAGGCACTTTCGGGCCACCTCGTGGCGCAACTGGCGCGGCACTATTGCGTTGAATGGCGGTTGGAGGCCACCACCGGCCATACTACCTTGGACACGATTGACCGGCTTGAACGACTGAACGGCAAATTTGATGCCGTGGTGACGGCGTTGGGCGTCAACGATGTCACCCGCGCGGTGACTTGCAGGCAGTTTGTCGACCGGCAGACCCGACTGTTGCATCTTCTCACCAGTCAAATGGGCGCGCGGCGGGTTGTGCTGACGGCGGTCCCACAGATGAATCGTTTTCCAGCATTGCCGCAGCCCCTGGCCTGGGTCCTCGGCAGGCAGGCAGATCGATTGAATCAGGGACTGCAACAGGTCGCGGACACCTTTCCGCAAGCCACGCATCTTTCATTGGACTTGCCCGACGACCCTGCACTGGCCGCGCCTGACGGGTACCATCCCAGCCCAAAGACCTATGCGATCTGGGCCCGGGAAGCAGCTCGGCTGATTCAGGCCTGAGCGCGGATCTGCCGGATCATCGGAATGGAATACACCACCAGCGCCGCCCAGATCAGCGGAAAGGCGATCATGCGACCACGGTCGATATGTTCACCGAACGCCGTGATTGCCGTGATGAAGATCATGGTCGGGGCAATGTATTGCAGGATGCCCATCGTGGACAGGCGCACCAGCTTGGCCCCGTTTGCGTAGACAAGCAAGGGAACGGCGGTAACAACCCCCGCTCCGGCCAACAGCATGGTGTCGGATATGGCGGCGCCGAAATGTCCGGTTCCCTGCGCACCCATCCACGTCACATAGGCCAGCGCCGGGAACAGCAGGATCAAAACTTCGAGCAGAAATCCCTGATTGGGACCAATCGGGAGCGACCTCTTGAAGAACGCATAAAACCCCCAGCTGACCATCAACCCCAGCGCAGCCCAAGGCAGGCGACCGGCCTCCAGCACCAGAACCAGTACGCCAAGCGCCGCCAACCCGACCGCCACGAGTTGCGTGCGGTTCAACGGCTCTCGCAGAAGGATCGCGCCCAGCGCAATGCTGAACAATGGGTTGATGTAATACCCAAGCGCTGCGTCCAAAGCGTTGCCACTGGCGATAGCCCAGACATAAATTGCCCAGTTGACGGAAATCAGCGCGGCCGTCAGGCACGCCATTCCCAGCATTCCCGGGTTCCGCAAAGCGGCTTTCAGGTCCTTTGTTCGACCCAGCGCAATCAGCAGCAAGCCTGCCACAGGGACCGACCAGATGATCCGATGGGCAACGATCTCCACCGGTCCGATATGTGCCATGGCCTTCATATAAAGCGGCAGAAACCCCCATAGGACATAGGCCGTAACCGCCAAAGCCAAGCCTTTGGGCGTATCGACATTCTGCATTTGAGTGGTTGCGTCTGCCATGACAGGTCTCCGGCTGATACCGTTTGTCTTTATGGCAGGTCGCGGGGTTTTGAAAACTGCGAAAAGCGTGAAGAGGGTCATCAGAAATTCTGATATGTCCCCAAGCGCCGACCCCAAACTAAGACCGGGACGTCGTTGCGCCCCGGTCTTAGTTGTCTTCAGCGCTTACACCTTAACGCGCTCAGATCCTGGGTCATACATCGGCTTCAGCGAGGCCTCGGCTTTGACCTTGGTACCGCAGACATCGATCTCGTAGCTCGACCCAAGAACATCCGCCGCCTTTTCGCCCTTGCACGGAACGTATCCCATTCCTATCGCGCCGCCCAATGTGTGTCCGTAATTGCCCGAACTGAGATAGCCCACATATTTGCCGTCACGGATGATCGGCTCGTTATGAAACAGCAGAGGTTCCGGATCAGTCAGGCGGAACTGCACCAGACGATTTTCCGGCCCGCTTTCCTTTCGTACGATCACGGCCTCGCGCCCGATGAAATCGCAGCCTTTGTCGACCTTGACCGCAAACCCCAGCCCGGCATCGACCACATGATCCTCGCAGGTGATGTCATGGCCGAAGTGACGGAAGCCCTTTTCGATCCGGCAACTGTCCATCATATGCATGCCGCACAGCTTCAACCCCATGTCCTGACCGGCCTCATGCAGTGTTTCGAACACGTGGCCCGCCATGTCGGAGGAAACGTAGATCTCCCACCCAAGCTCACCTACATAAGTCACGCGATGCGCGCGGGCCAGGCCCATACCGATCTCGATCTCCTGCGCCGTGCCGAAGGGGTTCGTGGCGTTCGAGAAGTCATTGGGCGAGACCTTTTCCAGCAATGCACGCGCGTTCGGCCCCATGACGGCCAGCACGCCTTCGCCTGCGGTGACATCGGTGATGACCACGTTGAAATTGCCCGCATGGCGTTGCATCCAGGTCTGATCCGCCAGTCGGGTCGCCGCAGGGGTTACGACCAGATAAGCTGTCTCGGTCAAACGGGTGACGGTGACATCGGCCTCGATCCCGCCATTTCGGTTGAGGAACTGGGTGTAGACGATCTTGCCGGTCGGCACCGAATAATCACCTCCACCGATGTAGTTCATGAACTTCTCGGCGTCCACGCCCTCGACCCGGATCTTGCCGAAGGAAGACATGTCGTACATGCCTACATTCTCGCGAACTGCCTTGTGCTCGGCGGCTGAGTTTTCAAACCAGTTCTGACGTTTCCAGCTATACTGATACTCCCGCTCCTGTCCTTCGCCGGCGAACCAGTTGGCGCGTTCCCAGCCCGCGAGTTCACCAAAGACGGCACCCTGTACCTTCAGGTGCTGATGGAACGGCGTGCGGCGCACCCCTCGCGCCGTCGCCTTCTGGCGATAGGGATAGTGGTCAGCGTAGAGCAGGCCCAGCGTTTCTTTCGACCGTTCGAACAGATATTTCTTGTTGCCCTGAAATGGCTGCATCCGGCTGATGTCGACATCACCCAGATCGAACGGCTTCTCGCCCGTATCCATCCATTCAGCCAGCGCCATGCCCGCACCGCCGGCCGACTGGATACCGATCGAGTTGAACCCTACGGCCACCCAGACATTATCCATTTCGGGCGCCAGACCCAAGTGATAGGCGTCGTCCGGGGTGAAGGATTCCGGACCGTTGAAGAACGTGTGAATCCCTGCTTCAGCCAACATTGGCATGCGGTTGCACGCGGCCTCAAGGATCGGTTCAAAATGGTCGAAATCCTCGGGTAGTTGATCAAATTCAAACGTGTCCGGGATGCCTTCCATCGCCCAGGGCTTGGCGTTGGGTTCGAACGCACCCAACAGAATCTTGCCCGCGTCTTCCTTGTAATACGCGCATTCGTCCGGCACGCGCAGAACCGGCAACTGAGTCAGGCCGTCGATGCCTTCGGTCACGATGTAGAAGTGCTCGCAGGCATGAAGCGGCACGTTCACACCGGCCATACGGCCAACTTCGTGACCCCACATGCCCGCGCAGTTCACCACCATGTCGCATTCGATGTGGCCGCTTGCGCTGCCATCATCGGCAACCCAGTCCACTCCGGTCACGTTGCGACCCTGCTTGACAATGTCGGTGACCTTCACGCGTTCCTTGACGATCCCGCCGCGCTGCCGTGCACCTTTTGCCAGTGCCAGCGCGATGTTGGCCGGGTCACCCTGCCCGTCCAGCGGCAGATATACAGCGCCCCTGACGCCGTCGAGGTTCAGATGCGGATAGAGTTCCTGTACGCGCTCATTCGATATTTCTTCGACCTCAACGCCAAAGGCTCGCGCCATCGCGGCCTGGCGATAGATCTCTTCCTTCCGCTCGTCGGTCAGGGCCACGGTGATCGATCCGACGCGCTTGAACCCGGTGGCGACCCCGGTTTCCTCCTCCAGCGAGCCATAGAGTTCCTGACTGTACTTGGCGAGTTTGGTCATGTTCGCCGTCGCCCGAAGCTGCGCGATCAGGCCTGCGGCGTGCCAGGTCGTGCCGCTGGTCAGCTGCTTGCGCTCAAGCAGCACAACATCCTTCCAGCCCTTCTTGGTCAGGTGATAGGCGACCGAGCATCCGATCACGCCGCCGCCGATGATGACCACACGGGCCTTGGTGGGAAGATCAACCATCCTGATGTCTCCGCTTTGTCAGGTTTTCACCTCAATGGCACGAAAGATCGACACAAAATGCACGAAAAACGTCAGTGAATCGTCAAAAATCAACGATGCGACGCCAACCGCTTTTCCCGCCGCAGAACAAACGGTGTCACACCGAAGAAGCTTTTGTAAACGGACGAAAAACCGTTTGGAAACCCGCAGGCCAACCCGATTTCGCGCACGCTCATTGTGGTGTTCAGCAGCAGGTTATTGGCCTTGGCAAGCCGCATTTCGCGATAGAATCCGTTAGGCGTCGTGCCAAACACTGCCTTGAACTTTCGCTCCAAAGAGCGATTGGACAGATTCAGCGAATCAACGATCTGATTGATCGGCAAAGGCTCTTCGATATTGGCCTGCATCAGTTTGATGCACTGGTCCAGCTTGGCGTCTCCGGTTGCCGTATTCTTGCCACCCGAGAACGGTTGCATCGAGGAAAAATCGCGGATTTTCTCATGCAGCATGATGTCCGCGACCGTCAATTTGGCAGGCCCCGAGATGTGCCGTCCGATCACGGACAGCGCAATGTCGGTCGTGGCCCCCATCCCGGCGCAGGTCACCACACCCCCCTGTTCGGTCGCAATGGACAATTTGGCCTCGAAGCGCGCGCCACGCTCTCTCAGGAATGACGCGTTCTCCCAGTGGGTCGCCAGATCGGCTGTCCCTTGCTCCTTGATATAGCGGCTGGCCGCTTCGGCCAGCAGAAAGACCTGCGCGCCGTGGTAAGTGTAATCCGACACGATGCGCCCAAGGGATAATTCCGGCTGATCGGGGTTCGAGTTTCCGATGACAAACAGGTAATCCGCCTGCCGTCGGGTTGCCACCGACTCGGTTTCCACAGTCGCTCCACTGCTGCTTGTAATCGACCCGCCCTTCAGAGACCGGTAGGAAAAGGTGAAAGGCGGGTAGGGACAGACGCGGTTGGCAATGCGCAACACTTCCACAAGTGACGCCAATTCCAACAAGACGTAACCGGGCGCGACAATTATGTCGAAATGCCACTGTTGCCGGGCCTGTTCGGATGCGTCTGGCGTTGAATGATTGGACATAACGCGACCTTCAAACGATCCTGTGCCCGGCTGTGCGCAAACACTGCGCCAGCGTTTCGATATGGTCCGGACCGACTTCGCAGCACCCGCCAACAATCGTTGCCCCTTGTTCAACCCAGCTCAAGGCGTAGGCAGCATAGGCTTCAGGGCCAAGGTCATGGCGCTGTTCCAGTGCATCCACTGTTGGCGCTTCTTTCAGAAACCCATCCGAGATTCCCGTGAATCCATTTGCATAGGCGCCGAATGGCGGCCCGAACGTTGCGATAACATCCAGCGCCGCCGGGATCGCCTCGGGCCGCGAGCAGTTGATCAGCACCGCTGCGGGTTCAAACCGTTCAATCAGCGGGGCAATGTCCGCAACCGGTTCGCCTGACCGCAGGCACATGCCATCGTGATCCATGACCGTCAGCGCCAGCCAAACCGGCTTACCGCAGTTCTGCGTACCACGCAGCGCACCCTCGGCCTCTTGCACGGACGACACGGTTTCGATCAGGAACAGGTCAACCCGGTCCTGCATCAATTGAACAAGCTCGCCGAATTTTGTTGCGGCATCATTCGGGTCGGGGTTCAGATCGGGGCGATAGCTTGCAAGCAGCGGGCCCAGAGAGCCCGCAATCCGGTCGCCCCTTCCCTGCCGCGCTTGCTCCGCCTGAGACAACGCCGCGTTGATCAGCGCAGGCATTTGATCTTCCATCCCCTCGCGTTCAAGGCGCGAGCGGTGCACCGCGTACGTATTCGTTGTTGCAATCGTGGCGCCCCGGCGGAAATACTCGGCATGCACCGCACCCAGCAATTCGGGTTGGTCGATCATCACGCGCGTCGACCACAATGGCGTCGGCGTTTCACCGCTGCGCTTCATCAATTCTTGTCCGATCGAACCATCCAGTAGCGTGATATCTGCCATGTTCCGCGTTCCTCAGGGGATGAGCACCAGTTTTCCCGGTAATGCCTTGGACTGGAAATCCTGTTGTGCCAGGACGATGTCCTTCAAGGGATAAGTCTTTGAGATCAGAGGTTTGATCCGCCCTTTTTTGATCATCTCGACCAGTCGCCCAAAAACTTCGAACGCCTGATGGGTACAGCCGTGAATCGTGATGTCTCGCAAATAGATGTCGCGCAGATCCGCTTCGACGATCGGACCAGCGATGGCTCCGGAGACTGCGTAGTGACCGCCCGGTTTCAAGGCCCTGATCAAATCCGGCCAGGCCGGGCCGCCAACGACATCGATCACAACGTCAAACATGTCCTTCGGCAGTGGCGCGCCACGATCGAATGTTTCTGCGGCACCTTGACCTTTGACAACCTCCGCCTTGGGGGCGCTGGTGACACCCCACACCGTGGCACCTCTCAAAGTGGCCAGTTGGACGGCGGCCAGGCCGACGCCGCCGGACGCGCCGGTAATCAGTATCTTGTGCCCGCTCATCACCCCTGCACGGGTCAGCAGGTTCTCGGCTGTTCCATACGCACAAGGGATGGCGGCTATTTTACAGTCGGACAGTGGCGAGGCGGAAACATCGTAAAGATCGCTTGCCTCAACCAAGCAATATTGCGCAAACGCGCCATCGATTTCCGAACCCAGCGCGATGAAGCCCGAGGGATGGTTGGGGCGCGGACGCGGCAGGTTGATCGGGCAGGTCACGCGCTGACCCACAGTGAACCCGGTTTCAGGTCCGGCTATTTCCACATACCCGCACAGATCACCTCCTTGAATACGGGGGAACCGAAGCGCTCCGCCCCACCCTCCGGCGGCGATGTCCTGATCGACCGCGTCTGTCGCGCCGGTCACCTCGGGCGCGTACCAGCCGACGCGCGTGTTGATGTCGGTGTTGTTCACTCCGGCAGCAGCGACCCGTACAAGAACCTGCCCCGGTCCGGGGTTTGGAACCGGAATATCCTCGCGCCATTCCAGCGCCTCTGGCCCGCCGTGACGGGTGAGATAGACACCAGACATTTGCTTGGGGATCGCCATCGCTCGGCCTCAATCATCCGGATGCGGAGGGACAGGGCCCATTGGCACGATGTCATAGCGAGCGTTCAGCGCGGCCATTCTGGAATCATCGGTGAAATCAGCCTCGCTCATTGTGGCCAGTTCTGCGAGGAAATCGTCAAATCCCGAAGGCTGGAAAACCATCAGCATCTTTGCGGGCGCGCCGTTTGCGATGCGACAGGCATGCGGAATGCCCGGCGGGACATGCATTGTCGTTCCGGGCGAGCACCTATGCCAGTCGCCATCGACGTAGAAATCCACCACGCCTTCGAGAAAATAGAAAGTCTCGGCATGGCTGTCATGGCGATGAAGGCCAAGCGCGAAGCTGGCCTTCAGGTTGTCTTCCATGAGCGTATACGCACCGCCCGTGTCCTGACCTGATACCTTCACGAAAGTATGGTCGTTTTCCCAGTCATAGTTGGGACCCTCACCGGGTCCCAGTTTGGCGTATCGTTTGCTCATGACGGTCTCCGTCAGGGGTTAAGCGCGCAACCGCTCGTTCTCGGGATCCCAAAGCGGCTGGTCCTGCTCTACCACAGCGCGGCACCTTTGACCGTAGATTTCGACCTCAAGCTCAGTGCCGGGGTTGGCAAGCTCGGCCTTGATCATACCTAGCGCGATGGACTTACCGACGCGGTAGCCCCATGCGCCCGACGTCGTTTCACCCACGATCTGATCGCCCTGCCAGATGCAGGACATGTACGGTGCATCGCAATCTCCGGCATCCACCGTCATGGTGACAAAGGCCTTTTTCACGCCCTGCTGTTTTTCGTTCAGGATTGCAGCCTTGCCGGGAAAGTCCTGCGGCTTGTCCAGCTTGACGAACCGCTCCAAACCGCCTTCGAGCAACGAGTAATCGGTCGACAGGTCGCCCTTCCACGCGCGATAGCCTTTTTCGATACGCAGGCTGTTGAGAGCGTACATCCCGAACGGCTTGGCACCGGCGTCAATGATCGCGTCATAGATCGCAGGCATATGCTCGTTCAGTGCGTGCACTTCCCATCCCAGCTCACCGGCGAAGGAAACGCGGATCAGGTAGGCAGGTTGGCCTGCTACGGTGGCGGACTGATGTGTAAGCCACCCCGAGACCAGATCTGCATCTGTCATACCCGAAAGGACTTCCCGTGACTTCGGACCGGTGACGATCAGAGTGTCGCGCGTGGTGGTGACATCCTCGACCGACACACCTGCGGGCATGGCGTTCATAAGGATATCGCGGTCATGCCATTGCGCTGTCGCAGCGGTAATCATTATGAACTCATCCTCACCCAGACGGATGCAGGACATTTCGGTCAGAATGCGACCACGGTCATCGGCGACATAGATCAGGTTCATCCGGCCGACCTTTGGCAGCCCACCGGTTGCCAGACCGCGCAGCGCCTCAGCGGCGCCTTCCCCCTTGACCATGAAGCGCGAGAAGCCTGGCAGATCCAGCACCCCGCAATGGTCTCGCACAGCCTCGCATTCTTCTTTGATCCGCTGTTCCCACGGGCCGGACCGACCCCAGGTATGGGTTGCCTCAAGCGATGTGTCATCGCCCGGCTGCGCGAACCAGTTGGCACGCTCCCACCCGTTATAGGCACCCATGACGCCGCCCAGCGCTTTGACCTTGGCGTGCACCGGCGACAGCTTTTTGTCGCGCGCGGCTGGCCATTCGTGGTGTGGGAAGTGCATGGCGTATTCGTTGCCGTAAACTTCCAGACCTTTCTGGTTACAGTAATCCTGATCGGTGTAGTCGGTGTAGCGGCGCGGATCGACGGCCCACATATCCCACTCCGTCGCACCGTCGACGATCCATTCGGCCAGCACCTTGCCTGCGCCACCACCCTGCGCGATGCCGAACGTGAAGACGCAAGCCTCGAAGGCGTTCTTCACACCCGGCATCGGGCCGATCAGCGGCAGACCGTCCGGAGCATAGGGGATGGGCCCGTTGATAACGCGGGAGACACCCGATGTGCCCATCAGCGGCACACGTTCCATTGCGTCGGTAACGATGTCTTCGATCCGGTCCAAATCATCGTTCCAAAGCTGGAAGCTGAAATCGTCGGGCATCTTGTCATCCTCGGTCATCCAGTGGCCCTTGCAGTTGGGCTCGTAGGGACCAAGGTTGAAGCCGTGCTTTTCCTGCCGCAGGTAATAGGACACGTCCACGTCGCGCAGCAGCGGCAGCTTTTTACCGGTTTCCTTGGTCCACGCCTCGATCTCGGGGAGCTCTTCGGACAGCAGGTACTGGTGGCTCATCACCATCATCGGAACAGTGCGGCCGCCATAGGGCTTGAACCATTCGCCAACACGTTGGGCGTAGTAACCGGCGGCGTTCACCACGTAATCACAATCGATGTCGCCCTTCTCGGTGCTGACGGTCCAGGTGCCATCGTCGTGCTGTGTCACGCCGGTTGCGGGAGTAAAGCGCAGGATACGGGCGCCCATGTCGCGCGCACCCTTGGCCAGTGCCTGTGTCAGCTGCGCCGGGTCGATGTCGCCATCGCTTGGGTCGAACAGCACGCCCTCAAGGTCGTGGATCTCGAGGAACGGATATTTTTCCTTGGCCTGTTCCGGCGTCCACATCTCCATCTCGATGCCCTGATAACGGCCCATCGCGCAGGCACGCTCGAACTCCTGCACACGTTCCTTGGAGTGCGCCAGACGGATCGATCCGGTCTGGTGATAGTTCATCGGATAGTCGACCTCTTCACCCAGACGCGAATACAGCTCGGTCGAATACCGCTGCATGTTCATGATCGCCCAAGAGGTCGAAAAGGTCGGCACGTTCCCCGCGGCGTGCCAGGTCGAGCCTGCGGTCAGCTCGTTCTTTTCCAGCAGCACGCAGTCAGTCCAACCCTTCTTGGCCAGATGATACAGCGAGGAGGTCCCCACCACACCGCCACCGATGATGACCACGCGGGCTTTTGTCGGAAAATCACTCATGTTTTCAGTTCCTGTTATTGCGCCTCTTGAGGCAGGTCGTCCGTGATGTCGTAATAATCGCCCTTGTCAGCCACGAAGATGTGGCGGGCGAGGTTCAGTCCGGTTGGCGCATCCAGCGCGCCCATGGAAATCGAAATCGTGTCCTCGTCATTGTGCTGCCAGAACAGGAACGAGCCGCAGTTCCTGCAAAAGCCGCGCCTTGCGATATCCGATGCGCGAAACCAGCCAAGCGTATCGCGGGCGGTAAAGCTCAGGTTGTCCTGATGAGTCGAGGTCGAGGCCCAGATATGACCGGATTGCTTGCGGCACTGGCCGCAATGGCAGACCGAAGGTGGCGACAGCTCTCCGTCAATGGCGAATACCACAGAGCCGCACAGGCAGGAACCATTGTGCATCTGATTACCCCCTAGCTGTCGGTGTGGTGCTGGTCCCCAGCAACACACCATAGATGATGAAACAAGCCGCCATCACGCGACGTACCCAGATATTGAACACGGCTCCCAATGCCGCTTTGCCCATCACCGCCCCGAGCAAAGTGAACCCAGTATAGCTGAGTGTCGTGATGATCAGCGCCGTCGGCATGATCACCGCCATCTGCTGCCATATCGGTATGTCCGGTTGAACGAATTGCGAGAAGGCGGCCAGATACCCCGCGACGCTTTTCGGGTTGATCGTGGCAACGGCCAGCGCATGCAGATAGACATGCCGCGCTGGCCTTTCCGAAGCCGGCACCGGTCTGGTTGCATTCATCCAGCCGCGAATTCCAAGCCAGATCAGGAAGCCTGCGCCGATCAGCTTGGCAATGAAAAACCCGGTCGGGGATGCTGCGATCAGTGCGGTCACACCCAGAGCCGACAGGATCAGAAACGCGCTGGCTTGCGTCAGGATCGCCAGAACGCCCAGCATTGCCTTGGGGAACGACAGGCTCATCCCATTCGAGATGCAGTTGACAGCATTCGGGCCCGGGGTGGTGACGAAGACCACCCAGAACAATGCGAATATGGTCCAGGCCTCAAAGCTCATCAGTACACCGGGGGCGCGATGACCCAGACCGCAACTGCGGGCTCGTCATAAGGGTTCGACCATTGATAGGGTTGGTGCTTGATCCTGAAACTGTCGCCGGCACCCACTGTGTATTCGCGATCGCCTATTTTGAGATCAAGCCGCCCGGACACCATGTAACCGACTTCCTGCGTGGGCCGGTCCGCAGGGGTTTGCATGCGCGAGTGAGGTTGGAAAGTGGAATGCACCATCTCGAAATCGTCGGTCAGATCGGGTGAGAGCAGTTCCTCGATCAACCCTTCTTCCCCTGACCCCATCGGGCGGCGTGATCCGGCGCGAACAACATATCCCTGCTCGTCCGCGGGCGCTGCGGAATGCGCAAACAGCATCGACATCGGAACACCCAGGCATTGTGCAATCTGTCGAAGGTCCGAAATCGACGGTTCCGACATGTCCCGTTCGACCTGGCTGAACCAGCCGACCGAGCGATCAAGCTTGGCCGCGATTTCGGCAAGCGTCAGACCCCGCGCCTTGCGCAGGGCGCGTATGTCGGCGCCAAGTGTCGCGCTATGGGGGGTCTGATCATTCATTGGCAGGTCCGAGCTGTCGTGAAAATTTCATCGCTTTTTTCACGTTGTCCCGAATCGGTGAAAATTCCAAGCGTTTTTTCACTTGGGTCTGGTTTTTCGATTGGTTATGGCATGGTCATGTGGATAGCAGTGACCTACCTTTGGGCGATCAACGGCCTGACTCTACTGGCATTTGGATGGGACAAAAGACAATCCAGTCGCCGAAAAAGACGAGTGCCCGAAAGGCGGTTGTTATGGCTGGCAATTCTGGGTGGCAGCCCCGGTGCAATGCTGGGGCGTTGGATGTTTCGACACAAGACGCGCAAGCGCGCGTTCTCAATATGGTTGTTTGCAATACTGGTTTTTCAGGCAGCAGCGATTTTTCTGCTGGTTTCAGGTCCCACGTTTGGGCCGAAATGAATTGCCATCAGAAGCCGGAAACCTTACCTATTTCAACCCGATTTGAAGGTGCCGACTGGGTCTTCTGATGACAAACTCTTCATGAATCCAACGAAGGACTCGCCGTTGGCCACCGAAGGGGACACGCTCAATGGCTGTGTCAAAATCAATCCAACAGTATTCACTGTGTTCGAAGTTCAGCGTCACTTCTGCCCCGCTATCGACAAAGGCCACAAAAACGGGTGCCATTGTAATTGAATCGCGCATCGATTCGTAGAATTGCTCGCAGATATCTGCGGAATACAGCGACCCGGGACGCAGTCCCGTTTCTTCCCAAAGCTCGCGCAAAGCTGCTTGCCAGGCGGTTTCGCCGTCTTCTACCGAACCTGCAATCTGGCACCATTCGCCTTCCAGCGACTGAGTGCGTCTCAAAAGCAGAACTTCGAATTCGCCACGGTTTTCACGGATTGCAACCAACGAGACAATAAAAGCTTTTATGGGAATCTCGGGCATACTCAGGACCGTGGGCTTCTTGATCTACCAGCTATCGTGAAAATACTTGCGTCAGGATCTGCCCGATATTTCTGGCATCATCTTCAGAAAACGCATTCGGTTGATCGCTGTCGATGTCGAACACAGCAATAATCTCTCCCGCGGTGTCCCGAACAGGCAGGACAAGCTCGGACCGGGTCGAAGATGCACAGGCGATATGTCCGGGGAACGCATCCACGTCAGGTACCAGTTGCACCTCACCTGTACGGGCGGCCGCGCCGCATACTCCGCGCTCAAACGGGATGACGAGGCAGCCATGCCCCCCTTGATAGGGACCAATTTTCAGCAATCCGGGTTCGGTCACGCGATAGAATCCCGTCCAGTCGAACCGGTCGTCCGAATGATGAAACTCGCAGGCGACGGTCGCCATGAGAGCTATCTGATCGGTTTCCCCTTCGGTCAGGGCGGTAATCGTCTTGGCGAGCGTCTCGTAGTCTGCGGTCATTTCGATGCACATCCGGGCTGAGTGAAGGGGGCGCTGCCCCCTCTTGAGCCGTTGGCTCAATTCACCCCCGGAGTATTTCGAAAAAGATGAAGGGTCAAACCCGTTCGATGGCAATCGCAGTGCCTTCGCCGCCGCCGATGCAGATGGCTGCGACCCCGCGTTTGAGGTTCCGTTTTTCCAGAGCGTTGAGAAGTGTGACCATGATCCGCGCGCCCGATGCGCCAATGGGGTGACCCAGCGCGCAAGCACCGCCGTTGACGTTTACGATATCGCGCGGCAGGCCCATTTCATGCATGAACGCCATGGGGACAACGGCGAAGGCTTCGTTGACTTCCCACAAATCGACGTCTTCTTTGCTCCACCCAATACGTGACAGCAGCTTCTGCGCTGCCGGGACGGGCGCTGTCGTGAACAGACCCGGCGCCTGGGCGTGACTGGCGTGGCCCAAAATGCGCGCCCGAACAGTGAGGCCTTGCGCCTCGGCGGCCTCGGCGGAAGCCAGAACCAGTGCGGCCGCCCCGTCCGAAATCGACGAGGAATTGGCCGCTGTAACCGTGCCGTCTTTGCGAAAGGCGGGCTTCAACGTCGGGATTTTCTCGGGACGCGCCGACTTTGGTTGTTCATCTGTATCCTGAGTGACCTCGCCCTTTCTGGTTCGGATTGTCACGGAGGTTATTTCCGTATCAAACGCGCCATTGTCCTGTGCATTCAGGGCGTTTGACAGAGATTGCAGGGCGTATTCGTCCTGCGCCTCACGCGTGAACTGATAGGCTTCGGCACAGTCTTCGGCGAAGGTGCCCATCAGGCGACCTTTGTCATAGGCGTCTTCCAACCCGTCCAGGAACATGTGGTCCACCACCTGACCATGGCCGATACGGGCGCCGCCCCGCATCTTGGGCAGCAGGTAAGGCGCATTCGTCATGCTCTCCATCCCGCCGGCAACCATGGTATTGGCATGGCCCAGTGCGATCTGGTCAAAGGCCATCATCGCGGCCTTCATGCCGGAGCCGCACATCTTGTTGAGCGTCGTGGCAGGAATTTCTTCGCCCAACCCCGCCGCAAAACCGGCCTGGCGTGCCGGGGCCTGACCCTGACCTGCCGGAAGAACACAGCCCATCAGCACTTCGTCGGCGGTATCTGTACCAGCGCCCTGCAGCGCGGCCCGGATTGCGGTGCCACCCAATTCGGCGGCAGCGACGCCATCGAACATCCCCTGAAACCCGCCCATGGGGGTACGCGCAGCCCCTGCGATCACGACTTCTTTCATCTGACGCCTCCCTTGGAATTCCGACCCTTGGATACCGAATAGTAAGAATTGCCGTCTAGCGTATTTCTACGATCATTTCTCAAACCGGAGGCCGTTGACCATGGGGCTAAGCAGCACCACAGCCGGCAATACACAGGTTATCAAGGTCCATTGCGACCGTATCGATGCGGCTATGGCCATACAATTCAAGGAAGACATGCGGACCCAAACCGAGGCGGGTGCAACTCGCGTCATCCTGGATTTGTCCGCCGTCGAATTCATCGACTCGAGCGGGCTAGGCGCAATTGTCGCGTCTATGAAGCAGTTGGGGGAGGGGTGCAGGCTGGATCTGGCAGGGCTGCATCCGGTGGTCGAGAAAGTGTTTCGCCTGACGCGGATGGACACCGTGTTCAAACTGTTCGCCTCGCTGGATGACGCGCTGGTCGCAGGTGCAGACTGACGCCGGTCGGGAGTAGATTGGCGTGACCCGAAACTGCGAAAACGACTGCGTGACTCTGTGCTTTGGGGCAATCGAATCTCAGGCAAGCGCTGGGGTTGCGACCCTCAGCGCGCGACTGGTGGAGTTGGGTGTTCCGCCTGAAAAAGCGGATGACGTCAAAATAGCTTTGGCAGAGGCGATCAATAACGTCGTGGAACATGCCTACGCGGATGTCCAGCCCGCAGAAATTTGCATTGAATGCCACTTGCGCCAGAAAAAGCTGGATGTTCTCATTTTGGACACCGGAAACCCGATGCCCGAGATGCAATTGCCAAGCGGCGTTCCCTCTTCAGTGGACACAGCACGTCAGGACCTGCCTGAGGGAGGTTTCGGTTGGTTTCTGATTCGAAAACTGTCCAATGAAGTCCGGTATGAGCGGCGCGATGGGCGCAATCGGTTGTTTCTGAGGTTTGATCTCACGGATTTGTCATAGTGAGCCATAAATGGTCACAATAACGCCCAGATCGAACCATTGTAGCGCCTCAAACAAAGAGCAGAAATGGGGTGTAGCTCAGATAGCTTCCCTCGGCGTCGAATGTCACAGCCCCCACCCAGTGAACGGCGCCGAGGAATTTACCCCTGATTCAATTGGACAATTCCTGACCGCGTCTTACTCTCTGAATGCTTGATGGGAGGAGTCGCTTATGCGGGATTTGCACATGCCGGGTCGGTCCGAGGTTTTGGCGACAAATGGGATGTGCGCAACGTCGCATCCGTTGGCCGCAAAGGTTGCATTGGACATACTGGGACAGGGCGGAAACGCGTTGGACGCTGCCATCGCGGGTGCTGTTCTGTTGGGTATTTGCGAACCTCAGATGACGGGTATCGGCGGGGATTGCTTTGTGCTGTTCAACCGGGCTGGCGATGAGACTGTCCGGGCTCTGAACGGATCGGGTCGTGCGCCGGCCAACGCCAACGCATCGCTGTTGCGGGAAAAAGGACTGACCTCTGTGCCTTTGAATGGCCCGGACGCGGTGACAATCCCTGGGGCAGTTGATGCGTTTTGTCACCTGTCGCAAACGGAAGGAAAGTTGGGGCTGGACGCGATTTTGCAACCGGCGATCCACTACGCTGAAGCAGGGGTTCCCGTTGCCCCGAGGGTGGCCTTTGACTGGGCAAACGGAGCAAACACGTTGCAAGGTGCCGCCCGGGGCCATTTTCTGCTTGATGGAAAACCACTTCGAACCGGCCAGGTATTTCGCGCGCCGGGCCAGGCCGAGGTGTTGCGCCGGATCGCGCAGGATGGGCGTGATGCCTTCTACACCGGTGAAATCGCCGAAGACATGTTGGCCGCGCTTACTGGCATGGGTGGAGTTCATACGGCGCAGGACTTTGCGGACGTCAAATTTTCTGAAGCCCAACCGATAAGCGGTGACTACGGCGGCATTGAGCTGCTGGAGCATCCCCCAAATGGTCAAGGCGCCACGGCGATATTGTTGCTTAACATTCTGAAGCATTTCGACCTGACCAGGATGGATCCCTGGGGCGCCGAACGCATTCATATTGAGGCTGAGGCGACCAAGCTGGCCTATGACGCGCGCAATCGATTTATCGCCGACCCGGATTTCAGCGCGCTGACGGATCGTTTTCTGTCCGCTGAAACCGCAAGTACGCTGGCGGCGCTCATAGATCCTCGGAGCGCCATGCAGGCAGCCGCCCCACTGACCGAAGCAATCCACAAAGACACGGTCTATATCACGGTGGTCGATCGCGACAGAATGGCCGTTTCGCTGATTTACTCGATTTTTCACAGCTTTGGCTCGGGAATAGCGTCCGAGAAGTTTGGTATCCTACTGCAGAACCGCGGCGCCGGGTTCACTCTGCAGCAGGGACACCCAAATGAACTCGGCGGTGGAAAGCGCCCCATGCACACGATCATTCCCGGTATTCTGCGCCAGAACGGTCGTGTCATGATGCCCTTTGGGGTGATGGGTGGCGCCTATCAGCCCACCGGTCATGCCCGCTTTCTGTCCAACATCGTGGATTTCGATCTTGAACTTCAGGAGAACGTTAATGGCCCGCGCGCGTTTGCAGATGGCGGGGTGCTCAAACTTGAGCGCGGATATCCCGATACTGTTCGGCAACAATTATCCGACTTGGGCCATATTATAGAAACACCGGAAACACCCCTGGGCGGAGCCCAAGCTATCCACATCCTTGACAGTGGCATTTTGGCAGGCGCAAGCGATCCCAGAAAGGACGGTTGTGCCCTTGGGTATTGAACGACGGGCCAGGCAGAAGCCCAGGAATGACAAATCAGTTCAACTGAAAGTGCAGAGAGTAGGATCCGTCCTGAAATGGGCCGAACATGTTGGGAATATCCGGGTGGTCCACGGGCTCACCCGATTGGTCCTCAATCAGATTTTGTTCAGAAACATAAGCAACATAGAAGGATTGGTCGTTCTCCGCCAACAGGTGATAGAACGGCTGATCCTTAACAGGGCGGCTGTCTTCGGGAATGGCTTCATACCACTCTTCCGAATTGGCGAACTCTGGATCCACGTCAAAAATCACCCCCCGAAAAGGGTGTCTGCGATGTCGAACCACCTGGCCCAGGCGGTACTTGGCGTGTGTTTTCAGCATTGTTTCAGCCCCCAAAGCTTTAACTACCTCTTTCCGGGCCAAAAAGCCAACCATTGATCCACGAATCGGGGAAACAGTCTGTGAACCTCTTGCTGACAGTGTTCGAAATCGTCGCTCCGGTTTTTTTACTGGCAGCAATTGGCTTTACCTGGGTCCGACTTGGTTTTGAGTACCGTCTGCAATTCGTCACACGTTTTGCCATGACGCTGGCCGTGCCCAGCCTGATCTTCGTGGCGCTGATGCAGACCGAGATTCCGGGCGGAGATTTGTCCCGTTTCACGCTGGCGACCATAGCGGCCAATCTGGCGCTGGCAGTCGTGTTTTGGCTGTTGGTACGCGTCCTGAAACTGGAACAGCGCACGTATCTGTCGCCGCTGATTTTCGGCAATACCGGCAATCTGGGCCTGCCCCTGTGCATCTTTGCGTTTGGTCAGGCCGGGCTGGGCTATGCGGTCATCTTCCTGTCAGTCACAGCCCTGTTTTCGTTCACCTACGGCATATACCTCGTGGCCGGCAAAGGCGCTTTTGGCAAAGTCCTGCGTGAACCCATGGTCTGGGCCACCCTTCTGGGCGCATTGTTTTTGTGGCGCGGGTGGGAAACACCGGTCTTCCTGACCAATACGTTGGGACTGTTGGGGCAAATGGCTGTCCCACTGATGCTGATCACATTGGGCGTTGCGATCGCCCGCCTCTCGACCCACAGCTTGCGCGCCGCTGCTTGGCTGTCGATCCTGAAACTGGCTGTGTGTTTCGCCCTTGGCTGGGCGGTGGCGGCCCTGTTCGATCTCGAAGCCATCGGCTTTGGCGTTCTGGTGCTGCAGATGTGCACTCCGGTCGCCGTGACATCATATTTGCTGGCCGAGCGGTTTGAAGCCGATTCAGACGCCGTCGCCGGCATGGTCATGGTGTCAACTTTGCTGAGTGTCGCCGCGTTACCATTAATTCTAGCTATCGTTCTGTAGCGATTGTGATTTCATCAGAACTCAATCTGCGCTAGAATAAAGAAAAAAGGCACGAGGCACATGAGCAGAATTCTTTTCGTACTCTTAGGGGTGCTGCTTTTGGCATCCTGTGGGGGTGGGTCAAAGCAACCACCCAGCAGATTGAACGACGCGTGCAGCATTGCGCGCGAAAAGCCGGACTATATCAAGGCCTTCAAGAGCACCGAACGCAAATGGGGCGTTCCCGTGCACGTCCAGATGGCAACGATCTATCAGGAAAGCCGCTATCGGCATGACGCGCGGACGCCGCATAAATACGTTCTTGGCGTCATACCGATGGGCCGCCAAAGCAGCGCCTACGGATATGGTCAGGCGCTGGATGGGACTTGGGAACAGTACCAGCGCGAAACCGGCAAGCGCCGCGCCAAACGTGATCGCATCCGCGACGCGTCGGACTTTATCGGCTGGTACATGAACAAAAGCTACGAGCGCAACGGTATTCATCCCAGCGATACACGCAATCAGTATCTGGCCTATCACGAAGGCCACACGGGCTATGCCCGCGGCAGCCACAACGGCAAGTCATGGTTGCTGAATGTCGCCGATGAAGTGGATGCGCGCGCGCAGCTCTATCAGGCGCAATTGTCCACCTGCCGCTATTGATGGTGGGGCGGATCAGCGGTTCGCTGATCCGCTTCGCGCTCTGTTAGAGAACAGGTTCTGATCCAGACTGCTGCTTTCCGTCAGCGGGCCCAACAGAACTGTCGTCTGACTGCCTGCGTTGTCATGGATCACCCATTTTCGCAATTCGACGGGATCGCTGGTGAACATCAGCTCGATCCTGCCGTTTTCAGGGTTTTTCGGGTCCTGCGCCGTGACGACAGTTGCGATCCCGTCGAAATCGTGACCCACAACCATGTTGGCCTGCCCCAGATCGACATTGCGGGCCAGAACCAGTGACAGGGGTGTCCGCCGCAATGGGTATTGCTCGGGCGGCTGGTTTGATTTTGGGTCAAATATCTGCACCGTCCCCGCGCCCGCCAGCACAACCGCACTGTTAGGCGGGTCATATTCAAACCGCATCTTGCCCGGCCGCTGCAACCACAGCTTTCCAGTGCTCAGCGAGCCATCATCATTTACCTGGGTGAACGTGGTCTGAACCGTTTTCAGCTGGTTCAGATATTTTGAGATTTCCGACAGCGGCAGCTTGTCAGCCGCCCAGGCCGCGGGCGCGGCAAGTGTCAGAACAAGGGCAAGGGCAAGGGCAATCTGTTTCATGCGTCACAGATATGCGCTCTGCCCTTGTTATTAAATATCCTATTGCTCGGGTACGAGGATTTCGCGTTTTCCGACATGATTTGCTGCCGAAACAACACCTTCGTCCTCCATTTGCTCAACAAGCCGCGCCGCTTTGTTGTAGCCAATGGCAAGTTTCCGCTGAATGTACGAGGTCGAGCATTTGCGATCCTTGATCACAATTGCCACTGCCTGATCATAAAGCGCGTCCTCTCCATTGGTGTTGCCACCGGTGTTCAGACCCAGAACGGCGTCGATATTGTCGGCCTTCTCTTCGGCCGGGCCGTCCAGCACGCTACCCACATAATCCGGCGGACCGAACTGTTTCAGGTGGTTGACGACTTCCTCGACCTCCTCATCCGAGACAAACGGACCGTGGCAACGGGTGATCTTGGCCCCACCGGCCATATAGAGCATGTCACCCTGCCCCAACAGTTGCTCGGCACCCATTTCACCCAGAATGGTGCGGCTGTCGACTTTCGAGGTCACCTGGAACGAAATCCGGGTTGGGAAGTTCGCCTTGATCGTACCGGTGATCACGTCGACCGAGGGGCGTTGCGTCGCCATGATCAGGTGGATACCCGAGGCCCGCGCCATCTGTGCGAGTCGTTGGATGCACGCCTCGATTTCCTTGCCTGCGACCATCATAAGGTCAGCCATTTCGTCGACGATGACGACAATATAGGGCATCGCTTCGGGGGCAAATTCCTCGGTCTCGAACATCGGCTCGCCGGTTTCATCGTCGAACCCGGTCTGCACCGTGCGGCTGAACAGCTCGCCCTTGGCCAGCGCATCCTTCACACGACCATTGTAACCGGCGATATTGCGCACGCCCATCTTGGACATTTTGCGATAGCGGTCTTCCATCTCGCCCACGACCCATTTCAGGGCCACAACCGCCTTTTTCGGGTCGGTCACAACGGGCGACAGCAGATGCGGGATGCCGTCATAGACCGACAGTTCCAGCATCTTGGGATCGATCATGATCAGACGGCACTCATCCGGCGTTAGCTTGTATAGCAACGACAGGATCATTGTGTTGATCGCCACCGATTTACCGGACCCGGTCGTGCCCGCGATCAACAGGTGAGGCATCTTGGCCAGGTTCGCCACTACAGACTCACCGCCGATATCCTTGCCCAGCGCCAGTGGCAGCGCGTGGTT
Source organism: Ruegeria sp. HKCCD9138 (assembly GCF_057220975.1). NCBI lineage: Bacteria > Pseudomonadati > Pseudomonadota > Alphaproteobacteria > Rhodobacterales > Roseobacteraceae > Ruegeria > Ruegeria sp. HKCCD9138. Next base: position 86,730 of record NZ_JBWVAZ010000010.1, on the reverse strand, counting down.
GCCATCGCCAAAGTCGCGGCTGGCAAGGATTTCACGTAGCACCACCATTTCGCGGTTCTCGTTCGGCAATTCAATCCCGATCACCGACCGTCCCGGCAGGGTAGAGACCCGCGCAGAAAGCGCCGACATCGACCGGGCGATATCGTCGGCCAAACCGATCACGCGGCTGGCTTTTAAACCCGGAGCGGGCTCCAGTTCGTACATGGTGACGACGGGGCCGGGTCGCACGCTGACAATCTCGCCCTTCACGCCGTAATCATCCAGCACATTCTCCAGCATCCGCGCGTTTTCCTCGAGCGCTTCGTCGCTCAGATGATGGCGCTGGATGCTGGTAGGGTTTGCCAACAAGCCCAATGGCGGCAGTTCAAAATCAGAATGCCGCTCTTCGAAGGATAGCGTCGGTTGGGCCTCGGCCTGAGCGCGGCGCGACGGTGGCGGCGCACGGCGCACGGGTTGCGCGACAACAGGCTTGCGGGGTTCGGCCACAGGGATTTTCATAGCCTGTCGCGGCGTCGCCTCAGGTGCCTGAGCATCCTCGAAAACAGCCTCATCCTCAAAATCGGAATCGGTTTGATAGTCCTGAAGGGAATGAGGCTCAGGTACATATTTATGGCCTGCCGGTTCCTGCCATTCCGGAACACTACCAGCAGTCAGCGGTGGTTCGGGCGGTAGATCTCCGGCCTGTCCTGCGTTCAGGATAAGTGGGTCCGGTCCCCTACCGCGCCCCTTGGTCAGCGGCAGATTTGGGTCCGGCTCGGGTGTCATTTCTCCAGTTGCCACCTTGCGATTGCGCACGGCCGCGGAAATCTTCGAGCGGATGCGGTCCTCGCCCGGCATATCATAAAACCCTTCTACCGGGTCAGGTTCGACCAACTCGGGTTCGGGCATGGGCTCGGGACGCCGGATCAACGCCGGCATCCGCGCCAGCAAACCGGTTTTCTGCGGCTCGGGCTCTGGTTCTTCCAAAATCGGATCGGCGTAGGCCAGTTCGTCGTCAAATACTGCGTCCGCTGATTCAGCCCGGGCTGCCTTGCGCTCATCCCATTGCACGCGCCGGTCACGGGCCGCCTGTGCGGTGGCAGCGGCACCGCGGCCTAACATGTTCATCAACATGTCATAGGCCATGACAAGACCCAGAAGAAAGGCGCGGAACCCTTTGCGCACATCGGCCTTGGTGAAGCCCAGCACAAAAATACCCAGTGCCAGCATCCCCGCCGCCATCGCCAGTGACATCAGCTTGACCATGAAATGGGACGAAATCGGCAGCAGCGTCAGCAACGCCCCCATGACCGTGTCACCAAACAGGCCACCCAATCCAAAACTGTGTGTGGCGCGCCATGCATCACCGGGTACAAGCGTTGCGGCATAAACCGAAACGATCGCGATCCAGATCGGGGCAAAGATCAGGCGGGCGACGGCCCGATCCTCGCCGAAGTGGCCGGCAAATCGCACGCCCCAGCCAACCAGTACCAGGGCAATGCTCCAGCTGCCCCAACCGACGATCATGAACAGTGGCGCGGCGATCGAAGCCCCGATCCGCCCCATCCAGTTCTGCACCGGCGCGTCCGTGGACACCATCCAGTTCGGATCATCCGGCGTGTACGACCAGATCATCGCCGCTGCTGCAAATCCCAGCAGGATCAGAGCGATCCCGATCAGTTCCTTGCTGCGCCGTTCGATGGCCGCCTGCGTGGTGCTGTCCAACAAAGGATCGCGTTTGCGCGCGTTCAATGATGCCATTTTGCCCTCGTACCTCACGAATAGATGCAGTCGCGGAGTGTCATAAGCCCGCGCTGCAACTCTGTTTTTGGGGCCACCATCGCGACCCTGATAAATGCTTCGCCCGGGTTCTGTCCCGGATCGCCTTGAGATAGATATGCACCCGGCAGAACCCGAACACCGGTTTCCTGCCACAGCTTCAATGCGGCTTCCTCGCCGTTGTCGACCGGCAGCCACAGGAAAAATCCGGCTTCGGGCGGCATGTAGCCCTGAACGCCAGCAAAAACATTGTCCGCGATAGAGTATTTTTCCTGGTAGAGCGTACGATTCTCGGCCACATGCGCCTCATCCGCCCAGACCCTGGCAGCGGCGGCCTGCAACGGTGCGGGTAACGGTGCCCCGGAATAGGCCCTTAGCTGCTTGACCCGTCTGATCGACTCCGTGCCACCCGCGATAAGGCCCGAACGCAATCCGGCGAGGTTGGAACGCTTTGACAGTGAATTGAACAGCGTTATCCGTTCGGGATCAGCCCCAAGCTCCTGCGCAACGGTCAGAACGCCAACAGGCGCAACATCCCGATAGATCTCGGAATAGCATTCGTCTGCGAATATGCGGAAATCGTACTTTTCGGCCAGACGGATCAGGTCAACCCAATACTCTCGCGAGGCGACGGCACCCTGTGGATTGGCCGGTGAACAGATATAAGCCACGGCCGTCCGGTTCAGAACATCTTCGGGCAAGCTCGCATAGTCCGGCAGATGGCCTGTGGAAGCCGTCGCGGGCACGAAAAATGGCTGCGCCCCAACCGAGATCGAGGCAACCATGTACACTTGATAAAACGGGTTAGGGCACAGCACGATTGGCTGCTCGCCATTTTTCTGCTCGGGACACAGCGCCATTGCGGCGTTGTACAACCCCTCACGCGTTCCGTTCAGGGCCATCACGTTGGTTTCCGGATCAAGCGCAACGCCATAGCGGCGGTCTATCCAGTCCGTGATCGCACTACGCAGCGCAGGCGAACCCTCGTTCGGCGGATACCCCTGAAAATCAGCAGCATTTTCCATGATGACATCCGTCACCCAGCCCGGGAAATCGTGCATGGGCGTCCCGATGGTCATGTGAACGACCTCACCACCCGGCTGGTGATGGTCCAACAGGGCGCGCAGACGCGGGAATGCATATGCCGGTAGGTTCGAAAACCGCTCGGGAAAATTCATAACTACTGCCTCAATGCCGGGATCATTGACGCCCCGGTTTTCAGGCAGATTACAGGCGTGCCCCCCCTTCGTCCAGACAAAGAGGTGCCGAATCAGGGGATTGTGGCATTCAGGCCAACGCGGATTCGACGGCTGAACCCAACCGCAACAGCACCTCTTCGGACTTCGGAAAACCCAACATCATCAGCCCGCAACTTGGCGATCCGGTTGGCAAGGTCAGTGCCGCCAGCCCCATCAGATTGCCGATCCGAGTATTGCGCAGGGCCAACAGGTTCTCGGTGACATAATATTCATGTTCGTTCATCAGACGATCCAGATTCGGCGGCAGTATCGGGGCCGTCGGGGCCAACACTGCATCGAATCCGACGGTGGCAGCATCCCATGCGTGACGACAGGCCTTGAGCTTGGCCCAGGCCGCCACGTAGTCAGGCCCGGAGTTGTCTTTTCCCATGCGGAACCGCTCAAGAATTTCCGGGTACATCGCATCGGGATTGGCCTCGATCACATCTCGCCACAACCCGTAGGCCTCGGTTGTGTAGAGAAGTCCCGACAACCCCATCGCATCATTCAGTTCCGGCACCTCCAAAGGCACAATTTCGGCACCTGCTTCCGTCAATTTTCGCAGGGCGTCTTCGTGTGCCTTATGCGGCACGTCACGCAGATCGTCCTTGGCGACGTTCTGCAAGTCGGCGAAACGGCGACCTTTGAGCGTCGCGCCTCTCAGGTCGACCGGGGACCCCCCTTCGAGCAGCGCCAACATATGCGCGGCGTCCTCGACCGACCGCGCCAATGGGCCGATGGTGTCAAATCTCAGGCACAGAGGCACAACACCTTCGAGGCTCAGACGCCCGGACGTCGTCTTCAAACCGACCAGATCATTCCAGGCCGCGGGAATACGCACCGAACCGCCGGTGTCTGAACCGATCCCACACGCTGCCAGTCCCCAGGCCACCGACGCGCCGGCCCCCGAAGACGAACCACCGGGAACTGCGGCCTCGTCATGAATACAAGGCGGTGTTTCGGTGATCGGATTCAGCCCGAGACCGGAAAAAGCCAGCTCGCTCATATGCGTTTTGCCCAGGCACACTGTCCCCATCGCCGTGGCGTTGCGCAGCACCCGTGCATCCGCGTCCGGCACCCGCCCTTTCAACAGGGCCGAGCCCGCTTCGGTCCCGACTCCAGCGGAATCGAACAGATCCTTCCAACTGATTGGCACACCATCCAGCAAGGACCGGCGCAGGCCCAGCCTGGCCCTTTCCTGCGCCGCACGCGCCTCGGCCCGGGCGCGGTCGTGGGTGACGCGCGCATAGATCCGGTCTTTGTGCGGATGCGCATCGATGGCGGAAAGATAGGTTTCCGTCAGATCAACCGGATCAATCTGTCCCATCCCGATGCCCCGACCCAAATCACATGCGGTCATGGTCAGCCAGTCCTGCATCCTGCCCCCCTCTGGAAACCTGCTTTACCGGACGGTAGCGACAGGACCGCACATGGACAATCCCGAAAGGGGGCGCATATTGCGGGTCATGACAAAGGCTTCCGATATCCTGATCGTTGGGGGCGGGCTGAACGGCCCTGCTCTGGCTCTGGCTTTGGCGCAGACCGGCCACACGGTCACTGTCATTGATGCGCTGGCAGAGAAAGTGCGCAAGAACGCCGCATTTGACGGGCGAGCCTATGCGCTGGCGCTGGCCTCGAAACGGCTTTTGGACGCGATTGGCATCTGGGATCGGTTTTCGGAACACGCCCAGCCGATGCTCGAGATCAAGGTGACGGACGGCCACGCCGGCGCCGGGCCATCGCCGTTTTTCATGCATTTCGACCATGCCGAGATCGAAGAGGGCCCGATGGGCTATATGGTCGAAGATCGCCACCTGCGTCGCGCGTTTCTTGTGGCCATGGCCGAGGAACCGAACATTACCCAACTCAGCGGACAAACAGTGGTATCGCAGGATATCGACGCGTCCGGTGCTGCTTTGACCCTGAATGACGGCGCGACGGTAACTGGCAGTGTGCTGGTAGGCTGCGACGGGCGCCACAGCGGCACTGCCCAACGCGCGGGGATCAAGCGGACCGGATGGGATTACGGTCAGACGGCGCTGGTCTGTGCCATCGAGCATGAATTGCCGCATGACGGAGTTGCGCACCAGTTTTTCATGCCACCCGGCCCGCTGGCGATCTTGCCATTGACGGGCAACCGCAGCTCGATCGTCTGGAGCGAACGGACCGAAACCGCCAATCGCATCAACGCTTTGCCCGAGTCCGAGTACCTGCAGGTTCTACGGCCCCGGTTCGGCGATTTTCTGGGTGATATCAGGCTTCTGGGCGACAGGTTCACTTATCCGCTGAACCTGACCATTGCCAATTCTTTCATTTCCGATCGCCTGGCCCTGGTCGGCGACGCTGCTCACGGGATGCACCCGATTGCCGGTCAAGGTCTGAATGCAGGACTGCGCGATGTGGGGGCACTTGCTGAGGTTCTGACACTGGCGGGACGCCGGGGCGAGGATATCGGCTCGACGCTCGTGCTGGAGCGCTATCAGGAATGGCGCAGGTTCGACACCGCCTCGCTTGCATTGGCGACGGATGTATTCAACAAGCTGTTTTCAAACGACAATCCCTTGCTACGCCTTGGGCGCGACATCGGTATGGGGATCGTCGGGTCACTTCCCGGCCTGCGTCGTGGCTTCGTACGCGAAGCCGCAGGCCTGACCGGGGATTTGCCAAAACTGCTGCAGGGCCGCGCAATTTAATCCAGTTCGCGGGCTTCATCCACCAGCATAACCGGAATGCCATTGCGGATCGGGAAGGCCAGGCCAGCCGCCCTGGACACCAGCTCCTGCCGCTCGGCATCGTAGTGCAAGGTCGTATGGGTCTGGGGACAGATCAGAGCCTCAAGCATGTGGCGGTCGAAGGCGTGGTCCTGTTCGCTCATTGCAGTTTTTCCTCGTTTGAGCCGCCGCGCATGGCAAACTCGATCAGTGTCACAAGTGTTTCACGCCTTGTGCTCAGGCACGGCGCCTCAAGCAGGGCCTGTTTGTCTTCAGGGTCAAAGTCCAAAAGCATCGACAAGGAATTAACCAGCAATTCGTCATCCGCATCTTTCATTGTGTCCCAGTCGGTCGACAACTGTCGGGACGAGAAGAATTTTTCCAGCAAGGTCAGAAAGTTGTTGCGGTTGAACCCTTCGTCGACCTCGGCCTTGCCCAAATCCCGGTCGAACCCGCCCCACGACACTGTGCACCGCCGGTATGGCGTGAAGCTGTCAACTTCCGCTTTCACCCGAAACCGCGAGATGCCCGTCAAAGTGATCAGATAGCGGCCATCTTCGGTTTCCGAAAACTGCGTCACACGACCGGCACACCCAATTTGATGCAGTTTGTCACCGTTGCTCTGGCACGGGTTGGGCTGGACCATGCCAATCAACCGTTCCTGCGTTTTCAACGCGTCATCCAGCATTTGCAGGTAACGCGGTTCGAAAATATGCAGGGGCAGACGTGCACGCGGCAGCAGCAATGCCCCCGGCAACGGGAAAACAGAGATCGTTTCCGGCAGGTCAGCAGGATGCATCATATACCCGAGTGTAGCCCTGATCGGAATTTAGGCAAATATCATCGAGCTGAGTTTGCGCCGGCCATTCAATACAATCGGGTCATTGGGTTTGAGCGCGTCAAAGATCGTGAACAACTGCGTTTTGGCCGCGCCGTCGTTCCACTCGCGATCCCGGCGGAACAGTTCCAGTAGCTGGGCCACAGCCTCCTCTACATTACCGTTCGCGTGCAGCGCCTGCGCCAGATCAAAGCGGGCCTGATGGTTGTCCGGATCGGCCTCAACCGCTGCGGTCAGATCACCGACCGGACCCGCATCTGCGGCCTGTTTCGCCAGTTCCAGCTGAGCATGCGCCGCTTCGAGTTCGGCCGAAGTCGAAATCTCCGCAGGGGCTCCGTTCAGGATCGCCTCGGCCTGATCCAGATCACCCGAAGCGATATGGGCGCGCACCAGCCCGCCGTAGGCCCCCGCGTGATTGGGTTCTTCGCCCAAAATGGCTGCAAAAGTCTGGGCGGCGTCCACCGCCGCGCCTTCGCTCAGCATCTCTTCGGCGGCCTGCACAGCGTCATCCAGTTGCCCGCCCGGGCTTTCACCGCCCGCCGCCTCGATAACGCGATCGACGAACGCCTTGATCTCGGATCCAGGAACTGCGCCCTGGAACCCGTCAACGGGCTGACCCTTATGGAAGGCATAGACCGTTGGGATTGACTGAACGCGCATTTGCGCGGCGATCATCTGAGCCTCGTCCACATTGATCTTGACCATTTTGACCGCACCCTTAGCGGCGGTCACGGCCTCTTCCAGCAGCGGGCCCAGTGTCTTGCAGGGGCCGCACCACGGCGCCCAGAAGTCGACAATCACCGGGGTGTCCTGCGAGGCCTCAACCACGTCGGCCATAAAGGTGGCCTCGGTTCCGTCCTTGATCAGATCGGTGGCTGGGGCGTTGTCCGCGCCGTTCAGAAGATCCATGGCATTCACTCTCAGGTTCGTTTTCGCGCCTTATATGCAACCGCCCGGCGCAGAAACCAAGGGCAGAATCGCGGGTTTATTGCCCGATCACAGATCAAAGGTCGCAAAAACCGGCGCGTGATCGCTGGGTTTCTCCCACCCGCGCGCCGCGCGCAAGATGCGGCTGGAATGCCCTGCATTCGAAATATCCGGCGTGGCCCAGATATGATCCAGCCGCCGCCCCTTGTCCGCAGCATCCCAATCGCGGGCGCGATAGGACCACCAGCTATAGAGTTGCCCTTCGGGAATATCCTTTCGCGTAATATCTACCCAACCGCCCGCATCCTGCGTTTCGGCCAGATGCTCGACCTCAATAGGCGTGTGAGACACAACCTTGAGCAACTGCTTGTGAGACCACACGTCATCTTCACGCGGCGCGATGTTCAGATCGCCGACGAGAATGGAGTTGTCCGGCCTTTCCGCATGAAACCAGTCACGCATGTCGGTGAGGTAGTCGAGTTTCTGACCAAACTTCTCATTCACTTCACGATCAGGCACATCGCCGCCGGCCGGGACATAGAAATTGTGGATCACCACGCCGTTCTCCAACCGCCCGGCGATGTGGCGGGCATGGCCGAGCCCGGCAAAATCCTTGTCTCCCACTTCCTCCAGCGGAAGTCGCGACAGGATGGCAACGCCGTTATACCCTTTCTGCCCGCGTGCGATCATGTGCGTGTAACCAAGTGCGACGAACCCTTCGGTCGGTATCTTTTCGACCGGTGACTTGCACTCTTGCAGGCACAACACATCCGGAGCCTCTTCCTGCAGCAATTTCAGCACGATAGGCTCGCGCAGGCGGACCGAATTGATGTTCCAGGTAGCAAGGGTAAAGGGCATATGGGATTCCTCTGTCGCGATTGGCCAGAGGTTAGCGTGACACCGCACTGGGTGCCATGAGAAAAGACTGCCTAAGGGCTTGATTTGCTGAATGTCGAATGCGCGGACGATGCGGATTATTACCTTTTGGTTCATCAAGTGCGGAATGTGGTAAAGCAAAGAAGGCTGCTTGCAGGCCTGACAAATTGCCTTGCCTATGGAGAACTTCTAGTGAAACGCTTGTTTCCTTCCCTTCCGGAAAACTCTTCGCTTGGAGATGTCATTCAGGCCTTTCCTGAAAAGCTCGCTCCCTGGTGCGAGTATGAAAGCCTAGTAATGCGCGGCGAGAGCGAACTCTCGATTGCAGAGCGCGAACTGATTGCGGCTTACGTTTCCGGTTTGAATTCTTGCTCCTATTGTCACGACGCACATACCGTTTTCGCTAAAGCATATGGGATCGACGTCGAGACAATTGAGGCGCTGATGGACGACCGCGACTCGGCACCTGTCGACCCAAAACTCAAACCCATCCTTGCCTATGTTGAGACGTTGACCCTCAGCCCGTCTCGGATGACCGAAAGGGACGCCGAAGCAGTTTATAGTGCGGGATGGTCTGAGCAGGCGCTTTTCGATGCAATTCAGGTCTGTGGTGTTTTCAATCTCGTGAACCGCTTCATCGAAGGCACAGGTGTTGCGGCAACGGGAAACGATCCAAGGGATGCAAGCGAAGAGACTCTGTCGCGATGTCGCAGCGAGACTATCTATACCGATTTCGGGCGTAAAAACGGCTTGGAAGTCTAGCTTCATAGTATCTGCTTCGGACCCTTAGCCACCACCCAGGTCCCACCAACCCAAAAAAAGCCGGGCCATTCGGCCCGGCAGTCCAACAGGGAGGTACATGTCATGACCCGGACATGCACGGGTTGGGAGTAATCTAAATATGCCTACAGGGTATCACTTTGATCCAAGTCAATCCACCGCCCGTCAAGATACAAGGCGATATCCGCCGGATTCTGTGACCAAAAGGCGAGCATTCGACGGATCCGGCTCGATTTTCTGACGCAGGCGGTAGATATGTGTTTCCAGTGTGTGGGTTGTAACCCCTGCGTTATATCCCCAAACCTCGTGCAGCAGGACATCGCGGGCCACAACGCCGTCGGTTGAACGGTACAGGAACTTGAGGATGTTCGTCTCTTTCTCGGTCAGGCGAATCTTACGGTCATCCTCGGTCATCAGCATCTTCATGGCCGGCTTGAAAGTGTAGGGGCCAAGAACAAAGACCGCATCCTCCGATTGTTCGTGTTGGCGCAGCTGGGCGCGGATGCGGGCGAGAAGAACCGGGAATTTGAATGGCTTGGTGACATAGTCATTTGCACCGGCGTCGAGGCCCAGAATCGTGTCTGCGTCACTGTCATGACCGGTCAGCATCAGTACCGGGCTTTTGACCCCCTGTTTTCGCATCAGACGGCACAGCTCACGACCGTCTGTATCCGGCAGGCCAACATCCAGGATCACCAGATCATAGATCGCCTCGCGCGCCCGCTCCATCGCGGATTGACCATCCGAGGCTTCGAACACATCGAAATCTTCGGTCATTACAAGTTGCTCGCTGAGCGCCTCGCGCAGGTCTTCGTCGTCATCCACCAGCAGGATTTTCTTGAGCTGAGCCATATACGGTCCTCCTAACCCTTTTCCATCACTTGCGCGCGAAAGATGCAATCGGCAAGATTTGCTGCAACCGTCTCACGCCCTCGTGTCCGACACGCAGGAAATGTTTCACATTGCCTGTTGATCGGGATAGGAGGGGGCTGAACGTTATAGGGTAACACGCATGAGTCTCATTCCCGATATCAAGGAGTTGCTGGCGCGCGCGCGCGCCGATCTGCGCATGGGTCTGCCGGTCGTATTGACGGATGACACGGATACCAGCGTATTGGCCCTGGCATCCGAGACGTTGAGCCCGCAGCGTCTGGCGGACCTGCGCGGTTTAGGCGGCGAGCCGGTCGTCGCCATCACCATGCGCCGAGCGGAAACGCTCAAGGCGCGGGCTTATGACGGGGATCTGGCGCGGGTACTGATTCCGGCTGACGCGGATCACAGTTGGGTCCAGGCGGTTGCAGACCCGTCTGACGACCTGAATGCACCGATGAAAGGTCCGTTGATGTCCGAACGCCAGGGCAATGCCAACCTGCATCGCATCGCGATCGCTCTGACCAAATCCGCACGCCTTTTGCCCGCCGCCGTTGTTGTGCCCATCACCGATGGCCGCAGCTTCGCGGCAACACATGGCCTGACCTGCATTGATCACACCCGAGCCACGCCCCATTTGGCGGATCGAAGCGCCCTGCACGAAGTTGTCGCCGCACGTCTGCCAATGGAGGTGTCCGAGGCCGGGCGCCTTCATGTCTTCCGTCCTGAAGATGGCGGTGAAGAACACTACGCTATCGAAATCGGTCGTCCGGACCGGGACAAACCGGTTTTGGCGCGTCTGCATTCGGCCTGCTTTACCGGCGACCTGATGGGCAGCCTGAAATGCGATTGCGGCCCGCAGCTGCGGGGTGCGTTGGCCCAGATGGGCGCCGAAGGGGCTGGCGTTCTGCTCTACCTGAATCAAGAGGGGCGTGGGATCGGTCTGGCCAACAAGATGCGAGCCTATTTTTTGCAGGATCAAGGGTTTGACACAGTTGAAGCCAACCACCGGCTGGGGTTCGAAGATGACGAACGCGACTTTCGACTGGGCTCGGACATTTTGAAATCCCTCGGGTTTGGCTCGGTTCGCCTGTTGACAAACAACCCTGCAAAAATCGCGATGATGGAACGCACAGGGATCGCCGTCACCGAGCGTGTTCCGCTCAAGGTCGGAGAGACTTCGCACAACCGGGGATATCTGGCGACCAAGGCGGCAAAATCGGGCCATTTGCTTTGACGCCGGGCGACCTGGTTCTGACGCCAATAGGGGTGCGCTTTCTCGGGCAGGTTTTTCCGTGCGCAATCGGCAAGGGCGGTTTGAGCAACAGCAAGCATGAAGGCGACGGGGCCACACCGACCGGAGTGCATCGGATCGTCGGGATGCTCTATCGACCGGACCGGATGTCAGCTCCGGCCGCTTGGGCGCGCCCGATTGGGCCAAATGACTTGTGGTCTGACGACCAGGCCGAACCGGAGTATAATCAACTCGTCTCCGCGCCGTATGTTGGCAGCCATGAAAAACTGCGGCGCCCGGACCCATTGTATGACCTGGTTCTGATCACCGACTGGAACTGGCCCAACGCGGTTCCCGGTCGAGGGTCAGCAATATTCCTGCACCAGTGGCGACGCCCACGTTATCCCACTGAAGGATGCCTAGCTTTTCGCCGTGATCACCTACATTGGATTGCGAGACAGGCTGTCCCGGGCACGCGCGTGATCATCCCTGAAGTTTGACACGCTCTCCGAATATCGCAGAACCGACGCGCACGTGGGTCGCGCCGAGCGCAATGGCAGATTCGAAATCGCTGCTCATACCCATCGAAAGCCCTTGAAGCCCGTTGCGTTCGGCGATCCTGGCCAATAGCGCGAAATGCAGTGTCGGCTCCTCATCGATCGGCGGGATACACATCAGGCCACGAACCGGCAAATCCATGCTATTGCACTCGGCGATAAATGCGTCTGCGTCCGAGGGCAGAACCCCGGCCTTCTGTTCCTCCTCGCCTGTATTGACCTGAATGAACAAATCCGGGCAGGCGCCGATTTCCTGCGCCAGTCGGGCAACGGTCTTGGCAAGTTTCGGGCGGTCTAGCGAATGGATCGCGTTGCACAACTCCATCGCCTGCCGGGTTTTGTTGGTTTGCAGCGGGCCGATCAAGTGCAGGTCAATATCTGCGAATTTCTCTTTAAAAGCCGGCCATTTGCCCGCAGCCTCCTGCACGCGGTTTTCCCCAAAGCAACGATGTCCCTGCTCCAGTACGGCTTCGACACGATCGTTCGGCTGCACTTTGGACACGGCGATCAATTTGACCGAATTGGCCGCGCGACCAGCTTTGGCTTCGGCTTTGGCTATTCGGTTGGTGATATCTTGCAGCGACATTGGGCCTCTCACTTTGCAGTTGCCGCAGAAAAACACCAAGTCGGCGCAAAAGAAAAGGGCAGGTCCGAAGACCTGCCCTTGAACCTTGTGGTTCAGATCAACTTAGAAGTTGAACTGAGCACCGAAGTCCGCGCGCAGCGTGCTGCCGGTGGTGGACTGGCCACGCTCGGATTGACCGATACCACCACGCAGCGATACACCGCCACCCAGGTCATAGATAGCGCCGATACCGTACTGCTGGTTATCGTTGGAAGCGTTACCGTCACCGTAGGCGAAGGTCAGCGTGGTTGCCGAACCAAGATTGTAGGCCAGCGACAGACCGTATGCGGTGCCGTTCAGGTTTGCAGCGGTCACGTCATCGTCAGCAACGAACAGAGTACCGCTGAAGTCACCGAAGTCTGCACCCAGGGTCAGAACGGTCAGGCTCTGCTTGGACACGTTGCCGATTCCGCCTGTTTGACCATAGGCCAGGGCAGCGGTGATGTTGTTGAAGGTGTAGGTCGCGCTGATGTCCCAGCGGTCAGTGTCCGAAGGCGCACCATTGATTGCAATGGTTGCCTGGTCATACGACGCACCGAAGGCGAAGTCGCCAACAGCGTACTGGAAGAACACAGCGTTCGAACCCGAACCGGTCGACGAATAGGCCAGGAAGTTGTAGTCAACGCCCGAGTACTGACCGATGAAGTTTTCCAGGCCCGGCTCGTTACCGTAGTAGTTTGCCAGGTTGTCGAACGAACCCGCAACGTTGCCCGCGTCAACACGCAGACCACCGAAGATGACCGAGAAACGCGCGCCGTTCAGACCAGCTGCGTTTGCTTCGCCAGTGTTGGCGTTTTCGTCAGCTTGCAGACGAACGCGGCCTTCAAAGCGAACGCCACCGTCAGTTTCTGCGATGCCGTCGATGTTCAGACGGAAACGAGAAACCAGGATGGTTTCGTCGGTTGCGACATTGGCGGTACCGGCAGCTGCACCGTTGGAGGTGAAGTTGTTAACGGAACCCATGCGGTCTTCCAGGTATCCCAGACCAAAACGGCCGTAGCCGCTGAACTTAACTTCGGCCGCTGCAACGCTTGCGGTTGCAATCAGAGCGGTCGATGCGAAGAGAACTTTTTTCATCTTGTTTCCCTCGGTTTCAAAGATTTTCTACTCGACACATGCCGGGCACGTGTCTCAGCACGGTCACCGTGTCGCTCTTTTTGCCCCCTTTACGCAAGCTTGGCATAAACCCTTCGCCGTCATTCGGGCCGGATTGGTGCAAGGATGCCACAGTCGGATTTCGCCCGTTTCCTGCCGTCCGCTCACGCGCTTATGTGAAGAATGGGCTTGTTGCAGCACGGGTCCTTGTCTAGGAGTATCACTCGAACGACACACAACAAGTGATACAGGACCTGCAAAAGATGCGCCTGCTGAGGATTCTGGGTTTAACCATTGTGACGGCCGCCGTCTCGGCCTGCGGACAGAATCGGCCTCCGGGCGATGCCAGTGTTTTGACGGTTGATGGCAGTTCGTCGGAGGAACGAGAGCTTAATGATCCGAATCGCGCCACAATCTGGGATGTGTTCGGGCCGGACAATTCCGAGCAAGTGACTCAGGTAAACCGCTATCTGTGGGCGGCTTCGCTGGATGTGCTGAATTTCCTGCCCGTGCAGGAGGTCGACCCGTTTACCGGTGTAATCGTAACCGGTTACGGCAAACCGCCGGGCGGCGGACGCTCCTACCGGGCGACGGTTCACATCAGCGATCCTGCCCTTGCAGCGCGATCTCTGTCGGTTGCCTTGCAGACCAGCGGCGGCGCGCCGGTCAGTGCGGCGACCACCCGTGCGGTTGAAGACGCGATCCTTTCGCGGGCGCGGCAGCTACGCATTGCGGACAACAAGCTCTAGCAACCCGCATCAAATCACAATATTACCACGCCGGGTTCATGCCCGGCGTTTTCATTACCAAGGACTGCACAATGTCACGCTATTCGGCCACCGAAATCGAAGCAAAATGGCAACAAGCCTGGGACAAGGCCGGAATTTTCACCGCCGACCACAAGGCGGACAAGCCGAAATACTATGTGCTTGAGATGTTCCCTTACCCGTCGGGCCGCATTCATATGGGGCATGTGCGCAACTATACGATGGGCGACGTGATCGCGCGGCACAAACTGGCCACTGGGCACAACGTACTGCACCCGATGGGCTGGGACGCATTCGGGATGCCTGCCGAAAACGCAGCGATGGCCATTGGCGGTCACCCCAAGGACTGGACTTACGGCAATATCGCCGACATGCGCGGGCAGATGAAGCCGCTGGGCCTGTCGATCGACTGGTCCCGCGAATTCGCCACCTGTGACCCGGAATATTACGGCCAGCAGCAGGCGCTGTTTCTGGATATGCTCGACGCCGGGTTGGTCTACCGCAAGAATGCCGTGGTGAACTGGGACCCGGTCGACATGACCGTTCTGGCCAACGAACAGGTGGAAAACGGCCGCGGCTGGCGCTCGGGTGCGCTGGTGGAACGCCGCGAGCTGACGCAGTGGTTCTTCAAAATCTCGGACTATTCCGAAGAACTGCTTGAGGCACTGGACACGCTGGACAACTGGCCTGCCAAGGTGCGCCTGATGCAGGAAAACTGGATAGGCAAGTCGCGCGGCCTGCAATTTGCGTTTGAGCGCACCGATGGCGGAGATCCGATCACCGTCTACACGACTCGTCCTGACACGCTTTTGGGCGCGTCGTTCGTTGGTATCTCGCCCGACCATCCGATTGCCAGACAGCTTGAGGCCGAATCCCCGGAAGTTGCCGAGTTTGTCGCGGAATGCCGGAAAGGCGGCACCACGGAAGAGGCCATCGAGACGGCCGAAAAGTTGGGCTACGATACTGGTATCCGCGTCAAGCACCCGCTGGATCCGAATTGGGAACTGCCTGTCTGGATCGCCAACTTCATCCTGATGGATTACGGCACCGGCGCGATCTTTGCCTGCCCGGCCCATGACCAGCGTGACCTCGATTTCTGCCGCAAGTACGGCCTGCCCGTGGTCGACACGTTCTTTGCGCTGGATGACGACACTCCGGTCGATAAAATCGCCTTTGTCCCTCCGAAGTCAGACAAAGTCCGCTGGGTCAACCACTTCGCTGGCCTTACGGAGGCTACTGGCGAACAGGCCATCGACGCCACCATCGAATTTGCGGAAAAAGCGGGCTGGGGCGAAGGTGTCACCAAATACCGCCTGCGCGATTGGGGTCTGTCCCGTCAGCGTTACTGGGGTTGCCCGATCCCTGTGGTACATTGCGGATCTTGTGGCGTAGTACCTGAAAAGAAAGAGAACCTGCCGATCCGCCTGCCCGACGATGTCACCTTTGACAAACCGGGCAACCCGCTGGATCGTCATCCGACCTGGCGCGATTGTGCCTGCCCGTCCTGCGGAGCGCCCGCCAAGCGCGAAACCGACACGATGGACACGTTCGTCGATTCGTCCTGGTATTTCGCCCGTTTCACTGCCCCGCACGCCGAAACGCCCACTGATCTGGCCGAGGCCGAATACTGGATGAATGTCGACCAGTATATTGGCGGTATCGAACACGCGATTCTGCACCTGCTTTATTCGCGTTTCTTTGCACGCGCGATGCAGATCACAGGCCACCTGCCGGAGAAAGCGATCGAGCCCTTCGACGCGTTGTTCACGCAAGGCATGGTGACGCATGAAATTTACCAGACCCGCGACGAAAAAGGTCGTCCAGTCTATCACCTGCCGGAAGATGTCGAAGACGGTAAACTCAAAGCTACCGGTGAAGAGGTCGAGATTATCCCTTCGGCCAAGATGTCCAAATCCAAGAAGAACGTCGTCGACCCGGTCAACATCATCTCGGCCTTCGGCGCGGACACCGCACGCTGGTTCGTGCTGTCCGATTCTCCACCAGAACGCGACGTGGAATGGACAGCCGCAGGTGCAGAAGCGGCATACAAACACCTGAACCGGGTGTGGAACCTCTGCGACAAGATCGGGTCCATGGACCCGGACGCGAAAGGCGAAGGGGATGAAGAACTGCTGCGCGAGATGCACAAAACCATCCGCGACGTGACGCTCGGGGTTGAAAGCTTTGGCTTCAACGCAGCCATTGCGAAACTCTATGCATTCACCAACACACTGGCGAAATCCAAAGCAGGTGCCGCAGCCCAGAAGCAGGCAATCAAGACGCTGGCGCAACTGATGTCGCCCATGACGCCGCATCTGGCCGAGGATATCTGGGCGCATCAGGGCGGCGAAGGTCTGGTGGCCGTTGCGCCATGGCCGGTTGCAGATGAGACGATGTTGATCGACGACACCGTCATCCTGCCGATCCAGATCAACGGCAAGCGCCGCGCGGAAATCAGCGTGGCCAAGGATCTGGATAAGGTCGAGGTTGAAAGAATCGCGCTCAGCACCGAAGCTGTGCAAAGGGCTCTGGATGGAGCAGTGCCGAAGAAAGTAATCGTCGTCCCGGGCCGGATCGTGAATGTCGTCGTTTGATCGCAGAACCTTTTTGCTTATGCCGCTGGCGCTGACCGCCTGCGGCTTTGAGCCGGTCTACGCGCCCGGTGGTTCGGGTTCAGAACTCTTCGGCAAGGTTGCCGTGTCCGAGCCAAACACCACCGAAAGCTTCCTGCTGGTGCAGAATCTGGAGCAACGGCTGGGCCGGAACGCCGAATCCAGCAGTGATTATGGCCTGAACGTGAACGTCTCGACAGTCACACGCGCAGCCGCAATCACCACGACAAACGAGACCAATCGCTACACAATTGACGGACGCGCCACCTATAGCCTTTTGTCGCACGACACCGGACAGGTGGTTGCCTCGGGCACGGTAAATGATTTTGTCGCATACTCGGCGGCAGGTTCGACGGTTTCGACACTTGCTGACGAGCGCGACGCCAAAGAACGTCTGATGGTGATCCTGTCGGATCAGATCGTGACCCGCCTTTATGCCGCCCCGGGCCTGTCCTCATGAAGCTAAGCCCGCGCGAGGCCGAGGGGTATTTCACCAGACCGGACGCGGACAAAACCGGGCTGCTGATTTATGGCGCCGATGCCATGCGGGTCGCGCTAAAACGGCAGCAGGTTCTGACGGCCCTTCTCGGCCCGGGCGCCGAAGAAGAAATGCGCCTGACACGATTGTCCGGTGGCGACTTGCGAGGTGATCCCGCCCTGCTTTTGGACGCGGTCAAGGCGGTCGGCTTTTTTCCCGGCCCCCGTGCGGTTTTTGTTGAGGAGACCACTGATGTCGCCGCCCCGGCGATTCTTGCCGCGCTTGAGGACTGGGTTCCCGGGGATGCGCAGATCATCGTCACGGCAGGCCAACTCAAACCCAGCTCAAAGATTCGCAAAGCTTTCGAAAGCCACCCAAACGCCTATGCTGTCGGCATCTACGACGATCCGCCTTCGCGTGCCGAGATCGAGCGGGTTGTCACACAGGCCGGGTTGCAGAATATCCCACGCGATTCCATGTCGGCCCTGAGCGAGCTGGCCGTCGCGCTCAGCCCCGGAGATTTCGCGCAGACCGTTGAAAAGCTGTCACTTTACAAGCGTGGCGACTCGTCCGAGCTGACCATAGAAGACGTTGAAACCTGCGCGCCGCGTTCGACCGAGGCCGCACTGGATGATGTTCTGAACGTAGTTGCCGAGGGCCGCGCGGGCGAAATCGGACCGTTGATCCGGCGTTTGCAGGCGCAAGGTACAAACGGCGTGACGCTGTGCATCGGCGCAACGCGCCATTTTCGGACACTCTATGCCTGTGCGTCTGATCCCGGCGGCGCAGCGCAGGGTATCGGCAAGCTGCGCCCACCGGTCTATGGCAAGCGCCGTGACAGGATCCTGCGGCAAGCCCAGGGCTGGGGTGCGCCAAAACTACAGACCGCCCTGACGGTTCTGACAGATACCGATTTGTCGTTGCGGTCGGCCGGGCAAACAGCTCCGGCCATGGCGCTGGTCGAACGAGCCATGATCCGCTTGGCGATGCTGGCCCGCAGCGGTTAAGCCGTTCTTTTTTGGCCCAACCAATCCACCGCAGCGCGCCCTGCCCAGCGACCGGTCGCCAGACAGCCGGTCAGCAGATACCCCCCGGTCGGCGCTTCCCAATCCAGCATTTCTCCGGCGCAGAACACGCCCGGTTGCGCTTTCAGCATCAACCCCTTGTTCAATGCGCTGCGGGCCACGCCACCTGCTGTCGAAATCGCTTCGTCCATGGGCCTTAGACCCGCATGCTTGATGGGTAGGCTCTTGAGCAACTCATATGGCGGGCCAGGAGACGGCGCGCCTTTGGCCATCTCATGAAAAAACGCGATTTTCTGGGGCGACAGCCGCATTCCGGTTTTCAACCAGTTCGTCAGCGATGCTTTCGGCTTTTTGGCCTCAAAGCGGGCCTGCAAGATCTCTGGTGTCAGGTCGGGCACCAGATCGGCAAACAGCAACGCACCTTCCCGTAATGCAGGGGTCAGCGGGTACAGCCCTCCGCCTTCCAGACCCGCAGCCGAGATCACCGCTTCTCCGCGGCTCTCCAACTCTCCGGCAGTCCAGCGCACGGATTTGAGTGCCGCGCCGAAATGCGGTTGCATGTGGTGGCTCCAATCTACCGCCAAGGCTGAGTTCGCCGGCGCGAAAGGCGTAAGGGAAACGCCCTTGTCTTCCAAAATCCCGGCCCAGGCTCCGTCCGAGCCCAAACGCGCCCAACTGGCGCCTCCCAAAGCCAAAACCGTTGCGTCGGCCACCAAGCGCCGAACGCCGTCGGGTGTGTCGAAGGCCAACTTGGGTCCGTCCCAACCGGTCCACCTCCATCGCGTTCTGATCTGCACACCCTGCCGATCAAGACGGGCCAACCAGGCCCTGAGCAACGGTGAGGACTTCATCACCTTGGGAAAGACCCGCCCGGTTGATCCGGTAAACAACTCCTGCCCCAGATCCCGCGCCCAGCATTGAATGGCCTGTGCATCCAGGCCGGCAATCATCGGGCGCAACCAGTCAGAAGCCTCTCCGTACGCGCCCATCAAAAGGTCCAGGCGTTCTTCCTTGGTCAGGTTCAACCCTGACTTGCCTGCCATCAGGAACTTGCGCGCGACCGATGGTTTTGCCTCGGCCAGCAGAACGTCATGGCCGGAGATGGCCAGTTGCTCTGCCGCCATCAAACCGGCGGGTCCTGCCCCGATTACCACTGCCTGCGCCATTGCTGCCCTCTTGCCTTATGCACCCATCGGCGCGACCCTGCCGCGATGACCGACAGCGATCCGATTTGCCCCTTATGTGACCGCCCGATCCCGGACGGGAGCGGTAGCCTGCACCATCTGATCCCAAAACTCAAAGGGGGCAAGGGCGGGCCTACCGTTCTGTTGCATCAGATCTGCCACAAGGAGGTTCACGCGACCCTGACCGAGGCTGAACTGGCACGCCGTTTCAATACAGTCGAGGCCCTGCGCGCGCACCCCCGGCTTGAAGTGTTTCTGAACTGGGTCCGAAAACGCCCGCCCGGTTTCCGTTCGAAGGTTCCGGGCAAAAGACGAGGACGTTGATCAGTCAGCGAAGATCGGGTTTGCCAACCCTTCGACCTCGATCCCCAGGTAATCGGGCACCGGTGTGAACCGAGCGTCAGCAATGTGCTGAAATTCCAGCAATGTGTAGGGGCGCTTCCACAACCATTCACGGTTTTCAACGGCCCACAGATCCGGATTTGGCAGAATGTCATCGGTAAACGCATGGAAATGCAGGTCAAATCCGTACGGCGCCACGTCCTGAATCGAAAGCAACCGCATTCCCAACGAACGGCACACCGCTTCCTCGGCCGCGATATCGCCGGTACGCAATGTAATCTGGCCAATACACGCATCGGCAAACGGCATCTCAGGATTTGCCGCCTTCGGCGGCCTGTTGCCCTCGAAATCATGTTGCAGAAGCTCGATGGCAAAGCCTTCGGGATCGCTGAAATGACACATGTAGCCGATGTCAAGAAACTGCTTCGGCACGCTGACGGGAACACCCAGGCCGCGCAGATATGCGGCGGCCAGATCAACATCCGACAGGGTAATCCCGATCTTCCAATAGCGCTGTCCCCGGTCCTGTGTGTATCCGCCGCCACCAGCGATCAAAAGCAGATCGGCGTCCTGCCCCGGATAGCCAACGCGGGCGTTTTCACCTTCAACCCGAACCGACATACCCAACGCGTCGCGATAAAACGCAGCGAGACCCTGTGGGTTGGCAACGCGCAATCGCAAGGCCGCCAGTCTCATCGGCACAGTCCGGCAATTCCTGCGGCGATCTCAGGATCCGCGCCGAGGCTGTCGGCCACAAGGTCTTGGGCCGTCCGCATCAGAGCGTCGGGTTCGACAACCCTGTCGACGAGGCCGAATTCGTATGCCTCAGCCGCCGTGATCTTTTGCCCGGCCATGAGAATTAACCTCGTGCGCGACGGACCGATCAAGGCCGCCATGCGCTTGGGATCAGAAGGTTGCGGAAGAAACCCCAATTTCATCACCGGATAGAAGAACTTTGCGGAAGGCACCGCAATCCGCAAGTCGCAGGCCAGAACCATTCCGTTGGCCCCGCCGGCCAGTGTTCCGTTCAGGGCGGCCACTGTCAGGCATGGCAGCGCAGCAATGGCCCCTGACAGTTTTTCCCACAAGTCCGAGGTCGCAAGCCCTGCCCGCGCCTCTTCCAGATCGGCACCGGCGCTGAACACCCGCCCTGCGCCAGTCAGGATCAGCGCCCGGGCGTCCGTGGCGGCCTCGGCAATCTCAAGCAGTTCTGCCAGCATCGCGCCTGTCAACGCATTGGCCTTTTCAGGATTGTTGAGAGTGACCGTCCAAAGCCCACCCTCCCTGGTCAAATTAATCACGTCAGGCCAACCCTTTGGCGAATATCTTCGCGTCGCAGGGAAATCTCGGTCCCGAGAAACTCGTCCGCATCCGGGGTACACATCCACAATAACGCGCGTGCGGGCCAGTCGGCAGGGATATGATCATCCCAATCCAGCTGGCTGACCGGATTGATTCCGCTGGCTTTGATCACCCGCTGCATATCGGTTGCAACAGTGCCCGGCGACAACCCCATCGCTCGGATACCGTGATGCGCCTCTTCCAGATGCAGGCACTCGGTCAGCATCCTGGCCCCGGCTTTCGAGGAACAATAATGGCTCCACGCCTCGACCGGATTCGATGCCGCGCCGGAAGACACGGTCAGCACGGTTCCTCCGCCAGTTGCGCGCATAATGGGAAGAACAGCCCGCATTCCATAAAAAACGCCCTTCAGGTTGATGTCGATCGCCTTGCTCCACGCTGAAACGTCGGCGTTCGACATGTGGAAAATCGGATCGATCACGCCCGCATTGCCAATCAGCACGTCAAGGCCGCCAAACCGGTCGACACAATCGGCGACCACCTGTTCCACTTGTGTAAAATCGCTGACATCACAGGCCAATGCCACAGTGTTTTCCCCCAATGCCGCGGCCAGTGCGCCAATCTGGTCGCTGCTGCGCGCAACCAACGCCACATTTGCCCCGGCTGCGGCAAATACGCGCCCCGCTTCAGCGCCAATGCCCCGGC
This sequence comes from Ruegeria sp. HKCCD9138, assembly GCF_057220975.1. NCBI lineage: Bacteria > Pseudomonadati > Pseudomonadota > Alphaproteobacteria > Rhodobacterales > Roseobacteraceae > Ruegeria > Ruegeria sp. HKCCD9138. Next base: position 64,806 of record NZ_JBWVAZ010000010.1, on the reverse strand, counting down.
TTGCGCCGGTTATGAGTACGGTTTTCCCTTTCATTTGCACCATCTATTCCTTTTGGCTTGAAATTCAGTGAATTCGTACAGCGCAAAGGGGGAACTGGTCCACCCCTTGCCCCTTGACGATAGTGGCCGCAAGCACGACCATGCCGAAAAAATTGATCGAGAAGGGTTCTCATATGTCTGTATTCTTCCGCCGCAGCTGCGGCGCGGCCCTGGCTTATGCCGTCGTCGCCCAGGGCGCTTTTGCCGATATCACCGCCGAGGACGTCTGGGCCGACTGGAAAGCTTATATGGCGGGCGTGGGTTATACCGTCACCGCGGACGAAAGCGTATCCGGCAATGTCACGACAATCTCGAACATGACCATGACAATGTCGATTCCGGATACGGAAGAGCAGGTGAATGTCGTTGTGCCCGAGATGACGCTGACCGAAAACGGAGACGGCACGGTAGCGATCGGTGTTCCCGAAAGCTATCCGATCACAATCTCCGGAGACTTCGAAGAAGAGCCCTTCAAAGCCGAGCTGCTGTTTACCAACGACGCGCTTGACATGGTCGTTTCCGGCACCCCGGAAGACATGACCTATGACTATTCCGCCGCCAAGATGGGGCTGGGTCTGGCTTCTATCGAAGTTGATGGCGAATCCGTTCCCAAGGACTTCTTTGACCTGAACCTCGAGATCGACGGCGTGACCGGCTCGTCACAGATGACGGTCGGTGAAAATCGGGACATCGCTCAGAAATTCACGGCCGACAGCCTGACCTACAACGCCGCATTCGATGATCCCGAAAGCGACGACACGGCCCGGATCAAGGGCAAGCTGGACCAACTGACCTTTGAAGGTGACAGCGTGATTCCGGCGGAATTCGACCTCGAAAACATCCAGAACCTCTATGAAGCAGGCTTTGCCGCGTCGGGGATCTTCACTTACGGCTCCGGCAGCACCGAAATGGCCGGCACTGCCGAAGGTGAGGCGTTTTCGATGGGCAGCGACTCGCAGGGCGGTCGCTTCGCCGGCAGCATCGATGCCGAGCGTATCGTGTATGATCTGGAACAGAACAGCTCGAAACTGGCCGTCACAACGGCTGACCTGCCTTTCCCGATCGAAATCGCAATGGAAAATGCCGGCTTGAAATTCGAGTTCCCGATTCAGGCCTCCGAAGAGATCCAGCCATTCGGTTTCGCGATGAACCTGACCGAATTCACAATGTCCGATGTACTGTGGAGTCTGTTTGATCCCGCCGGCGCCCTGCCACGCGATCCTGCGACCATCTCGCTGGACACGTCCGGCACGGCCAAGGTTCTGGTCGATTTCATGGACCCAGAAGCCGTCGAAGCCTTTGAAACCGGCGATTCCGAGCCCGGCGAACTGCATTCGCTGCAAATCAACGAGCTGATCGTTTCCCTGGTGGGCGCCAAGTTGACCGGTAACGGCGACTTTACATTCGACAATTCCAACACCGAGGCGTTTGATGGCATGCCCGCACCTACAGGTGAAGCAAACCTGCAGCTGGTCGGCGCGAATGCGCTGATCGACAAGCTGATCGGCATGGGTCTGTTGTCCGAAGAGGACGCCCTCGGCGCGCGGATGATGATGGGTCTGATGGCCGTTCCGGGCGAAGAACCGGACACGCTGAATTCGAAGATCGAGTTCACCGAGAACGGACAGATCGTAGCCAACGGTCAGCGCATCAAGTGAACGAAGACCGGGAAAGGCTGCCCGACGGCCTTTCCCCAATCAATTCCTGTCATTGCGAACTCCGAAGCCCTACGCTTTCTAAGCCGCGGGTCTTGCGACGCGGACAGTCCGGGGCTAGGTCCAGAATAACCAGACCGGAGGCCCTATGACCCGAACACCCGAAGAGATCAGCCATCACCTGCTGGACGCGGCCCGCGCAGCAGGGGCCGAGGCAGCGGATGCCATCGTGATTGACGGGTCATCAGTTTCTGTCGAAGTACGTGGCGGATCGCTTGAGCACGCCGAACGCGCCGAAGGGACTGATCTGGGGCTGCGCGTGTTTCTGGGCAAGAAGCAGGCGATCGTGTCCAGCTCGGACAGCCGCCCCGAAACTTTGAAGGCAATGGCGGAACGGGCTGTAGCCATGGCGCAGGAAGCGCCGGAAGATCCGTTCACCGGCCTTGCAGATCCGGATCAGCTGATCACGGATTGGGACATGAATGCGCTTGAGTTGTTTGACCCATCGCCCGAACCCAGTGCCGAAGACCTGATGCGGGACGCGCTGAAGGCCGAAGCCGCCGCGCTGGCTGTAAAGGGTGTTACACAGGTCTCGGATGCGGCGGCGGCCTATGGCACCCACAATGTGCACCTTGCGGCGACGAACGGTTTTTCGGGCGGCTATGCGCGAACCAGCCGGTCGACATCCTGCGTGGCGATCTCGGGCCAAGGCACGGGGATGGAGCGCGACTATGATGGCGATAGCCGCAGCTTTCAGGCTGACCTGCGCAGCCCTGCCGAGATCGGTCGCACCGCCGGAGAACGTGCTGTTGCGCTTGTCGGCGCGCGCAAACCTGAGACAGGCAGCTTTCCGGTCCTGTTCGACGAACGCATCTCATCCTCGCTGATCGGGCACTTGCTGGCAGCCAGCAATGGCGCCGCCGTTGCGCGTGGGGCCTCGTGGCTCAAGGACTCGTTGGGGCAGCAGGTGTTGCCTGAACATTTGTCGCTGATCGAAGACCCGCACCGGCCACGCATTTCCGGCTCGCGCCCGTTTGACGCCGAGGGCCTGCCAACACGCCGTCGGGCGATTGTTGAAAACGGTATCCTGACAGGCTGGACGCTGGATTTGTCGAGCGCACGTAAACTGGGCCTGGCTTCGACCGGGAACGCGGCACGCGGCGTATCGGGACCGCCATCGCCCAGCAACTGGAACCTGAGCCTGACGCAAGGAGAACGCAGCCGGGCCGACCTGATGCGCGATATGGGCACCGGGTTACTTGTGACATCAATGATCGGATCTACAATCAACCCCAATACCGGAGATTACTCTCGCGGAGCGTCGGGGTTCTGGGTCGAAAACGGCGAGATCAGCCATCCGGTCAACGAATGCACCATCGCGGGGAATCTGCGCGACATGCTGAGGCGGCTCATTCCCGCCAACGACGCGCGTACTTACCTGTCGCGCGTAGTGCCGTCGATCCTGATCGAAGGGATGACACTTGCCGGCAACTGACCTGTCCCTGTTGATCGACGCCGCGCTTGAGGCGGGCCGGATCGCAACCCGGTATTCGGGCCCTCGGGCGCAGCGCTGGGACAAACCCCAGGGCGCCGGCCCCGTGACCGAGGCCGATCTGGCCGTCAACGCGATGCTGGAACGTGACTTGCAGGTCGCGCGTCCAGATTATGGCTGGCTGAGCGAAGAGACAGAGGATTCCCCGGACCGGCTTTCCCGCGACAGGGTGTTCATCATCGATCCGATCGACGGCACCCGCAGTTTTGCTGACGGCGCACGCACCTGGGCCCACTCGTTGGCCGTGGCCGAGAACGGCGAAGTGACTGCGGGCGTCATTTACCTGCCGATGCGCGATTTGCTTTATGCGGCAGGCAAAGGGCAAGGCGCTACTCTGAACGGAACCCGCATACGCACATCAGCGCCAGGATCGCTGAAAGAGGCAGAGTTCCTTGCCGCAAAACCCAACCTGGACCCAAGACACTGGAACCTGGGCAAGGTCCCGGATTTCAGACGAGCTTATCGTCCCTCACTTGCGTATCGCATGGCCTTGGTGGCGCAGGGCAGGTTCGACGGCATGCTGACGCTGCGCCCCAGTTGGGAATGGGACATTGCCGCAGGTGATCTGATCCTGCGCGAAGCTGGCGGGCTGTGCACTGACCGTATGGGACGGGCACTAAAGTTCAACAACGCGCACCCGCGCCTAAACGGTGTGGTCGCGGCGGGGCCTGCCCTGCATGCTCAGGTTCAGGCTTTGCTTGACCCGGATGGCACCGGTATTCCGGCATGAGCAAACCGCGTTCCCTCAGCCTTGCGGCCTATCGGGTTCTGTCGTGGGGCGTGCCGAACAACACCGAGACGGGCACCAGCCCGCGTCCCGATGGTGAAGTCCTTTGGGTTCACGTGAACTCTCAGGACAGGTTGCGTGTGGTCGATGATCTCTGTCGCCGGATACTGGCCGTTCGGCCAGGGCTTTCCCTGCTATTGACAGCACCACCGGACGCGGATGTGGCAAACTGGGAAGAATGCGTTGCGCCCGTGATCCGCTTGCCGGTCGAAAAGACAGGCGCTGCGCGTGGTTTTCTGGAACACTGGCGCCCGGACATAGGGATTTGGGTGGGTGGTGGTTTGATGCCGAACATCATCACGCGTGCCGAAGATATGCGTATTCCGTTGCTGCTGATCGAGGCCGGCCTGGACACTAGGATCGCGCGTGGCGGTCGCTGGCTGCCCGACATTACGCGATATACGATGGACTGCTTTGATCAGATCCTGGCCCCAAGCGAAGAAATTGCGCGTCAGATCAGGCGTTTGGGTATCCCGTCACCCAAGGTGACAGTATCGCCTCCGCTATTGATCAGCCCGGCCCCCCGTTCCTGGCCCGAGGATGAGCTGATTGAAACAAACCACGCACTGGCCGGGCGCCCGGTTTGGCTGGCAGCATGGGTAAAGGACAAGGAATTCATTTCTGTCCTCAGCGCGCATCGGCAAGCATTGAGGATACTGCCGCGCCTCGCCCTTGTCCTGCACGTCGCCGATATTGCCGAGGCGGCGCCGCTGCAACGGCGGCTCGAGACCATGGACCTGCGCTGCTCCAACTGGGACGAAGGTCAGCCGATTGAAGACACCACGCAGGTGATCCTGTCGTCCGAGGCTGAAGATCTGGGGCTTTGGCATCGCGTCTCTTCGGTGACATTCATGGGCAGTTCGCTCGAGCGCGGAGCGGGAGGTCGCGACCCCCTGACGGCAACGGCCTTGGGGTCGGCGGTCGTCCACGGCCCGTTCGTGCACGAACACAAGGATAGCTATGACAAGCTGAACCGGGTGGGCGCGGCAAAGACCATCAGATCCGCCACAGAACTGGGAGACGCCGTCGTTGAGATGCTGGCGCCAGATCGCTGCGCCGACATGGCGCTGGCCGGATGGCAGGTGGTAACTGAAGGCGCCCCGCAATCCGATCGGATGGTCGAGATGGTTCAGGACATATTGGATCGCCGGAGAGCCCAAGATGCGCGCGCCTGACTTCTGGAACACAAAACCCGATCAACTGGACCTGCGCGCGCGGTTGCTTGCGCCTCTGGGTCGGGTCTACGCGGCCGCAACCGCGCGCAGGGTCGCGTCCGAGCAGGGCACTGTGCCCGGTGTGCCGGTCATTTGTGTCGGTAATCTGAATGCCGGGGGCACCGGCAAAACCCCGACGGTGATCTGGCTTCTGGAAGAACTGCGGGACAACTGGCATCGTCCGCATGTGGTCACGCGCGGCCATGGCGGCTCGCTGGAAGGGCCGGTGCGGGTTGATCCGCAAAATCACACTGCGGCTCAGGTCGGAGACGAGCCGCTGTTACTTGCGGCCTTCGCCGATGTCTGGGTCGCCAAGGACCGCGCAGCCGGGGCACAAGCCGCCGCGAAAGACGGGGCCACGGTGATTGTGCTGGACGACGGGTTCCAAAACCCTTCGGTCGCCAAGGATTTCTCGATTGTCGTCGTGGATGCCGCGCGCGGCTTTGGAAATGGCCTGTGCCTGCCTGCCGGCCCTCTGCGCGAACCGGTCCCGGTCGGCCTGAAACGGGCCGATCTGATTCTGTCGCTGGGCGATGCCGCCGCTCAAGCGGAGTTTGCAGAGACATGGCGTGACAGTCTGACCGTCCCGCATGTCACTGGAGAGGTCCGAGCGCTGCAAACCGGAATGGACTGGAGCGATACCGAGGTATTGGCCTTTGCTGGAATTGGCTACCCCGAAAAGTTCTTTCAAACGCTGCGCGCGCAGGGTGCAACGTTGCTAAGGGCCGAAGCGCTGGACGACCATCAACCTTTGACGCCTGCCTTGATGGCCCGGCTGGAAAACGAGGCCAAAGAGCTGAAGGCGCAATTGGTAACCACCGAAAAAGACGCAGTGCGCCTGCCCGCCTCGTTTCGGCACAAGGTGATCACCTTGCCGGTCCGACTGACCGTGCCGGAAAGTAACGGAGTGAAGGAAATGCTGGCGCGGGTTGCGCCATCCCCCTGATCATGAGAGCGGCCGGTCCCAAGGACCGGCCGAAGAAGCAATCAGCTGCCGAGTTCGTCTTCGATCAGTTTTTTGAAGTCTTCATAAGACTGGTTGTCGACCTTCTTACCGTTCACGATGAACGATGGGGTCGCCTGAATGCCATCACGCTCAGCGTTTTCCTGATACCAAGCCACCAGCGTCTGAGCGCGGGTACCGTCCTGAAGGCAGGCTTCGAGCTGATCATTGTCGATCCCTGCCAGCCGCCCGATTTTGCGCAGCTCATCCACGATCTCGGCGGGGCCCCCGGCTTTGGTCCATTCGGACTGGCCTTCGTAGATCAGGTCGGTGATCCCAAAGAATTTCTCGGGGCCTGCACAACGCGCCACCATCGAAGCCCACAGGCCATACCGGTCGAAATAGACCTCGCGATAGGTGAACTTGACCTTGCCGGTGTCGATAAAGTCTTTCTTTAACTGCTTGTATGGCCCCGTATGGAAGTTCGCACAATGCGGACAAGTGTAGGACGCGTATTCGATGATCTCGACCGGTGCATCCTCGGCCCCCTGAACCATTTCGACGACGGTCGAGGTGTCCAGATCGGCCTCTTGCGCCTCGGCGCTGCCGATCATCGGATAGGTGGGGGTGGAGTTTGACAGCGTTAGCCAGTAGCCGCCAGCGGCCACGGCGACAGCCGCGCAGATTACGGTTGCAATACGGCTCATTACTCAGCCCTTTCTCAGCGTTTGTGCTTGGATAAAACGTTGCGGCCCAGACGTTCAAGGGCGGCGCGCAAATCTTCATCATGAACGTCACGCGACACTTTGTCTGCCTCGGCTGCAATTTCAGGTGGTATCTTGGGTTTCGCTGGTCTCGGCTTGTGATCGAAACTGGCCTGCCCCTCGGCGAATCCGGTCGGAGCGGTCTGGGTAATGCGAACACGGCTGATGGCGTTGAAGCCATAAACCGCATTGACCTTGTCGCGCAGCCGCTCCTTTTGCATTTCCAGCATCGGAGCCTGCGGTCCGGTGGTCAGCACGGTCAGCGTTGCGCCAAACCCGCCTTTGCCATACCCCACTTTCACCGGCCGGGCGATGGCGGCGATATCCTGCCCCACGATCTCGGCCCAATGTGTCAGCAAGCGTGATACGGCAAACCCCCGGCTTTCCCCGGCACGCCTGATCTGGTCGTTCAGCAATGTCGCGGTGCGTTTGAACCCGCGTGTCGAAGAACGTCTGCGCTGCATCTGGTTTCCAACTCCTGCGCCGCTATTGTAAAGGGCGTGTCCACGGGCGCCAGCGAAACCCGACTGGGAGATAGATAAAACTTGCGTGACAGCAGTGAATTTGATGTGAGCAGCGCACTGTTGGACTGGTACGACCGCCACGCGCGTGACATGCCGTGGCGTGTTGGCCCCGCAGACCGCGCGGCGGGCGTTGTACCCGATCCTTACCGTGTCTGGCTGTCCGAAGTGATGCTGCAGCAGACCACCGTTGCTGCGGTGCGCGATTATTTCACACGGTTCACCACACGCTGGCCGAACGTTATGGCTCTGGCTGCCGCGCCGGATGATCAGGTGATGGGAGAGTGGGCCGGGTTGGGGTACTACGCCCGCGCGCGCAACCTACTGAAATGTGCGCGGGTTGTTGCGCAGGACCACGGTGGCCAGTTCCCCAACACGTTTGACGCGCTGCTGAAACTGCCCGGCATCGGCCCCTACACCGCTGCCGCCATTTCAGCCATCGCCTTCGATCAACCCGAAACCGTTCTGGACGGCAACGTCGAACGGGTCATGGCGCGGCTCTATGACATCCACGATCCATTGCCGGGCTCCAAACCGAAACTCAAGGAAAGGGCGGCGACGTTGACGCCAACGATACGCCCGGGGGATTACGCCCAGGCCGTGATGGATCTGGGGGCTACGATCTGCACACCTAAATCGCCCGCCTGCGGGATATGCCCCTTGCGTGACCCTTGTCAGGCGCGGATCGCCGGAACTCAATCAGACCTGCCGCAAAAATCGCCGAAACAACCGAAACCGACGCGCTACGGGCATGTCTACATCGGCCAGCGCGCTGACGGGGCGATGATGCTGGAACGTCGCCCTGACAAAGGCTTGCTTGGCGGGATGCTCGGCTGGCCCGGTTCCGAGTGGTCTGCGGCACCGTCCGAGGCCCCGCCAATCCCGGCAGACTGGCAACCCTTGGCGGGCGAAGTGCGCCACACCTTCACCCATTTCCACCTGATCCTGCGCATCTGGGCGGCACGCCTTCCCGAGGGCGCACAGACCGGAGACCTGATCGTAAAAGAGAAACATGCCTTCCGTCCGGGCGATTTGCCGACCGTGATGCGCAAGGCCTATGACCTATGGCGCGGCCAATAGCCCGGTTGCGCGTTGCTGCTGAACGTGGCTAGCTGACCGCAATTGTTCGGAGCTACGCAATGATATCGTCAGACACGCTGTCCCGCTGGCAATCTGCGCTGCCCTTTTGGGTTTCTTACCTTTTGGTTCCCCTGATCTGGATCACTGCTGTTTCTGGCGGCTGGTATATTCTGCTGGTACCTCTTTCAACCTGGTGGGCTTTTGCGGTTTTGGACCGGTTGACGGGGTTGAACCTTGAAAACGCCGACCCGGATACTCCGGATGAATGGCTGCACTGGTACATTCTTCTGACCAGAATCTGGGCCCCGGTGCAGTTCCTGACGCTTTACGGGCTGATCTGGTACGTGACCCGCTCTGACACGCTGACGACGCTGGAAAAGATCGGCGTCTTTTTCGGAATGGGCGTGATCTCGGGCACGATCGGTATCAACTACAGTCACGAGCTTATGCACCAGAAAGGCCGCCTTGAGCGTTGGCTTGGCGACATCCTGCTGGCGATGGTGCTCTACTCGCATTTCCGGTCCGAGCATCTGCTGGTCCACCACCGTTATGTCGGCACCCCGCGTGACCCGGTTACGGCGCTTTACAACGAGGGCTTCCACCGCTTTTACCCCCGCGTCCTGCGCCAAAGCCTGATTTCTGCCTTCCGGGCCGAGTGTGAGAAGCTTGCGCGCAAAGATCTGCCTTGGACGGACCTGTCCAACCCCTTCTGGCGCTACTGGGCGCTGCAAGGTGGTATGCTGTTGTTGGCACTGGTGATCGGTGGTTGGTCTGGCATGGGGCTGTTTCTGGTTCAGGCCGGCACCGCAATCTGGCAGCTCGAGTTGGTCAACTACGTCGAGCATTACGGGCTGACCCGCAAATATCTAGGCGACGGAAAATACGAACATGTCCGCCCGCGTCACTCATGGAACGCCTCGCAAAAGGCGTCCAACTGGCTGCTGATCAACCTGCAACGCCACTCAGACCATCATTACAAGCCGAACCGACGTTTTCCGTTGTTGCAGCATCATTCTCAGGATGCCGCGCCGCAACTGCCCTATGGCTACCCCGTCATGACAATCGCAGCGATGGTTCCGCCGCTGTGGAGGCGCGTTATGAATCCCCGGGTGCGGGCCTGGCGCCGCCAGTACTATCCCGAAATCACCAACTGGCGCCCCTACAACAAGGCGCAAAACCCCATTCCACAAGGGTAACCGCAGCACGCGCAAGCGTGCTGCCCGGCCCAACCGAAGGCACAGCATCCTTGATGCTTTGCTGACGGGCGGGAGCGCTCTAATTCAAAGCACCCAGATGTTCATGGGTGTATCAACCCCGCGGACTGCGTGATTTGTCTTCGCTACAAATCCCGACATCGCATCCTGCTCGGCCGGATCCTCTCGCGCGACCTGTGCCCGCACCGCGTCGCTGACGACGATACGCGCACCAAAATCTCGGGTAAGTGCCTCAAGCTTGGCGGCGACGTTCACCGCATCGCCGATGACGGCAAATTCCAGCCGGTTGGCACCTATGTCGCCCAGAACAACGGACCCGTAATGCACCCCGATACCCACATGTATCTCAGGCTCCCCCGCCCGGCGCCGGTCCAGGTTCCAGCGATCGATGACATCGACCATCGCGCGCGCGCAAGCCAGCGCATTGCTCGCGTCCAGGGGCGTCGTGACCGGGGTGCCAAACGTGGCCATCAACCCGTCACCAAGATATTTGTCCAACGTGCCATGATGGCGAAAAACTTCGGTCTCCATCCGCGCATGGAAGCCGCGCAACACTTCGATTACTTCGTAGGGATCGCGCCCGGCCGCGTATTTCGTGAAACCCACGATATCGATGAACAATACAGCCACATTCTCTTTGCGTATCTGTTTCAATGGCTCATCGTTCTGGCTCAGTTCATCGACGACGTTGGGCGAGAAATAGCGAGAAAGGTTCGCCCTTTCCCGCTCGAGCCCCGCATTTGTCATCAACAGCCGATTCAGACGTTGCATCGAAACGCCCAATGTCACTGCCACCATCACAAAAACGATCACCTGCTGAATGCGCAGTGGCACCATGAAACTGTTCGGATCCAACCACTCGGCAACGTCCGGATAACCTTGCAGCGCGTCGGCGACCTTTTCGCTGATACCGGGTATCGGGGTCGCGACCCACCAGGCGATAATCCATCCCACGGTCCACATCATTGCCGTCCAAGACCCGATGGCAATCACGGTTCGCCACGAATAGGCCAGAGTACCAGCCGCCAGTATGATGAAGAAATACTGGAAATTGTCGAACCGGTACTGCATCGCCAAGGGCCGAACATCGTCGCTGAACGGGTTGGGAACGATCATACCCAGCGTCATGATCAGCAGGTCGACGAAGATCAGAAGCAATTCCGTTCGCGATTGTCCCACCCGACCTGCTCGTCGGATCAGCCAGCCATTGGCGCAGATCAGCAACAGGATGAAGTGATACCACATCACCTCCCATTGCGGGTTCAGGAAGATCAGCAAAACAGCCGTCAAGGCCATCGCGATCCACCGCGCGCGGACAGCCAGTTCAAGCCCCTCTCGCTTATGCCGTTCCAGCGCGGCCTCGGTATATTTGTTGTCCAGATCGAAATTGTCGGGCTGCGTGAAGAAGAAACTTCTGCGGGGTTGGCGGGCTGTGGTCTCGGTCATTGCCGGATCTCCCTTTCGGGCCGTGTGGGCTGCCCCATGCAATCATCCCTGAGGCGAAAACAAAAGACCCCGCCGTCAACGGCGGGGCAAGGCTTAGTGCCTTGTGTCAGGCCACAGGCACCGGCGGTATTGGTAAAATCAGTTATGCATCTCGGCCCGGATCTGCTGGCGCAGAACGTCGATCGGCACTGTCTTGCCCTCGCGCTTGAAGCACCAGTAGGTCCAACCGTTGCAGGAGGGCGCATTTTCCAGATGTGCGCCGACCTGGTGGATCGACCCCTTGACGTTGTCACCGACCAGCGTGCCGTCTGCGCGAACCTTGGCCTTGTGGCGCTGGTTCATGGAATACAGTTCCTCGCCCGGGCGCAGCATGCCGCGTTCGACCAGTTGGCCGAATGGCACGCGCGGCTCGGCGCGCTTGCTGGCGCTGACTTCCAATGCCTCGCGATCGAACTTGCGAACCTTGGCGATGCGCTTTTCGGCGACCTTGCGGTAGCTTTCCTCGCGCTCGATGCCGATGAATTCGCGGCCCAGCATCTTGGCGACCGCACCCGTCGTGCCTGTGCCAAAGAACGGGTCCAGCACAACGTCGCCCGGATTGGTCGAGCCGATCAGAACACGGTGCAGCAGCGATTCAGGCTTCTGTGTCGGATGCGCCTTGTCGCCATTTTCGTCCTTCAGGCGCTCGTGCCCGGTGCAGATCGGCAGAACCCAATCGCTGCGCATCTGAACACCTTCGTTCAGGGCTTTCAGCGCCTCATAGTTGAAGGTGTATTTCGCGCCTTCGGACTTGGACGCCCAGATCATCGTCTCATGTGCGTTGGTGAATCGCTTTCCGCGGAAATTCGGCATCGGGTTGGATTTGCGCCACACCACATCGTTCAGAATCCAGTAGCCGGCATCTTGCAGTGCCGAACCAACGCGGAAAATGTTGTGGTACGAGCCAATCACCCAGATCGCGCCATTGGGTTTCAACAGGCGATGTGCCGCCTTCAGCCACTCGCGGGTGAACTGGTCATAGGCACCAAAGCTCGAGAACTGATCCCAGTGATCGTCGACCGCATCCACTTGGCTGTTGTCCGGGCGGTGTAACTGGCCTTTGAGTTGCAGATTATAGGGCGGATCCGCAAAAATCAGATCCACAGACGCCTCGGGCAGACTGTTCATCACGTCGATGCAGTCGCCGGATAGAATCGCGTTTAAAGGGAGCGCGACTGCGCCCTTTGTCTTGGTCGTTGTCATATCACTGCCTCAAGTTCCACGGCGCTTTTGCGCTCATTTGGTTGAGACAAGGATGAGTCAAAGACGATTCGCCGTCAATTTCTTTTTTGAATCAGCAACTTACGATTTACCCTTGATACAAGATATTGTGGACCGTCTTGAACGAACGTCTATGGTGTGGGGTAACACCAAGATTTTGCAGGGCTTCGCGGTGCTGTTTTGTCGGATATCCCGCGTTTGCCTCCCATCCATAGCCGGGATGCTGTTGCGCCAAATCCACCATCAGCCGATCGCGCCAGTTCTTGGCTATGATTGAAGCGGCCGCAATTGACACCGAACGCCCGTCCCCTTTCACGACAGCCTCGGACGGGACCTGCAGCCCGCGCGGTATCATGTTTCCGTCGATCAGCAGATAGTCCGGTGCAGGATCCAGCGCTTCGACCGCGCGTATCATCGCCAGGTGTGACGCGCGCAGGATATTGAGATCATCAATCTCGGCAACCGAGGCTTCGGCCACAGCTATCTCGGCCCGTCCACGCAAGGCAGAATCCAATGCGGTGCGCCGCTTGAGCGATAGTTTCTTGGAATCGTTTAGGCCATCGGGAATATCGTCTGGGTTCAGGATCACGGCCGCCGCTACGACCGGCCCGGCCAACGGGCCACGCCCCACCTCATCCACACCGGCAATCCTGACATGGCCCTTAGCCAGCAGTGCCCGCTCAAATTCATAATCTGGTTTTGTCATGCCGACCGGCAAACCGCTTTTCGGTTCTGATCGCAAGAAAAAAGAGGGAGTGGCAATTGCCACCCCCTCCAGCGCAGCGCTTCTGCGGCGCTGCTCCTGCTCGAAAATCGTTACCGGTAAACCACGCGGTATCCTTGCTGGCGCAGGCATGCGGGTTCATACGCCCGTTTCACCTTTTTGCCGTTCCAGAAACCGACCTTGCACTGTTGCGGCAGGCTATTGGCATGTTTGTAGTGCTTCTTCAGGCAATTCGGCCCAAGCAGCTGGCGATTTGGCGCATAGCCTTTAAAGGTGCGTAAACATCTCTGCGGCAAATCGTACCGCGCAACGCGCTGCGGTATCGGGCGTACATGCGGGTGAACGACCTTGGGTTCTGTGTAGACATGATGCTGCTGACGGCTAACCCGATCTTTGCGCTTTTCCTTGTTGTAGTGATTGACCGCCGCGCCAATGATCGCAATGGCCGCCAGTCCCTTGAGAATATCCCCGGTGTCCGCTGCGCGCGCTTGTGAAACGGAAACACCCGTTATGGCGATAGCTGTGGCAACGATCAGGGCGATGAATTTGCGGTGCATGATGCGTGTCCTTTCGGATGTTATGGCGAGCCTGTAGCGGACCGCGAAAGTGATGCACCGAACCTGCGGCCGACCCCGCCAGACAAGCAATAACGCGCAGGTGTTATCCAATATCAGCAGCGTTTTTCCCCTTATGTTATTGAATATCCCGCCCTGCCATGCGCAGGATGCGGCCTATGAAACAGATCCTCTCTTCTCTGGCCGTTGCGGTCCTGATATCGATCGGCTCTGCGGCGTCGGCGGCGGATTGCTATGCGGATTACAAAGCCAAGCAGGACAACCCGCTGCGATTGCATTACGGCGTCATGCACGTGTCGAGCTGCGACAAGGGACAAGCCAAAAGCGAAGTCGCCCAGCGCCTGAAAGGTTCGGGCTGGACCCTGCTGAACGTGATGTCCGTGTTTGGACCGGAAGGGTTGGATCAAAGGAAGGCCAATGCCGGAAAATTCTATCTCCGTTTCTGAGGCCCGACGGTCCGGTGTTCGGCTTGTTGGCGCGGGTATCGCTGCGATTGTCGCGATCCTGGTCACCGCTGCCGTGTTCCTGTTCTGGACATTGCCCGATGCCAATGCCTTCAACGCACGGGTCGAACGGCTGTTTGTCGAGGCCGACCTGACCTCGCAGACCGAAATCCGACTGCTGGAGATTCTGGCCCAATCCGGCACCGCCTTTGCCGATACCCTGTCCAGTTACCGCATGGTGATCTTTGTTCTGCTGGTCTTCGCAAGCGCCATGCTGATTGCCGCGTTGGTGTTTCTGGTGATGCTGGTCATGCTGAACCGACGCATGGCTCAGATTGAGCGGACGGGGATTCAAGTCACCTCGCTTCTGATCAGCCGTGAGGAAAACACCGTTTACCTCAACAACATGGATTTCAAGCTGACGCCTGCGGCTATGGAAACACTTTCCATTCTGGCGGAATCCCGTCTTGATGACGAAGTTCTCTCGGGCGCGCAGATTGAGGCGATGATTTCCGGCAAGGATGCTGCTGATTGCGACGAAGCGGCCGGTGCCACCCGGATCAAGCGCCTGCGCGATGCGTTGGGCAACCAGATGGTCAGTGAGTTGCTGGTGAAGAACATCGCCAAAAAGGGCTATATGCTGTCGATCGAAAAAGACGTGATACAAATGGTCTGATGTAAGCTCCAAGGCTTATTTCCATCTGCCCTCTTGGAAAATACACCTTCAAGGCCCATCCTATAGTCACCCGGGCAAGGGAGGCTGATGATGAACGTCCATGCCACACCAGGTTTAAGCGGCTACGGGATTTCGGTCGAACGACTGAAGGGCCGCATTGCAATTTATCGCAACGACATTCTGTTGGCGGAAAGCCACAACGCCAAGGTCATGTACGAGACACGGCTGCCACCAGCCATATACGTGCCGCGCGAAGACCTGTGCATCGAATTGAGCCCAGAGACCGAATTGCAGACATTCTGCCCGTTCAAAGGAACGGCCACATATCACGATATCAGCCTGCCTGGTGAACGACTGACCAATTCCATCTGGGCCTACGAAGACGCCTTGCCCGAAAGTGCAGCAATCCAAGGCCATATTGGCTTTATGCCAAACGCCTTTACTCATATCGATCTTGGTGAAAACCAGCTGCGGGAACCAGATGACGGCAATATCAGCGGCCCGTTGATCGATTGGCTGATGCGGGGTGCCTCCGAGCTTCAATCGCCGGAACAATTCACCAAGGCCCTGGCGGAAAAGATGCTGGAGCATGGGATCGCCATTCAGCGTCTCAGCATCCTGGTCTGGTCCCTGCACCCTTTGATCGCCGGCAAACACTATATTTGGGAGAAAGACGCAGCCGAGATTTCGACCAATATCCCGACTTATGAAATCCACGACCACCCGGCCTTTATCAACAGCCCGCTACGCCATGTCTCGAATGGTCTTGGCGGGGTGCGCCAGCGGTTGAACGCCGAAAATCCGCATAACAGCTTTCCCATCATGGAGGATTTGCGGGCCAAGGGTGCAACCGACTACGTCGCCATGCCGTTGCGATTCTCGGATGGGCGGACGAATGTTTTGACGCTGACCTGCGATCATCCCGACGGGTTTACAACCGAAAACCTGGGGCTGACGTTTGAATGCTCTTCCGTCATCGCCCGGTATTACGAGGTGTTCATGCAGCGCGAGAATGCACAGGTGCTGCTGGAAACCTATGTGGGCAAACGTACAGGCGCGCGGGTTCTGGGCGGTGAGATCCGTCGTGGCGACGGCGACGACATGGACGCGGCGATTATGTTTTGCGACCTGCGCAACTCGACCACTTTGGAAGAAACGCTTGGCCGTGGCGCATATATCAATCTGCTGAACTCGTTTTTCGAAACGGTTTCCGGCATCGTGCATGAAAACGACGGTGAAGTTCTGAAGTTCATCGGTGATGCTGTTCTGGCCGTTTTTCCGGCAGGCGATGACGCCGCGACCGCCCGGTCAAATGCGCAACGCACTGCGATTGAAATTGTCGAACGACTGGCGGAGTTGCGTAATTCGGAGCCAGATCATCAATGCGATTGCTCGATCGGCCTCGCCTATGGGCGTGTGACATATGGCAATGTTGGTTCACGCGAACGTCTGGATTTCACAGTCATCGGGCACGCGGCCAATGTCGCCGCCCGCCTTGGAGAATACAGCAAGTCGACCGATTACCGGATCGCCGTGTCGCAGGACATCGAACCCGTCTGTAAAGACGCTGTGCCCCTGGGGCCCGTCAAGCTTCATAATGTGTCGGAGCCGGTCATGTGTTACGCCTTGCGTACGACGGCGGATGCGACCCTGGTTGAATGAGTATTGGAGACCGCCCCGGTTGCCACATGTAGATCCTCCGTTCCACGTCTAAAACTGCGCCCCCAGCAGGATCAGCGCTGTCTGCCCAGGCGAGGCTGCAGCCTGGATTTGAGCAATCTGATTTCGGGCCAAATATCTGTCCGTCAATTCCGCCACAGCGCCCGGGTCTGTGAATTGCGAGAGATTTTCGGATCCGGTCACACGGGACAGTCGATCCTTGAAAACCTCCAGTTGCTTGTCGATGTCCAGTTGCGCAAATGTGGAGGGCAAGCCCAGAGCCGTTTCCATCATGCTCCGCAGTGGCGGCAAACCCATCAAATCAAACCATTTTCGGTTTTCGCTTCCCTCCTGCGCCGCAAGATCACTCAGCGTGTGTTGCGCGTAAAGGGCAATGCGCATGGACTCGTCTGCCTCACCCACCGCAACTTCAAATCGGGCGACCAGATTATCCTGAACGATTTTTTCCATGTCAGTGATCAACCCGGTTTTGCGCACATCCCCCGGCCCAAGACCAAACGCGTCAGAAAACTCGCGGTACCGGTTGTCTGCAAGTCTGTTCGCCAGCGCGTCTTCCGCCCGCGTTCCATCAGACAGAATTTTCTGGATAAAGAAACGATTATCCAGATCCGCTTCCAATCCAAAGGCCCCAAGCGCCACCTGCAGTAACCTTCGGTCGGAAACCAGATCTTCTGCGGATCGAACTTTGTGAATGTTCTCCAGAAAATATTGCTTGTCCCGCTGGTTGACGTTTGACGCAGAATAACTCTGGAACTGCGCATCGTAGGTTCGTTGCAGAAACCGCCACCCAACCAGCCCGCCCGTTGGTATGACCGGTTGAAAGGTCATTGCCGATACGCCATCAATCGCTCTTCCCGCGGTAAAAGTGACCGGAGGGACTTGAGGCACTTATAGTATTGCTCCGAAATCAGCGCCTCCGTCGCTTCTGCCAGAACGCGACGGCTGTCCGTGTCGGTGAAAACCTGGCTCAACTCTTCGACCCGGCGCAACAGTTGCTGACGCGCGTGTTCAGGTTCCGCATCACCGGACAAAACCAGCTGCGCGGCATAGCAGACGCGACGCACGGGTGTGTTGACCTCTTCCGGGTGAATTGCGTCCCGCAAGCGCAAGACATTGGCTTGCGGTGTCATGATTGAGAACCGGCTGCGACGATCACCGTTTTCGATCACAACGCCGTTGATCAGAACCCTTTCCTTGGGCGCAAGCTTCAACACCAGACCGCTCATCAGGCACTCCTCATCTGACGCAGCCCGCGTAAAACCGCCATGTTGATGTCCAGCAAGGGCTCGATCGCCGCTTTGTTGTTCAGAACCTGACTGCTGTGCTGTTCCGTGAACTCGGCCAGATAGAAGATCCGAGCCCGCAATTCGTTCGGAAGCGCGTTGTCGGCATCCGACACACCTGTTGCCAATACACTCCACAACCTCCGGTTTTCGTGCAATGCCCGCACAAATCCGGCATAATCTGTGGCCTTGCGAGCAGCTGCGGCCTTCAGCCGATGCGTGATCCTGGAGATCGCCTCATATTCCGTATCCCGAGGCGTCCGCGTGGGAGCGGCTGACTGCGCATATGCGCTGTGGGCAAGAGCTTGCGGTGTCACTTGAAATCCTTCCGATTGTCCCTCAGGGGGCGACTGTTACCGGGGCGCGACCGACGCGCCCCGGTTCATATCCGCGATTAGCGGAATAGCGACAGGATCGACTGCGGTGCCTGGTTGGCAATCGACAGCGATTGCGTTGCAAGCTGTTGCTGAACCTGAAGCGCTTGCAAACGCGCCGAAGTCTCTTCCATATCGGCGTCAACCAGCGACCCGATACCGGATTTGAACGAATCCGCCAGATTCGAGATGAACTCTTTCTGAGTCTCAATCCGTCCCTGCGACGAACCAAATGCAGCAGACGCATCAATGGATGTATCGATCAGCGATTCAACTGCTGCCAGGGCCGCCGTTGCACCGGGGCCGGTCGATACGTCAATGCTGGCCAGAGCGCCCAGACCACCGGATCCTGCATTCACGTATTGGGCCGAGAATGAAATATCCGAGCCCGTACCGTTGGTCACGGACAGGGTGCCTGCTGTACCCGAGTCATAGTCAACAGTCAGGCCGGTAATCCCCAACTCTTCGATTTTTGCCTTCAGCCCCACCGCAACGAGGTCACCGGTGGTGGTGGCGGCGGCATCCGCCGCAGACACAGTGTAGGACACAACCTGATCATCAATCGCGACAACCACCTTGTCGCCGGCTGAAAAAGTGCCGCTGGTTTCATCGGTCACCAATGCGGTCGCCGAGGTTGCACCGTTGTCGATAGTCGCACCCACGCGGTCATTACCGGTTGACACACCCGTCGATCCGTCAAACACCTGCGCCGCGACATATCCACCGGTCGACAGGTTCTGACCAGCGACGGCAATGGAAGACGCTGTCACACCACCGGTGTTGTCGCGATCCAGCGAAGCCAGGATCGAGGCGGAACCTGTAGAACCATCGACAAGATTGAGACCATTGAACTGTGCCGCACTCACAACCGAGGCAATCTGGTCTTTCAGTGCACTGACGTCGTCATTGATTTTGCCGCGGTCGACATTGTCTTCCTGTGCCGCAACGATCTTGCCTTTCATTTGGGTCAGCAGGTCCGTCACGGTTTCGGCAGCGTTGCGGGCAACGGCAACGGTCGATTCGCCCAGCGCGAGGCTGCCCTTGATCGCATTAAAGCCTTTGACGTCCGATTCCATGACCTTCGAAATCGCCCAGACAGCCGAGTTGTCCTTGGCCGTCGCGACATCCTTACCGGTCGAAATCGCGTTCTGGGTTTGCGCAAGGTTCTTATTGACCGACTTGAGTGTTTGCAGCGCCACCATGGCACCGTTGTTCGTCAGAATGCTGGACATGTTTGTCATCCTTCTTTCGTTCGGGCGCATTTGACGCCCATGTTGGCCCCGCCCGATTGGCGGGCATTCTGTCGTTCTGACTTGTGCGTCGTGCCCTTCGGCCTGCGCGCCACCCGTTGTTTCAGGTGCATGGCAACCCTTGACCGCTATCCCCTAACGGAGTGCTAAAGCGCCCGAACTGGAAAGATTGCATTTGATTCAATCCCGGCCTCAGGCTCTTTTTTCCAGTTTGGCTTTCCCATGCACTGAAAACCCGCTGCGTTGGCCTGTGGCGTCATAGGTGCTGAATTCCTGACGAACTTTCCGCAATTCGGCCATTCTGCTTGCCACAGCACGAATTCCGTCTGCGGCACTGTTCAGCAGGGCCTGATTCCGTTCGACCTTTTTCTGCACGCGAATCAAGTCCTGGCTGTCCAGCACATGAAGCCCATTGATGGCGCCAATCAGTTTTTCCTTTTCCGGTACCATACTGCCCAGGCGATCCAGCTCACCTTGAAGCAGCGCCGCGCGCTCCAAGTCCAGAACCTCTTCCA
This sequence comes from Ruegeria sp. HKCCD9138, assembly GCF_057220975.1. Lineage (NCBI taxonomy): Bacteria > Pseudomonadati > Pseudomonadota > Alphaproteobacteria > Rhodobacterales > Roseobacteraceae > Ruegeria > Ruegeria sp. HKCCD9138. The sequence goes on along the minus strand of NZ_JBWVAZ010000010.1, from coordinate 44,811 downwards.
GCGCCTTGATCAGATCATTCTGCATGGGCCTTCTCCATCATTGCATTGAACAAAGTCTCGGACAGACCGATGCCGCCAGAATGCGCGAGTTGCCGCGCCTGATGCTGGACCAGAACCGAGGAAAACTGGTCTTCGCCCACGCCGCCGCCGAACGAACTGCGTGTCTCGCCAAGACCTGCAGATTTCAACATTTCTGCGAGAAAGGTGGCCTCCAATTCGACCGCAGCGGCCCTCAGTTGGGAATCGACCGAGGGCGGAGGCGTGACAGGAAAAGCCATGGGAATCTTCATCGGGTTCTCCGAAAATTGCTCGAACTTTCGCGATCAAATGGCAAAGCGGTTAAAATAAACGTAACTTCCTGAGGGCAGATTTCGGCTCAGACAAACGGAGCCGGAGCAAAATGCCCAACCCGCTGACACTGACAACCGCCGCACCGAAAGCGGCAGGAATACCCGAGACGCAGCAGCGCAAGTCCGGCGGTTCCAGTGGAACCCTGAACTTTCAGGATGTTCTGAATGACGAGGCCGTCGAGGAACCAATAGAAGACAGCGGTTCCGATCCTACTGTGACGGATGCAGAGCCTGATTCGATTTTAGAGGAACCCGAATCCGAACTGTGTCCGCACCCCCCAGAAGTACCGTATACCGCTCGTTCGACATCACAAGGTCCACCTGCCGACTTACCAAATCCCAACGTGGAATCGATCACGTCCAGTGGCCCGGCGTTGGATGTCGCTGGGGCCAGGGACACCAAAATTGCGCTGCAAAGTGAGCCTTCGCAGCAAGCTGATCTTCCGCCACCAGAACAAAAGCTTCGGGCAGAATCCACGAACTGGGCGGTACGTGACCAGCCGGCAGTTCAAAGAGTCCATGACCAACAAAAACTGAATTCAGGTCACATAACCGAACAGGCCGTGATCATGCGTGCGGTCAGGCAGTCTGCGGTCCGAGGAGAAGAACAACCTCCGGTTCGGGGGCCGGTTCGGCTCGAGGCACCGCACACACCGAAGTCAGTGAACACATCCGGATCTGGAGCGGCCGGCACAGGCGCAAAGGTCATACCGACATCAGCCAATCAATCAATTTTGGCGGTTCACGCGACGGCAGATAAGCCTGACGATCAGGCAGGATCGAGCCGCGTGATCGAAGCGGAAGGGATGGCTGCAGCTAGTACCGATCCGGTCCTCAACTCTGGCAGGGAAGCCGGGCAGCCGCAGACCCTGGCGTCGGCCCGGGCCGAGACGGCCCGCGCCATAGCGGGGCAAATGGCGGCCGTTGTAACCCCAAGACCCGGCCCCGGAAGTGTGGAAATTACGCTGAACCCCGAGGAGTTGGGGCGCGTTTCAATCGTGTTGAACGGGCGCGAGGATGGCCTGCATCTGACCATCGCGGCAGAGCGCCCGGAAACGCTGGATCTGATGCGCAGGCACATCGCAATTTTATCCGCCGAGTTTCAGAAGTTGGGCTATAGCGATTTGTCCCTTGACCTCGGGACACCAGCAGACACGCCGCGGGATGGTAAGGCGCCCGACTCTCGGTTGTCCTTCGAAGTGGACGATTCTGAACCGGATCCAGCACCAATTTCCAGAAATTTTCCAACCGGCCTTATCCGGGGCCTTGATATGAGGCTTTGATCCATGATCTCTGCAACCAATAGCGCCGACCAAAGCGGCACGACGGCCAAAGTGGAAGGCAACTCAAAATCGTCTGCTCTGACCTCTGATTTTGAAACGTTCCTGAAGATGCTGACGGCTCAGGCGCGAAATCAGGATCCGCTGGAACCTCTTGATTCATCCGAGTACGCGTCCCAGCTCGCGCAGTTTTCAATGGTGGAGCAACAGGTGCAGACGAATGATCTGCTGTCCAATCTGGCTAGCGCGCTTGGCAGCGTGAATCTGGACCAACTTGCAAGCTGGGTGGGGATGGACGTTCAAGCCACCACGGCCTTCCGGTTTGACAACAAACCCGTGACCGTCAAGGCAACTGCGGAACCGACCGCCGATCGTGCGGTGATGGTCATCCGCAACGCCGATGGAGGCATTGTCGGTGAAGTTGCCGTTCCGGTCGACGGAACCGAGTTTGTTTGGGCGGGCGTCGATGTCACCGGCAACCCGCTGCCTCCCGGAAGCTATTCGGCAACCCTTGAAAGCTATAAGGGAGAAAAACTGCTGTCCCGGAAACCAGCCGCAGCCTACAGCAAGGTCGTCGAGGCCCAGATCGAAGGCGGCGCGATTGTTCTGACCCTCGACAGCGGTGCCGAAATTTCTACGGAACATGTCAGCGGCATTCGTGCGGGCGCTTGATCTGCAAGCCCGGGCGGTCCAAACCTTGGCAAACCGCGACTCGCCTGCAGAACTGGGTACTCCTCTGTCTGATCCTACGCCTCCACCGCCCGGCCTTGTTACCCAACTCGGTGAGCAGGGACTCGTCAAACACGGCGCTCGGTTTGAGACGCTCTATGGCGGTCGAACAAACCAGGTTTGGAAAGTGCAGGGCACGTACAGCGACACAGTGCTCAAGCTGTACCGAACCGCGCTGAAAAACCCGTTGTTCAGAAATGATGCCGGGCTCGAGGCCACGTGCCTGCGGGAACTAAAAAAAACGGGTTTTGTACCGAATCTACGCGCCACCGGATCTTTCAACGGCGATCATTGGGTTTTCTACGATCACGCGCCGGGCTTGCCGTGGCAACAAGGCGCTGAGAAAGTTGGTCAGCTTCTGCGCAAGCTGCATTCACTTCCCGTGACCGTTGACGCGCCAAAAGGGTGCAACGGCAGCGGCGATCTTGCCCAACATGCCGAACGCATACTGGCCGAATGCCAGTCTGAAAAACGTGAAAGGCTTATCGCGCGGCGCCCCGGCAATGCCGTGCCCCCAATAGGGGAACAATGCCTGGTGCACGGCGATCCTGTACCGGGCAACATACTGGTAGCGTCTTCGGGGCTTACTCTGATCGACTGGCAATGTCCGGTTATGGGTGATCCATGCGAGGATCTGGCGATTTTCCTGTCTCCCGCGATGCAACAGCTTTATCGGGCTTCACCCCTGACGTCGGCGGAACGGAAGCAGTTCCTGACAGCTTACGGGCGGCCCGACATCACGGCCCGGTATGAGGCGCTGCGCCCGTGGTATGCCTGGCGCATGGCGGCCTACTGTCTCTGGCGGGCTGAACGTGGAGCACCGGACTACCTGATTGGGCTGGATCTGGAGATCGACGCCCTCTGATATTGCCCGAATTTGCCAGTGCCAATGACGCACTATTCGGCGGCGTCAGCCACAAGCAGCTGCTGATCAGCTATCAGCATTGCGGGCACTTCGGCTTATTCAATGTTGTCGGAGTTGTCGCGATTGGTCGTTGCCCGGGCTTCGGTAAAGCTAACGCCCGCAATGAAGTCCGCCATTCAGACAGAATTCGGGCTCTCATTGGTCTTGTCCGGTACCGCGACCTACATCCGATTACCGTGGTACATGACAAACAAATTTTTGGCGACCACGCGTTAATCAAACCCCATTGGGACGATCTGGATTTGGATCAGCAATTCACCGGCTGGCTATCCCACAGCGCGAGGGCAGCAATGCTCAGATCGCCGTTCGCACGACAGGCTGACGCGGCGGAGCAAGGCGGTATTGCCGCCTTGCTTGGATTATTTGGATCAGGTGCCCGATTTGATTTTGGTCCACAGACGTGTCACGACCCGTTGCGTTTTTGGCGGGTAGGGTGTTGTGATATAGAGGTTCTGCATGGTCGCTTCATCCGGGTAGATGGCCGGGTCACCGATCACGTCCCCTTCAAGGAACTCTTGCGAAGCTTTGTTGCCGTTGGCGTAGTACACATAGTTCGATGCAGCGGCCATGTTGTTGGCGTCCAGAATGAAGTTCAAGAATTGATGTGCGCCTTCGGGATTTGGAGCATCCGCGGGTATCGCCATTTGATCGAACCACATCAGCGAGCCTTCGGCGAACGGATGGTATTCGATGTTCACGCCATTCTCGGCCTCAACCGCGCGATCCCGTGCTTGCAGAACGTCACCTGACCAACCGACAGCGACGCATATGTCACCATTGGCCAGCGCGTTGATGTATTCCGAGCTGTGGAATTTCTGAATATGGGGACGGACGGCGGTCAGGACCTCTTCGGTCTTGCCGATCACGTCGGTGTCGTGGCTGTCGGGATCTTCACCGATATATTGCAATGTCATCGGGATGATCTCGGCCGGAGCATCCAGGAAATGTACTCCGCACGAAGCAAGCTTTTCGATGTTCTCCGGTTTCAGAACCAGATCCATGCTGTTCAGAGCGACGTCATCGCCCAGCACCTCCTTGACTTTGTCGACATTGACGCCAATGCCTGTTGTTCCCCACATGTAGTTGATCGAAAAGGCGTTGTTCGGGTCGTACCCGGCGGTGCGTTCCTGGATCACATCCCATAGATTCCCCGCGTTGGACAGTTTGGACCTGTCCAATTCCTGAAACGCTCCGGCCTGAATCTGGCGCTGAAGAAACGTTCCCGACGGCACCACCACATCATAGCCTGAACCGCCAGCAAGCATTTTGGTTTCCAGAACCTCATTGCTGTCAAAAACGTCGTAAATCAGGGTCAAGCCTGTCTCTTCCTCGAATTTGTTCAGCAGTTCTTCGTCGATGTAGTCGGACCAATTATAGACGCGCACTTCTTCGGCGAACGCAGCCGAAGCCCCCAATGCAACGGCCGCTGTCATCGTCAGCGTTTTGATGTTCATTTTTCTCTCCCTGAAGTTATGAGGTGTTTCCCTTGCAGCTTGATTTGATCAAGTTTTGCGTTTTCCCACGATACAGCTTATGGTTTCACGAGGTCCGAAAGCTGGCAAGTTAACACTACGGAAAACAGGGCAAACCAATTGAATTCGACTAATAATATGGCCTTGGCCTCGCAGGCGGATGCGCAGAAACAACCCGCGCACGAGCAAGTATATCAGACACTCAGGGCACAGATCATGTACGGCGATCTGGTGCCTGGTCAGCCCGTCACGATACATGGCCTGACGGATTCGCTTGGCGTCAGTATGACGCCTGTGCGCGAGGCGATACGGCGTCTGATCTCAGATGGTGCCCTGGTGTTCCAGGGCAATCGCAGGGTCAGTGTTCCGCTCTTGTCGAATGATGACATCGAACAAATGATTTTTGCGAGATTATCAATAGAAACAGAACTTTCTCGCCGAGCTGCCCAAAAAATGAAGCCTGCGGATGTGGATCATCTGGAACGCATAGACCAGCGGCTGGACCGCACAATCACCGATGGTGACGTCAGCGGATATCTGCGGCTGAACCATGAATTTCATGAAACACTTTACGCCCATGCAAATGCGCCGATCCTCAACGACCTGGCAGAACGGCTCTGGCTCAGGTTTGGGCCTTCTCTGCGCGTTGTCAGCGGTCGCTTCGGGACCCAAAGCCTGCCGGATCGACATAAGGACATCATCTCGGCCTTGCGCACCAAAGATGCCGAAATGGTTTCAAAGGCAACCGCGCAGGACATTGAACAAGGTATGGAACTGATGGTGGACGCGTAGACCTTATCTCAGCCGACTCGATTCGATTGACCGGGTTGAATTTGATCATATCGCAATTCGAAGCCACTATGGACCGACTGGTGAGACGTCCGGCAAATGGGCGGCTTGTTCCACTTTGCCCGATATCACTGCGTTGCCGGCAGGTTGTGGCCCGGTTCGAACCCGAAGCGGTCACCAACAAAAAGTTTCGCCAGAGGGCGTGCGGCACCCTGTTCTAGGAGTGAAGTAGTAGGTCGTGCTACAAATGCACAGATTGCTCGGATCATGGTCGCACATTCGCAATGCATGCAATCGCGTCCTGGATCCCATAGGCCGACTAATTCAAATCGCTTTTCTTCGACAGGGACGTGTTTCGGTATGATTGAGTTCGACAGGTCACCACTTTTGGATAGTGTCGCCACTTGGCTGATGCAGTGCGGCCTGCGCGACACCAAGGCTGAGGACGTCGTGCATGGCTTTGGCAACCGGCTTGTGTCCGCCGGAATTCCTGTCGTTCGGGTCAATGTCGGGGGAATGGTGCTGCATCCAATATTCGGCGCTTTGAACGTTCTTTGGACAGTCCGTGACGATCAGGCCAAGGCCGAACTCACACCCAGGGATCAACTGGACACACCCAGATTTCGCAATACACCTTTTTTCGAATTGGCATGCAGCGGGGACACGTTCCGGCGCTACAAGCTGGAGGACGGGCCCACCGAACCCGACTTTCCGATCCTTGAAGACCTTCGTTCGGATGGGCTGACGGATTATCTCGTGCTGTTTGAGAGCTATCAACGCGATGACACCAGTCGTTGGTCGGACTTTCCGCCGGGGATGGAAGGCGTCGTGTTGTCGATCACAACCCGGCGTATCGGAGGATTCAGCGATTCTGAAATCAACTATATTCGAGCGCTGATGCCTGCCCTCGCGCTGGTCATAAAAACTGCGAAATCACGAATTCTGGCGCAAGGTCTGCTGGATGCGTACCTTGGAAGTTACTCGGGCAACCGTGTCCTGGATGGCGTTATCGAGCGCGGGGACGGCGGAGCAATAGACTGTATCTTGTTCTATTGCGACCTTCGCAACTCAAGCCGAATGGCGGAAGACATGCCAATGGACAGGTATCTCGCGTTGATAAACGACTACTTTGACTGCACGGCCGGAGCCGTGGAAGACCACGGCGGTGAAGTCCTGAAATTTATCGGCGACGCAGTTATGGCGATCTTTCCGATCGACGAAAAATCTCGTCCCGCAGTCGACATGTGCCGGGCGGCGCTGTCTTCGGTGTTGGAATGCTTGGCGCGTGCGCAGGAAAAGAACATCGCATGGGAAGAGCACGGGGGCAGGATTGATTTTGGAATTGCCCTGCACCGCGGCTCGGTCATGTATGGCAATGTCGGCACGGAACGTCGGCTGGACTTCACCACGATTGGACCGGCGGTAAATCAGGTCAACCGACTGGAAGGGCTGTGTAAGTCACTACGAACACCCCTGGTTTTGTCCTCTGAATTTGCGGCAGATGTTTCAACTCGCCTTGAGCCTTTGGGACTTCACAAATTGGCGGGTATGACGCAATCAACGCAGGTCTTTACGCTCCCGGAATTTGCGCCTTCGGTCGAAAAAAGTGACACAGCCAGTCGAGTCAAATGATCGCCTTTTCGATCAGCATTCTGCCGCCCTGATCTGACACATCCAACGCTGAGGTCCGATTTATTCACGTAACGAACCAGCGCGGGATTGGGACATCATCCTCGGTCAACGCAAACGTTCCAGCAGTTTCAGGCTGGCATACCCATCAGGCAACAGCCCCTGCGCCAACTGGTATGAGCGCACGGCGCTGGTCGTGTTCGGACCGATGCGCCCGTCAATGCTCTGCGTGTCGTATCCGGCCTGAGTCAGGCGTGTCTGCAGCTCCTTGCGTTCGGTGAAACTCAGCCCGCGATCGCCGCGGGGCCATTCGGCTTGAAACGCGCCGCTTCCGGACAACCTGTCTGCAAGATGGCCAATCCCGATCACGTAGGCGTCGGCACCGTTGTACTTTTCGATCACTTTGAAGTTGTCAAAAATCATTAGCGCTACGCCCTGCCCACCCGCGGGCAACAGGATCGCGGCCTGACCATGATCCGGCACCGACGCACCGTTTGCAGCGACCACCCCACGTGCACCCCATTCAGATGGCATCAGCGTGTAATCGCGTCTGGCCGTGGCATAGTCGAACCCGTCCGGCAGACGCACTTCAACACCCCATGGCTGTCCCTTGGTCCACCCAAAGCGCGCCAAATAGGCCGCGGCGGAAGCCAAGGCATCGGTCGGATCATCCGACCAGATATCTCGCCGTCCGTCGCCGTCGAAATCCACGGCGTGATCCAGATAAGATGTCGGCATGAACTGTGTATGCCCCATCGCACCAGCCCAACTGCCAACCATATTTTCGGCACTTACATCGCCGGCTTGGACGATCCGCAAGGCGGCAATCAACTGGGTTTCAAAAAACGTCGCCCGCCGTGCATCGAATGCCAGCGTCGACAGCGATCGGATGGTCTGGTTGCTGCCCCGGTAGGTTCCAAACGACGTCTCCAATCCCCAGATCGCGGTCACAACTTCCTTTTCGACGCCATATTGCGCCTCAATCCGCGTCAGGGCTTCGCCATGCCTGCCCAGCCCGGCGCGCCCATCGGCGATGCGCGTGTCGGAGACAGCGGAATCAAGATATTCCCAGATTGGCTTTGAAAACTCGGCCTGATTGCGGTCTTTGTTTATGACCTCTCTGTCATAGGTAACCCCCGCCAGCGCCGCATCCAGTGTGCTCTGGCTGATCCCCTGCTCCCGGGCTCTGTCCCGGAACGCTCCGAGCCACGCCTGAAACCTTGCATTTCCTTCTGCTGACACGTGTTCCACCTTAGCCGTTGGCCGAAGAGCCGGCCGGATAGAAACCGTGACGTCTGCCGAAGCCAGCTGAGCCGAACCCGGCAGGTCCATGGGTTTCGACCCTGTTGATTTGTCTGTCGTTTCCGCCTGCACAATGGATGCCCATAATGCGGCGGTCATAACGCCACCTATGCATTTACGCATTCCGATTTTCCTGATTACTGCTCGGCAACAGGATAGCGCAGAACCGGCATTTCACAAAGCACTCAGGTCGTGTTTTCGTTGTCTTTCGCTTCCCGCTCAGCGCGAATGCGGGCCAGCGCCTCGCGCAACAAGGGCACTCGGTTTGGCCTAAAGCTTTCATCCGACACGGACATCTTGCGTATGCGGTCCAGCCTGAAGACACGGAAATCCTGCCGAAGATGGCACCAACTGATCAACACGCTGGCGCGGTCCATGTAGACAATGCTCAGTGGGTTGACCTTGCGCCGCGTATCGTCACCTTTGGCGTCCGTATACGCAAATTCGATCACGCGCTCGTCCCAGGTGGCTGAGCGCAGATTGGCGACGTCGATCGTCGGCTTGGCCGGTCGATCAAAGCGGGTTGCGGTCAGGACTGCATGGCTCAGACGATGGGACTGGCGTTGTGGTAAGCGGCCCTGCAACTTGCGCAACGCTGCGCTGGCCGCATCCGACAGTCCGGGATCGCCGATCGATTGCACCTCGCGCAGGCCAAGGACAAGCGCCTCAAGCTCGTCATCTGTGAACCCCAGAGGCGGCAGAGTGGCGTCCTCGACCAAGGTAAAGCCAAAACCGGCCTCTCCATCAATCACCGCGCCAAGGCTGCGCAGAGCATCGATGTCCCGGTGCACCGTGCGGGGCGAAACACCAAGATCCTGTGCCAGCTGCACCGACGTTTTCGGCGACGGACCAGAGCGGAGGGCTTGCATCAACTGAAAAAGGCGGGCGGTACGGGACATGACACAGACTAATCTAAACCTGATGACAGTTTCTGTCACTAGTCTGAACTATCCATGTGGCATCCCAACCACGGAGCCGACGATGCTGACCCTTCTGACCTTTCCCACTGCTTTTGGCCTGTTCAGCGCCAGCCCGTTCTGCGTCAAGACCGCATATATGCTTCAGCAATCCGGGCAGCGCTGGCGGCGGTCCGACATGCTGGACCCCCGCAAGATGCCGCACCAGAAACTGCCGGTGCTGCGCACACCGGAACGCCTGGTCCCAGACAGTGACCTGATTCGCGACTGGCTTGAGGCGCAGGGGGCCGATTTCGACAGGGGCCTGACCGATATACAGAAGGCGCAATCGCGCGCGTTGGTTCGATTGGCCGAGGAGCATCTGTATTTCCAGATTGTTCTGGACCGCTGGGGCAATGACGATGTCTGGCCAATCCTGCGGGACATGTTCTTTTCTGAAATACCCGCGCTGATCCGCCGTCCGGTAAGCAATTCCATTCGAAAATCCGTACTGACGGGTCTAAGCACGCAGGGTGTTTCGCGGTTTTCCTATGCAGAGCGAACAGAAAGGATCGAGCGCGACCTCGAGGCGATCTCAGCCTTTCTGTGGCAATCAACCTTTCTGATGGGGGATCACCCGACCTCGGCAGACATGAGCGTGGGACCAATGCTGGCTGCGATGCGTGCGACCCCGGCCGATACACCGCTGACCCGCCGTATCAAACAGGATAAGCTGCTGAACAGCTATGTGGACCGGATGGAACAGGCAATACCCCTGGCATGACACCGATTGACGACCCGGCAGTGAAGGCCGCCTTTGAGGCCTTTCCCAAGAGCACCCGCAAGGGCGCTCTGATCCTGCGGGAACTTGTTCTGCACACAGCGGGGTCAATACCAGACGCCCAGCCTTTGCAAGAGGCGCTACGTTGGGGTCAGCCTGCGTACCTGGCACCCAAAGGCTCCACGATCCGGCTGGGCTCCCACAAATCTGCGTCGTTTGCCTTGTTCGTGCATTGTCAGAGCCGGCTAATAGGCGATTTCACCTCAGCCTTTCCCAATGAGGACCGGATCGACGGCAATCGGGCCGTGCTGTTTGACGATCCGGACCAGATCGACGAAACCCGTCACGGCTGGCTGATTGCGCGGGCCCTGACCTATCACCTTTGACGGCGTTTTCGCTCGATCTTGCGCTTGATCTTGTCCTTTTTTCGCTTCGAACTCACTGCCTTTCGGCGCGTTGATCGCCCCGCCGGGCCGCGACTGCGCGGCAGCGCGTGATCTTCGATGGACAACAATTCCAGTTCCAGCCCACCGGTCACAGGGGTCGCTTCGGTCAGACGCACGGTGACACGCTGGCCGATGGCAATAATCAAGCCGGTGTCCGAACCCATCAGGGTTCCGGCCTCGCGATCGAAATGAAAAAACTCACGCCCCAGCGAGCGTACGGGAACAAGACCGTCCGCACCGGTTTCATCCATCTTCACGAACGCCCCGAACCGGGCGATGCCACTGATCCGGCCTGTGAACTCATTGCCCACGCGTTCGCTGAGATAGGCGGCAAGGTAGCGGTCGGTCGTGTCCCGTTCCGCCATCATCGAGCGGCGTTCGGTGTCCGAGATGTGGGTGGCGGTTTCCTCGAGCCTGTCGATTTCCTCTTCGGTCAGTCCGTCCTTGCCCCAGCCATGCGCCGAGATCAGCGCGCGATGCACAATCAGGTCGGCATAGCGCCGGATGGGCGACGTGAAGTGCGCGTAGTTCCGAAGCGCCAGCCCAAAATGGCCAAAGTTCTCGGGGTTGTAATAGGCCTGAGCCATCGACCGCAGCGTCGACAGGTTGATCAGTTCCGCATCTTCAGTCCCGGCGGCGGCGTTTAGCAATGCGTTCAGGTGGCGGGTTTGCAGCACCTGCCCTTTCGCCAGGTTGAGACCCGCTGCCTGCGCCGTTTCCCGCAGGCTTTCCAGTTTCTCGGGCGCGGGCTCCTCATGCACGCGAAACAGCAGCGGGCGGCGTTTTGCGATCAGTGTTTCAGCGGCGGCGACGTTGGCGAGGATCATGAATTCTTCTATCAGCCGGTGTGCGTCCAGACGTTCGCGGAACGCGACGCTTTCCACTTTGCCGGTTTCGCTTAACACGATCTTTCGCTCGGGTAAGTCCAGCTCCAGCGGCTGCCGCACTGCGCGCGCCTTCTTCAACGCGGCGTAGGCGGCGTAGAGAGGTTTCAGAACGGGCTCCAGCAAGGGTCCGGTCCGGTCATTTGAATTGCCGTCGATGGCCTCTTGCACTTCGGCGTAGTTCAGGGACGCAGCCGAGCGCATCAGCCCCCGTAGGAATCGATGGCCGATCTTGTTGCCTTCGGCGTCGATCTGCATCCGCACGGCGATACAGGCCCGCGGAACACCTTCATGCAGCGAGCACAAATCGCCCGACAGCCGGTCGGGCAGCATCGGCACCACGCGATCCGGGAAATAGCTGGAATTGCCCCGTTTGCGCGCCTCTCGGTCCAGCGCGGTTCCGGGCTGCACGTAAGCGGCCACATCAGCGATGGCGACCCAGATCACATGGCCGCCGGGGTTCTTCGGATCGTCATCCGCGTGCGCATAACAGGCGTCGTCATGATCCCGCGCATCCGAGGGGTCGATGGTCAGCAGCGGCATATCGCGCAGGTCTTCACGCCCCTTAAGTCCAGCAGGTTTGGCCTTGTCAGCCTCGGCAATCACCTTGTCGGGAAAATCGTCGGGGATGCCGTGCTGATGGATTGCGATCAGCGAGACAGCCTTGGGTGCCGACGGATCACCCAGCCGTTCCACAATGCGCGCTCGGGGCAGACCCATGCGGTTCTTTGGCCCGGCCTGTTCGGCCTCGACCAGTTCGCCATCCTTTGCGCCCAAAACCGCGCCATCATGGACCAGCCACTCGGTCTGGCCGGTCTTGTCGATGGGCACGATCCGCCCACCCTCGGCCCCTTTGCGAAAGATACCGACAATCTTACGCGGATTGGTTCCGATGCGGCGGATCAGGCGGGCCTCATAGTTGTGGTCTTCCTCGTGCACCACCGTCAGGCGGGCCAAGATGCGATCGCCCTCTCCCAGCGCAGGATCACTGGCGCGGGAGATGATCAGGACGATAGGCTCGACCCCTTCGCCATGCCACTCGAGCGGACGCGCAAAAAGGTCGCCATCCGCGTTCGGGGCCTTCACCTGCAACACGCTGACTGGCGGCAACCGATCCGGGTCGCGGTAACTGCGCTTGCGCTTTTCAAGATGCCCTTCGGCCTCAAGCTCCTTGAGGATACGTTTGAGGTCGATCCGGTCCGCGCCCTTGATACCAAAGGCCTTGGCGATATCGCGTTTCGAGGTCAGGGTGGGGTTCGCCGAGATCCAATCGAGGATCTCCTGCTTGGTGGGGATGCGAGTCATATCTTCGGCGTATCACGGGGATGCGACCGCGTCATGACCAAAAAGCGGCACTCAGCGTCAGGAATTCAGATCGGCCATGGTGTCAACATCCCGCAAATGATTCAACAATGCGACCCGGCAGCCCGGCACCGAAGCCAGCGTGTCCGCGAGCGCGTGTTCCGTCGACCATCGCACGCTGTCGAACAGGCCGGACGGTAACGCCTTGTAGCGCTGCGCCCCGACAAGCCAGTAGCCGCCGTCCGGCGCGGGGCCGAATACCATCTGAGCAGAACCCAAATACTGGAAGGCTTGCGCAACATGGTTGCGCGTGATGCCCGGAATATCGGCGCCGATCAGGCAAACCGGCCCTTTCGGTGCTGAGCGCAACATGCGCCCCATGCGATCCCCAAGGTCGCCCCTGCCCTGGGCGGCACGCGGCAGGTCGGTAGGCCAAACCCGGCTGCTCAGCCCTTCCCGGTCGGGCGAGACAGCCAGTAATAAATCCCAACGCGGATCGCGCAAGCGCCTGATCAGCGACCTGGTCTGATGCCGAAACCACCAGGCGGCATTGACCATGCCGATTTCCCGACCCAACCGGGTTTTGACGCGGCCCGGCCGAGGTTCCTTGACCATGATAATCAGAGTGCGTTGCATGGGTCAGGCAAAATAATCAGCCAGTATGCGCGCATAGATCGTCTTGAGCTGTTGTATCTGGGCTATTTCGACGCATTCATCGACCTGATGCATGGTGCGACCGACCAGTCCGAACTCTACCACTGGGCAATGGTTCTTGATGAACCGCGCATCGGATGTACCGCCGGTTGTCGACATTTCGGGCTGCACGCCGGTTTCAGCCTGAACGGCGCGTGCCACGAGGTCGGAAAGTTCGCCGGGCGGCGTCAGAAAGCTTTCACCTGAGATCTTGATTTTCGTTGCGACTTCGACGCCGAATTCTTCCGAAACCCGAGCCGCTTCGGCCGTCAACCATTCGCTGAGGCTGGCGCCGGAATGCAGATCGTTGAACCGGATGTTCACAGCCCCGCTGCATTGTGCAGGGATGACGTTGGTTGCGGGGTTTCCGGCATCGATGGTCACGACGGCCAGAGTTGAGGCATCAAAGTGCTTCGTACCGCGATCCAGCTCGTGGCTGGCCAGACGATCCATCAGCCGGGCCATCGCGGGCAGCGGGTTTTTGGCCCTGTGCGGGTAGGCGGAATGACCTTGCTCTCCGGTCGCAGTAAACCAAGCGGTCATCGAGCCGCGGCGTCCGATCTTCATCATATCGCCCATTTGGTTCGGACAGGTAGGTTCGCCGACCAGACAAGCGGTCATGCGTTCGCCAGATTGCTCCATGTAATCGAGCAAGGCCGTTGTACCGTCCAGCGCGTCCGCCTCTTCATCACCGGTGATCGTCAGGATTATGGCCCCGTCCGGGGGCGTATCGCGGACGAAGTCGATCGCAGCTGCGGCAAAGGCCGCCACGCCCGACTTCATATCCGTTGCGCCGCGTCCGTACATCACGCCGTCACGGATTTCGGCACCAAAAGGCGACATGGTCCACGCGGCTTGGTCGCCAACGGGAACGACATCCGTGTGGCCGTTGAATCCAAAGCTGCGCGGATGACCCTTTTGCCCCCATCGTGCGAACAGATTGGCGATGCCGCCCCGATCCACGCGGGTGCAAACGAACCCGGCCTCCGACAGAATGCGTTCCAGCAGGACCAGTGCACCGCCTTCTTCAGGTGTGACCGATGGGCAACGGATCAGCTCTGCGGTCAGCTGGACGGGATCGGTCACGGGATACCTCATGGAAGTGTTCAGGCCTTTGTTCGCGCACAGATTCAACGAATTGGCCGGATTGCCAACCCCAAGAGCCCAGATTGTGACCGCTAATCCGCCTTCGTTTCACATTGATACGCCAATAAAACAGGCAAGATGACCCCGCGACCGCCTTGCCGCGCAACCCGCAATTGCGTTACAGGGCCGCGAAACAGGTAAATAGACAATGATGCGCGCCCTCTTCGCTCTGATCTGCCTGACGTTCGCGGTTCTTGCACAGCAAAGCCAGGCTCAGTCCCTTACGGTCACCACTGTGACCCGCCCTCCGTTTTCATATGTGGAAGACGGGGCCGAGACCGGGTTTTCGATGGATCTGCTCGAAGCGCTGTCCGAGGCACTGGGTTGGAATTATTCCATCAACCGGGTCGAAGCGTTTGGGGAAATGCTGAGCGCCGTGCAGGACGGCAGCGCGGATCTTGCGATTGCAAATATCTCGATCACTGCCGCGCGCGAAACCCAGATGGATTTCAGCCAGCCGATTTTCGAGGCCGGGTTGCAGATCATGGTGCCCTCGGACGCGGCTCGCAGGCCGTCGCTGCTCCATGCATTGCTGTCACGTGAACTGTTTATTGCCATTGGCCTCGCTTTTGCCATCCTTCTGGGCGGCGGCATGTTGATGTGGGGTTTCGAGCGCCGCGCACAACCCTATTTTGACCGCAAGCTCAATGAGGCCTGGTTTCCGTCATTCTGGTGGGCGCTCAATCTGGTTGTGAATGGCGGGTTCGAAGAACGCATGCCGCGCACCCCGTTCGGACGCCTGTTGGGCGTGGTGTTGGTGGTGTCATCGCTGTTTATCGTTTCCGTGTTCACCGCACGGATCACATCGGTCATGACCGTCGATGCAATCAGCGGCAACGTGAACTCGGTCAATGATCTGTACGGCAAGCAGGTCGGTACCATCTCAAGTTCAACCGCAGCCAATTTCCTGAACCGACGCGAGATCGAGTTTGCCGGTTTTGACGATCTGGAAGGATTGCTTAACGCATTCACAAATGAAGAGCTGGATGCGGTCGTCTTTGACGCGCCGATCCTGTCGTATTTCGCCTCCCATGAAGGGCGCAGGGTCGCTTCGATGACCGGTGGCGTCTTCCTGCGCGAAAACTACGGCATCGCTTTCCCGACGGGATCACCCCTTGTTGAGGACGTCAATCAGGCCCTTCTGGCCCTGCGCGAAGACGGGACTTATGACGAGATTTACCGCAAGTGGTTCGGTGCCCGCAATTAGGCCTGCTCTTCATCCCCGAAAAATGGCGTCATCTGCGCGACGATAACCGCGTTTTCGTCCAAAGCTCGCTGCATCAGGGCCCGCTCATCGGGGTCGATGTCGTGACCCTGTGCTTCGCGCTCGGCCAGGGTGCCATAGCCAGTGACATCCAGCGGCGCGGTGTCAGCTTGTTTCAGGATGGCCACAGTTTCACGTACGGCTTCGGCTTCGTCCACGCCGGATGCGAAACACATCAACGCCGCCCCGGTCGCCCCTTCAGGCAACCCATCGCCTTCCTTGCGGCCGATCTGAACCAACAAGGTATAAACCTGCTGGCGCGAGGGTTTCTTGGTCTTCTTTTCCATGCCGTCTGCCTTACGTCCGCAAGATGAAACGGTCAACTCATTCAGCCATCTACCTACTTTCAGCGATTCGCAGGGGCGTCACCGATCAGGTTGTGCCATGTGTGTAGCGACACTCAGACTTGTGCAAAATGGACACAGCACGTCGATAAAAAATTCGCCAAGGGATTGACATCATATTTTGCAAGAATCCGGATGGTTGAAAACGGCATTAATTGGCCGGTATTTCTGCCCATATTGCGCGAATTTCGGCTGAACACGACATCACCTTTTCAAGCCGTTACTTGGTGAAATGAACAAAAATTAAGATGCGCACACTGCAATTTGATTTTTTGAGAAGGGAAGTTAGATGAGTATGTTGTCAAAATTCCTAACAATAATGGCAAGCCTTTTCGCGTTGGCCATGGCACCCGCAGCGCTGGTGTTGTCGGTGTTTTCCTCTGATGCCGCACATGCACAAGAGCAATCAGTCGCGGACGATGATGATGAGGACGGCGAATACGAAGGCGAGGCCGAGAACGAGGACGACGGCGAGTCTGAGGACGACGGCGAAGCCGAGGACGATGGTGAATCCGAAGATGACGGCGAGGCCGAGAGCAATGGCGCGTCCGAGAACGACGATGAGTCGGACACTGAAGGCCGTTCAGGCGAGGAAGAAGAGGAGAACACAGAAGAAGACGATGATGACGAAGAAGTAGAGGAAATCGAAGAAGACGATGATGGCGAGGAAGAAGAAGAGACTGAAGAAGAAGTAGAACGGCCGGGCGAAGACCGCTAACCAAAAAGGTTACTATGCCAAGCACGGCGACCTGATCAGAGCTTTGAAAGTTCGATTTCTGGTGTTTTCTTCCGCCAGCTGTCAAAAAGAAAGGCCGGGGCCACTGCGCACCGGCCTTTTTCCTTTGGTACAAAGTATCAGTCGCGCAGCAATTCGTTGATGCCTGTTTTCGAGCGGGTTTTTTCGTCAACCCGTTTCACGATTACCGCGCAATACAGGCTGACGTTGTTCTTGGACGGCATCGAACCGGCCACGACCACAGAATAGGGCGGCACTTCGCCATACATGACCTCGCCGGTCTCGCGATCGACGATCTTTGTGGATTTGCCGATAAACACGCCCATGCCCAGAACCGAGCCTTCGCGGACGATACAACCCTCGACCACTTCGGAGCGCGCACCGATAAAGCAGTTGTCCTCGATAATGGTCGGGCCGGCCTGCATCGGCTCCAACACACCGCCGATGCCGACACCGCCGGACAAGTGCACATTCTTGCCAATCTGCGCACAGGAGCCGACCGTGGCCCAGGTATCGACCATGGTGCCTTCGTCCACATATGCGCCAAGGTTAACGAAGGACGGCATCAGCACGACGCCCGGAGCGATATAGGCCGATTTGCGGACCACACAGTTCGGAACTGCACGGAAACCTGCGGACCGCCACTGGTTTTCACCCCAACCCGCAAACTTGCTGTCGACCTTGTCCCACCAGCCACCAACCTGCGGACCGCCCGACTGGATTTCCATGTCCTTGATGCGGAAGCCCAGCAGAACCGCCTTTTTGGCCCACTGGTTTACATGCCAGCTGCCGTTCTCCAGTTTTTCGGCCACACGCAGCGAGCCGCTGTCCAAAGCGTTCAACGTATCCTCGATCGCTTCGCGCTGTTCACCTGTTGTGGCTGGGCTGATCGTATCGCGAACCTCCCAGGCGGCTTCGATTGCGGCTTCCAGTTGCGCGTTGGACATGGGGCTACTCCCTGCAGAATCTGTTCACGTTGGTTTGGCCTATACGCAAGCAGGACCTATGGTGCAATGCGACGCAGAGGGCCCTGTTTACGTCAACATTCTGCCGCTGCCTAATAAGGCACCTTTGACGCGCGGATGATGTTGCAAAACGGGGCTAGCTGGCGCGACGAATGTGGCGCACCAGAATTGACGTCGCGGCTGCGGCGTCCTTGTTCTTTAGCGCCTGTATGATGGCGGCATGATCGGTATCGACGCGCTTCACCCATTTCGGGCGCCAATGCGCGAACAGATGCCGCGCACCGGCAATGTGCAGATCGTCGATCGTGTGCAAAAGACGCGGCAATGCGCAGGGCGTCAGTATTGTTCTGTGAAAGACACGGTTCCGAGCTTCCCAAACTGGCATGCTGTCGGCGGCGTCACAGGCGATCCGGGCGTCATCCGCCAGTTTCAAGGCAGCCGGAGTCATATTCTGCACCGAATGCTGAAGCGCCAGGGATTCCAGCGCGACCCGCATTTCGATCACCTCGCGCACCTCGGCCGGATCGAGTGCAGTCACCCGCATCCCGCGTCGGGGCGCGCTTTGGGCCAGCCCATGCGCTTCGAGCCGCAACAATGCCTCGCGCACTGGCACGTGGCTGGTTTCGAATGTGCGGGCAATATGGTCCTGGCGCAGCTTTTCTCCCGCCGCCAAATCACCCGTTACGATTTGCTGGCTCAGTTTTTCGTAGATCGTGTCGGCAATGGTCGCGTTCATGGATTATAGATAAAAAGCGCAACCTGTTTCCACAAGCGGATAATTCACCCGTCCAGCGGGTCCGGAGCAATATTTCCTCCGCACACCAAAACGGCCACGCGTTCGCCTGGTTCCGGCCGATATGCGCCGGACGTCAAGGCGGCCAATGCCGTCGCTCCGGCAGGTTCAACCAGAATGCGATGTGCTTGCCAGAGGGCTTTCTGCGCCGCCGCGATAGATGCGTCCGACACCAGAACCGAGGTCATCCCCTGCGCGAGGCCGAAACAGATGTTCCCGATCCGCCTCGCGCCCAGCGCGTTCGCCGCAATGCCGGATACTGTGACATCCACCGGCTCGCCCGCTTGCAGCGCCGCGTTCACGGCGCAGGAGGTTTCAGGCTCAACCGCCACGACTTTGCGTGCGCCCTGAAACCAGGCCAAGGCACCGGCGATCAAACCGCCACCGCCAACGGCGACCAGAACAGTGTCCGCCTGCAAACCTTGCGCATCCCATTCGGCAAAACACGTGCCCTGCCCGGCAACAGTAGCCGGCGCGTCATAGGCATGGATCTGCATCGCGCCGTTTTCTTCCTCATGTACTTTCGCCAGGGTCAGCGCATTGGCGTATTCACCGGAAACGACGCTCAGGTCCGCGCCAATACGCTCGATCAGGCCAATCTTGGACGGCCCGGCCAGTTCCGGCACGAATATCTTGGCCGGATGTCCCAACGCCCGGGCCGCAAAAGCAGCGGCGGCACCGTGATTGCCCCCTGACGCGGCCACGACGCCCGCCGCGGGCACCTCCATGCTGAGCAGTGTGTTGAACGCCCCACGTGCCTTGAAGCTGCCCGTGTGCTGCAAATGCTCCAGCTTCATCTCGACCGGGAAATCCAGGCCAAGCGCGGTACTCTCCATAACCGGCGTCTTCTGTGCATATCCGTCGACACGGTTTGCCGCCGCCAAAATTTCAGTCTTCCAATCCATTCTTGTCTTTCCGTGACTGGCACTCTGCCCGCGAACCCTATAGCTGTTTGGGAAACACGCAAGCAGGGATACTTCAACAATGAGAGAAGACCGCCTCAGCCCGTTCCGCGATGCGCAGACCGACCGTTCGACCGCAAGCGAGGTGCCGGATACGCCACAGACACGGTCCCCGGCCTATCGCCTCGCTTTTGCCGACGATGATTTCCTGTGCCGGGACGAATTGCGGCCGGTGCGTCTGCAACTGGAACTGCTGAAGCCCGAGATGATCATGAGCGAGCGCGAGATCACCTCGACCATCGTCATGTTCGGCGGCGCGCGCATTCCCGAGCCATCCCAAAAGCACACGGCTCGGACCGAGACTTTGGCCGGGCTGTCGAAATATTATGATGAGGCCCGCGAGTTCGCGCGGCTGATGACCGAGAAATCCAACCAGACCGGCTGCCGTGAGAACGTGATCGTCACGGGTGGCGGCCCCGGTGTGATGGAAGCCGGTAATCGCGGCGCGCAGGATGCGGGTGGCTGCTCGATCGGTCTGAACATCGTTCTACCGCACGAGCAGGCCCCAAACCTTTACGTGACGCCGGACCTCAGTTTCAATTTTCACTACTTCGCGATCCGCAAGATGCATTTCCTGATGCGTGCCCGCGCCATCACCATCTTCCCGGGCGGGTTTGGCACGATGGACGAACTATTCGAGTCCCTTACTCTGATCCAGACCGGCCGGATGGAGCGCGTGCCGTTCCTGCTGTTTGGTCGCGAATTCTGGGAGACGGTCATCAACTGGGCGGCACTGGCGGATGCCGGAACCATCTCGGACGAGGATCTGGACCTGTTCCGCTTTGTCGACACCGCTCAAGAGGCGGTTGATATCATCGAGAACTGGGAACCTGCGCCGCCACGCGACGAAATACCGGGGCGCTGAACCATGGCACCAAAACCCGGAGAGATGCTTCACTTGCGTGGCAACGCTTTGGGCAAGGGCGATCCCGTAGCGCTGCCGCTGACGCAAAGCAGCATGTTCCACCTGCCCGGAGCACCGGACGGATTTGCGACATATGGCCGTGTCGATAACCCGACATGGGAGCATTTGGAGCACGTTCTGTCCCACCTTGAAGACGCACCTTGCCTAACTTTCCCCTCAGGGATGGGGGCAATTTCTGCCGCTCTGTTTGCCACAGTCAAAGCCGGTTCACGCATTCTGATCCCATCGGACGGTTATTACGTAACCCGCCTGCTGGCTGACCGGTTTCTGGCCGGGTTGGGTGTCCTGGTCGAGGAACGGGCCACTACGGAGTTCTCGACGGGAGGATTTGAAGGGTTTGACGTTGTTTTTGTCGAAAGCCCTTCGAACCCCGGCCTCGACATGATCGACCTTGGATCAGTGGCCGAAGATGTCCGGGCAGCCGGTGGTGTCACGATTGCCGACAATACAACGATGACCCCCTTGGGCCAGCGCCCGCTGGACATGGGCATCGACATAGTTGTGGCCTCAGACACCAAGGCCATGGGTGGTCACTCCGACCTGCTGATGGGACATGTCGCCAGCCGCAATGCGCATATCATGGAACGGGTCGAAGAATGGCGGAAGGTTTCCGGGTCTATCCCCGGACCACACGAGGCATGGTTGCTGCATCGCGGGCTGGAAACGCTCGATGTGCGGTTTGACCGCATGTGCTCATCAGCGCAGGTTCTTGCAGAACGACTTGCGATGCATCCAGCGGTAAAACATGTACGCTACCCGGGCCTGCCCGATGACCGGGCGCACGCATTGGCCAAGGCTCAGACCGCTCGGTTCGGATTTCTGCTCAGCCTTACTCTGAACTCCGAGGAAAAGGCCGAGCATTTCATCAATGACTGCCGGCTTCTGCGCCCCGCCACATCCTTCGGCGGCGTCCACAGCTCGGCCGAACGCCGCGCGCGTTGGGGGGATGACGTCGATCCGGCCTTTGTCCGGCTGTCGGTCGGCTGCGAACCGGTTGAGGAGCTGTGGCAGTCTATCGAAGCCAGCCTGAACGGCTTGTAACTATTTCGTCGGACCACGCAGTTCCTTGAACACATAGATCGGCAGCACGACGCTGGCGATCAACGACCCCAGCCATACCAGCAATGTCGCCGCCAGCAGGTTGGAAATTCCGCCCACGGTCAGCCCCGTCGTAATAAGATCGGTCACCAGCAATCCGACGAACGTCACAATCAAAGCGATCCCGCCTTTAAGTGCGGGTGCTTTCTTTTCACCCAGTTTCAAGATCAAAGGCTCAGCCACCACCTGCACAACCGTAAAGACGATCACCACAACGATGAACGAGATCGGCCTGATCGCAAACCCCGCCAACAGAAGAGAAGCCAACAACAAACCAATTGCGTTCCCCGCCAGCAACGCCAATGCGGACTTAATTCTGCGCGTCATCCCTCGGTCTCCGTCAATTATCATCTCAAAACATGCAGATATTAGCAGGGCACCGGGAATTTGCGAGATAATTCAAACGCCTCTTCATTTTGACGTGTTGAAATCGCGTGATAGAACACATTCATCAAGATCAGACATGCCCCTGACCCACGAGTGTGAGATGAGCGACGATCCCTATTCCGTCCTTGGCGTCTCGAAGGACGCCAGCGACGCCGAGATCAAGAAAGCCTATCGGCGTATCGCCAAAGAGTGCCACCCCGACCTGAAGCCCGGAGATGCCGAGGCCGAGGCGAAATTCAAAGCGGCTGCGGCGGCCTATGATCTGCTCAAAGACCCTGAAACGCGGGCACGTTACGACAATGGCGAAATCGATGCCTCGGGTCAGGAACGTCCTCAGCAGCAATATTATCGCGACTATGCCGAAGCCGCCGGAAATCCCTATCGTTCGGGCGCAACCTATGGCGACCCGGAGGACATGTCCGACATCTTCGCTGAGTTCATGCGCGGGCGCGGGGGGTTCAGTGGGCAGCGCACTCATGAGTTTCATGCGCCGGGTCACAATCTGAACTACTCGCTGCAGATCAGCTTTCTGGATGCCGTCTTTGGCGCCAGCCAAAAGCTGACCCTACCCGACGGAGACCGGATTGAAGTCAAGATCCCTGCCGGCATCACCGATGGCCAGACCATCCGGCTGCGCGGCAAGGGCGCGCCGGGTTATGGCGAGGGTCCACCGGGCGACGCCCTGGTGACTGTTTCCGTCGCCAAGCACCCGGTTTTCGACCGTCGGGGCGATGACATCCATATTACGCTGCCGATCACGATTGACGAAGCCGTGCTGGGCGGAAAGGTTCCCGCCCCGACAATTGATGGCGGTGTGAACGTGACTGTCCCGGCGGGTACCAGCAGTGGCAAGACCCTGCGGCTGCGCGGCAAGGGGGTGAAGAAGCGTGGCTCCTCCAAACGCGGCGATCAGCTGATCGAACTAACCGTCACCATGCCAGACAAGATCGATGATGAGCTGAAGCAATTCATGGAGACATGGCGCGACACACACCGCTATGATCCGCGGAAAGGAATGCCGTCATGACCCTGACCGAAGAGGAACTGATCGATACCATCGCCCGCCTGACGTCGGACCGGCTGACCGAGTATCTGGCCGCTGAAATCGTAATCCCCGAGCAATCGGAACAGGGGCTGGTTTATCAGAGCATCGACGTTGCGCGGCTGGAGCTTGCCTGCGAATTGCATGACCAATACGACATGGAGGCTGACGCCCTGTCGATGATGATCTCACTGATCGATCAGATGCACGGGCTGCGCGCCGAGTTGCGCGAAGTTCTGAATGCGGTTGGTAAGCAACCCGAGCCGGTGCGTCAGCAACTGATCGAGGTGATTGGAGCGGCGCGGTTCAGTCGCAGGTAACACTGGACTGCATGGCAGGTTTGCCCTTTTGGACTCGAGGGAACTGCCGTAGAAGGGCCCATTGATCCAGAGCCCGGTATTCCCATGACCCAGTCCAGATCCGAACTCCTGATGCCTGCGGGCAATCTGCGCAAACTGAAACTCGCCATCCTTTACGGGGCGGACGCCGTGTATCTGGGCACACCGGATATGTCGCTGCGCACGAAATCCGAGTTCTCGCTGGAAGAGGTGATTGAAGGGGTCGAGTTCTGCCACAGCCATGGGCGGCGCGCCTATCTGACGCTGAACCTGTTTTCGCACAACAAAGACATCCCGAAACTGGACGAATACATCGACACGGTGCGCAAGGTTCAGCCCGACGGGTTGATCATCGCCGACCCCGGTGTGTTCCAATACGTCCGCGAACGCGCACCCGAACTGCCGCTGCATATCTCGACCCAAGCCAATATCTGTTCGTGGCTGTCGGTGAAATTCTGGCAGGATCAGGGGGCGGAATTGGTGGTTTTGGCGCGCGAAGTCTCGTATCCCGAACTGGTCGAAATCCGCGAGAAATGCCCTGACATCAAACTTGAGGCGTTTGTGCACGGCGCCATGTGCATGACCTATTCGGGTCGCTGCCTGCTGTCGAACTTCATGGCCGAACGCGGGGCCAATCAGGGCAATTGCGCCAATTCCTGCCGCTGGAACTATGGCCTGAAGCTGCGCCTCAAGGACGGTACGCATCAGGAACTTCGCATCACCGAAGAAAACGCCGACCTGTTCGAATTCCTGCTGGAAGAGGGCTGCCGCCCCGGTGATCTGATGCCCATCGAAGAGGATGATCGCGGCTCGTATATCCTCAATTCCCGCGATCTGTGCATCATGCCGAAGCTGGATGAGTATCTGAAGATCGGCGTCGACAGCCTCAAGGTCGAAGGGCGCGGCAAATCGGAATATTACGCCGCCATCGTTGCGCGGGCGTATCGGATGGCCATCGACGACTATTTCGCGGATCCTGAGAACTGGGATCCGAAACCCTATATGCGCGAGTTGGAGACCGTCGGGAACCGCGGCTATACGCTGGCCTTTCACGAAGGGCGGCTGACCAACTACGCACATGATTACGAGCACACGGCCTCGATCGCGCAATGGGAATATGCCGGGATCGTCATCGAAGTGACCGAGGATGCGTTTCTGGTCGAAGTGAAGAACAAGCTGGAACCGGGCGACGTGCTGGATTTCGTCTCGCCCATCTCGCGAGACACGGTTCTGCTGCGGGTCTATGACTTCGAACGTGCCTCAGACGGTACGCGGCTGGACGTGGTGCATGGCAGCACGAAAACCGTGATCCGCCTGCCTTTCAGCCTGTTCGACCATGAAGACATCGACGATCTGCGCGCCCGTTTCCCGGTCTATTCCGTGCTTCGCAAGGAACGCGCCCTGACCGACGAACACTGGAGCCGCATCCGCTTTGACAAGCTGGTGCAGGGGCTGGAAACCTCGGGCCGCGACAACCCCAAGGCCTATGACCGTCGTCGCGACGAGCTGGTCGAGAAGATCGGTGAGGATGGCAACGAACGCCGGTTCAAGACCAACCGGATCGGCACCGAGGGTTGCTGCGGCAAGGGCTGCAATGGATGTCTGATCTTCTGGCAGGACGAGAAATACGCATTGGCACGCGAAGTACTCTCGAAACGCAAACAAGGGGAGCAACTCAGCCGTCGCGAGGCCACTGAGCTGAAACTGCCCGAGGAAACAGTCTGAGCCTGCTCAGTTCCCAACCACATATTCTTCGGGAACGAAGAACGTGAAATCCCGTTCCGCGACCGCTTCGTGGCACTCATGGCAATAAGCGACCGCCGAAGCGCGGAAACCCGTCGTATCGCCAAACAACGAACCGTCCGGCATCACCATGATGTATCGCCAGTCGCCGGTGTCGGGGCTAACACCCTGGGGAAGTTTTTCCATCACGAACAGGGCACCCGGATGAATGTTGCCTTCGTCCGTAACAGTCACACTGTCTTTGGCGAGCACAGAGCCTACGGGCAGTTTTTCACCCTCTTTCAGAGTCCCGTAGTTATGCGCCATGCGATTGGCATAGCTGTTCACATAGCGCTGGCCGTGGGTGGCGGAAATATAGGGCGCATCGTTGAACAGCGGCCAATTCTGGTAGTTCAGAAGCAAATCCAGCTGCGCTGCGCCATAGCCCCGCTCCATGCGGCGCTGCAACGACTTGTAAGCGTCCAACGCTTCTTCCTTGGACAATTCTGCCGGGTTTTCGATTGCCAGATGCGCATCTCTGTCGGTTGTCTGCGCGATCAGACCTGACGCGCAGGTTGCCAATGCAACCAAAGCCCCAATTACCTGCATGCGTCTTGCAATCATTTTTATGGCCCATCCGTTTGTACGGTTCGCCTGAAAGCTGCCTTAGTATCGCAAACAGAGGATAGCGGTATTGAAAAACTTTTCTATGACCCTGATCACATTCTCACCGCCTTGTGCGCGAATTTGAGGCCCGCTTTAACCGTGCGAAACCATACCAAATCAGCACACAAACATACAGGTATTCAGAAATTAATATCTTACAACCGGTTTAGGCCGTGTGGCTTCAACCCAATCCTGCCTCGGATTCGATCTGCTTGCGTGATTTCCGGGCGCGTTCCGTCGCCGATTTCAACTGTCCGCAGGCCGCCATGATGTCCTCGCCCCGTGTCTTGCGGATGGGCGAGGCATAGCCCGCTTGGTAGATGATGTTCGCAAAGGCCCGGATGCGATTGTTCGAGCTGCGCCTGTACGGCGCGCCGGGCCATTCGTTGAACGGGATCAGGTTGATCTTGGCCGGGATATTATGGCGTTTGATATGGCCGATCAGGCGATGTGCATCTTCATCGCTATCATTCACACCATCTAGCATCACGTATTCGAATGTGATCCGCTCGGAATTTGAGGCATTCGGATAATTGGCCAATGCCTGAAGCAGCTCTTCGATGTTCCAGCGCTTGTTGATCGGCACCAACACATCGCGGGTCTCATCCGTGGTGGCATGGAAAGAGATCGCCAGCAGGCAGCCGATTTCTTCCGCTGTGCGCGCGATTTCAGGGACTACGCCGGACGTCGACAGAGTAATTCGACGACGCGACAGGGAAATCCCCTCTGGGTCCATTGCAATCTTCATCGCATCGCGGACGTTCTCGAAATTATAGAGCGGCTCACCCATACCCATCAAAACGATGTTTGAAAGCAAACGGGTTTCTTCCTTCGGGGCGCCGGGCACCGGCCATTCTTCTAGGTCGTCCCGGGCCATCATCACCTGACCGACAATCTCAGCCGCCGTCAGGTTGCGCACCAGCTTCTGCGTGCCGGTGTGGCAAAAGGAACAGGTCAGTGTGCAGCCTACTTGCGACGAGATACAAAGCGTGCCCCGATCCTCTTCCGGGATGTAGACCACCTCGACCTCGTGCCCGCCTGCGATGCGGCACAGGTATTTGCGGGTCCCGTCCTCGGAGACCTGACGGGTCACCACTTCGGGGATTTCGATGACGAAATTGTCAGCCAGTTGCGCGCGATAGGTTTTCGCCAGATTGGTCATCTCGGCAAAGTCACGCACACCCCACTGATATATCCACTGCCAGATCTGCCCGGTCCGCATTTTTGCCTGCTTCTCGGGCGTACCATGTTCGATCAGAACCTCGCGCAGCCGATCGCGAGTCAATCCGACAAGGTTGATCTTCCCCTCGGGCAGTTTGCGGGGGATGGTCATGACGTCTTGAGTGATCGGCGCTTTGGGCGACATGTGCGTATCTCAGGGATTCTGGCTTGGGATGCGCCTCTATATAGGAACGCGCGCAAAGATCAAAAGAAATCGTGCAGGCTAATTCGCAAAGCGCAGTAATTCGTCGACGCGCGCACGGCCCAGATCAACCCTGCAGGATGTGATTGCGATACCTGTGCCCGAACCACCACCGTAGGAGGCCCCTACCGCGTCGCATTGCGCGTCACGGTAATCCTCCCAGGCGTTTTGTGCAGCTTCCAGCGCCGGAACAGCCTCGGGCCGACCGGTCACTTCGTCCAGCTCTTTGGCGGCGGCAACAGCGAAAGAGTAGCTCTCAGCCACCGCAACATTTACACGCTCTTCCATATTTCCAACGCAGGATCCGATTTCCACCTGCGAACCGGCCTCATAGCATTCCAGCGTCGGGTCAGCCATGGCCGCAAACGGAAAGAACAAGGCAATAAAAGCCCATCGCATGAACCGGTCCTCCGAAAGGCCGAATTTATTTCAGGCCACCTTAACACACGGAAAAGACCGGAGTGAACAACGAGCTCGGCCGCGGCAGATTCACCGCGGCCCATGGGGCAGGCTTAGTTAACTGCTGGGGGGATATAACAATCCGCTGCATCCAGTGTCTTGACCGGATCTACCGGCCCGCACTGCTCGCCAGTGACCGGATATGTATCGCTGTCTTTTTCACACGCGCTTACCAAAACCGCAGAAATCATCAACATCGCGGCAAGGGTCTTTTTCATCATCTTGCTGGCTCCTCTAATACCTGAACCGATTAGTTCAGAAACAGTCGAGCCGCGCCTTGATACGGATCAATTGCGAGAGCAGACGTCACGTAAAGGAGCAATAATTTCGATGGGTTGGAATCACAAAGCCCCGCCAAAGCGACGGGGCTGCGACAAGGGTTTGCACCGGTTAGTTGGTGCAGCGTTTTTCGGCGTCTTCAATGGCAGCTGTAAAGCCCAGCAGCGAAAACGTGTCCTTGGTCTGCGTGCCACGTTCTGACCGCGCGGTCAGCACCGCCTCGGTTCCGCGTTTCATCGCCGTGACGATTTTGGCGTCATCCGCAGCTGTCGCCGGCCAGGCCCATTCACCGTCGGTAAACAACTCGAACTCGCTGCCGTCGACAACAAGATTTACCGTCGAGCCAGCGGCAAACGGGTAACCGCCGGTGAAAGTCACCTGACCTTTCACCTCGGCGTTGGGGCGATAAAATACGAACAACAGAATATCGCTGCGGCGCACCGATACCACGCGACCACCGCGTGTATTGACAGTTTCCTTGGGCGCGGACACGCTCCAGCATTCCGTGGGATCATCTTCTACAAAAACGCTCCAATCGGTCTTGGCCGCGACCCTGTTGGTACTTGTCGCCTGCTGAGCGATTGCAGTTGTGGCCATCCCTGCCATGCACAGGCCCGCGATCACACGGACGAGTTTTGATCCCATTGTCCAGCCTCCTAGCTCGACCTATACCTCATACCCACCGGTGACGGCTGCGAACCCTGCCTGGTCCGTCTATCAATATTGCGCATCCCGATGATTGCCGACATACACACACTAACGCAGGTTTCGCCACAGGCGAAAGGGCGATTGGCAGAATTTTGCGCATAACGCGGAGGGTCCAGATGACGCAGCCGGTACCAATGACAGAACTATGGCGCGGCCCATTGTTGGAAAGCCTGCATCTGGGGCACGCGGTGATCTGTGACGACACCGGCCAGATCGTGCGCAGCTGGGGCAATCCCGATGCGGTGATCTATCCCCGCTCGTCGGCCAAGATGATCCAGGCGCTGCCGCTGATCACTTCGGGCGCGGCGGCGAAATACGGTTTGCATTCCGAACATCTGGCGCTGGCCTGTGCGTCCCATTCCGGGGCGGCGATCCACACGCAACGTGTCTCGGCCTGGCTTGATCATCTGGGACTGGCGGAACCCGATCTGCGCTGTGGTCCGCAAGAACCCTCCGACATGGCAGCCCGCGACGGGTTGATCCTGGCCGACGACACGCCCTGCCAGATCCACAACAACTGCTCTGGCAAACACTGCGGATTTCTGACCGTGGCGCAGCATATGGGCGCCGGACCGGAATATCTTGAGATCGACCACCCCGTTCAGCAAGCCTGCCTCTCGGCTGTGGAAGAAACCACGGGTGAGACAAGCCCAGCTTATGGCATCGACGGTTGTTCAGCCCCCAATTTCGCGACGTCTTTGGTGGGGTTGGCGCGGTCGATGGCGTGGTTTGCCTCGGCCGCTGACCGATCTGATCGCGCCAGCGACGCGGCGCAACAATTGACCTCAGCCATGATCAAACACCCCGAGCTGGTTGCCGGAGAGAACCGGGCCTGTACCGAATTGATGCAGGCCATGAACGGCCGTGCTGCGATCAAGACTGGCGCCGAGGCCGTGTTCGTCGCCATCATCCCGGAAAAACGGATGGGCATCGCACTGAAGATCGCGGACGGCACCACCCGCGCCAGTGAGTGCGCGGTTGCATCCCTTCTGGTAAGCCTTGGGGTGCTGGAGGCCGAACATCCGGCCACCCGCAAATTCATGAACGCCACACAATACAGCCGCCGCGGGCTGGAATGCGGCGTGATCAGACCGGCGCCGGGGTTTCCCGGCTAAGGCGATCACATCTCGATTTCGTGAACTTCGGCCACCTCGACCGAGCCTGACCCGTTGACAACCATCGGGCAGCCTTTGGCCATTTCCGTCGCAGCGTCGATGCTGTCGGCCTTGATCACAGTAAAGCCCGAGGCCGGATTAGCACCGCCATTGTCGGCGACACCCTCATGGCTGACAGTGTAGGACTGACCCACCGGGTTGCCGGGGATTTCAAGTGCATCACCCATATTTTGAAACCATGCACCCCAGGCAGCCATGGTTGCTTCGATTTCGGCGGGGTCGGTCGGTGTTGTTCCGCCATGATAGACAAACAAATATTGGGGCATATCGCTCCTCCCTGTTGAAATCTATTTGCACTTCGCTTCGAGTTTGCGCAGGGACGAAGTCCAGCCCTGCTCATGGTTCGCCGCGGCCTCTGCATCAGCCAGTTCGCGGTGATCCAACACCAGGCGCGCGCCGGTCTCGGTTGCAGTCACCGAAAAGGTGACATGGCTTTCCGGGCCGCGCTTGTCCTGATCGTCATGCCAGGCCCAGGTGAACCCGACCGATTTGGGCGGATCGACATGAGTGACATGGCCCGAGACCTTGAATTGCTGACCCTCTCCGTTTTCCATCACCGAAAACCACGGCCCAAGGCGCGAGAAATCCAGATCGTGCTCGGGCACATGCAATCCTTCCGGCCCCCACCATTGCAGTAGCTTTGCTCCGTCACTGACCCAGGCAAACAGGTTTTCGGGACTGGTGGGGAACTCGCGTTCCAGTTTCAGGTCGGCCATGAATTCTCCCTTTCAATCATTTCGCTCAAACGGTCGAGGCCGCCTTCCCAGAACTGCCGTTTCGAGATGGTCCATTCCGCGATTGCGCGAAGTCCGTCAGGCTGGATCGAATACATCCGCTGGGTGCCATGCACGCGCTGCCGTACCAGACCCGCCTCGCGCAGCACCTTCAAATGGCGCGAGATCGCGGCGCCGGACATACCCTTGCCTTCGATCAATTCGCCGGCGGGCAATTCACCCCCTTCCATCAACTGCTCGACAATCGAGAAGCGGGTGGAATCGGACAAAGCAGAAAAGGCGGCCAGAAGTGTGTTCATGGCCATTATTTAACACATGCGTTAAATTAAGGGAAGCCCCTCAGGACGCAATAAATTTTGAGCGGCTGTACCCTTGGAGATAGAGCAAGGCCGTCAGGTCACCGTGGTTGACCCGCACGTCACACTTTGCTGCGACCGAGGGTTTGGCATGCAGCGCCACACCGGTCCCGGCCCTGCCGAGCATGCCAAGATCGTTTGCCCCGTCGCCCACTGCGATCACATCAGACTCGTTAATCCCCAGGCGGGTCGAAATCTGCTCCAAAGCTTCGATTTTGGCCTGTCGCCCCAAAATGGGCCTTTGCACCTCACCAGTCAGCTTGCCGCAATCGGCCAACAAGGTGTTCGCCCGGTTTTCATCAAAACCAAGCTCATTGGCCACGCGGGCCGTAAAGGCGGTGAACCCGCCAGAAACCAGCGCGGCATAGGCCCCGTTTGCGCGCATCGTGGCCAGCAAAGCCTTTCCGCCAGGCATCAATGTGATCCGTTCGTTCAGCACCTTGCCGATCACGCCCTCATCCAGACCTTTCAGCAGGCCGACGCGTTCGGTCAGCGCGCCTTCGAAATCCAGCTCACCATTCATGGCGCGCGCGGTAATGTCCTTGACGCGGTCGCCGACACCGGCCTCATCGGCCAGTTCGTCAATGCACTCCTGCTGGATCATGGTGCTGTCCATATCCGCCAGCAGCATCTTCTTGCGCCGCCCTTCGGCGGGCTGGACGATCAGGTCCACGCCCATCTGCTGCAATTCTGCCCAGGTGTCCCAGTGATTGCCGGGCACTTCCGACAGAGAGAATTCCGCCGCCTCGTCCGGGCTCAGCCAGACGACTTCGCCGCCACCCCAGGCATTGCGCAACGACTCGATCAGCGCCGGCTCCAGCGACGGCGCTGTCGGATTGGTTAGCAGAGTGGCAATGTGCATTTTCGACCTCCGGCGTGCTCACCTGCGCATATCGCAGGTGCAGCATTTTCGCCAGAGACAGTTTTGGTCTATCCCAGAATTCCGGGCAGGCGCAGACCATGTTCGCGGGCGCATTCCTTGGCGATATCGTACCCCGCGTCGGCATGGCGCCAGACACCCGACGCCGGGTCGTTCCACAGCACGCGTTCCAGCCGCCGGGCCGCATCCCCGGTCCCGTCTGCGCAGATCACGACACCGGCATGCTGGCTGAACCCCATGCCGACGCCGCCACCATGATGCAGCGATACCCAGGTCGCGCCGCTGGCGGTGTTGATCAGCGCGTTCAGCAGCGGCCAGTCCGACACCGCGTCGGAACCGTCCAGCATCGCCTCGGTCTCGCGGTTCGGGCTGGCGACCGAGCCGCTGTCCAGGTGGTCGCGCCCAATGACGACGGGCGCCTTCAGCTCGCCATTGGCGACCATCTCATTGAACGCCAGACCTGCGCGGTGGCGGTCGCCGAGGCCAATCCAACAGATACGTGCGGGCAGGCCCTGAAAGGCGATGCGCTCCTGCGCCATGTCGAGCCAGCGATGCAGGTGCTCGTTTTCGGGGAACAACTCCTTCATCTTGGCATCGGTTTTGTAGATATCCTCGGGGTCACCTGACAAGGCGCACCAGCGGAACGGGCCGATGCCCTTGCAGAACAACGGGCGGATATAGGCCGGGACAAAACCGGGGAAGGCAAAGGCATTCTCAAGCCCCTCGTCCTGCGCCACCTGTCGGATATTGTTGCCGTAATCCAGCGTCGGAACGCCTGCATTCCAGAAATCGACCATTGCCGCCACGTGCTGCTTCATCGAGGCCCGCGCAGCCTTTTCGACCGCTTTGGGATCGCTCTCGCGCTTGTCGCGCCACTCGGCCATCGACCAGCCCAGAGGCAGATATCCGTTGATCGGATCGTGCGCGCTGGTCTGGTCGGTGACAATGTCAGGGCGCATGCCGCCGGCCTGCATGCGGGCGTAGATCTCGGGGAATATTTCCGCCGCATTGCCGAGAAGACCAACAGATTTCGCCTCGCCGGCCTTGGTCCAGCGGTCGATCATCTCAAGCGCTTCGTCCAACGTTTCCGCCTTTTCGTCGAGGTACTTGGTGCGCAGGCGGAAATCGATGCTGTCCGGGTTACACTCGACCGCCAGACAGCAGGCCCCGGCAAACACCGCCGCCAGCGGCTGTGCACCACCCATGCCGCCCAGACCGCCGGTCAGAATCCACTTGCCCGACAGGTCACCGCCATAATGCTGGCGCCCGGCCTCGGCAAATGTTTCGTAGGTGCCCTGAACGATGCCCTGCGTGCCGATATAGATCCATGAACCGGCCGTCATCTGGCCGTACATCATCAGGCCCTTCTTATCGAGCTCGTTGAAGTGATCCCAGGTCGCCCAATGCGGTACGAGGTTCGAATTGGCGATCAGCACGCGGGGGGCGTCCTTATGGGTGCGGATGATTGCCACTGGTTTGCCGGACTGGACGATCAGGGTTTCGTCTTCTTCCAGGTCTTTCAGTCCGGCAACGATCCGGTCAAAGTCGTTCCACGTGCGTGCCGCACGTCCGATGCCGCCATAGACGACCAGTTCATGCGGGTTCTCTGCCACGTCCGGATGCAGGTTGTTCATCAGCATTCGTAACGGTGCCTCGGTCACCCAGCTTTTGGCATTCAGCTCGGGCCCGGTGGGCGGAAAGATATCGCGGGTGTTCTTGCGCGGATCGCTCATGTCAGGGCTCCTTGTGATCGGTTAACGCACCAGACAGGGCGAGTTCTGTCAGGCGGGTCAGCATTGTCTTGAGATACGGGCGCAGGATGTTGGCGCGGCCTTCCCGCCATGCCCAGGGCGGCGTTTCATCCATATACGCCCGTTGGGCGATTTCCATCTGAATCGCATGGGTGCCGTTCGCCGGACGGCCATAGTGTCGCGTCGTCCAACCACCCTTGAAGCGCCCGTTGAGCACGGATGTCATGCCGCAGGCGTTGCGTGCCACGTCATTTACACCCTGTTCGATCAGCGGATGGCACGTCGCGCCGAGATTGGTGCCGGTATTGAACACCGGCAATTCGCCATCGAATAGGTACGGTATGTTCGAACGGATCGAATGACAGTCAAACAGGATCGCGACGCCGTGTTTGTCTCGTACCCGATGCAGCTCCTGCGTCAGAGCCGCATGGTAGGGAGCGTGAAACTCTTCGCGACGCGCTTCGATCTCATCCGCCGAAGGTTCCTGCCCGTCTGTCCAGATCGGTTTGCCGTCGAAATCCGTCAGCGGTACCAGCGTCGTCGTGTTCTGGCCGGGATAAAGCGAAACGCCCGCCGGATCCCGGTTGGCGTCGATCACATAGCGATGCACATGCGATTGAACGACCGTGGCATTGGCCAGGCCGTCATAAAGCCGGTTGATGTGCCAGTCCGTATCTGCCAAGGCACGCCCGTTTTCGTTCAGACGCTTTGCAATCCGGTCGGGAACATATGTACCTCCATGAGGTTGACCCAAGACAATGGGTCCGTCACCACGTTGGACATCGAACACCTGCATCAGAACAATCCGGGCATCTCGACACCGGCGGCGTCCAGAATATCGCCGCCAGCAATCAACGTGCGGGCGGTCTCAAGCTCCGGCGCGAGATACCGGTCGTCACCGAGGGCGGGAACATGGGTCCGCAGACATGCAATGGCGCGCAGCAACGGATCGCTCGTGGGTAGCGGTGCGCGGAATTCGACACCCTGCGCCGCACAGAGCAATTCGATTCCAAGAATGTAATTCAGGTTGTCCACCATCCGCGTCAGACGCCGCGCACCGTGGGCGGCCATCGACACGTGATCCTCCTGATTGGCCGAAGTGGGCGTGCTGTCGGTCACGCAAGGGTTTGCCAGATGCTTGTTTTCGCTCATCAAAGCAGCGGTGGTGACCTCGGCAATCATCAGGCCGGAGTTCAGGCCCGGATTGGGTGTCAGGAATGGCGGCAGGTCGAAACTGAGCGCAGGGTCGACCATCAGCGCAATGCGCCGCTGGGCAATGGCGCCGATTTCCGACACCGCCAGCGCGATCATATCCGCGGCGAAGCCCACGGGTTCGGCATGAAAATTGCCGCCGGACACAATTGCCTCGGGGTCGGACAGGACCAGCGGGTTGTCGGTGGCTGCGTTCGCTTCGGTCGCTAATGTGCCGGCCGCCTGCCGCATCACATCCATCGCCGCGCCCGTGACCTGGGGCTGACAGCGAATGCAATAAGGGTCCTGAACCCGCGTATCCCCTTCGCGATGGCTTTCACGGATCACCGATCCGGCCAGGGCGGCCCGCATGGCGCTGGCCGCGTCCATCTGGCCACGATGTCCCCGCAGCGCGTGAATCTCGGGTTGCAGCGGCGCGGTCGAGCCCATGATGGCGTCTGTTGACATGGCGGAAACCACCAACGCGTTCTGGGCCGCGCGCCATGCCTCGAACAGTCCGGCCAAGGCGTAGGCCGTCGAAAACTGGGTGCCGTTGATGAAAGCCAAGCCCTCCTTGGGGCCCAGAGAGATTGGCGTCAGGCCAACGGTCTTCAGGGCTTCCGCACCGGGCAGTATCTCCCCATTCACTTGTGCCTCGCCCTCACCGATTACAACGGCAGTCATATGCGCCAGCGGGGCCAGGTCCCCGGACGCACCGACCGAGCCCTGCGCCGGTATCACCGGCGTTACACCGCGCGCCAGCATCTGCTGCAAAAGCTCGATCAACGCCCACCGCACACCGGATGCGCCACGCCCGAAGGACAGCAGCTTGAGGGACATCATCAGCCGAACCAACCGGCGCGGCACGGCCTCACCCACACCGCAGCAATGGCTGAGGATCAGGTTGCGCTGCAAGGTCGAGGTATCTTCGGGCGCGATCTTGTGACTGGCGAGCTTGCCGAAGCCGGTGTTGACGCCGTACACGGCCTGCGACCCGGCTGCAGCTTTGGCAATTCGCTGCGCCGCGGCCTCAACCCCGGGCTTGCAGGTTTCATCCAGAGCGATTGGCGTTTCGCGCCAATAGATTTCCGCCAACTGCGCCAGCGATACATTGCCCGGACTGAGAACAACCGAACTCATTCGACGCCTCCGAAAATACGTTTACAGAGCGGATTGAACCCGATGCGATAGGACAGCTCGGCAGGTTGATCGACATCCCATACGGCCAGATCAGCCCGATAGCCGGGCGCGATCACCCCGACATCTGTCAATCCCAGAGCGCGGGCTGCATTGCGGGTAACACCCGCCAACGCTTCTTCCGGTGTCATGCGGAACAGGGTGCACCCCATGTTCATCGTCAGCAGCAATGACGTCAGCGGTGATGACCCCGGATTACAGTCCGTTGCCAGCGCCACCGGGACACGATGCCGGCGCAGCAGATCAATTGGTGGCAGCTGAGTCTCATGCAACGTGTAGAACGCCCCCGGCAACAGAACCGCCGCAGTTCCGGCTTCGGACATCGCCAATACACCGTCCTCATCGAGATATTCGATATGATCCGCCGACAGCGCCCCGTAGGAGGCCGCAAGCCGGGCTCCGCCCAGATTGGACAACTGCTCGGCATGCAGCTTGACCCGCAGACCCAATTCTTGTGCCACATCGAACACCCGGGCGATCTGGGACGGGTCAAAGGCGATGCCTTCGCAGAATCCGTCCACGGCATCTACCAGACCTTCGGCATGGGCTGCACGCAAGGCCGGGATACAAACCTCATCGATGTAAGTATCCGCCTGCCCTTTGAATTCCGGTGGCACAGCATGCGCGCCCAGGAAACTGGTCCTGACCCTGACCGGGCGTTCTTGCCCGACGCGCCGCGCGGCACGCAGCATTCGCAGCTCGGTCTCGATATCCAGCCCGTAGCCTGATTTGATTTCGATGACAGCGGCACCTTCGGACACCAAGGCATCGACGCGCGGCAAGGACCCGGCCAACAGCTCATCCTCGGTCGCGGCACGCGTTGCGTTGACCGTGGACAGAATACCGCCGCCCGCGCGCGCAACTTCCTCGTAGGTGGCGCCGTTCAGCCGCATCTCGAACTCTTTTGCCCGGTTGCCGCCAAAGACAACATGTGTGTGCGCATCGATCAGCGCCGGCGTCACGAGGCGGTCGCCAAAATCCTCGACAGGCCAATCTGCGTATGCGGCAGGTAGCCGCGATCGCGCACCAACCCAGACAATCGTTTCACCGTCGACAGCAATCGCAGCATCTTCGACCAGACCATAAGGCTCTGCTCCGTCCATCGTGGCCAGCCGGTTGCAGCAAAAAACAGTTTTTTTTGTCATGGCGATTCTTTTGGACTCCCCCTGCCAATGAATTTTTCGTATACGTGTAATCAATTAAAGTCTACACAAAACAGGTCCACCATGAGTATTCACGCAAAATCCGCCCTGATCGGTTCTGATTGGGCGACGAATATCCGGGTGGAGATCGGACAGGGGCATATCAGCAGGCTCGAACACGACGCCGCCGCGAAACCGGGCGACGTGCAGGTCGACATCCTGCTGCCCGCGCTGGGAAACCTGCACAGCCATGCGTTTCAGCGGGCCATGGCTGGCATGACCGAAGTCCGTGCCGCCGGGCGTGAGAGTTTCTGGACATGGCGCAACCTGATGTACCGGTTTCTGGACCGAATGACTCCCGACCAGGTCCAGGCCATTGCAGCGCTGGTCTACATGGAAATGCAGGAGGCCGGATACGCCGCGGTCGGCGAGTTTCACTATGTTCACCACCAACCGGGCGGCGTGCCATACACGCGGTTGTCGGAACTCAGTCAGCGCATTTTCGACGCTGCCGGGCAGACCGGTATCGGCCTGACACATTTGCCGGTTCTATATACTTACGGCGGCGTTTCCCGGCAGCCCCTTGCGGGTGGACAGATGCGGTTTGGCAATGATGTCGGACGATTTCTGGATCTGATTGCAGAATGCCGAACGACACTGCCGCATGACGACTCGGTTCTGGGCCTTGCGCCGCATTCCCTGCGCGCAACAACACCGGCGGATTTGCAGCAGGTACTTGGGCTTGTTCCGCGCGGACCGGTGCACATTCACATTTCGGAACAGCTCAAGGAAGTTGCGGATGTCAAAGCAGCGCTGGGCCAGCGTCCCGTCGCCTGGTTGCTGAACAATGTGGAGGTGGACGACCGTTGGTGCCTGATCCACGCGACCCATATGACCGATGACGAAACCCGCGATCTGGCCCAATCCGGCGCTGTTGCCGGGCTGTGTCCGATCACTGAGGCCAATCTGGGCGACGGAATCTTCAACGGCGCCGCTTACATCGAAAACGGTGGTGCTTTTGGTGTCGGATCGGATTCGAATGTGCGGATTTCCCTGCCCGAGGAGCTGCGCATGCTGGAATATTCCCAACGTCTGCGCGATATGGCGCGCACGATTCTGGTCAAGGGTGAGGGCTCGGTGGGGCAATCGCTGTATACCGGCGCAGCAAAGGGTGGTGCGCAGGCCCTTGGGCGAAAGGCCGGGGAAATTGCGCCTGGAAAACTGGCCGATCTTGTGAGTTTCGACCGCTCGCATTCGGCCCTCTGCACCCTTCGCGATGATCAGTTGCTGGACGGTCTGTGTTTTGCGGCCCCCGACGGGCTGGTGACGAACTTGTGGTCTGCCGGTCGGCATATGGTTCAAGACGGTCGCCACGTTGCACGAGACAGCATACTGCCTGCCTATCGCGCTGCAGTCGCCGAGCTGCTGGCCAGCGACTGATCCAAGGGAAACGGCATGACACACCCCGGCGACACAACAAGTTACAAGGACATCAAGCAGACGGTGCTGCATCGCATCCGCTCGGGCGAATGGCCGCCTGACATGCTGCTGCCCAACGAACAGGATCTGGCCGTCACGTTTTCCTGCACCCGAACCACGGTCAACCGGGCTCTGCGCGAACTGGCCGATGAAGGCTATCTTGAACGCCGCCGCAAGGCCGGAACGCGGGTATTGAGCGCGCCCCAAAGACAGGCGCGCTTTACCATCCCTCTGGTGCGCGATGAAATCGAGGCGCTGGGCGGAACTTATCGCTACGCGCTGGTCTCGACCGTGACGCAGCCTGCGCCGGACTGGCTCGGCGCCAGACTGGCGCTGAGCGCAGGGCAGTCGGTGCTTCACGTCCGTTGCATGCACTATTCCGGCAACACGCCGTTCCAGTACGAGGACCGCTGGATCGTGATCGACAGCGTGCCGGAGGTCGCACAGGCGGACTTTTCATTGATCGGTCCGAATGACTGGCTGGTGCAGACAGTGCCTTTTACCAATGTCGAACTGACTTTTCTGGCCAGCCGCGCAGACGCGACGGTGGCCGGTTTTCTGGACGTTCCCGAAGGTGAACCTGTCTTTACCGCCGAACGCATTACCTGGTTGCAGGGCCAGCCCGTCACTTTCGCCAAACTGTATTTTGGCGCAGGATACCGTATGACGACACAAATATAAGCTCTGTCGCGCAGAGAGCTTTCACGGGGCTTTACCCTCCTGCCATTCCAAGACAGATTCACGCCGATCGACCCAAGGATGAAGGAAAGGATAACCGGATGGGCAACCCGCTTTTTGATCGGCTGTTCGGCATTCACGCAGGTAAATCGACGCCCTTTCTTCATCTTCCGGATGGCCGGACATTGACCCACGCAGACTTTCTGGACATGGCCGCCCGGATCGCGAATACCCTTGCTGGGTACGAGTTGGAGCCAGGCGACCGTGTCGCGGTGCAGGTCGAAAAATCGCCCGAGGCGCTGGCGCTTTACGCGGCTTGTGCGCAGACGGGGTTGATCTTTCTCCCGCTCAACACCGCCTACACAACACATGAACTGAGCTACTTCATCGAAAACAGCGGTGCCCGACTGGTTGTATGCGATACCACGAACAAAGACGGTCTGACCCCCGTTGCGCAGGCTCAGAACGCTCGGCTCGAGACATTGAACGCTGATGGGTCCGGCAGCCTGATGCGCCGTGCCCTTGGCATGCTACCCGCTTTCGAGCCGGTAAAACGATCCGAGGATGACCTGGCCGCCTTTCTCTACACATCCGGCACGACAGGCCGGTCCAAGGGTGCCATGCTGAAACAGGCGAACCTGCTGTCGAACGCGGAAACGCTTGTGAAAGAATGGCGGTTCTCAAGCCAAGATGTGCTGCTGCACGCGCTGCCGATCTTTCACACCCATGGTCTGTTTGTGGCGACAAATGTCATCCTTGCCTCTGGCGGGTCGATGGTTTTTCTGCCGAAATTCGATCTGAATGACGTGCTGCGTCTGATGCCGAAGGCAACATCGATGATGGGCGTGCCCACTTTCTACACAAGGCTGCTCGGTGATGATCGGTTCACCGGGGATCTGGCTGGGCATATGCGCCTTTTCATTTCAGGCTCGGCCCCCTTGCTGGCAGAAACCCA
Organism: Ruegeria sp. HKCCD9138; assembly: GCF_057220975.1. Lineage (NCBI taxonomy): Bacteria > Pseudomonadati > Pseudomonadota > Alphaproteobacteria > Rhodobacterales > Roseobacteraceae > Ruegeria > Ruegeria sp. HKCCD9138. The sequence goes on along the minus strand of NZ_JBWVAZ010000010.1, from coordinate 4,538 downwards.
CGAACGCTTTGAGGCCCGCACAGGGCATCGCATTCTGGAACGGTACGGAATGACGGAAACCAACATGAACACGTCGAACCCTTATGACGGCGAGCGCCGGGCGGGCACGGTCGGGTTTCCACTGCCCGACGTTGAACTGAAGATCACCGACCCGGAAACGGGTGACGACTTGCCAAAGGGCGAGATCGGCATGATCGAGGTACGCGGGCCGAACGTGTTCAAAGGCTACTGGCAGATGCCCGAGAAAACGGCCGCCGAACTGCGCGAGGACGGGTTCTTCATCACCGGCGATCTGGGGCGCATGGATGAAGACGGCTATGTCCACATCGTCGGGCGCGGCAAGGATCTGATCATTTCGGGCGGGTACAACATCTATCCCAAAGAAATTGAACTGGTGCTGGACGAACAGCCCGGCGTGCTGGAAAGCGCCGTGATCGGCGTTCCTCATCCGGATTTCGGCGAAACCGTACTTGGCATTCTTGTGCCAGAACCGGGTCAATCGCCGGACCTGCAGGCTATACTGGCGTCGGTTCAGACGGAACTGGCCCGGTTCAAACACCCCCGCAAACTGATCGTTCTGGACGAATTGCCCCGAAACACGATGGGCAAAGTGCAGAAGAACGCCTTGCGTGAATCCTACAAGGACATGTTCACGCAGGGCTAGGATTTAGCGTCACGCGTCCGGTGTCCGTCAGCAACCAGCACGAATGGCCTTCAAAAACCGCGACGCTGGCGGCACGGCCATAACCCGCACCGGTGTCAAGGTTGACACGATTCCCATAGTGGGTGGCGCGATCGACCGGTGTATGGCCATGAACAATCAGTTTCGGGTGCACACCAGCATGGCTGTGAAAGCTTTTGCGTATCCAGACAAGATCGCTTTCGGCCTGCTCGCTCAGGGGTATTCCAGGTCGGATTCCAGCATGCACAAAGGCGAGGTCAGCCGTCTGATGCATCAGCACGAGATCGCGCAGGAAGCTCACGTGCGCCCTCGGAACTGCGGCCATTGCCTGCGTATGCAGATCTTCCAGTCGGATTTGCCCCTCGAAATCGACACCGTAGCTGCGCAAGGTTTCCACGCCACCCAGCGCCTCATGCAGCCAGTGATACCCCACCAGCAGATGCGGATCGTGCCGGGGAATGTCCTCCAGAAACCACGCAAACATCCGGTCGTGATTGCCCAAAAGGAAAATCCAATCCCGCCCAGCATCTCGCCCCGCGATGAGCAGGTCCAGAACACCGCGACTGTCCGGGCCTCTGTCAATATAATCGCCGAGGAATACGACGCGTGCGTCCGGTCCCCCGTCGCGCTCGATCAGCGACAGAACCCGTTCGAGTTCCGCGATCTGCCCGTGCAGGTCGCCAACGGCATAAATCGGGTGCGTCATGGTATATCCCAGGCAGTTGATTTGACCACCTTTTGGCGCAAAACGCGGCCGCGTGAAAGGCGACACCCGCGCCATTTGGGACGCGGGCATCGAAATGTCTCAGAAACCCCACACGCGGGTGATCAGGCCACGTCGAATTCCAGCGGTTTGATCTGCGTGAACAGACCCGTTTCCGCCAATTTGGCGCGGGCTTCGGCCGGAACCGGTTCATCCACATAAAGCAGCGCGATTGCTTCCCCGCCGGCTTCGGATCGGCCAAGAGTAAAGTTCGCGATGTTCACGTTGCTTTCGCCCATGGTCTGGCCCAGCGTGCCGATGATACCCGGCACGTCCTCGTTGGTGGTATAGAGCATATGCGCCCCCACCTCGGCATCGATATTTATTCCTTTGATCTGGATGAACCGTGGCTTGCCGTCGCTGAACACGGTGCCACCGATAGAACGTTCGCGCTTTTCGGTCACGACAGTAACCTTGATATAGCCCTCAAAGGCACCCGACTTGTCCTGATTGGTCGTCGAGATCTGAATGCCGCGCTCTTTGGCAACAAATGGCGCCGAAACCATGTTTACCTCGGGGTTGAACTTTTTCATGATCCCCGCCATCACGGCGCAGTTCAGTGCCGCCAGGTTCATTTCAGCCGCCACACCGTCATATAGGATGTTGATCGCCTTGATCGGTTCATCGGTCATCTGGCCGATGAAGCTGCCCAGATGCCCGGCCAGTTTGATCCATGGCCCCATGATCTTGGCCTCTTCCGCAGTGACGCTGGGCATGTTCAACGCGTTTTCCACTGCACCGGTCAGCAGGTAGTTTGAAATCTGTTCTGCCACCTGCAATGCCACGTTTTCCTGGGCTTCGGTGGTGGCCGCGCCCAAATGCGGTGTGCAAACAACGTTGGGCAGATTGAACAATGGGTTCTCTTTGGCCGGTTCTTCGCTGAACACGTCAAAGGCCGCGCCCGCAACATGACCCGATTGCAGCATTTCTGCCAGAGCGACCTCGTCCACCAGACCGCCGCGCGCGCAGTTGATGATGCGGACACCCTTCTTGGTTTTGGCAAGGTTTTTCCGGCTGAGGATGTTGCGGGTCTGATCCGTCAAAGGCACGTGCAGCGTGATGAAATCGGCGCGGGACAGCAGTTCGTCCAGTTCGACCTTTTCGACACCCATCTTGTCGGCTTTCTCCTCGCTCAGATAAGGATCATAAGCGATGACCTTCATCTTCAGGCCGTGCGCCCGTTCGCAGACGATGCCGCCGATATTGCCTGCACCGATCACGCCCAACGTTTTGTTGGTCAGCTCGATCCCCATGAACTTGGACTTTTCCCATTTGCCGGAATGGGTCGATGTTGACGCTTCGGGGATCTGCCGCGCTACGGCAAACATCATCGCAATCGCATGTTCGGCAGTGGTGATCATATTGCCGAACGGCGTGTTCATCACGATCACACCTTTTTTCGAGGCCGCCTCCTTGTCGATGTTGTCGGTACCGATTCCGGCGCGACCGATGACCTTGAGTTTTTCGGCTTTCTCCAGAATGGTCGGAGTCACCTTTGTGGCAGAACGGATGGCAAGGCCGTCATATTGGCCGATCACCTCGGCCAGCTTTTCCTTGTCCTTGCCCAGATCGGGCATGAAATCCACGTCGATGCCACGGTCGCGGAAGATCTGCACGGCGGTTTCGCTGAGCTTGTCAGATACGAGTACTTTGGGGGCCATATTCTCTGGTCCTTGAATTTTATGGAAGGTCCGGGCCTCAGGCGGCCCAGTGGAAAAGGTCAGGCAGCTTCGGTTTGCGCTGCAATCTCGGCCTCGAAGGCCCATGCCAGCCAGGGCAGCATCGCCTCGATGTCCGAGGTCTCGACCGTACCGCCGCACCAGATACGCAGGCCCGCGGGTGCGTCACGATAGGCGCCGATATCCAGCGCGATGTTTTCGGCCTCCAGCCGTTTGGCGACAGCCTTGGCAAACGTCGCTCCGTCCTGAATGCGCGCGTCGGTGAATTTCAGACAGACCGAAGTGTTGGATTGCGTTGTCGCATCCTCGGCCAGATTGGCGATCCAGTCGTTCTGATCACAGAACGTGTGCACCGCACTGGCATTCGTATCGGCTCGGGCGATCAGACCTTTCAGGCCGCCCACGGAACGCGCCCAGTCCAGCGCAAACAGGTAATCTTCGACCGCCAGCATCGACGGCGTGTTGATCGTCGCACCCGTGAAAATGCCCTCGATCAACTTGCCGCCCTTGGTCAGGCGGAAAATCTTGGGCAGCGGCCATGCGGGGGTGTAGCTCTCCAGCCGCTCTACTGCGCGGGGCGACAGGATCAGCATCCCGTGCGCAGCCTCACCGCCCAGCACCTTCTGCCAGCTGAACGTGGTCACATCCAGCTTGTCCCAGGGCAGGTCCATCGCAAAGGCCGCCGAGGTTGCGTCACAGATTGTAAGGCCCTGTCGATCATCCGCGATCCAGTCGCCGTTCGGCACCCGTACGCCCGAGGTCGTGCCGTTCCACGTAAACACCACGTCATTCGCGAAATCGACCGAGGCCAGATCGACGATCTGACCGTAATCGGCCGTTTTTACTTCGGCGTCGATCTTCAGCTGTTTGACCACGTCGGTCACCCAACCAGCCCCAAAGCTCTCCCAGGCCAGCATTTCAACCTTGCGTTCACCCAGCAGCGACCACAGCGCCATCTCGACCGCACCGGTGTCCGAGGCCGGAACGATGCCGATTTTGTAATCCGCCGGAATGCCGAGCACCTCACGCGTGCCTTCGATGGCGGCCTTCAGCTTGCCCTTGCCAACAGCGGCACGGTGCGAACGGCCCAATGCAGCATCGGCGAGTTTGGTCAGATCAAATGTAGGGGGTTTGGCGCACGGGCCCGAAGAAAAACGCGGATTGTCCGGCCGCGTTGCCGGTTGTTCGATAGTCATCTGTATTACCCTTCCAGATACACGCCCCTCGTTGGGGAGGGGTGTCCCACGGACAGAGGTATGGGTCCTTCGCACCTGCAGCAAGCGGAAAAGACGCTTTGTTGGGTAAAAACGACATCAGAAAGGGTTTCAAATCAGAACACGAGTTTCCGATTGGCGAAAAACCCCGCCGTTTTACCGGCGGGGTATATTGATTGTGTTGTTTTATTCTGCGGCGT
>NZ_JBWVAZ010000009.1:0-203017 GCF_057220975.1 Ruegeria sp. HKCCD9138 | reverse complement strand
GGATTGCCCCGGCTGTCCAATATCTCGCGTGCGTGTATGTCGATGATCGTGCTCAACAACGGCTTCTCACCCACGGGTCGCCATGGCGCATGCTGTGTCCAGCATTCGGTTGGAGAAGCCCCATTCGTTGTCGTACCAGCTGAGAACGCGGATCATGCCACCATCGGTCACACGGGTCTGCTGAGTGGCGAATATCGACGAATGCGGGTCGTGATTGAAATCGATAGAGACCAGCGGTTCATCCGTCACCGCCAGAACGCCACGCATCTCACCCGAGGCCGCCAAGCGGATTGCATCGTTGACCTCATCAACCGTTACTTCGCGCTTGGGCATAAAGCAAAAATCCACCGCCGATACGTTCGGTGTCGGCACTCTGATAGCCGAGCCGTCAAGTTTGCCTTTCAGTTGAGGCAATACTTCACCCACCGCTCGTGCAGCCCCTGTGGAGGTCGGGATCATCGACATCGCAGCGGCGCGGGCGCGGTACAAATCCTTGTGCATGGTGTCCAACGTGGGTTGGTCACCCGTATAGGAGTGCACCGTTGTCATGTATCCGGTTTCGATGCCGAACGCGTCATCGAGAACCTTGGCGACCGGTGACAGGCAATTGGTCGTGCAGCTTGCATTGGAAACGACAACCTCTTTGCCAGTCAGGCTGTGATGGTTGACACCGTAGACAATGGTCTTGTCCGCACCGGTTGCAGGGGCAGAGACCAGAACTTTTTTCGACCCGTTTCCAATATGCTGAATGGCGCTCTCGCGCTTGGTGAAAAGGCCAGTGCATTCCAGGGCCACGTCGACATCCTGCCAGGCAAGCTTGGCGGGATCACGTTCGGCGCTGACACGAATTTGGCGACCACCCACCAGCATGGTGTTGCCCTCAATCTGGATATCTGCATCAAGCCGCCCGTGCACGCTGTCATATTTCAGCAAATGAGCATTGGTTTCGATTGGCCCCAGATCGTTGACGGCAACAACCGATACGTCGTTTCGGCCCGCCTCGACCAGAGACCTCAGAACGCTGCGGCCGATACGGCCAAATCCATTGATGGCAACTTTTACGGTCATGTCACTTCTCCCAATCCCTTGGTGGCTGGTGATCGAAACGCCGACTCGGGGCGCTTTGATTTGTTACCGCTAACAACCATTATTGAGGTCAAAAGTCAACACATTCGCTCATGAATATCCGCCAATTGAGCGCGATTGCCCTCAAACCGAACAAAAATTGGTTGCGATTGTGCGCGGATTCGCGCAATTTTGCGCGACACAGGACAATCGAACATGCTAAGCAAGAACCGAAAATCCGAGATTCTTCAGATCGCGCAAAGCCAGGGCACAATTCGCGTCGAGGACCTGGCCCGTCGTTTCGGCGTGGCCGAACAAACAATTCGGCGCGATCTGGCACAGCTCTCACAATCCGGGCAGCTTGAGCGTGTGCATGGCGGTGCCGTTGTTTCGTCGGGGCTTGGCAATCTTGACTATGTGCAACGACGCAACCGGAACACCCGCGGTAAGGCCAAGATTGGGAAGGAATGCGCGCGCCATATTCCGGACGGCTCCACCGTGTTCATCAACATCGGCACCACCACCGAAGCGGTGGCTCGCGAAATGATGACGCATACGGATCTGCTTGTGGTGACCAACAGCCTGAACACCGCCAATATCCTTGCCGCCAATCCCAATATCGAGATTGTCGTCGCCGGAGGGTCACTAAGGCGCACGGACGGAGGGTTGCTCGGCAATCTGACGACGCAGGTGGTGGACCTGTTCAAGTTCGACTTCGCGATCATCAGCTGCGCGGGAATTGATGCCGATCTTGACTTGCTGGACTTCGATTTTCAGGAAGTCCGAGCGACCAAGTCGATTATCCGGCAATCGAAATCCACATTTGTAGTAGCGGACAGTTCCAAAGTCCTGCGGTCCGCTCCGGGTCGGATTGGCAATCTCGGCGACGCGGACAAACTGTTCACCGACGCTCGTTTGCCGGCGGATATGGATGCGAAACTAATCGATCTGGAGACATCGGTGATCGTAGCCGAAGCACGAGAGAATTAACGGAACTTGGCCTAGGAGTTTCGATCTGCCTCTGGCTTTGAGCATGAAAGTTTAGAATTGGAATGCACACGAATTTCCGGCTCGGGCAATTGAGCCTCGCGCCGCGTCGCCAAACACCGCGCAGCCGTGAGTTCAAGCATTATGTCGGAAAAAAGCGCAGCAAAACGACTTGCATAGACGATGGCACAGGAATGCATTACCACGTGCCCATCGTCGGGATTTGTTGTGTTCGCCAAACCCACATTCACTGCATTAATGAGGTCACGTTCATGGCACAGCAGCGGCAGGTATCGGTGCAGGACGCTTTTGCGCAGGGCATGTCCCACTACGAACAGGGACAGTTGCAACAGGCCGTCGCCGTTTTCTCCGAAATCGTTCGTGCCGTGCCGCAGTTTGCAGCCGCGCACCACGTGCTGGGGCTGATCGCTTTTCAAACCGGGCAATTCGGCCCGGCTGTCAGCGCCTTGAGCCAGGCAATCAAGTTGCAACCGGAAAACGCACAGTTTCTGACGAATTTCACCGAAGTTCTGCGCTCGGCGGGGCAGTTAGATCAGGCCCGGGAAGTTGGTGAACGTGCAGTGCGCCTCGCCCCGGGCAGCGCAGCAGCACATTCAAATCTTGGGCTGGTGCATTATGACCTGAAAGATCTGGATCAGGCTCAGGCGTCACAACACCGCGCCTTGGCCCTTGCGCCCGAGTTCGACCGGGCCATCAACAATCTCGGCAGCATTGCGCGCGACAGGGGCGACCGTGAAAAGGCCGTGGAACTCTACGAAAAGGCGCTTCGTGTAAATCCAAATTCATCCGAAACCGCAAACAACCTTGTTTCGGTTTTGATCGAACTCGAGAAGATCACCGACGCCCTAAGGCTTTGTGAGACACTGATCGAGCAGTTTCCGCGTAATGCGGAACTGCACCGCAACTTCGGGCGTCTCTTCTCGCTGGAAAACCAGTTGGACAAGGCTGAGGCAGCGTTCCGGAATGCTATTTCACTGGACGACAAAAAGGCCGATAGCTATGTCGGGCTATCTCAGGTTCTGTTTGAAAAAAACCATCCGAAACTCGCTCTGATCGAGGCCGAGCAGGCATTGCGTCTGGACCCGGACAATGCAGTCGCCTGTCATCAGACTGCCCTGGTGAAAGCCCATCTGGGTGATGTTGATGCAGCAATCACCCTGTACCACAAGGCGATCCAGCTAAAACCCGACATGACTGCAAGCCGGCTGGCCTTGGGGCACCTCGCGATGGAACAAGGCGAGTTCGACACTGCGCGTCAGTTTTTTTTGGCGGCCACGGAATCCAACGACGACAGGCTTAGTGCTTGGATTGCTCTGGCGCGCTTGGACAAGGTCACCGAAAGCAGCCCCATTTTCCGATCCCTTGAGGCAGAGTTGCCGAATGCAGGCGCTATGCTGCCTCAGAAAGCGGTCGCTTATCATTTCGCGATGGGCGACTGTTACGAAAAACTGGGCCGCTACGACGACGCGTTCAAACACTTTGCCAAAGGTGCCGGGATCAAGCGGTCTTTGGTGTCATATGATCCGGCGGAAACCGATGCGTTGACGGACGAGCTGATAGCCAGTTTCGATGCAAACATTATCGAACGGCTGCGCTCCTGCGCTATTGCCGATGCAACTCCGATCTTCGTGGTCGGGATGCCGCGTTCCGGAACGACGCTGACCGAATCCATTCTGAACGCGCATCCTGATGTCGTAGGTGCCGGAGAGCTGAATGACCTGCAAAACCTGTTCGGACGGGTCAACGAAGGCTCGTCAAATGTACCCGGCGCTGTTCGGACACTGCCCGACAACACATTGACCCGGCGTGCAGAAGACTACGTTACAGCCCTGAAGCTGCACGGACCCGACGCGCAGCGCGTTGTCGACAAGATGCCCGCAAATTTCCAGATGATCGGATTGATTCATGGCGTCCTGCCCAATGCAAAAATCATACACATTGCCCGCGACCCGCTGGATACCTGCCTGTCTTGCTACACGCGACTGTTCGAACGCAGTCAGCTGCACAGCTATGATCAGGTCGAATTGGGACGGTATTTCAATAACTACGTGCGCCTCATGAACCATTGGAATGAGACGCTGCCGGAAGGCGCGTTCCACTCCATCCGGTACGAGGAACTGGTCGACGATATCGAGACGGTTGCCCGCGGCCTCATCGCGTATTGTGGTTTGGACTGGGCCGAATCCTGCCTGGAGTTCCACTCAGCCAAGCGTCGCGTGCGTACAGCCAGCGTGCAGCAGGTTCGCCAGCCGCTCTATTCGTCATCGAAAGCGAAATGGCGTCGGTACGAGAAACACCTGCAACCGCTGATCGAGACAATCGGCTCCAATCAGATTTTGTTTTGAAAACTCAACCGAAGCAGTATTGGATCAGGGGCGCCGGCAAGAAAATTGCATTTTCCTTCTTTTGGAATGCCCGCGCCGACGATCAGGCGTCAGGGACAATCATCAGATAGGCTGCAATGGCCTGACGGTCACTGTCCGGCAATTGGCTCGTGCTCTCGATAACCTCCACCATCGTTCCGCCCGCGGAGTCGTAGTCGGGCGTCAATCCGGTTCTGAGGTAGGCCGCGATATCCGCTTCGGACCATCCCAGTTTCGCTGGCCGGATGTCGGGAATGCGGCCTTTCCCGGATGGGTTTGGTGCGCCCGCCAGCCACTGATCAAGATCCGCGCCGCCAAGCGGGTTCCGCGGGGTGTGACATTCTCCGCAATGACCAAGCGCTTCGACAAGGTACCTGCCCCGTTCCTGTTCAGGCGTCAGTTCACCTTGAACGATGTGTTCCGGTCGCAAAAACAGCGTTTTCCAGCCGCCAAGCGACGCCCGGATATTGAAAGGAAAGCCGATCTCATGCTGCCGGTTTGGTGTTGGATCGGCCGGTAAAGTACGAAGGTAGGCGATCAGATCCGCAATATCTTCTATGCGGCTACGCGAATACGACGGGTATGGAAAGACCGGGTAATAATGCTCGCCACGCGGGGAGCTTCCATTCAGAACAGCGTTTGCTATGTCCAGATCGGACCACGCGCCGATACCATGCACCGGGTCACTGGAGATATTTGGGGCAAGAAACGTACCAAACTCGGTTTCGAACGGTAGCCCGCCCGCAAGAACCAGTGGATCGTCCGACCCTGGAGCCTTGTGGCAACTGGCGCAGCCCATGGCCGCGAATATTAATTCCCCGCGAGAGGCGTCTGACGTCAAACCATCCAATGCGTTCGGGCTCAGCGTCCTGGGACGCGTCACCCAGAAGGCAACGACCCCGATAAGCACCAGGCCCAAGACTAAAATGACGATACGCCGCATCGCGATCAGGAATCCGGATAAATTCTATTCCTAGTTTTCGGGTGCACGATAGGCTTTGTGACACGCCCCGCAGGCATCTCCCAACGGTTTCATCGCCGCCTGGAGCGACTCCAGGTCGATACCCGCAGCAGTTTGCATACCCGCGACTGCATTTGCAAATCCTTCGGCTTTTGCCCCGATATCGCTGTCAGCCGCCCAGATGGCTGGCAGCGCGCGCGTCCCTTCCATACTTTCGTTGTCAGAACCCGGTAGCCAATATCCCGCCTGACTGAGCGAGGCGAGCGTTGCCAGGTTGGTGGCCGCCGCCGATGCCGCACCCGCGTCATAGGCCACTTCACCCTTGGCCATAGCCCCCAACGCTCCAAGGTTGAACGCATAAAGCTGCATCTGGGACTGGCGCGCCTTGGCCGCGGCAGCAAGTTGCTTGTCGCTTGCATGTCCATCCGCGGTCGCCAGCACACCGGTGGAAACAAGAACAGCCGACATGGCAATAATAGCTGATTTACGCATTCTGATACTCCCGAATGTTAAAAAACTTGGCTCTATTGCTTTCAGAATAGCTGTTCGGGAATATGATAACAGTCAGCAAAACTGCAGCGTGGATTCGCGATTTATGCACAACGAGAACTGGGATGACTTGCGCTTTGTTTTGGCGGTTGCGGATACCGGATCGGTCCTGCAGGCGGCCAGGCGGTTAGGTGTGAACCATGCGACGGTTCTGCGCCGTGTTGCCGCCTTCGAACAGCGCCATGGAGAAAAATTGTTTCAGCGGACCGCGCAGGGATACCGGTTGCTGCCGGATCGCGCGCACATCATCCGCGCCGCGCAAACTGCTGAGTCAGCCATGCACGAGGTCAACCGATTGGCGGGTGGAGGGCAACCCAAGTTGCGTGGTAGCGTCAGGGTAACCTCGACCGACACGCTCTGCGCGACAATTTTGCCAAAATTTGTCGTAAAGATGCAGGCCCGGGAACAGAACCTGGCGCTGTCGCTTATGAGCAGTAATACACATCTGGATCTGCTGCGCGAACAGGCCACCATAGCCGTGCGCCCATCGGTCAGGCTGGCGGATGACCTGGTGGGTGAGGTCGCCACCGATCTTGCATTCGCGGCCTATGCTGCTGACAAAAAGCAGGATCGCTGGCTTGCGTTGTCAGGTCCACTGTCTCAGTCGGCTGCCGGAAAGTGGATGGACGAAAACATAGCAGCAGATCAGTTGACGGTTGCCGCAGACAGCTTTCTGACTCTTCAGGAGATCTCGGCACTGGGGCGTGGGATAACAGTGCTGCCGAGGTTTATCGGGGACGCGGACCCCCGACTGACCCGGCGCGACGACCTGATGCCACGAATAACCGTCCCTTTGTGGGTAGCGAGGCATATCGACACTGTCGAAACGCAGCAGATGGAGGTCGTGCAAGCACGTCTTGTCAAGTTCCTGTCTCAGCAAACGGCTATTTCTGGCATCTGAGCAGATCGTCCGCGCGCCTCATTGAAGTCTCCCGGAACTTCAACCGCAATTCGGACAAAGCTTCACCCGCTTGCGCATGTCAAGCAGAAGGGTTCCATCGTTTTGCAATCGGTTCGCAAACACCCAAACAATCGACGGCGCGGGCTGCTATCTGGTCGATAATGTCTGTCAGGTTGCTTGGACCGAGATAGAAAGCCGGAACCGGAGGCATGATCACTGCGCCCATTTCCGTCGCAGCGGTCATGTTCCGCAGGTGCGCCAGGGTCAATGGCGCTTCGCGGGTCAGCAGAACAAGGGGCCTACGTTCCTTGAGCTGCACACTGGCTGCGCGCGTCAGCAGGTTATCGTCCAAACCAAGCGAGATCGCCGCCAGTGACCGCATCGAACAGGGGGCAACGATCATACCCGCGACGGGAACCGAGCCCGACGCGACACTGGCACCGACATCGGCCGTATCATGGTGACGGGTCACCAGATCGCGAAGCTCGTCAATCGCACCCGCCCCGCATTCCTGAGCCAACGTCAGGTTGGCCGCAGGGCTGACGACAAGATCTACTTCGATGCCCTGAACCGACAAATTCCGGGCAACTGCAAGGCTGAGGGCGGCTCCTGAAGCGCCGGACACCCCCAATATGACGCGCGTGTCGGTCATCGGTTCAACTCCGGGATCAGCCTGTCCAACAGATCCGCGGCAAAGGCACTGTCCGCGTCCGACGTCTGCATCACTTCTCCCCATTCCCGGCTGGTTTCACTGCCAATCTTGGTCGTTGCGTCAATGCCCATCTTTCCGGCCAGTCCCGGCTGAGGGGAAGCGAAGTCGAGGTAATCCATCGGCGTATTCTCCAACAGCATCACGTCACGGACGGGATCCATGCGTGTGGCCAGGGCCCAGGCAATGTCATCCCATCGTCTTGGATTGATGTCTGAATCCACAGCTATGATCATTTTGGTGTAACTGAATTGCGGCAGCATTCCCCAAAGCGCCATCATCACCCGGCGGGCCTGGCCGGGATAGCGCTTGTCGATGCTGACAACCGCGATGCGATAGGAACATGCAGCGGGCGGGAGCCAAAGATCATGTATCTCGGGAATCTGGGCCCGGATTGTCGGGAGGGCAAGTTGATTGAAAACCTCTCCGATAATCGCAGGTTCGTCGGGCGGACGGCCTGTGTAGGTGGACAGGTATAACGGCGCCTCCCGATGCGTGACGGCGCTGACATGCATGACCGGAAAGGGCTCGGCGGGGTTGTAATAGCCCGTGTGATCTCCGAACGGGCCTTCAGGTGCGGTTTCATCGGGGGATACCCAGCCCTCCAGCATAATCTCGGCATCGGCGGGGACGAGCAGCGGCACCGTTTTGGCCGGTACAAATCGAGGGCGCGTGCCGTTCAAGGCACCCGAGAACGTCAGTTCGGAAACAGTTTCCGGCAAGGGCAGTGCTGCCGACAGAATCGTTGCAGGGTTCGCGCCCAGGGCAATCGCCACAGGCATTTTCTCGTGTCTACGGGCCCAGCTACGGTGATGCGCAGCGCCACCGCGATGCGGCAACCAGCGCATGATGAGACGGTTCCGGTCCAGAACCTGAACGCGATAAACGCCGGCGTTGTATCTGCCGACATTGTCCGCTTCGCTGGCGCAGGGGCGCGTTACAACCACCGGCCAGGTGATCAGCGGGCCAGCATCGCCCGGCCAATGTGTCTGAACGGGAAGTGCCGACAGATCGATGTCATCGCCACTGTGTACCACATTTTGAACCGGCGCCGATTTGACGGGCTTTGCTCGGCTCGCCAGAGCGGCTTTCAGCATCGGCCAACGCGACAAGGCATCGCGCATTCCGTCAGGAGGTTCCGGCGCGCGCAAAGCAGCCAGGAACGCGCCAAGCTCATCCAATCCGTCGGTCGAAACGCCAAGCCCCGCCGCGACGCGTTCTGCTGTGCCAAACAGGTTCACAACGACGGGGATGTCTGACGCCAAGCCATGTTCGTTCACTGGCTTGTCGAATTGCAAAACCGGCCCATGCGCTTCCAGCACGGCACGATGTACGGCTGTCATCTGATGGCGCACGGAAACCGGATCGGGCACAGTTTTGAACTGACCGGTTTCCCGACACCAGCTCAGGAAATCCCGAAGACTGGGATGGGGTGAAAATGTGCGAATTGGTCTGCTCCGACGATTTTTGCCCCTCCCCTAACAGCGGAACCATCCGGCACACTTGACTACAGTCAATTCACTAGGGCCGAGCGCACCCTAGGAAGACCACGTGCACATATTCATTGAGGCTGCAGGAGGTCTGTTTGTCCGATCCTCAAAATCCGATTCCGCATTGCCCTGCGCCGCTGGCGGCGGCATTGCGGTTCATGCCGCTGGCGCCGCTATCGCTCTCGTTGACCGCGTTCTCGCGAAAGATCGCAAAAAACAATCCCGGCTTGATCAACCGTCTCGGCAAATACGACCGCACCGATTTTATCCTCGATCCGGTCGATCTGCCGCTTGTTCTGTACCTCAATCCAAATGGCGGGCTGCCGAAGATAAAACTCACTCGACGGCCGACAATGGGCGCTGCGCGAATCTCAGGCCCGCTGGCCGCTCTATTGGGGCTGGTTCACGGTGCGTTTGATGGCGACGCGCTTTTTTTCTCACGCGATCTGGTTGTCGAGGGGGATACCAGCGCAGCGCTGGCGTTGCGCAACGCGATAGATGATGCAGAACTGGATCTGGCACAGGAAGCGGCCGCCCTTTCAGGGCCCTTGGCACGTCCGGTTCAGCAGTTGATAGCCCTCATGGAACGCCAAACCGGGCTATGCCTGACCCGGCCAGAGGATGCGGCGATATGGTGATGGAAATCGTCTGCCCCGCAGGCACTCCGGCTGCATTGCGCGCGGCCGTCAAGGCAGGTGCACACACCGTCTACTGTGGCTTTAACGACGAAACCAACGCGCGAAACTTTCCCGGCCTGAACTTCGACCGGTCTGAAATGCGTGCAGGCGTGGAATTTGCCCATGCGCACGGGTCCAGGGTCCTGGTCGCCATCAACACATTTCCCCGCGCTGGTGATGAGGCGATCTGGCACCGCGCGGTTGGCGATGCCGAAGCCAGTGGCGCGGATGCGGTAATCCTGGCCGATCTGGGGTTGCTGGACTATGCGGCCCGGAACCATCCCGGTTTGCGCCGGCATTTGTCGGTACAGGCGGCCGCCGCCAACGCTGATGTCATCAATTTCTATGCCGCCACCTTTGGCGTTAAACGCGTGGTTCTGCCCCGCGTCCTGTCGGTGCCGGAGATTGCCGCGATCAACGCCGAGACCGAGGTCGAGACCGAAGTGTTCGTCTTCGGCGGCCTCTGTGTAATGGCTGAAGGGCGCTGCTCGCTTTCGTCCTACGCCACCGGGTTGTCACCGAACATGAACGGTGTCTGCTCACCGGCCAGTCACGTGGAATACAGTGAGGACCGCGGCGCTCTGGATGCCCGGTTGGGTGGCTATCTCATTCACCGCGTTGAGAAAGATCAGCCCGCACCCTACCCGACACTGTGCAAAGGGTGCTTTTCGGCAGGTGGAAAATCCGGTCACCTTTTTGAAGATCCCGTCAGCCTGAACGCGGAAAAGCTGATCCCTCAGTTGCAGAAGGCAGGCGTTACTGCCCTGAAAATCGAGGGCCGCCAGCGTTCGAAATCCTATGTCGCGCAGGTCGTCCGAAATTTCCGCACGGCCGTGGATGCGCTTGACATGGGAAAACCGCTGCCCGAAGGCATGCTGGCTCGATTGTCGGAAGGGCAGGCCATGACCACCGGTGCCTACAAAAAGACGTGGAGATAGCAGGATGGAACTGACAATCGGTCCCAACCAATTTTTTTGGCCTGCCGACACTTGGAGCGGCTTTTATGATGATTTGACCCAGTCGCCTGTAGACCGAGTGGTGATCGGGGAACTCGTCTGTTCCAAGAGGCTGCCGTTTTATCAGGACCGAATACCCGAGGCGATTTCCAGACTTGTCGACGCCGGTAAGGACGTTGCCCTGACCAGCCTGGCACTGGTGACGTTGAAACGTGAACGCAAGCTGACGGTTGAATTGGCCAAGATGGGGGTCACGGTTGAAATCAACGACCTGACCGCATTGGCGTATTTGCCCGAAGATACCGGCTTCTCGGTCGGTCCTTTGGTGAACGTTTATAACGAGGGCACGTTGAGGTGGCTGGCCTCGCGCGGAGCGCGTCGCGTGTGCCTGCCGCCGGAACTGCCCATAGGCTCGGTTGAAACCTTGGCGAAAGCCGCTGCCGAGCTGGGTGTTGCGATAGAAGTTTGGGGGCACGGGCGCCTGCCGCTTGCAATTTCGGGTCGGTGCTATCACGCGCGTTTGCATGGGCGCACGAAAGACAATTGCCAATTCGCCTGCGAGGACGATCCTGATGGGCTGGACGTGCTGACCAGCGACGGCAAACCCTTTATGGCGATGAATGGGGTGCAGACCTTGTCGGGCAGCTATGCCTGTACCGACAACCAAATCGAAATGTTGCGTGATGCCGGCGTCTCGGCCCTGCGCCTGTCACCGCAATCGAACGGTTTTTTGCAATTGTGCGCGTTGTATCGCCAGCGGATAGATCGAAATCTGAACAAAGGGCAATTGACAAAGGATGTCCTCGCTTCTGATCCCGACATTCGCCTGAGCGACGGTTTCCTGACAGGGGCCTGCGGAGCGGATTGGTCCGGTACTTCGGCGCCATGACTTCGGCGTCGGTCGACGACCAGTTTTTTTGCGATTTCTGGGAAGCGGCGCACCGCCCGCTGTTTTCGGCAGCCATTATTTGCGCCCTGTTATCCGTGGCCTGGTGGCCGCTGGGAGATTATCTGGAAATTCCCGGCCCGTCATTTGAACCGGTGGTCCTCTGGCACGTTCACGAGCTTGTCTTCGGCTTTGCCGGCGCGGCTATTGGTGGTTACTTGCTGACAGCACTTCCGGCCTGGACTGGCATTTCCCCGGTTCGAGGCACGGTCCTGAAAGTGTTGTTGGCGATTTGGGTGTTCGCACGCCTCGCAATGGCTTTGGCCGCTCATATTCCAGATACGCTGCTTTTGTCGCTCAACGCCGGGTATTTTGCTCTGTTGGCGGGGATCATCGGCTACCACCTGCTGTTGTCCCGTGCCTTCAGTAAACTCGGTTATCTGTCTGCAATAGTGTGTCTGGGTGTTGGCGATGTCATTTTTCTGCAAGCTGCGAGAACTGGGTCGCCGTGGGACAGCCTGGCTGTGGTTCACACCTTACTGATCGGTCTTGTCATGCTGATGACAAGCATTGGGATGAGAGCAATTCCCGCCTTCACCCAAAACTGGCTTGCGATGACAGGGCGCGCAATTCCGGAGAATCGAGACCCTGCATGGTTGAAAGTCTTGATACTCCTTCTGCTGGTTGCAGCTTTAGTGGCCAACATGTTCGGATATCTTGCCATAGCTCATGTCGCCATGATCGCCTCTGGATTGGCCTTGCTTTTGGTCATAGGCAAGTGGCAAAGCCTGCCAGCCCTCTGTAATCCCTTATTAGCTGCGCTGAACCTTGCTTTCCTCTGGCTGCCAATTGGCCTGATCGTTGTGGGCTTTTCCGGCCTTTTGTCCGCGCCATATCCTTTGAGCGACGCAATACACGCTATCACAATTGGTGGAATGTCGGGCCTGATAATGGCGATATCCGGTCGGGCGGCGGCGCATACCGAAAGCGGCATCATGCAGGCCACGTTGGGGTACACAATCGGGTTTATCTTAGTTTGGGTCGCTACATGGATCCGCTTGGCGGCGCCGATCTTCCCTGGGCTACCGTTGGTGACTCTGGCGGCAGGCGTATGGTGCGCTGCTTGGTCCGCGTTTGCGATTGGGTTTTTGCCAGCCCTGAACCAACCACTGCAACGCCCGGTTCTCAGCGGCCGGCGGCATCAGGCGTAGAGACGTAATCGGCCCCAATCATCGACGCTCATAGCACGTCAGAACCCCTGCATGAGCATGTCCACCGCAATCGTAATGCGTTCAAACTCATCATTCAGGTTGCC
This sequence comes from Ruegeria sp. HKCCD9138, assembly GCF_057220975.1. Lineage (NCBI taxonomy): Bacteria > Pseudomonadati > Pseudomonadota > Alphaproteobacteria > Rhodobacterales > Roseobacteraceae > Ruegeria > Ruegeria sp. HKCCD9138. The sequence goes on along the minus strand of NZ_JBWVAZ010000009.1, from coordinate 190,137 downwards.
AACCTGTGATTTCAGGATTCCGATCGGAACGGCGGCCATAAACTGCGTGACCATGACGACAGGTTCACCGTCGATTTCGAACACTGGATTGAGCCGGGTTGCCGGTTTAGGTGCCATTGTTTTTGGCAAAAGCGGCACCACAACGCGAGTGTTCAAGTCACTCAGCAGGTCAGTTTGAACATCCAGAAGATAGCCGTCACCGGACGGGTTGGGAAACACATCGTATTTCGGCATCAGAACTGCCTGAAGCCTTCGAGCGGCAATCCGTGTTTCTCGACATAGGAATTGGAGCTTTTCAGGGCGGCAGCGTTTTCGATCTTCCACTGTTCCGCTTTGGCCGAAGCCACAGCGGCGCGAACACCCTCTTCAGCCGCGCGGGACAGATTGACCTTCAGCGCCTTGGCCTCGGCAAGCAGAGCACTGTCGAGCGACAAGTTCGTCGGTTTTCGCGATTGGGCATTCATCCGGCCAACCTCCTAATGCACCAATTGTATCAACAACAAATTTGTGCGTCAAACTTGCGCATAAAATTCGATACATATATGCGCATGCCTGGAGCCTTATCAGCCTCCGCTCGGCACCTAAATCGGATCTTCAAAGACCCTACCGCTCCAATACTGCACGTAGACCCGCACAATTGGCAAATCAGATGTCCTGCCTGACGAATACAGCCCAAAGAAGAAATTGAATTCACTTGGTGTCGGCAACCGCAACACCCATCCAGTCATCCGGTGGAGGATCAATGAGAAAGTTGCTGGCTCGCATCTTCATAACCGACGACGCCGGATCATCACCGCGCGCCTTCCCGGCCGCCTCAAAAGCCGAAATCGCTTCGTCAAACCGCCTGTTTCTATAGCAGGCGAGCCCGTTTTCATAATCTTCGATCCAGCTATGTGATTTGTCAGAGCTATCGGCCATCGCGATCAACTCATAGATCACCAGCCCGCCAGCACGGCCAAACACGGCGAGCGTATCCAGCTCTCTTGCAATGATGGTGTCACCGGCAGCACGCCGGGTCTCGGGCCCAATCAGGATCGACGTTTCATAGGCCTTGTTGGCACCCTCCAAACGGCTGGCGACGTTCACAACATCGCCAATTGCCGTATAATTCAGGCGTTCTTCGGAGCCAATGTTCCCAACCAACGCTTCACCACTGTTCAACCCAATCCGGACGCGCAAAGGGTCACCGTTATCGTCCCTGATATCTGCTTTTGCGACCGCTGCGACAAGATCCAATGCGGCCCGACAAGCGTTCTCGGCATGATTGCTATCCTGACGAGGTGCGCCCCAGAACGCCATCACCGCATCGCCCATAAACTTGTCAATCGTACCGTCGTGACGGGAAATGGCAGATGATGCAGCATCAAAAAAAGGCTCCATCAGTTCGACGATTTTTGGTCCAAGCCTCTCGGAAAGGCCCGTAAATCCGGCTACGTCGCAAAACAGCACTGAAATCTGTTTCATTTCTCCGCCGGGTTGCGTGTTTATACCTTCGGAAACCAAAGTCCGCACAAGGTCCGTGGGAACGTATTTGCGGAATGAAGACAGACCAGCGGCCATGTTTGCCGTGGCGGCGGAAAGGTTGGCAAGCTCCGACAACCTGGATGGTCGGCTTGATATCTGTTCGATGTCGAAACGTTCGACCTTGTTCAGATCATCGACAATATCGGCCAAAGGATTCGAGACGACCCGTCTGACAAGCCAGATCGCCAGTCCGATTGCCACGACTACGACGCCAATCAACACATAAATCAAACTGACCAACGTCTGGTCGATCCCGGACAGGAAAGCCGATTCCGGAATGACCGTGGCCACGCGCCAGCCATAAAATCCCAGCGGCGTCAGCGCCACTGCATAAGGAACCCCATCGTTAACGACTCTGGTCGTCGAATTCATGGCTGCCCGCGTGGCGGCGTCACCCAACAACTGTTCACCCGAAATTTTGGCAACCTCGTAGAGGTCACCTTCGCCCATCCGCGCCGGCGTGACCTCATCTGCATTCGGATCCGGCGCAGCAATCACTTTGCCGTCCGCATCGAGAATGAACGCAGCACCGAATTCACCCGGCCGCAACGTGCCCAGAAAACGGGACAGCCGATCGGTTTCGATAACAACTGCCAGAACACCCTGCCGTCTGCGGTTCACGTCAACGGGTCCGGCAAACGCATAAACGGTTTTTTGGCTGCCCGGCAAATCGCGGGCTTCGATCCAATCGGGCGAGCTCCGCCCTATGAAATTCCGGAACCAGACATGATCGCGCGGATCATAAGTAGTAGTCGAAAAGTTCCGTTCTTCGAATTGAATGTCGCCGGGAATAAAAATGTACCGATCTCTGCGCAGCATCCGATCTCGGATTTCGCTATCGATCTCAATCATTTCAAGGCCACCGTCTCCAAGACGGTGCGCTGCGAAAAAATTCCCGTCTGGCCAGCCAAACATGATCCAGGAAATATTGGGTTGGGCCTGCAACTGGGACAGGAAAACAAACTCTCGTTTGTCGGCTTGCCGCGTCGCAATAACGTTCTGGACAAATATGGTTCGGACAGCGGCCCAGGCGGCTTCTGCCGACCTCAGAGTCAACCCGACCTCGATCCGAACGGTGTTGGCGATCTGACTGTTGATCTCAGCCGCAAGCATCCGGCTGTTTTCGCGCGCGGTTGTCCACCACAGCGAGTGTACAACGAAAGTCGACACGCCGATCGACAGGGCGACAAGCATTGTCACTGCGATCCCTACGCTGACACGCATGGTAACTCCAATATGATAAACGCCGCTGTCAGAAGCACACGCAGCCCGATTGTTGCGTAAATCGTCGATGCGACAATCCCACGACTGTCGGGCAATCCCATCTGACAAGGCAAGTGCGAAGCCCGTTTGGAAGGTTGCAACATGTCCGGATGATTGGGTCTCCTATTCTGCCACGGCTGACGAATAATGGTTCCTGCAAGATAACCACATATGTCACCCGAGCCCAGCATCACATTGCCTTGAATTCTCAATATGTTGAAGAACTTTGAACGTGGCTGCGCGACCAATAGTCATGACAACCAACACCGTCGAAGCAGTGTGTGTTTGATGTTCAGAAAATCGCCAACAAGCCAGGTTTAAGTTGATAAATAATTCGGCGCCGGATCAGTCGGCAGAGTATTGGTTTGCAATTTGACGCCAGTGGCTTGCTTCATATTTTTCGTTTTTTACAACAAACGGAGCGCCTCAGATGGTCTCGGTTGCTCCGCCACGAAAGGGATAAGGACCTCCGCTCCGACACGTTTCGGCAGCTTACACGTCCGTCAAAACCTCGAACCCTGCAAAAATCATGGTTTTTCCATTGATCGGGACGTCTTTCATGTCACCCATTTCCGGGTCTTGCATGGCTTCTGCGAACTTCGCTTCCTGCGTCGTTTGATCGGGCCATTCCTGCCAACCCATCACGACCGTTTCATCGGGGCCGGCCTGCACGGCAAGTGGGAAAGATGTCACTTCGCCCGGAGGGACTGCTCCGCCCCATGTTTCGACGACTCGCGTTGCACCGTGCTTGCGGAAGATGTGCGCCATCCGCGCGGCATGTGCTTCGTATTGCGCTTTCTTCGCCGTGGGGACTGCCCCGGCATATGCCATAATCCACGCCAATTTTTTGTCCTCCAGAAGATGTCGGTCTGATCAGTCTAGCATTAATTAGCGGCCGCAGAGCCAAATATGCTGCGCCAGCATTTGGCCACAGTTTTTTGTTCGGTACCCTTTCCTGCCGAGGCTGCTACAGAAATTGGCAATCAAACTTCGGCTTTGGCAAGCTGACACCAGAAATCGATTCCGGCCTGTGTTGCCTCGTCGTTGAAATCATAAGTCGGGTTGTGAAGGGGTACTGCGTTGTGCCCCTCGGTCCCGTTGCCCATAAGGACAAATGCGCCGGGTCGGTGTTTTAGAAACTCGGCAAAGTCCTCGGAAAACCCTACGCGACCATAATTCGGTTCAATGGACCCAACTGCCTGCGCTGCGTTCACCATCGCTTCGGTCGCATCCGGGTTGTTCACGAGCGGCTCGAAAGATCTTGAATAGCTGATGTTCCCGGTTGCGCCCTGGGCCAGGCAGACACCTTCAACGATGTCACGCATGCGTTTTTCGATGGCATCCGAAACCTGGGCCGAAAACCCCCGGCAATCACCTCGGATGCTTACCTTGCTCGGCAGAATGTTCCGTGCACCATCGGTGATGAACTCGGTTACCGATACCACTGCATGTTCGCTTGGCGGAAGATTTCGGGACACAATCGTCTGCAGTTGCAGCACAATCGCACTGCCTGTCACGATTGGGTCAATGCCTTTTTCAGGCATCGAGGCGTGACCTCCTCGCCCTTCGATGACGATCTCGAAATTGTCCTCGAACGCGCAGAACGGTCCGGGTTGTGTTGCAAAATGACCGACCTCCAATCCGGGAAGATTGTGCAGGCCAAAGATTGCGCTCATCGGGAACCGTTCAAAGAGACCGTCATCGATCATGGCAGCCGCCCCCAGACCGTTTTCTTCGTTTGGTTGAAAAACGAAATGGACCGTGCGATCCAGATCGGGATCATTGGCCAAAGCCAAGGCAGATCCCAGCAGCATGGTGCTGTGCCCGTCGTGCCCGCAGCCATGAAATTTGCCCGGAACAGTTGATCGATGCTTAAACTCGTTTGCCTCTTCTATGGGCAGCGCGTCCATGTCTGCGCGCAGCCCAATCCCGATTTCCGAAGTCCCACGACGCAGTGTGGCAACCAAACCGGTCTTGCCGACCCCCCGGGCGACTTCCAGGCCTGCAGCTTCGAGACGGTCGGCGATCAGCGCTGCAGTCCGGCTCAGATCAAAACCTGTTTCGGGGTGCATATGCAAATCACGGCGAAAGGCCTTCAGATCAATCATCGACCAAACCCCCTTCAGACAGGATAACCAGGGGCACGGAGGCGTCGCCCCTCAGGCAAGCTGCAAGCCCTGCCGCACCGGACGGAGTCGTAGAGTAACCCATCTCCCTGGCAGCGCCCACGGCCTCTGTGGCAGTTGCATCGGTTATCATCAGCCAATCGTCGGCAGCATTGCGCAGAATCTCATAGGCAAGCATCGAAGGTGTTTTGCAATCCAGACGACCCATATTTGACTGCGGTCCCGCAACAGTCACCAGGTGTCCGGCCTTGGCACTCTCGCGCAGGCAAGGAGCTGCGTCGGGTTCGACCACAAGGATGCGCGGCTGCACAGACCAGTTGGCCCGGATCATGTAGGCCACAGCAGCCGCCAGCCCACCGACGCCGGCCTGTAGATACACATGGCTCGGCCATTCCCCCGACGCCTCGAAGGTTTCGCGCATTTCTTCGGCCATTACGGTGTACCCTTCCATCACCAGACGCGGAGGTTCGGTGTAACCGGGCCATGACCCATCAGCCAAATGCAAGGCGCCGCTTTCTTCCGAGTCCTTGATGGCTGCAGCCACGCTGGCTTCGTAATCCACTCCGGATCGAATTACTTCGGCCCCTTTGTCACGTAACCTTGTGGCAAAAGCCTCTGGAACAGTTTCTGCCAAATGGATGCGCGCGCTGGCACCATATAGCTGCGCACCAGCGGCAACCGCCATTCCGTGATTGCCGGCACTTGCGCAAACGAATGTCATCTCTTGAGCTGTTCGCCGAAAGGCATCACTGTCAATGGCTAGCGGCTCAGGACCCACGCCCGCCCTGTCCGCAATCATCTGGGCTACTGCATAAATGCCGCCAAGCGCCTTGAATGCTCCCAAACCCATGCGCGCGGTTTCATCTTTGATCAACAGCCGTCGGCCGCGATACGTGACTTTGTTCAGCGGGCTGGGGCTATAGAGTGAATTTGTGCGCCAAAGCGAACGCGGTTTTTCCGGGTTTAGTACGATTCTTTGTTCCATGACCGTAAAGTTACCTGATTTTCGTGCGCCATATTGATCACCGATTGTCTAAACTGAGAGAATTATTCTCACATCCACGCAAACAATCACGGAGATTTCTTATGGATGCCCAGGACGCACAGCTTTTGAGCATGATGCAAACGGACTCGCGCCGTGGGCTGGAGGCCATGTCCTCCGAAACCGGGTTGTCGGTGGCGTCCGTTCAAAGGCGGCTCAGGGCATTGCGTGACAACGGACAGATTGCGCGCGAAGTGGCTGTGATCGACGCGAAGAAAGTTGGCGTGGCCATGACGTTTGTCGTGATGGTCGAACTTGATCGCGAGCGGCAAGATCAGATCGATGCCTTCACCCGGCGCATTCAGTCCGAACCGATGGTGCAGCAATGCTACTATGTGACGGGTGAAGCGGATTTCTGTCTGATCTGCACCGCCATCGACATGGATGATTTCGAGGCGCTCACAAAGCGCCTGTTTTTCAACAACTCCAACGTCAGGCGGTTTCGAACGTCCGTCGTTATGGGGCGCAAAAAGGTCAGCCTCGAGGTACCCATCCCGGCGCAGGATGGCAAGTGATCCAAACCTGATCGGCCCAATGAGGCCGGGCTTTGTCGCGAAACGGTATCCGCCGGTGTTGTCATCCTTTCCAGAGCGAAAAATGGTCCCTTGGATAAAGGCATCCAGACTTGCTGAGTAACAAGGGACAAACATCCAACACATCACCTGTGAATGACGCCTGAAAGTGCTTCATTCATTCTTCTTGTTTGATTTGGGAAGAAGATCGATCGGCAATGGAAATACAACCGTTGTCGTACCGTCCGCAGCAATGTCATTGAGAGCATTGAAATATCGCAGCTGCATGGAATTTGGTTGGGTCGCCAGCAGTTTGCCGGCTTCCACCAGTTTCGACGCCGCCTGAAACTCACCTTGCGCATTGATGACCCGGGCCCGACGCAGGCGTTCGGCTTCGGCCTGTTTGGCAATTGCGCGCACCATGCTTTCATCGATATCGACATGCTTGATCTCGACATTTGCCACCTTGATACCCCAGGCATCGGTCTGACGGTCCAGAATCTCCTGAATGTCGGCGTTGAGCTTGTCACGCTCGGCCAACATTTCGTCAAGTTCATGTTTACCAAGAACAGACCGCAAAGTGGTTTGCGCCAGTTGGCTGACAGCTGCCCGGAAATCAGCCACATTTATGATGGCACGTTGCGGATCGACGATGCGAAAATAGATCACCGCGTTGACCTTGACCGAAACGTTGTCGCGGCTGATCACGTCCTGGCTGGGCACATCTTCAACGAACATGCGCAAGTCAGTGCGTACAAGCTGCTGCACGACCGGGATGATCAAAACAAAACCCGGCCCCGAAACCCGTGTGAAGCGGCCGAGGGTGAATAGAACTCCGCGCTCATATTCCCGGAAGATATAGATGGCCGCTTGCAGAAACAGGATCACCAGCACGAGAGCGATTAAATAGGCGATCCATTCGAATTGGATTACTTCCATCATCACACTCCTCCGCTTGGCTTTGGATTGCCCTCGGTCGCCCGCCCGACACGCAGTGTCAGACCGTCAACGTCCAACACATGAACGTCTTGTCCTGGCTGAAGGCCGACCTCTCCCTGAGCTTGCCATCGTTCACCCTCGACCCAGACGAAACCGGTGCCTCCCGACCATTCAAGCACGCGGGCCTGCGCCCCCAACATCCGCGCAGAACCCGATACCGGAGCGCGCCGGTACGTGTGAACCGTGTATCCCAAAAGCACGGCCAGAACCGAGGCACTGACCAGCGCCATGACCCCGATCAGCCACCAAGAGATACGGTAGGCTTCAACATCCGTGTCCACGAGCATCGCGGCACCCAGTGAAAAGGCGACAATCCCACCCAGGCCCAGCACCCCGAAGCTGGGCGAAAAGGCTTCCGCCACCATGAAGGCAATCCCGAGCCCGATCAGCGCCAGCCCGGCGTAATCGAGCGGCAATTGGTTGAGCGCATACAGTCCGAGCGTCAGGCAGATGGCACCGACAACGCCGGGAACAATCGCGCCGGGGTTCCAGAACTCAAAGATCAAACCATAGATGCCAAGCATCATCAGCACCAACGCCACATTCGGGTTTGACAGAATGCTGAGAATGCGGGTGACCGTCGCCATCTCGATCCGTTCCACGGGCAATCCAGAGACATTCAGTGTTTGTCGGGTTTCACCCATCACCACGCTGCGTCCGTCGACATCCCGTAAAAGCGCGTTGAGGTCCGCGGCCATCAGGTCGATGACATTCAGCTCCAGAGCTTGCGCCGCCGACAAGCTTTCGGCCCGCCGTACCGCACTTTCAGCCCAGTCTGCGTTACGGCCGTGCATCTCGGCCAGGCTGCGGATCAGGGCCGCTGCGTCATTGGTGGCTTTGGCCGACATGGCATCCTTTGGCGCCAGAGGGTCTTCGGCCTCTCCTTTGGCTTCGTCATCCTTTTCGTCCGCGGCGTCGGTCGGTTGCCCGGGCAACCCACCCGGCAGCCCACCGATCGCCACCGGTGTCGCCGCACCCAGATTGGTTCCCGGAGCCATCGCGGCAATATGACTGGCATAAAGAATATAGGTGCCCGCGCTGGCAGCATGGGCGCCGGGCGGAGCGACATAGGTGATCACCGGAACCGGTGACAACAGGATTTCTGAAATGATTTCGCGCGTTGCATCAGCCAACCCGCCAGGGGTGTTGAGTTGCAGCACAACTGCCGAAGTTTTCCGGTCTTCTGAACGCTCAAGCACGCGCGCTATGTGATGCACGGTTGCCGGGCCGATTGGCCCTTCAATCACCGTGTGCAACACCCGGTTCCCGGCGTCTTCCGTCGTGTCAACCTGACCATTCGACCGGTCTGCCAACAGGAAGGTCAGGATGATGAGACAGAGGAGTTGTAATGGCCTCTTTGCAATCTCCATGTTTACTTTCCCACACCAAAAGGTAGCGCGATCTGTTTCTTCCTCAAATCTCAGGTAAAATTCTGTGCAAAATTCAGCGAAGGCGATGATCGAAAGCGCCGCGCGGAATACGTCCGCGTTTGCAAAAGGTTGTGAAGTCGCTGCGTCAATCAGGTTTCAAATGACATGGCCCAAGCCAGGGCGAACCCGGCTACCATCGTCAGAGGATACAAAAATCACGCGGAATTTGGTACAATGCGGCATTACCCAGCGACATTTTTCTATCACTTATTTTGGAGGCTCAGCTATGCGCCACGAATTTACAAACACCAGCCCTGTATTCATCGATTCCGGCCCACCGGATACATTCCGATCAGAACTTGACGTGACAGGTCTTGGGGCGGCGACTGTCGAAGAAGTCGAAGTGACCGTGAACATCATCCACACATGGGTCGGTGACCTTGAGCTTCGGCTGATTGCTCCGGATGGCACAACGGTTGTCCTCGCGCGTCGCAGAGGCGGGTCGAGGGACGATTTCGACGGCTCGATCTTCCGGCAAACCGCAACCACAGCAATAAGCGACGGCGTCGCGCCCTTCCGAGGTACATATCGGCCCGAGGGCGACCTAACAGACTTTCAGGGGACAACAGCCGAAGGTACATGGGTGCTAGTGGTTGAAGACCATGCCGCATTCGACGGCGGTGCGCTCAGCAGTTGGACGCTCGGCCTTACAACCGACACGGTCGCGACAGCACCATTTCACATCGACGTTCGTTTTATCGGTGGGCTTAGCCCGGCCCAGCAGCTTGCATTCGCAAGCGCGGCAGCGCGGTGGTCTCAGGTGATAGTCGGAGACGTACCGCCCGCGACTGTCGAAGGCGAGATAATCGACGACGTCCTGATCGAAGCACAAGGCGTTCCGATCGATGGTGTTGGGAGTGTTCTCGGTCAGGCCGGGCCGCGTTTCATCCGACCCGGTTCTGGCATCCCGATCAAGGGCATCATGTCCTTTGACACCGCCGATCTTGGCAATATGGAGGCTGACGGTAGCCTGGAAGACGTGATCCTCCACGAGATGGCGCATGTCCTCGGCTTTGGAACGCTCTGGCAGCATATGAACCTGATCCAGGGCGCAGGCACGGTGAATCCGGTCTTTACCGGCGCCAATGCACGTCGGGAATACGGGTTGCTGCGAGGCGCAGCAGATCCGGTCCTTGGCAACGCTCCGACAGATGTGCCGGTCGCCAACACGGGTGGGCCGGGCACACGGGACGGGCACTGGCGCGAGGCTGTCTTCGGCGATGAACTTTTGACGGGGTTCCTCAGTGGCGCGACCCGTCCGATCAGCGCAATGTCAGTCGCCTGCTTTGAAGACATGGGCTATCAGGTGGACTACAACGCGGCCGATCCCTACGCCCTGCCGAGTATGCTGCGTATAGCTGAAATGGGATTGATGGGTGTGCGCCACGCCGTGGACACATGCGCGATTGACCGAACAACGCCGATTGTCGTTTCACCGACGGCGTTGCACAATACTTAAACGAACCAACTGGAGGTCAGGTTGCTTGCCGCTTCATTGTTCAAGGTGAGCTGCCAGCCAGACCCTCGGCAAGTTCAAGAAGCCGGAGTTGAATGCTTCGCAGACGCCCAAGTTCGTCAACTTCCTGATAGCGCTGCATATCCCCGAGAAGATCCGCCCGGCTTACCTCATGAACAGCGCCGCCCAGATTGGATCTGATCGTCGTCATTGCCGCATCGGCCTGCGGCTGACCAAAGAACGTCACCTGCTCCGTATCACTGTTGTGGCGGACAACTTCTGCATGCCTGATTTCCGCATCCAGTTTTTCCTGCTCAATCGACGGAAAGACCGCCTCCTCTTCAACGAACCTTTTGAGGTCTTCAAGCGCTTCCCCGGATAGCTGATGCGTCCCCCCACCCAATCGCTGACTAAGGCTGACACGACCGTCGCTGTCCACGCTGACCTCGACGGTCTCAGTCTGCCCAGGTGCACCGGAGCTCCATTCAATCAGGGTATCCGCAGGCATCTTGAATCCACTTTCCAATCGAAACTACCGAACATTCGTAATGCGCCGAGTATAACGCCGATCACAACATTCTCGTATGAATTCCTTTGGCAAAAACAGCCGATTTCGCAGAACTGCCCCTCCGGAAACAGAGGAGCAGTTGCAGTCAGGATCAATCTCCGTCGGCGACACCTTCGGCACGTGCCTTGGCGCGGCGGGCCCGGTAGCTGGGCAAGAGCACCAGAATAATGGCCAGAACCAGCAGACCTAATGTCATCGGGCGATCAAAGATAAAGCCGATGCCATCCGCAAGCTGCATGGAGCGGGCAAAGTTGTCTTCGAGCATCGATCCGAGGATAAAGCCGATCAGCGCCGGCGCCAGCGGATAGTCCGCAAATCTCAGGATCGTCGCGACCACACCCATGCCCGTCAGCAGCAGCAACTCGGTCGCGTTGTTCTGCCCGATATAGGCCCCCATCAGCGTGAAGAACAGAATGAAGGGGATCAGGTAGTTGCGCGGAACCGCGAGAACTTTTGCGATATACGGGATCAACGGCAGGTTCAGGATCAGCAGGATCAGGTTGCCGAGATACATCGAGATGATCACCGCCCAGAAGATCGACGGATTGTCGATCATCAGGCGCGGGCCCGGCGAGACGTTAAGCGCAATCAGCGCGCCAAGCAGGATTGCAGTGGTCCCTGACCCCGGAATACCAAGTGTCAGAAGTGGCACGAACGACCCGGTACACGCGGCGTTGTTCGCCGATTCCGGCGCGGCCAGACCTTTGATCGAACCTTTGCCGAACTGCTCTTGCTCATCCTTTGGTGCAATGTTGCGCTCGACCGCATAGCCCAGGAAGGACGCGATGGTCGCCCCCGCCCCCGGAAGTACGCCGATCAGGAATCCCTGGATCGACTGACGGCCAATGACCGGCGCAATGGATTTGGCTTCCTCCTTGGTGATACGCAGATCCTTAATCTCCTGCGATTTGCCATCGTCACCACCTGAACGCGAGGGATCCAACACAAGGAAGATTGCTTCCGGCATCGCAAACATCGCCATTGCCAGCGTGATGAAGCCAAACCCGGACTGCAGATCCTGAATGCCACCGGTAAAGCGCGGCATGTTGAATAGGGCACCCTCGCCCACCGTAGCCATGATCAGGCCAAGCAGCGTCATCATCAGAGCCTTGCCAACCTGGCCGGACCCAGCAAATGCCGCGATTGCGGAAAGACCCACAACCATAAGTGCGAAGTACTCAGCTGAGTGGAAAAGAAGAGCGACCGATGCCAGTGCTGGTGCGAAAATCATCAACAGAATGGCACCGACGGACCCACCTGCGAATGATGAGATCGCGGCAACAGTCAACGCCTTACCAGCTTTGCCTGCCCGAGCCAGTGGGTAGCCATCAAAGCTGGATGCGACTGTCGAAGCAACACCCGGCGCATTGATCAGGATCGACGAAGTAGACCCGCCGAAAATAGCGCCATAGTACACCCCGGCCAGCAAAATCAACGCTGCCGACGGGTCGCCAAGGCTGATTGCAACGGGGATCATGATCGAGATGATCGACATCGGCCCCAGACCGGGCAACATGCCGATGAATGTGCCTATCAGGCACCCCCCGATCACCATCAGGATGTTGGTAATCGAAAAGGCAGTGCCCAGACCAATGAGAATTCCTTCAAGCATGTGCGCCCTCCCTCACGACAGGAACCACGGCAAGGGCCGCATGAATATCCCCAGGACCTCATCCACGAGGTACCAGACGAAACCGGCGGCGATGACGCTGACAAGGATCATGATGCCCCAGCGACGCTCACCCAGGATCGCCGAGCCGCCCACGAGGAAAACGGTGGTCGACACAAGAAATCCAATCGGACGCAGCGCAAATGCGTAAAACACCATCAGCAGCAGCAGTGCGACGGCCTGACCCAATTTGTACTCGGTGAGTTTGCGGTAGTTGATTTCTGCCACTTCAGCAGTGTGATTGGATTTTTCGATCCCCAGCACAATCAGCAGCGACGTCAGAATACCCAGAACACTCAGAACTTTGGGGAAAGTGCTTGGCCAGATTGGGTTGTTCCGCATGAAGGGCGGCAAAAGCGCGTCCATCACGAAATACGCGTTGTATCCGTAAACCAGACAGATCAGCAAAAAGATGAGCGCGATGACACGGTCCAGAGCCATTCCGATCCTCCCATTCTTGTGTCGGCGTGCCCGGATGCGCCGGGCACGCCGTTATTGTCTTTAGAGGAAGCCCAGCTTTTTCATCAGTTCACCGATGGCCTGCTCTTGCTGCTCCAGGAAAGCCTTGAAATCATCACCGGAGTTGTGGATGTCGACCCAACCGTTCCGGTCGCGCACTTCACCCCATTCCGGTGTCTCATACATGGCCGCCAGGACAGCGCGGTATTGATCTGCTTGATCATCCGGCAGACCTGGGGCGCCGAAGAACCCGCGCCAGTTCACAAAAGAGGCATCGATGCCCTGTTCTTTCAGCGTTTGAGCATCCGGGAAGCTGGCCACGCGGTCGTCTGACGTGACACCGATTATCTTCACTTCCCCGGCATTGGCCAGATCGATGGCTTCCGAGAAGCCGGTCGAAAGCGCGGCAATCTCGCCTGACAGCAAGGCCGCCATTGCTTTGCCGCCCGCGTCGTAGGGAATGTATTTTACGGCCGTCGGGTCTTCGCCGGCGGCTTCAAATGCCATCGCGGCGACCAGGTGGTCCATACCGCCCGGAACGGACCCGCCACCAATCGCGGTACCGCGTGGGTCTGCTTTGAACGTCTCGACCAGGTCACTCATAGAATTGATCGGGCTGTCCTTGCTGACAACAAATGCAGCATAGTCACCGATCGTACCTGCCACCAAAGTCAGATCGCGGAAGCTGTGCGGGAAAACACCGGTCAGCGAACGGATGACGATCGGGGTCGAGTTGACCATCAGCGTACCGTGATTGCTTTCCGCGTTTTCAATCAGGAAACCGATGGCCTTGCCGCCGCCACCGCCGGACATGTTTTCGTAGCTGGCGTTGCCTACAAGACCGGACTTGGTCAGCGCCTCGCCGGTGCCGCGCGCGGTCCCGTCCCAACCGCCGCCTGCACCGCCGGGGATCAGGAAATGAATGCTTTCCACCATCTGATCCGCCGCAGAAGCAGCGTTGCTTCCCAAGCTAAGGATGGCCGCCGTCGCCGTGATCATTGCGCGACGTGTTAAGGTCATTTTTGTCATGATGTCCTCCCGAGATCCATTGACAATATCCTCGCAAGCAATGCTGGATTGCTTTATCGTGACCCCTAACCTACCTGGTAACCCTGACAACCACCTGACACATGGTCAATTTTTGCGAGGTAACGTGCGGTTCCTGCTCATCGAGGACAACATAGGATTGTCGAAAGCGATCACCGAGCGCCTTGAGCTGGATGGCCACATCGTCGACGGGGTGTCAGACGTTTCTTCTGCAAATACCATGAGAAACCTGACCAATTACGACATGATTCTGCTGGATCTGGCATTGCCGGACGGAAACGGTCGTGACGTTCTCAGGCATCTTAGAAACATCAATGACCTGACACCTATTATTGTGATCACAGCCAGCCGTGAAATCTCGGAGAGAGTGGCTGTGCTGGATCTGGGCGCAGATGATTTTCTGGTGAAACCCTTCGACTTTGCAGAACTGGAAGCACGCGTTCGCGCCGTTTTGCGCCGCAAGCGCGGTGACGCACGGAACCAGATCGAAATCGGGAACGTTTCGTTTGACCAGCTCGACGGTACCCTGACGGTTGATGGACAGCCGGTGCCGCTGAGAACTCAGGAACTGCGCCTGTTCGAAGCCCTTGTGGATGCCCCGGATCGGGTCCACTCGAAAGAGCATCTCATGGATCGTTTGTTTTCATTCGGCGACGAAGGTTCATCAAATGCAATCGAGGTCTATATCGGCCGTCTTCGGCGCAAACTTGAGCATTCCAACCTGAAAATCGAAACTGTCAGAGGCAGGGGGTATCGCATTTTGTGCCCCTAGCTGCTTCGACTCCGATCAAAGGTTCAGTTCAGCGGCGGCTGGTGTTGCAACTCACATTGGTCGCGCTGATCCTGACGGTGTTGTTTGTTCTTGCCGTCCGCCTGATCGGCGAGCGAATAGCGCAATCGGCACAGGACAGCGCCCTGTTTGCCGCGGCAGCAACCATTGCAAGTGTCATGCACTCAGAGGACGGCCGACCGCAACTGGATCTGCCCTATTCCGCCTTTGCGATGCTGGAAGCAATCAGTGAGGATGCCATCTTTTATCGCGTTGCCGTCGGAGAGCGTACAGTCACGGGATATCACGCGTTGCAACCTGCCAATCCGGCAAATGCATTTGCGGGGCAAGCATACTCAACCGAAGAATTTCAA
Organism: Ruegeria sp. HKCCD9138; assembly: GCF_057220975.1. NCBI lineage: Bacteria > Pseudomonadati > Pseudomonadota > Alphaproteobacteria > Rhodobacterales > Roseobacteraceae > Ruegeria > Ruegeria sp. HKCCD9138. The sequence continues at coordinate 174,899 of NZ_JBWVAZ010000009.1, read as the reverse complement.
GGCGAACCGGTGCGAACTGTAACACTGTATCGCGCGCTTGATGTGGAAGGAGTTTCGACTGCCGTTTCGATCACTTTAGCTCAGACGCGAGAAGGGTACCACAGAACGGTCTCGCAGGTTCAGACGATTGCAACTGGGGTTGGAATAGGGTTTTTCGTCGTTTCCGCCGTGCTTTGTCTTCTGGCGTCGCAATCCGCATTGAAACCACTAAGATCGCTGGTTAATGCTATTGAACGCCGTGGACCAGAAGACTTGCGCCCGGTTGACCGGGAAGTGCCGGTTGAGGTCGCACCACTGATCACGGCACTCAACAGCTTCATAACCAGACTGTCGGGCTCTCTCGACAAAGCCGAAGAGTTCATTGCAGAAGCCGCGCATCGCATTCGAACGCCGATGGCGCTTGCGCAGACCAACGCCGAGATAGCGCTGAGGTTCGCGACCACCCAAAAATCACGGGACAAGATCCGCGAAATAATCGTCGCCGCCCGAGAGTCTTCTCGTTCCGCGTCTCAATTGCTTGATCATGCGACCGTTGCATTTCGCGCCCAAAACCCGCAACTGGCGCCAGTTAACTTATACGACCTCATAGAGAAATCCATTTCCCGGTTCTTCCCAATTGCTGAAATGAAAGGCATCGAATTGCGCGTGTCTCAGCAGGACCCGGAAGTGATGGTTGCCGCGGATCCGTTGCTGATGCAAAGCGCCATAGGCAACGTTCTGGACAACGCCATCAAGTACTCTGGGTCAGATTCCACGGTCGAGATTTCGTGCCTAAAGCAGGGCGACTTCGGCATTGTCAGAATTGAAGACCAAGGCCCCGGTTTTTCTGATGAGGATGCAACCCGGGCCACCGAATTGTTCTTTCGGGGCATCGAAACGACAAATACAGAGGGCATTGGGTTGGGACTCAAAATTGTGTCTGATGCACTTAAAGTACACAATGGCAGGATCGAAATTTCCAGAAATAAAGTGAGGGGTTCATGCGTATCCTTGTTGCTGCCCTTGTATTCATAACGGGTTTCGGTTGGGCCCATGCCTTCGAATTCGAAGAACGCCGGTTTTATGGGCGGGAAGATACGAGCGATATCCTGAGGATCATTTCGACGTCCGACATCGAGATATTCGAGCCTCTCCTATTGGCGTTTTTGGAAGAGCATCCAAATACCGGAATTGACTACACCGTAGCGAGCAGCCAGCAGATTTTTGCGGCCATTTATGAAGAAAAAGCAGAATTCGACCTGGCGATTTCTTCGGCGATGGATTTGCAGGTGAAAATCGCAAACGACAATCTTGCCCGGGAGTATTTTTCCGAGGCAACGCAAAGGCTTCCGGCTGGTGGAAAGTGGCGGAACCGTGTCTTTGCGTTCACCTTCGAACCGGCCGTCTTTCTGATCTCACGGTCTGCGTTTCATGATGTTGAAATCCCCCGCAGCCGACAGGCCCTGGTCGAACTGGTTCGTCAGGATACGGACAAATTCAGAGGCCGAATTGGGACTTATGACATACGGCTGTCGGGCCTGGGATATCTTTTGGCCACTCAGGATTCACTCAGTTCCCAAACATATTGGCGGCTGACCGAGGTTTTCGGGCTCGCGGGAACGAAGCTCTATTGTTGTTCTGCCGACATGATACGGGACGTCGATCGCGGGCGTCTGGCATTTGCCTATAACGTGCTTGGCAGCTACGCCCTGCGCAGGGTTGCCGAGGGCAAACCGAACGTTCAGGTGGTTGAATTCGGTGATTTTCAGACCGCAATTTTGAGGACCGTTCTGATACCCGGAAATGCCAAAAACGAAAAGACAGCAGAAGCCATGGTGGACTTCCTCATCACGTTGGCGGACAGGCCGCGACTTGTGGAATCCTCCGGGTTTTATCCAATAGTCGAAGGTGAACTCGAACCCAAAAACCTTGAAGGGGCCGTCAAGCTTGGCCCAAGCCTACTGGTGTTTTTGGATTCAATGAAGCGGCTCGACTTCGTGAGCGGTTGGGTTAATTCAATGAGAATAAACTGAGGAATGCGGTGATGCCTGCAGGCTCTGTTCAATCAGGCAACAAGCTCATTTCCGCCAATTGAGACCATCGTTATTACTAAGTGTCAGCGTCATTCAATTCAAAGGCCAAACCGTTTTCCGGCTTCCCGGCGCTCCGGCCTTCGCTTTTTTCCAATTTCCGTTTACGCCCGTCACTACGCAAAAGCCCCCTGCTCTCTTACTGTTCTGATGATGATCTCGATCATTTCGAACTGAGATTCGGCAGCAACGTCTTCAAAATAGATATGGCTTGGCCACGGTTGATGCCGGAAGCGATCCAACGGCATGGTGACCTTTGACGCCACTTCCTTTTGTGCGGCGACGAACGTCTCGGCGACTTTCCGGATTTCAGCCTTGGCCTCTTCAAGATCGCCAATACTGTTGGCATCGATCTGCCGCGAACCAATCCCTGTCGTCAGAGGTACGCCACGTTGAATCGCCTGATCGACATAGAAGGGTACTTCGACCTTGTCCGCTTCCAGCCGCATAACAAACTTCGGACAAACGGCGTGTTTATGATCCATCAGCTCCAACAATCCCACGCCAGAGCCGTTGCTTACTCCGGCTGCACCACGGCGGCGCGATCCCCGATTCCGCTTTGTTGCCGTCGCAACATGGTCGCCACGATAGTTGCAATCGAACAGGCGATCGGCCCAAGGCTTCCCTTTGGTCATCCGCCGCATTGAGCGGATCGCCATGCTCTTGCAGTTCTCCGGTCCAATGAAGAAAGGCGATCCCGACGCATCCGAAAGCTCGATCCAGCCATTCGGAAACTCGTTGATGAAATGCTCGATCCATGGTGTCAGCACAGTGTCAGCGAGAAAGTCCAACAGTTCGTTCACGAAATCCGGATCGTGCACCACATCCGCCAGCAGCGGTTCCTGCCCGTAGATGTCCGCCGCGAAACTGTAAGGTGCCGAGATCTGCAGGAGCGGTTCCATCCCTGTCAAACGCTCGGTCTCACGCAGCATATCGGTGATGACCTTGGCCACTCCGCTGTTGAAATCCGGAGTCTTCAAGTCCTGCCAATTATCCTTGTTGATCAGTGGCTCATCCGGATCCGAGCCCGGTGGGAACCGATCGGGATACATCATCTTCTGACCCACCTGCTCGCAGGTAAAGCCGTACAGGGCCCAGACTGTATAAACTTTGTCCACACCCAGAAGGCGACTGGTTATCAGGTTCGTACGTGCGTAACGAACCGGGTCGCCCTTGTAGTACGCCGCCGAGTCGATGCCATAAAGATCATGCAGAATGGCCAGTGCCAGCATATGGACGGACGCCGAAACATGAACACGGTCTGTCGTAGAAGGGCGTGCAAAATCCGCATCCATTTTACCAGCTATTGTATCGTCAAAGATCTGGCGCAATTCCTCTCGGGCGGCAAGATCGCCGGCCTTCCACCGGGAAATCAGGCTTAAGCCTTCCGGGAATTTCGGATAATCCGACATTTCTCGATCCTTGTATCTTTCGACCCGATTATTGCGAGGTTTTGCGTGCAACCACGTTCGCCACAAGCTCTGCGGTCGAACGTGGTTACTTTGCACGGATAAATGGGTATGCTAAAATACCCATTCAGGAAAAACTACTATATCCACTTTTGAAACAGGTCGCCAAAAAATGAAGAAAACCGGTGGTGCCCTTCTTTCGATGATCAGTTTGGACCGCCAGAGTAAAACGTCGCTCATGCGCCAGCTTGAGAACAAGATTCGCAAAGCCGTGCTTGATGGAACCCTGGTGCAGGCGGCCCGAATGCCTTCCACCCGACAGCTTGCGTCAGATCTGAGGGTTTCGCGCCTGACAGTAAAAAACGCGTACGAGCAACTTACCAGCGAAGGCTTTCTGGAAACCCGCCACGGATCAGGGACCTATGTGGCGCAACTGTCATCAGGCGACTTTCCGATCACACCGGTACGCAGGCGGCGGCGCATACACAAGACTGGAACCGGGCCTGTTTCGCCTCGTGTAAGCCAAATAGAAAGCTCATTGGCAACAACGCGGCTTTCACACGTGCGGGCCTTCCGCCCCGGCATTCCGGCGCTTGACCTTTTTCCGCGAAAAGCCTGGGCCGAGGCCCAGTCTCGTGCGATCCGGATCAGCGACAACTCACTTTTTGGGTACGGTCCATCCAGTGGTCTGGACGAGCTTAAGTTGGCAATTGCCGCTCACGTCCGTGACAGCCGCGGCATAGAATGCGCGCCCGACCAGATCATTGTGACATCAGGGGCCCAACAGGCGTTTTCGATTGTGCTACTGACGCTATCCAGTCCGGGCGCAACGATCTGGATGGAAGATCCCGGACATATCGCCTTTCGCGATGCAGCTAGGCTTCACGGGATGGATATTAGGTCCGTTCTTCTGGATACTGAAGGTTTTTCAATGTCTTATGCGCTGAAAAACTATGATCGCTGCGATCTTGTTTTTGTCACGCCCTCTCATCAACACCCACTTGGGATTACAATGAGCCTGACCCGCCGGCTTGAACTTTTGGACGTTGCCAACGCTCAAGGTGCCTGGATCATTGAAGACGACTACGACAGCGAGTTTCATTACGAGGAACGTCCACAACCCGCCCTGAAGGCTTTGGACAAACATGGGCGGGTCCTTTATGTCGGCAGTTTTTCCAAGACCATGTTCCCGGCCATTCGGCTTGGCTATTTGATTTGTCCGCCGGGCCTGAATTCGGCTTTCTCCGCCGCAGAAACATTGTTGAGTCAGAATGTCTCGCTGCTGCAGCAAAAGGCGATGGCCTGTTTCATGGAAGACGGAAGCTTCAACGCCCATGTTCGCAAGATGAAACAAGCCTATCAGTCCCGGCGCGACGTTCTTGTTACAGCCTTGCAAAACCACGCTTCTTCAAAGCTTGTTGCCGAGCCCTGTCGCGCTGGAATGCATCTGGTGACCCGTTTTGTTGATTCTGAAGTTTCGGATCAGGTGGCGGCTCGGCGGCTATGGGACGCCGGCGTCGACTGTCTGCCGCTCTCGATCTTTCGGGATCAGGCCAGTGTCAGGCCCGGCCTGCTTCTTGGATTTGCGTGTGCCCCAGAAGCACAGATCAATGGAACAGTGCTTCAGGTTGTTCAGTGTCTCGATGACGACGCGTCTTGAGAGGCATTTGCCAATAGATGTCGGATGGTGGGTGTCGCTTGCACAATGCCAATCCTGCGGGAAGCGAAAGAAAACGGCAAAGGCGCGCATACCGGGATCGATCTGACCATTGCGCGAATGCCAAGCTAGATGTTTACGCAGCAGTATTTCAGCTCAAGGTAATCCTCGATCCCGTATTTTGAGCCTTCCCGCCCCGCACCACTTTCCTTGATGCCACCGAATGGGGCGACTTCGGTGGAAATCAGGCCCGTGTTCACGCCGACCATTCCATACTCAAGTTCTTCCATGAAACGCCAGACCTGCGAGATGTTCTGCGTGTAAACATAAGACGCCAGTCCAAATTCGGTGTCGTTCGCGGAAGCGATTGCCTCTCCGACTTCCGAGAATCGGAAAACCGGGGCCAGCGGACCGAATGTTTCTTCACGCGCAACCTTCATCTTTTTAGTTGCTCCCTTGATTACGGTTGGTTCAAAGAATGTCCCGCCCAATTCGTGCGCCGCTCCACCTGTGGCGATTTCTCCGCCGTTCTCAACTGCATCTGCGATGTGCTCCCGGATTTTGGAAACCGCCGCAGGTGTGATAAGGGGGCCGATTGCCGTTCCTGCGGCAAAGCCATCTCCGACCGGTAAGGCAGCAACGGCAGCGGACAGCTTTTCAACGAATGCGTCATGGATACCGTCCTGCACATAAAACCGGTTCGTGCAAACGCAGGTTTGACCGGCATTCCGGAATTTCGAGATCATCGCGCCTTCCACGGCCTTATCCAGATCAGCATCGTCGCACACGATGAAGGGCGCGTTGCCGCCCAGTTCCAGCGAGAGCTTCTTGATCTGGTCCGCCCCCTGTTGCGCCAGGATTTTGCCGACACGGGTCGAACCGGTGAAGCTGATCTTGCGCATCACCGGGTTGTCGCTGAATGCCTTGCCGATCCCGACACTATCGGTAGAAGTAACCACAGACAGAAGCCCTGGTGGAATACCGGCCTCCTCTCCCAACCTGGCCATCGCCAGTGCCGACAATGGCGTCTCGGCGGCAGGTTTCACGACCATGGCGCACCCGGCCGCAAGCGCCGGTGCGACTTTGCGAGCGATCATCGCATTCGGGAAATTCCAAGGCGTAATGGCACCAACCACTCCAATCGGTTGCTTCATAACTATGATACGCTTGTCGCGCTGATGGCCCGGAATTGTATCGCCATAGACACGCTTGGCTTCTTCACCGAACCATTCGACAAAGCTGGCCCCGTACATGACTTCTCCTTTGGCCTCGGCCAGTGGCTTGCCCATCTCGGCAGTCAGGATCGCGCCCAAATCATCCACGTTGGCGACCATCAGATCGAACCATTTGCGCAGAATTGCGGCACGCTCCTTGCCGGTCATTGTCGCCCAGTCCTTTTGAGCAATCCGCGCAGTTTCGATGGCGCTATGAGCATCGACTGCGGAGCAATCTGCAACGTGCGCCAAAACCTCTCCGGTCGAGGGGTTCGAGACATGGAACCTATTGTCGCGCGCCACCCATTCTCCGTTCAGGTAGGCCGCTTCAATCAAAAGATCGGCACGCTTCAAAGTCAGCATTGGTGTCTCCTGTTTGATTGCAAACGGGCGAGGATATCCCCGCCCGTTCAAGTTTGTCGGTGATGCCGGTTCAGGCGTGCAGATCGCCGTCAAGTGCGGTTCCATCCGGTGCCAATCCCGATGATACCGCCGTGGCGGAACTGTCTTCGATCAGCGACTTGATGACACCCCAGGCCATCAGAACGACGAGGATCGAAATCGGAAGCGCAGCGGCGATGGCGGCAGTTTGCAGAGCCGACAGGCCACCGGCAATCAGCAATACGGCCGCCACCAAACCCTGTGCCGCGCCCCAAACCACACGATGCAGTTTCGGTGGGTGCGCGTTGCCCATGGACAATATGGTAGTCACGACCAGAGTGCCCGAGTCCGAGCTGGTGATGAACCAGGTTGCCAACAGGAACGTAGCCAAGGCCGACACGATCCAGGACAACGTGCCATTGACCGCCAGCAATTCGATTGTGCCATAAAGAGTCCCGCCAAGGTTCCAGCTGTTGACCATGTCGACCAGACCTGCCGTTCCCACACCACCGGCTGCATTCAGTTCCAGGAACAGCGCATTGCCGCCGAAGATCGAGATCCAGATGAAGGCCATTGTTGTGGGAACAAACATCGCGCCCAGCATGAATTCCCGGATCGTGCGCCCTTTGGAAATACGCGCCACGAACATACCGACAAACGGTGCCCAGCTCAGCCACCAGCCCCAGTAGAAGATGGTCCAACCGCCCTGCCACGACACGTCACCGGGTTCGGATGCCGTCCAGAAACCCATCGACCACAGGCCAGTGGCGTAGTCGCCGATGGCATTCATGAAGAACCCGATAAGCCATTGGGTCGGGCCGGCGAACAGAAAGAACAGCACCAGCAGGATCGACAGGATGATGTTCCATTCGGACAGGATGCGAATACCTTTGCCGATGCCCGAAACGGCCGACATCGTCGCGACGATCGAGATACCGACAACCAGTGCAACCTTCAGCGTCGTTCCGGTGCCGGTGTTGAACAATACATTCAGGCCTTCGGCCATTTGCGTGACGCCCAGACCCATGGAAGTGGCAATGCCAAATACCGTGCCGAAAACAGCCAGCAAATCAACTGCATGGCCGGCCGGGCCATAAATGCGATCTCCCAGGATCGGGTACAGCGCCGAGCGAAAGGTCAGCGGCAGTTTCTTGCGAAACGCAAAGTACCCAAGGGCCAGGCCCGTCATTGTATAGATTGCCCAGCCGTGCAGGCCCCAATGAAAGTTGGTGACAACAACGGCGTCCACAGCGCGTTGGACATTCATTTCTGTATGCCCTGCCGCATCGGCGAACGGGTTGTTCGGATATCCCCATCCCGCTGCGTTGTCGAAATAGAACAGCGGCTCGGCGATGCCGAAGAACAGGATGCCGATCGAAACCCCGGCCGAGAACAGCATCGCAAACCAGGAGAAGTTGCTGAATTCGGGTCGGCTGTCATCATCGCCCAGACGGATCGAGCCGAAGCGGCTGAACATCAGGAACAGGCAGACAAAAAACAGCACGAGGACCGAGCTGATATAGTACCAGCTCAGCGCACCTTCGACCCAGGACCGGACGCCTTTGTAGACGCTGCCGGCGAAGTCTACGTTGAGAATTGTGAACAGCACAAAGGCCGCGACCATCGCTTTGGAGGCGATGCTCATCCCATTGTGCAACCCTTTGAAAATCCCCTTGTCAGAGACCAGATGGTCACCACTATTTGGGGGCTGGAATTCAGCCATGTTCGTAGTCCTCCCATTGATTGACGAACACACCGCTATCCCTTGCTTGCGGTGAAGGATGTTGAGATCAGCGCATGATGAACGGATCCGGGATCGGGTCGTCGCTGGTGCGCAGCCAGACCGATTTGATCTTGGTGTAATCCAGCGCCGCCTGCAGACCGCCTTCGCGCCCGTGACCCGAAAGGCCATGGCCTCCGAAAGGTGCGATGGGACTGACGGCACGATAGGTGTTGACCCAGACAATGCCCGCCCGAATGGCACGGATCATGCGATGTGCGCGGGTCAGGTTCTGGGTGAATAGGCCCGAGGCCAGCCCGAATTTCGTGTCATTTGCGATTGCGATGGCCTCTGCTTCGGTCTCAAACGAGGTCACTGACAGAACAGGTCCAAAGAACTCGTTGGTCAGGCTGTCCGCGTCCGGCACATCCGAGCAATCCAGAATAGTTGGCGGGAAATAGAACCCATCCCGGTCAATGGGATTGCCGCCGGTCACCAGCTTGGCGCCCTGCGCAACCGACCGTTCGATCAGATCAACTGCCACGTCCCGCTGACGCTTTGTGCAAAGCGGACCAACTTCGGTCGCCATGTCATCGGGCGCACCGATAATAACGGCCTCGGCCTTTTCCTTCAGACGCGCCAGAAACGCGTCCTTGATCGAAGTCTGCACCACGAGGCGTGAGCCAGCCACGCAGCTTTGCCCGGTTGCGGCAAAGATGCCGGACACCTGCGCATTCACAGCGCTTTCGATGTCGGCATCCTCAAAGACGATGAACGGGGACTTGCCACCCAGTTCCAGCGAGGTCGAAGCCAGATTTTCGGCCGAGTTACGCACGATATGACGTGCCGTTTCCGGTCCGCCCGTAAAGGCCACATGGGCCACTTTCGGATGACTGGTCAGCGTGGCCCCAGCAACGGGACCACCAGTGATTATGTTCAACACACCCTTGGGGAACCCGGCCTGATCAAAAATGCGCGCGAATTCCAGCATCGGCGCGGGCCCTTCTTCCGAAGCCTTCAGGACAACCGTACAACCCGCCGCCAGAGCCGGGCCAATTTTGACTGCTGACAGGAACAACTGAGAATTCCACGGGACAACAGCGGCAACAACACCAATTGGCTCGCGGCGCAGCCAGACCTCCATATCCGGCTTGTCGATCGGCAGATGCGCGCCTTCGATCTTGTCGGCCAGCCCAGCATAATAGCGGTAGTAATCGGCGACATAGGCTATCTGGGCCGATGTCTCGCGGATGATCTTTCCTGTATCCCGGGTCTCCAGCTCGGCCAGACGCGGCGCGTTTTCCGCGACCAGATCAGCAAGCCGGTGCAGCAGTTTACCGCGCGCCGTTGCCGTCATCCCTGCCCATTCGGGCGAGTAGAAAGCTTGGTCAGCAGCTTCAACAGCCTGATTGACGTCCTCGGGCCCCGCGTCGGGCATCCGGGCCCAGACCGCGCCCGAGGCCGGGTCCAGACTGTCGAACTGCCCTGCACCATCCGAGAATGCGCCGCCGATATACTGTTGAAACTGCTGCATTTTACGCCAATCCCTTACTGAAACGCCGGCATGACGTCTTTGATGAACCGCTCGAGCGAGGCTTTCTTGCGCTCGAACGGCATGCTTGAATCGATCCAGAACGAGTATTCGTCGTATCCAAGCGCTTCGTACCCACGTAGGCGATCAATGACGGTGTCGGCGGTTCCAACAACCAGATCACGCTCCATGTTTTCCGGCGTGTAGAACGGATGCGCTGCGATTTCTTCATCGCTGAGCGGTTCTATCAAGCCCTGCGTGATGTCCCGCTTGTTCATGAACCAGGCGCCGAAGTAGTTGTAGAACCGGTTCAGTTCGACAGCAGCGTGTTTCACATCTGTATCATCCGAAGCCACGTAAGTGTGCATCAGCAGCATGATCTTGGGTCGCGACACGTCCGGGAATTTCTCGCAGGCTGCGTTAAACTTGGACATGAGGTTCTCGACCTCGCCATCGCCGTTCCAAAGCGGAGTCACCTGTACGTTGCAGCCGTTCAGCACTGCAAACTCGTGGCTGTTTGGGTCACGCGCCGCCACCCAGATGGGTGGACCATCCGTTTGCAGGGGCTGTGGAGCTGAGGTGGTTTTGGGAAACTGGTGGAATTCACCTTCATGCGCATAATCACCCTGCCAAAGCTTCTGCACGGCGGGCACAAGCTCGCGCATGCGCTGGCCGGCTTCCCACGCGTCCATGCCGGGCATGATGCGCTCGTACTCAAAACTGTAGGCGCCGCGCGCGATGCCAAGATCCAGGCGCCCGTCGGTGATGATATCGGCCATCGCGGCTTCACCTGCCAGACGGATCGGGTGCCAGAACGGCGCAATGACCGTGCCGGTTCCCAGTCGCACATTCTTGGTGTGGCGCGCGACATCAACCAGATTCAGAAACGGGTTTGGCGCGATGGTAAAGTTCATCCCGTGATGTTCACCGGTCCAGACCGCGTGCATCCCGCCTTCGTCGGCGATTTTGCATAGCTGGATGAACTCGTCATACAGCTGCTTCTGGTCCTGATCCGGAGAGATCCGCTCCATATGCGCAAAGAGTGAAAATTTCATGCCAAGTTAACTCCCAGCGGAGAGTGGTTTGACTTCGCCACTCACCTCATTTCCGTAATACACCCCGAAGTTCCCCATACGGCTTTCTTTGGCGAACCGCTCGAGCATGGTGCAGATGGCCGGATCGGCGATATCCATAAGAGTGGACTCGCTGATCTCGGTAAAAACACCATTCTCCGGTTCGCCATCGGCGGCCTGACACAGGAACGAGATATGTTGAAGTTTGCGCGCTTCATCCTGATAAACTGAGTAGATAAACCCCGGCTCCGCCTGCACGCCGCTCTCGCCGATCAGGCGGGTCAGGGCCGCGTTGGCACCATCGGCCACGTCGTCAGTTGCCGGAATGGTCAGGCGGCCATAGCCGTCACCCTGCAGCAGGATTTTCCCATCCCGTTCGATCAGGGCGGATACGACCAATCCGGTGCGTTTGCTCAGGGCCTTGGCTTCCGCGGCGGGGGTTACATAGGCACCCCGGGCATAGCCCAGCCCGGGTGCAATATTGTGATCAAAGGCTTTGACTACACCGATCAGGATCAGGTGGTCGCCTGCATCAACGGTTCGGGACATGTCGCAGTCGAACCAGGCCGAGACGTCATCAAGGATCGGTGATCCGTTGGGGCCAGGCTGCCAGTCAACTGTCGCAAACCGATCCTCGACCGGGCGGGCAAAGGTGTTCGACACTTCGATCTGGCCTTCGGACAGAATGTTGATCGCGAATTTCGATGTGTTCGCAAAGGTTTCATAGTTGCTTGAGGTGTTGGCAAGACACACCAGTACCAGAGGCGGCTCGAGAGAAACGGAGGCAAAAGAATTTGCGGTAAAGCCCAGCGGGTTTCCACCCTCATCATGTGCGGTCACGACAGTGACGCCGGTCATGTAGGTGCCAAATGCATTGCGCAGGGCGCGCGGGTTGCTCAGCATGCGCGGGTCGAATTCGATCATTTTGGGTCAACCTCTTCCGATGGGGTTTGCAACCAGGCTTCCAAAGCTGCATTCACGGTTTCCGGCGCGGTCAGATTCACCATGTGCCGGTGATTTTCGATCACGATGGCCGTCCCATTCGGCGCGGCTTCTGCCATCGCGTAAGACATGGCCGGGGTCGAATTCGGGTCGCCATCTCCGGTCAGGGCCAGCAGCGGGCAGGTGATCGTACCGAACCCTTTCGCATAAAGGGCGTCTCCGCGTGCAAAAGCGTTGTAGGCGGTGGCGTAGCCTTCGATATTAACGGCTGAAAGCCACGCCGCAACATCGTCACGCGCGGCCTGTTCGACGGGCGTGTCACCAAACCACCGCCGCAGCGGAGTTTCTACATCGAAAGTTCCGGTGCCGATCAGCTTGGCCCGCTCGATCACGGATTTGCTTGAGGCCGCGTCCCTGCAAAATACTCCGTTCAGCAGCGCGACCCGCTCAACCAGACCGGGGTTGCGTACTGCAAATCCACCCGCAATCAACGCGCCCATCGAATGGCCTGCTAGGTTGACGCGCTGCAGCTTCAGCTCATCCAGAACCGCCAACAACCAATCAAGAAACACCGGCAGATCAGAACCTGCTGGGATCTGTTCGCTGCCGCCGTGTCCGGGCATATCCAGCGCGATCACGTAGTGCGATCCCGCGAGGAACTCAATCTGGGGGCCCCAAGCCGCCGATTGCATGCCCACGCCGTGGATCAGCACGACGGGGGCCGCTTTCCCAGCATGGGAAAGCCCGGCCTCGCGATAGGCGACTGTGCCGAAGGGCTCAGACAGCTGCAGGGTTGTCGACGTCATGGCCCAGTTCCTTGAGATCTTGATAGCGGTCACCGATGCGGTGATGCGGACGGCCACCGATCGAGGCGCCAAGCGCGATCATGATCTCATCCGGCGCGGGCGCGTCTGCCACCTGCAACTGGATGGTCAGGTAATGGCTGCGCCGACCACCGTCATTCTTGTCCATCAGCGGGATTTGCATCGCAGCATTTGCCGGGCCGCGCGTGTTGGTGAACGCGAGATACGACTTTGCGCCAACCGCCTCGCGATAAAAGTTGCCAAAGCGCAGGGTGTGGATCAGGGCCGAACCATGCTCGACCTCACCGTTGACACCGACGATCGCAGCCTTGCCGTACCCTTCGACCTTGTCCCCGCCACCGGCAGCGTCGAGCACCATGTCGGTCAGCAGGCTGCCAAGGCCCGGCGCGCAATCATGAATCTCGGGCTTCAGGTCGTCAACAAAACCGCGGCCAGCCCACGGGTTCCGGATCACCGCAATCGCTGCAATCATCTTCAATGGCTGCTCGGCGACCTTCCCTCCTTCGATCAGGGTGTTTTCAACGTGCAGCAGTGTTTTGCGGATTTCGGCGGGCATGTCGTTATTCCTTGCGATTCGTTGCGCTGTAAGATGGTATACCATCATACCACCTGTCAATCATACCTTGTGCAAAAAAGGCCAAACCGATAGCGTCGCGGCCATGAGCACACCGAAACTAACGAAGATAGATCACCCGCCTGCCACCCTGCGCGACATGGTTCAGGAACGCATGCGCGAGGCGATCATCGAAGGATTGTTCGAGCCCGGTCAAAGACTTGTCGAACGCCCGCTTTGCGACCAGCTGGGCGTCAGCAGAACGGTGATCCGCGAAACCATCCGCTATCTCGAAGCCGAGGGGCTAGTGGAAATTCTACCCGGTCGCGGGCCCATCGTGGCCACTATGAGCCGCGAAGACGCGCGCCAAATCTATGATATCCGCCGCATGCTCGAGACAGCGGCGGCCGAAAACTGCGCCCGCAAGATCACACCTGAACGCGCGCGATCCCTCAAGGAAGCACTGAAACGTCTGAAGCAGGGCTTTGCTGACCGGACCCCGGGCGCGTTGTTTCGCGCCACAGCCGATTTCTACTCCGAGATCTTTGACGGGGCGGGTCACTACATCGCTTGGGATATCGTTCAGCGTCTGAACGGCCGGATCAGTCGGCTGCGCATGATGACCCTGTCGACAGCGGACCGGGACCGCCCCGGCATCGCGCATATGGAGCTGATTTGCGAGGCCATAATCTCCGGCAACCCGGATGCCGCGCGGGTCGCAGTTGAAAGACATCTGGATGACACGACGGCCATCGCCGACCGACTGCTCGCTGCAGAAGAAAAGAACGAAAATGACTGACACACCCAAAGGCTATTGGATTGCCAACGTTACCATTACCGACCCTGAGGCTTACCTGGATTATCAAGCTCTCGCCCCCGAAGCCTTTCGCAAGTTTGGCGCCCGGTTTCTGGCCCGCGGCGATGCTGAAACTCTTGAAGGACAGAAATGGCAGCGACGGGTTATCATTGAGTTTGACAGTATAGAGCTGGCGCGCGCCTGTTACGCATCTGACGAATACCGCAGCGCGAGAGAAAAAAGAGCCAATGCATGCCATGCAGACATCGCCCTGATTGAAGGTGTGGAGTAGCTTTCCTGTCGCTTCGGCAACTTCACGAACAATCAGCGTTCGGAAAACTCAGTATATCAGGTTGAGCATCAACAACGACACGACCAGGAACAGCACGGTCATAACTCCACCTGAACGCACAAAATCCATAACTTTATAACCCGCAGGACCCATTATGAGAGCGTTGACCTGATGAGTGGGAATAATGAAGCTGTTCGAGGTCGATATCGCCACTGTCAGCGCAAATACGGCCGGGTTGCCGCCAGCCGCCACCGCGATCGATACGGCCAGGGGTACAAGTAAAACAGTCGCACCGACGTTTGACATTACAAGCGAAAAGACTGTGGCCAGAATTGCGACGCCGGCCTGAAGTGCCCAAATTGGCCAGCCGTTCAGGATGACCAGAATCTGCTGCGCGATCCAGGCTGCAGTGCCCGTGTTCTGCACGGCCTGCCCCAGCGGTATCAGGCACGCAAGCAGAAAAACGGTATTCCATCCGACGGCACGGTACGCCTCGTCCACGCTGAGCACACGGGTTAGCATCATTCCGGCCGCTCCGGTCAACAGGCACAACGACAACCGCACATCGGTGAACAATATCAGCGACAGCGAAATCGCAAAGAACAGCAGAGCCCAACCAACTTTCTGAGGGCGCAGTTCGTCTTGTGGGAAATCTGTGGTCACGACAACAAAATCGGGATCCCGCTTGATCCGCATCAGGTTGTCCCATCTGGTATGCGCAACAAGCATGTCGCCTGCGTGAAACTTCTCCAGCCCGATCTGGGTGGATTCGTGCGTTTCAGTTTCTACGTGGCTAAGCGTTTCTTCGCCCCGGTGAATAGCCAGCAACGACATGCCATATGTCTTGCGAAACAAAAGCTCGCGTGGGCATTTCCCAATCAACTTACTGTCGGGCGTGACGACAACTTCGGCTATGCCCGCGTTTGTCGCCGCAAATTCTTCGACGAAAATGTCCAGTTCCGGAAGGACAGTCAGTCCGAATTTCTCGGCAAACTCCTCGACGACCCAGCGGCGACCGATGATCGCAAGCCTACAAGGCGCGGCGATTTCGGCTGTCAGGACCTGAACCATCGAGGTTTTCCCGCGATAGAAAGTAGAGATTATATAGAGGTGGTTTTCGTGGTTGATATCCGCCAGCACCTGCCCAACCAGTGGACTGTCAGCAGGCACGATCACCTCAAAAACATCGGCTTTCAGACCGTAGACTCGTTGCAGATATTCCTGTGTGCCCTGTCCCGTTCCAGTGTTTTCAGAACCTGCGTCGCCCGGCAGCACCCAGCGGCCCAGCAGCAAGAAATACACGATCCCGGTCAGGATCAGGACGGCACCAATAGGTGTGACGGAAAAGAGCCCGAACGGCGGCATTTTCTGCCCTTCGGGCAGGCCTTCGTTGGCCGTCAGGATCAGATCGTTCAGCAGGATCAGTGGCGAGGACCCAACCATCGTCATCGTACCGCCCAAGATGGCGCAGAATCCCATTGGCATCAGCAGGCGTGACAGCGGAATTCCTGACCTTGAAGAAATGCGGCTGACGACCGGCAGGAACAGCGCGGCTGCCCCCACATTCTGCATGAACGATGATATCACGCCAACGGTACCGGACACGATGGGCAATACACGGTTCTCGGATGTGCCACCGTATTTCAGAATAACGGCGGCGACCTTGTTCATGATGCCCGTTTTGTCCAAACCGGCACCGACGATCATGACCGCGATAATCGAGATTACGGCGTTTGATGCAAATCCGTCGAACAGGTGCGGAACATTCGCAAGGTTATCCAACCCGGGCGCATAGCTGAGGAGACCGATAATAACCAGCACAAGTATTGCCGAGAGATCAATTCTGACAATTTCGGAAACAAACAGAAAGACGGTAAAGGCCAAAAGGGCGCAAACCACACCCATCTCGAAACTGAAGGCCACTTGTTCCACAAACATCACCTGGAGTTTGAACTGTTTTTCTTAAACACCTAGACCATCGTCACCCAATTGTCATGAAATTACAATTTGCACCTGTGGTGCGATGCTAAATGACGCGCGCAAACGCTATCCGCGCACTAATATTTCGCGCGCCGTTTTTTCAGGAGGGGAATTGGAATCATACTTCCATTAAAAGGCCACGGGTGGTCTCAAGTAATTTCTGGAGTCGTATTCGACTAAGACTTAGCAGCCTCATGATACTTTTTGCGTATGTCTTCAATGTCGACTGTCGGTGGCGGAAACTGCATATCGAGTGACTCCATGTACTCGGCGACGATCCGGGAGACTGCCAGATTCCGAAACCACTTGTGGTTTGCCGGAATAACGAACCATGGCGCATGTTCTGTGCTGCATTTGCTCAACGCGGCCTCGAAGGCTTTGGTGTAGTCATCCCAAAATGGCCGTTCCGCGTAATCGCCTTCGCTGATTTTCCAGTGACGCGCCGGATCGTCGATCCTTTCTTTGAAGCGGCTCAGTTCTTCTTCGGGACTGATATGCAAATAGAACTTCAAAACGTGTGTTTCGCTGTCGCGCAGCAACGCCTCGAACGCATTAATATGATCGTATCGTTTTTCCCAAACCTCCTTCGGGACCAGGTCGTGCACCCGAACGACAAGAACGTCCTCGTAATGGGATCGATTGAAGATCGAGACCTGCCCCTTTTCGGGGGTTTCCTTGTGATAGCGCCAGAGAAAATCGTGACCAGCCTCTTCGGGCGTGGGCACTTTGAACCCACTTACCTTGCAACCCTGCGGGTTCATGGCCGCCAACACATGGTTGATCGTTCCATCCTTGCCTGCGGCATCCCTGCCTTGAAGGCAAATCAGCAGGGACCGTTTCTTTTCCGCGTACATCAAATACTGGAGTTCGCTCAGCTTTTGCGAATAAGCCTGTATCTCAGGAAGCGCGTGTTCATGGCTTTCGTGTTTGTCCTTGAAATTCGGATCGATGCTGTCGAGCTCCACCGAGCTTCCGGGTTTGACGCGGAACTTATTGAAATAGTGCATTCCAACTCCTTTCCGTTGCAAATTGCGCTGTGTCTCAGGCTGTCCTTGAATGAAGGTGACGGTTCTGCCGCTGCAACCTGCGATACATGGCAAGTTTCACCTGATCCAATATGACCATCCAGACGAGCATATAGATCCAGACCATCAGTATGATCGTCCACGGGATTTGTTCGACGAATACCCCGAAGCCACACAGCAAGACTGCAAGAATCTGAGTGCCTACAACCGCGATGAACAACGGGCGCGCTGGCCAGGGGTGCGCAAAGAACGCTCCACGTGACCGAATGACCAGCAGCAGAAGATGTCCACCTGCCGCCAACTGCAGAAACAGCACGGTCTGAAGCTGCTCTTGCGTCAGCGAAATCCATGCCTGCAGGCTTTGGTTGTTGATCCATTCCATGCCGATCAAGAGCAGCCCGAAGGTCTGTACCACCGACAGGACTCCCATCAGGCTTGCGCCGAATAATATGCGCCGCATATCCCAACGAACCGGTGCTTTGGGCAGGTTTGTGTTGTCATACGCGATCGTCATGATCGGCACATCGTCGAGCAGCGCAAGCATGATGATCATGATCGGGGTCAAGGGCGAAAACCCAAGCAGGACCGTCGCCAGCACCACCACAAACATGATGTCGAGTGTCATTGCGACGCGGTACACAATGTAGTTTACGATCCGTTCGAATATTTGCCGGGCTTCCTCAATGGCGTCGATGATCGTGGACAAGCCAGGGGCCGTCAGGATCAGTGCGGCGGCAGCTCGGGCTGCATCGGTGGCACCGCTGACGGCAACGCCGCAATCTGCCTGCTTCAGAGCCGGGGCATCGTTTACGCCGTCGCCTGTCATCGCAACAACATGACCGCGATCCTGAAGCGCTTTGACAATGGCGTATTTGTGCTCCGGGAAAACGCGGGCGAACCCATCGGCCTTCTCTACGCAGGCAGTCACCGGCTCGGGCAGATGGCTCAGATCCATGCCATCCTTGAACAGATCCGACGCCGCCTGAAGATGCGACCCCATTCCCAACTGCCCGGCAATCTCGTTTCCAATGGCCACGTCGTCTCCGGTCACCATTTTGACCTGCAGACCATGCGCCATGGCCCTTTGAATGGTTTCCTTGGAGTCATCGCGCGGCGGATCGTATAGCGACAATATTCCCAGGAACCGCCACGTTTTCCCTTGATCGTCCGACCGCGCAATCCCAAGCGCACGCATCCCCTTCGAGGCAAGATCATCAACGGATTTCTGCGCCTTGGCCTTTGAAGCCGCGTCAATATCGCTCAGATCCAATATGACCTGCGGCGCTCCTTTCGTGTACGAGGCCGCCTTTCCCTGCGCGTCCGTGACCTGTGCCTCGGTCCGTTTGGACACCGGATCAAACGGTACGAAGTTTGATTGCTTGTAACCCGACAATTCATCGCGGTTTGCCAGTCCGGCAATCACGGCGGCGTCGATCGGATCATCTCCGTCAAAGTGGGACGCGAGGGAACCCGCCAGTATCAGTTCGTCTGCGTCCTTGGCAGCAAACAGGACGGGATCGCCCAGGCTCAGCTGGTTTTTGGTCAACGTTCCAGTCTTGTCCGAACACAGTACATCAACACCTGCCAGTTCCTCGATCGCCTCCAACCGCGACACGATTGCCTTTTTCTTGGACAGGTTCATCGCGCCCAACGCGTTGGTGACGGTCATCACCGTGGGCATGGCCACGGGGATCGAGGCGATGAGGAGGGCCAGCACTGTTCTCAGGATGTCAGCGGCAGCAGTCCAGTGCCAAGAGTGTTCGACTACAATGTCGCGGTAGAGTTCCGCGCCAACCAGAATGAACGCAAGAATAAGCGAAAGAATGATGAGAAAATCACCAATATGGGTGACGGCCTTTTGAGAATGCGACGCCCCAGATCCGGCCCCGGCGACCAGGCTGGCCGTGCGCCCAAAGAAGGTGTTGTTGCCCGTTTCTATGACAACCGCGGTCATTTCGCCTTTTTTGGCGATACTGCCAGAGTAGCCGACGTCCCCGACTTTCTTGGCGACCGGCAGAGATTCCCCGGTCAGCGCGGCCTGATCGATACTGATATATTCCCCATCTGTGAAACGTACGTCCGCCGGGACAACATCGCCCAGCTTAACCCGCACGATGTCGCCCGGAACGATATCTGCTGCGTCAATCTGAGAGAACGTGCCATCGCGCTTTGCGTCGGCTTTGGGCGCCATCCCGGCCTTGAGCGCGGCCAGCGCGTCTGCTGCTTTGCGTTCTTGCCAGAAGCCTGACACGGCATTGTAGACCAGCAGGACAAGGATAATGCAGAAATCGGACCAGTGCCCGATCAAAGCAGACAGAACAGCCGCTATTTCGATCATCCAGGGGATCGGACCCCAGAGATATTTGAACAGCCGCTGAAGATTGCTCACTTTCTCTTCGGCTAATTCGTTGCGACCAAACTTTTGAAGGCGTGCGTTTACTTCGGTGGAAGTCAGGCCATCGCTCGACGTATGCAGTTCACTCAGGACTGACGAAAGATCGGCTTTTTCGAGGTTCAGCTTGTTGCCTTGGGATTTCGCTTTGACTTCTTTGACCATCGCTCTGTCACCTATCGCTGAATTCCGCAGGGCTTAGTTCAAACAAAAAAATGAATACTAAACACAAGCGCGGTGCATTTGTCACGCCTGTTGCAACTTCAACAGGCAGCGATCCTGTTGAAGATGAAAATTTTTTGTCGCCAGACTCTGGTAGTGTTTCAGATGAAAGACGGAACGCAACCGGTGGTTCAAACGGTGAAAGTCACCGCCGTCGTGTTTGAAAAACGCAGGATCAATATGGCTGCGAAACGGCCTGACACCCTTGTGGCTTCACCTTGAATTCACCCCCAGGGCATTATCCCTGAATATGGTGCACGCGCCGCAACGTTATGAGCCATTTGGGCCAGAGTCGTGAGGTCAAATACCGGCAGTTTCAGCTCTTCCTGAATTCGGGCGGCGTAGGGCGGCAGATCGGTGCATTCCAGTACCAATGAACGAATGCCGGGTGTTTCGTCTTTCAAGCTGTGGGCGGCTTGCAGAACTTCAGCCTCGATGAGGTCCGTATTCATACTTGTCCGTGTGTTCCGCAAGATCACCTCAGCAAACTCACTGGTTTCTTCCAGTCCTTTCACGGCCACCGGAATACCCGCCGCACCAACGCCTTCGAAATGCCGAGCGGTCAGGGCCGATGCGTCAGCGGTCAAAACCCCTACAGGCGCGCTGGCACCAGTCATGTGATAAGCCAAGGGCACCTGAATCAGGCTCGAGGCGAATACAGGCACGGAAACGGCGGCGGCCAGTTCCTTCTGAAACAAAGCCAGAAAACCGCAACTGCCCGTGATGGCTCGCACGCCTTCTGCCTCAAGCCGTTGTGCACCTTTGATGAAGGGCGCCAGCAAATCAGGTGTCGGGTTGTTCAGCAAAGTCGGTACGGTTACGCCATCGATCATCTCGTAGAGAACCGGAAACGACAGGCTCGATGGGTTTTTGATGTGCCCGGGAGGTTTCGGGAAATAGCTTTCCAGGCACAGAACACCAATCGAAACCCCACATATGTTCTGTCCACCTCTGTAAACCGGCATTATGGGTACGTCCTTCTGATGAGATTGTGCGTGTTGGTTTGTGTCGCTCAGAACCGGGTCAGGGAAAACGGAGCAAGATCAATGTTATGGCGGCGCCCGGATACCAAATCCGCAACAAGCTCTCCCGTTTTCGGCGCCATCATGAGCCCGTAATGAGAATGCCCGAAGGCCGTGTAGAGCCCCGAATTTCCATTAAGCTGTCCGATAGCGGGAAGGCTGTCCGGAAAAGACGGGCGTCGTCCCATCCAGAATTGCGTTTGGCTGGTATCGAGGTCTGGCACCATTGCCTTGGCCTGATCTGTCAGAACCGCCTGTTTGCGTGGGTCGACAGGGGCGTCGATGCTCGCAAATTCGGCTGTCCCGGCAACCCGCAGACCGTCCTGCATCGAACTTGCCACCACCTTTGCATCCACATCCATCACCGAGTTGTTCAAAAATATGGACGGGTTGGGAAATTCAACATGGTATCCGCGCTCGGCCACCAACGGAACGGCTAATCCAAGCGATTTCAGAAGGTCAGCGGACCAGACACCAGCGGCGAGCACAACATGCTTGGTGTGCAAAGTTCCATCTGGCGTTGCCAGGTTCCAGCCCCCGTCCTCTGCCCGCGCCAGACCCGTTATCTCGGTCCGCGCGATCTCGGCTCCCTGACCGCGGGCTTTGTCCGCCAGAACCGCTCCGACGCGGCCCGGCGAAATAACCCGCGCTTGCCCTTTGATAAGAACTGCCGCTTTGAAGTCGCGCGACAATGCCGGTTCGAGGCGGTGCAACTCATCACCGTCAATACGCTCCAGCTGTCCGCCTTTTTCCGTGCGGATCCGATAATCCAGACCATTCAGGTTGGCCTGTTCCGGGTGGCGAAATGCGTGAACGTAAAAACTGTCCGTGATCAGGTCCTCATGGCCTGTTCCCAGAAGATGCCGGCGGTACAGCTCGATCGACGGGCGGCACAGTAATTCCATGGCGTCCGCGACGTCGCGAACGGTTTTTTCGCCGGAGTTTCCGAGAAACCGCAGGCCCCACGGCACCATCTTTGGCCAGAATGAGAACCGAACGGACAAAGCGCTTTTCGGGTCCAGCAACATTTGGGGAAGCTTCTTCCAGATGCCCGGCACGGATTGCGGGATAATCGACCAGGGCGACACTACACCCGCGTTCCCGAACGAGGTTTCCTGACCCGGCTCGCCCCTGTCGACAAGCCGAACCGGGATACCGCGTTCCTGCAGCGACAAGGCGCAGCAGATGCCGACGATCCCAGCGCCGATGATGGTTACTTGTTCTGTCATCTTTCAGGCCGGAGAGTGGCTGCGCGTGCGGGCGATCAGTTGTGCAACAATAACGGGCGACGCCACCGCGAGTGCGATCAGATCAGCGGTCAGCGTTGGCGCGACGAAGATGATGCCAGCAATCGCCATCAGTATCCGCGACACCATGTTCAACGGTTGCAGCCAATAGCCGACCACCGCGGCCGACAAGGCGATGACACCGGCGATGCAACTGGTTGCGGTATATGTGAACTCCCAAAGATCAAACCCGGTCGAGGATACGAACAGCAAAACGGGGGCATAGACAAAAGCCATGGGCGCGATGACTTTCCCCAACCCCAGAGTAAATGCGGATAAACCGGTTCGGAACGGGTTTGAGTTGGCAATGGCCGCCGCCGCATAGGCTGACGTGCATACCGGAGGTGTGATCTCGGACACCACACCGTAGTAGAGCACGAACAGGTGGCTCGCGATCGGCGGAACGCCCAACTGCGCCAGCGCGGGCTGCGCGACGGATACCAGCATGATGTAAAGCGCCGTGGTCGGGATGCCTGCGCCCATCAGGATGCAGACGATGGCGATGAAGACCAGCGAGATGAACAGTTGGAGGTCTTCCATCGCAAACAGTTGGAAGCTGCCGAATGAGATCATGTTGTACAGGTCCGACGCCAGATTGCCTGCGCCCTGAGTCACCATGAACCCGATACGGAAACCGATACCAGTCGTGTTGATCACGCCAACCACGATGCCCACGGCTGCAGCCGCCGCGCCGACCGCCAGCGAGTATTTCACGCCCAGTTCAACGGCCTGCAGCATCTCGGGTACTTCGATCCGTTTCTGCGGGTTCAGTGTGGCGATCACCGACAGCCCACAAAGGATCAAAGTCATGTTCAGATCGAACCCGCCATCAGAGAACTTCCACAGCACAAAGGCCAGAAATGCGGCCGCGTAGATCAATGTCGGAGGTTGCCTCAGTCGCGACATACCGGCGATAACCGCAAGGGAGATGCCACAAAAAGCCGACATGAAGGGCGTGTAGCCGGTGAACAGAACCACCAGAAGGCCGATCAGGGGGACGATATTGGCCCAGCCTTCTGCCCAGACAGCCTTAAGCTGCGGCAGTTGTTCTTTCGCCAGACCCTGCAAGTTCAGTTTGCGCGCCATCAGGTGCACCACAGCGAAGACGCCAACATAGTGCAGGATCGCCGGGAAGATCGCGGCGATGACGATTGTGGTGTAAGGCACCTCAAGAAACTCGGCCATGATAAAGGCTGCGGCTCCCATGATCGGTGGCGTGATCTGGCCACCGGCCGAGGACGCGGCCTCGACGCCGCCTGCAAAATGGCCGGGGTATCCCAGGCGCTTCATGTTGGGAATTGTCAGCGCGCCGGTCGAAACGGTGTTGGCCACCGAAGAGCCCGAGATCGTGCCGAAAAAGGCCGAGGATACCACCGACACTTTTGCCGGACCACCAGTATAACGGCCCGCCAAAATCGTTGCGTTGTCGATGAAAAGCTGTCCCAACCCGGTGCGCTGAGCGATCACACCGAACAGGACAAAGTGAAAGACGATGGTCGAAACGACCCAAAGGGTAACGCCGTAGATGCCCTCTTGCGGGAAATACATCGACGACACGAAAGTTTTGAAGTTCACGCCGGGGTGTTGCAGCAGGCCAGGGAAGTACGGCCCGAGCAGGGCGTATGAGATAAAGACGCAGATGATCAGCGGCAGCACCCAACCCAAAGTGCGGCGCGCGATGTCCAGCACCAGCAGGATGATGATCACGCCCAAAATCACGTCGTACGTGTTGGGGTTGCCCATACGGAACGTCTGTTCCTCGATCCCCAGAAACGGAATGCCGCGCCAAGCGACACCCACATACAGCGCCGCAATGATCCCAAGGGCCATGAAGACCAGATCGTAAAGAGGGATGTTGCCGATGCGAAACCGGCTGACCTTGAGCGCATAGAGGCTTTTGGCCCCGATAATCGGGATAGTCGCGTAGACCAGAATGAACAGCAGGGCCAGATAGATGCCCATGTGCCAGTGATCGGCTGGCAGGCCAAACCCGGCGGTGAAGAATTCGTAAAACGCAAAGATCAGGGCGACAACGCGCAGAACCTTGCCCGTCGCCGGCGTAACCTGCCGGACGGCAGCGCCTTCGTCGAACTGTTCTTCGATGGCAGCCAGTTCCTCGGCTGTTAGCTCGTGGTCATCAAGTTTCTGTATCCCGGACATGATGGCCCCCCTGAATGCGCGTGCTTTGAAGGTGCGGTGCCCCGCTCAGGGGCACCGGACGATTGATTGCGCCGAATTTCGGCTATTAGAGAAGCCCGGCTTCCTTGTAGAACTTCTCGGCACCCGGATGCAGCGGAACACCCAAGGCTTCGACACCATCCAACGCGGTATCCGGCGTGATCTGCTTGCCTTTGGCATGGCCGTTATCCAGCAGCTTGCGGGTGTTGTCGTTCCACAGGGCTTTGGTCAGCTGATAAACCAGATCCTCCGACAGATCCGACGACACAACCAGCATTGCGCTGACCGCCGGTGTCTTGGTCTCGGCGTCGATCCCTTCATAAACGCCACCCGGAATGGCCGAGGGGATGTAGGCCGGGATGATCTCGTTGATCTTCGCCAGATCCTCGTCCGAGAAGGAATGCAGATTCATACCCTTCGTCGAGGATAGCTGCACCATCGCGGCAACCGGCCAGCCTGCTGCATAGAAATAGGCGTCCAACTGACCGTCGGCCAGACGCTCGGCGCTCTGACTGTTGTTCAGTTCGGCTTCGTCCATGTTGTCGCGGTTGACGCCCCACGCCTCAAGCATCTGCAACACGGCAACCTGCGTTCCTGAACCGGCCTGTGCAATGCCGACGCGCTTCCCTTCCAGATCGCTCAGGTCGTTGATGGTCTCACCAGCGGGTAAAACCAGATGGAGGTCTTCGGGAAAAAGGTTGGCCACGATGCGCAGTTTCGGATGAGGCTTGCCTTCGAATTTACCCTCACCCAGATACATCGAGCGTGTGACGTCGGCGGCGGCCAGACCGGCCTCAAGCTCTCCGTTCTGAACTGCGGCATTGTTGAAGACCGATGCGGTCGTTGATTGCGCAATGGCGATCAGACCGGGCACACCACACTGGCCGCCCTCCTCACAGGGGCGCGAACCCGGAGGGGCCGAGATACCGTTTGCAATGGTGCCGCCGATCGGGAAGTAGGTCCCGCCCGCGCCCCCGGTGCCGATGCGGAAGAATGTCGGGTCCTGCGCCAATGCGGGCGCAGCAAGCGCTCCTGCCAATGCGAGACCTGTCAGGCATTTCATGAGTTTCATTGTCATCTCCCAGTTTTGGATCCTTGGATTCGGTTCACCCGAACTTCGATCCTGAAAGCCTAAAAGTAATTCTCATAAATACAAATTTGTTATATTTCACAAAACTAAAGTTTAGCTTATGTGTTTAGGGATGAACCTCACGCAGCTCACAGTGTTTCGCGAAGTGATGGAAACAGGCTCCATCTCTCAGACAGCGAAGAAACTGAACCGCACACAACCGGCGATCAGCCTGGCGTTGAAGAACCTTGAAAAAAGTCTTGGACTGGCCTTGTTCGAACGCAAGGGGCGGCGCCTCGTTCCAGTTCCGGAAGCTCATTATTTGCTGGCCGAAACGACGGACATTCTGGACCGGCTTTCAACGATTTCCAATACGATGGACGGATTGATCAAAGGTCATTCGGGCAGCTTGAATATTGCCACCATGCCCGGCCCCTCGGCCTTTTTGTTTCCTCGCTTCATCAGCCAGTCGGTTGGTGAAAACCCCGAGATCCGCATCACGCTGTCGACACGCAGTTCGCCGCAAATCATGGAGCTTGCGGGTACTCAGAATATCGATTTCGGATTTGCGGACTTTGAGTTTTCCGTCGGCAAGCACCGTCAATTTTCGGCTGAAATCATCAGCGGCGATTGTTTTTGCGCTATGGATCGGGGCAACCCTCTGGCAGCCAAAAACAGCATCAACATCTCCGATTTGGACGGCGTTCCGATGGGTGGATTGCATACAACCCATCCTTTTCAGGGAAAGATAAAACAGGAATTTCAGGCGATATCTGCCCGGTACAATCCGACCGTGACGTGTCAGTATTTTCTGCCGCTTATTCCTTTTGTCAGTTCAGGCCAGTGTTGCACGATTGTCGATCCATTGACGGTTGCAACCGAGCGGGAGCTCAACCTCTCAAATGACCGCGTCGTTTTCCTCCCTTTTGATGACCCGCTCAGGTATGAGTACGCGATCCTGAAACCTGAACATCGACCAACTTCGCGTCTGGCCTTGAAGATAAGAGAAGGTTGGAAGATCGAGGTGCAGAAAATGCTTGCTGAAGTTGGTGCAAATCCCCAAACGCGGAAGATTTCAGACGAGACTGGAAGGCACAGTTAGGACTTTGCGGAAAATATCGCTGCGTTTTCCGGCAATCCGAGCAGCCCGGGAACGTGCAATATCATGACCCTACCCGCCTCGTGGTGCCGCCAAGCATGGAAGGCTCGCAATGAAATCCCCGAAGACCTGAGGGCGTGTAGGTCACTGGTTGCTACCAAAGCGATCACTGGCGTCTCGCGCCGCGCATCTTGGGTTCTGAGCAATAACAAAAACTGGGCTTGAGTCAGAAAATTCACTATCGTTCAAAACCAACCATCGGTCGTGTGATCATTTGGCTCTTTGCCGCCGTCAACGGGTATAAGTTCTTGATGGATTATGACGAAACGAATTTTGGACCGCAGACCAATCCTGCAAATGAAGCCAAGGCTCTGAGGCGGAGACTGGCAAATGAAAAGGCGCGTTTTGCCGCCACATCCGAAATTCTCAAAGTCATTGGCCGCTCACTAAACGACGCTCAACCCGTTTTCGACACCATCGTCACCAGCGCAACCGAGCTTTGCGATGCTCGGTTTTGTATCCTGTGGCGTCACGCGAATGAGATGATCCACTATTGCGCGAGCCATGGTTTCACCCAGTCGTTCATGGAGGCCTATCTCGCCAGTTTCCCCGCTGTTCCCACAGAGAATTCGATCACCTTTCCGGCAATTCGCGACCGCCGCACCGTCCATCTGCTGAATGCTCAATCTCCGGAATATTCGGATTACAAGACGGCACAGCAGTTCGACTATAAGGAAATGGTGGCGGTTCCCGTTCACCGTGAAGAGGAAATATGGGGTGTTCTGGTTCTGGGCTGGCCGACGGGGAGCGGCCCCCAGCAGGCCGACTTCGAACTTCTGGAAACATTTGCGGACCAAGCCGGCATCGCGATTGAAAACGCACGACTGTTTGCTGACACGCAGGAAGCATTGCAACACCAGACAGCGACATCCGAAGTGCTTGGAGTTATCTCCCGCTCGCCCAACGAGTTAAAGCCGGTACTGGAAACGATCCTGGGGGTCGCTTCGCGCATCTGCCTGCCGCAGACCGCTTACGCCACGCTTTTGAATGCTGAAGACAACACGTTCCGTGTCGCGGCAACACACGGGATGACGACCGAGTTCCGCAAATTCCTTTCGGAAGTAGCTTTTGAAATCGATGCTGGAAGTTGCACCGGGCGAACGGCACTTCTGAAGAAAACGGTCTACATCAAAGACACCGAGCTGGACGCGGAATTTGAATGGAAAGACGCTGCAAAACAAGGGAATTTCCGCTCGGCGCTTGGGGTGCCTTTGCTGGACAAAAATGCTGTTGTGGGCGTCATAACACTCGGCCACGAGCGGCCTTCGGCCTTTTCTGACACTCAAATCGCGCTGCTGGAAACTTTTGCATCCCAAGCCGTGATTGCGATCAACAATACTCGCCTATTCGAGGAAGTGCAGACGCGCACGGCAGAACTGACAGAAGCTCTGGAGTACCAGACTGCGACGTCGGATGTGCTGAGTGTGATTTCCCGTTCACCGAACGAAGTACAACCGGTTCTGGAGGAAATTCTGAAGGTTTCGGTCCGGATTTGCAGACCCGAGGTCGCCTATGTTGCACTGCTCAACGAGCAGACCGGGATTTATGACGTTGTAGCCACACACAACGTTAACGACATGTTCGAAGAGATCCTGGCGCAACAGGTTTTCTCTCCGGGTCGCGAAACGGTAACCGGGCGCGTCGGGTTGACTGGCAAGACGACGTATATTCCCGACATTGAAGCGGACACCGATTACGGCTGGCATGAACAGGCCCGAAAGGGCGGTTTCCTTTCGGGTCTGGGTGTGCCTTTGAACAAGGCCGGAAAAACCATTGGGGTGATCACGCTTGCCCACGTCAAGAAAAACGCGTTCACCGCGAAGCAGATTGCCCTGTTCGAAACCTTTGCTGCGCAGGCGGTGATCGCGCTCAGCAACGCGCGCCTGTTTACCGAGTTGCAGGACCGTACGGCTGAGGTGACACAAGCGTTGGAGTATCAGACGGCCACGTCCGAAGTGCTGAGCGTCATCTCGCAATCGCCAAACGAGGTGCAACCGGTATTGCGAGCGATACTGGAAGTCGCAGAGCGATTGTGTGCCCCGCAATATGGCTACATTGCGCTGTTGGATCGCGATATCGGCGCCTACCGCGTTGTTGAATTTGTCGGCGTGGACAGCGAGTTTCGCACGTTCATGGCCGACAATCCGGTGCGACCGGTCAGCGGCAGCAGCACAGGGCGCGCCGCACTGCTAAAGCAAACCGTTTACATTGAAGATACGGAAACTGACGAATCCTATACCTGGAAAGAGGCTTCGCGCCGCGGCGGTTTCCGCTCTTCTCTTGCTGTTCCGCTCATCAAGGATGACGAAGCTATTGGCGTCATTGCGTTGGCGGACGAAAAGGTGTCTGCGTTTTCGCCAAGGCAAATCTCGCTGCTGGAGACTTTTGCGTCCCAGGCCGTGATAGCGCTGAACAATGCACGCCTGTTCTCGGAATTGCAGACTTCGCTTGTGCGTCAGACAGCAAGCGCCGACATTTTGCGTGTGATCAGCGGCGCGCAGGAGGATGCAAAACCGGTGTTCGAGGCGATTGCCAGTGCCGGGCTGCAACTGCTTGATTGCGACGGTGCGGCAGTTCTGATCCGGGACGGCGAGTATTTTTCGCCCGCCGCGGGCATGACCATTGATGGTCCAATGGATAGTCTGAATGCCGAGCCGGTGCGGATCGAGCCCGAGCTGAACTATCCGAGCCAGGTCTTTCGGACCGGCAAGCTGGTCCATATCGCGGATTTTTCTAAAGAAGAACTGCCTATGCACGAAGTTGAGACCGTCAGGAAATTTGGTTTGACAGAGTGCCTCTACCTGCCGCTGCTGCGGGAAGATACCTGCGTGGGCGTTCTTATCTTTGCCCGATCCGCAGCCCGGCGCGCCTTTACCGCAGAGCAGATCGAATTAGCCGAAAGTTTTGCGGATCAGGCGGTGATTGCGATCCTGAACACGCGCTTGTTCAACGAGACAAAGGCGGCACTGGCAAGACAGACGGCAAGCGCTGATGTTTTGCGGGTAATCAGCGAGTCACCGACAGATACCAAACCCGTCTTCGATGAAATCGTTCGTCTTGCCACCTCTCTTATTTCCTGTGACCTGGCGGTTGTCATGGAAAGCGACGGCGAACAATTCTGGCAGGAAGCGGTTGCAACGCCGGACGGTGTGCAGGCTGTCATAACCCAAACTCCTTATCCTATCGATCCAACGAGCAATCTGCCGTCACGCTGTCTTGTCAGCAAGTCCCGGCTTCATATCCCGGACTGGTCCACAGCCGAAATGCCCCAACAGGATCGCGACATCCGCGACGCGCAAGGCTTCAAATCCTCGTTGATGCTACCGTTGCTTCGCGGCGAAGAATGCATTGGCGGGTTGGCATTTGTTCGCAAGGTTCAGCGCGCCTTCACAGAGGACGAAATTGCCGTGGCAGAATCCTTTGCAGATCAAGCGGTTATTGCCATCGAAAACGTCCGTCTGTTTCAGGAAGCACAGGACGCGCGCGCCGCTGCGGAAAAGGCCAATGAAGCCAAAAGCGCGTTCCTGGCTACGATGAGCCACGAAATCCGCACCCCGATGAATGCCGTGATCGGAATGAGTGGCCTGTTGATGGATACCGATTTGAACTCTGAACAGGCAGACTATGCCCGGACAATTCGAGACAGCGGCGACGCATTATTGGCGATCATCAACGAGATCCTCGACTTTTCCAAAATCGAAGCGGGTCAGATGGCTATCGAGGAGCATCCCTTCGATCTGCGTGAATGCATTGAATCCGCGCTGGAATTGATTGGCGGGCGCGCGGCGGAAAAACAGCTGGATGTGGCCTATATCTTGGATGACGACGTTCCACCCGCAATCAGCGCCGATCTGACCCGGTTGCGGCAGATCCTTCTGAATCTCTTGTCAAACGCGGTCAAGTTCACCGACAGAGGAGAGGTCGTTTTGACGGTTTCGGTCGGGTCAGCGTCCGACGGTGCAACCAACCTGCGATTTGAAGTGCGCGACACTGGCATTGGTCTGACGGATGAAGGCATGAGCCGCCTATTTCAGTCATTCAGTCAGGCCGACTCCTCAACTACACGGAAATACGGTGGCACCGGGTTGGGGCTGGCGATTTCGAAACGGCTGGCCGAATTGATGGGTGGCACGATGTGGGCGACGAGCGATGGCGAAGGAAAAGGTTCGACATTCCACTTTTCGATCCGGACAAGGGCCGCCGATTTGCCCAAAACAGTGGCTCGCAACCTTGTGGGTGAGCAATCCGAGTTAGCTGGCAAACGCCTTCTTATGGTGGATGACAATGAAACCAACCGGAAGATCCTGTCATTGCAGACCGAAAAATGGGGTACGCGGACAAGGGCGGTTGCCTCTGCGCATGAGGTTCTGGACGTTTTGAAGTCAGATGCAGCGTTCGACCTTGCCATTATTGACATGCACATGCCCGAAATGGATGGGGTAATGCTGGCTCGGACTATCAGGGAAACCCATCCAAACATCCCGCTGGTCCTGTTCAGTAGCCTCGGTTTGCGCGATGTCGAAGCCGAAAGGGGATTGTTTGACGCCTACCTCGCCAAGCCGTTGCGTCAATCGAACCTGTTTGACACTTTGGTTTCGCTTCTCGCGCCAAATCCCAAACCCGACGTGAACGCAAAAGATACGGGCAAGTCGCAAACCGATCCCGAACTGGCCAAGCGGCATCCATTGCGGATTTTGCTGGCCGAGGACAATCTGGTGAACCAGAAGCTGGCAATACGTTTGTTGGGACAAATGGGATATCGTGCCGATCTGGCCAGCAACGGAATCGAAGCGCTGGAAAGTGTGGCCCGACAGACCTACGATGTCGTGCTGATGGACGTTCAGATGCCTGAAATGGACGGTCTGGAAGCATCTCGGCAGATCAACAGCAATCATCCCGATGGCGACCGACCGCAGATCGTGGCGATGACTGCCAACGCCATGCAGGGAGACCGCGAAATGTGCCTTGGTGCCGGCATGGACGATTACATCGCGAAACCTATCCGAGTTGAGGAATTGGTCGCAGCTTTGACAAGGGTCAAGCAGCGCGGCGGGGAGGCATCATGAGCGACAGTGCAATCGATCACCAGATATTCGCCGAGTTGCAGGAAACGACAGGCCCTGAATTTACGGCCGATCTGGTAAACACGTTCCTTGATGAAGCGCCCGGCATGATTGCGGATCTCAAAAAAGCGGCGGTGGCAATGGATGCTGATGCGTTCCGGCGCGCGGCGCATTCAATCAAGTCCAACGCCAACATCTTTGGCGCGGCCGGGCTGGCCAAACTGTCCCGCGAAATGGAATTATTGGACATTAGCAATTCGCATCCGCGTTTCACCGAGTTGGATGCGGAATATGCACGTACATCCACAGCTTTGCGGGACATTGTGGATGGCTGATCAACAGGGACATTTGCTGATCGTTGACGACAACAAGGTCAACCGGCTTCTGCTGGCCCGCAATGTCGAGTTGTTGGGTCATCGCGCCGACGTCGCGGAAAACGGACGCATTGCGATGCAAAAGCTGGCTGAGGACGACTTTGATCTGGTGTTGCTGGATATCGAAATGCCCGAAATGGATGGGTTCGAAGTGCTGGAGGCGATCAAGGGCACCTCCGATCTTCGCGATGTGCCGGTTATTGTCACCTCGTCTGTTGAGGGTCTGGACAACGTAGTGCGCTGTATCGAACTGGGTGCCGAAGATTATCTGGCCAAACCGGTAAACAAGGTACTCCTGGGCGCGCGCTTGTCGTCAAGCCTTGAAAAAAAGCGCCTCCGGGATGAGCAAAAGCGTCTGTTGGAAAGATTTGCGACCAATGAGGTTGCACAGGATTTGCAGAAATCCGGTTTTGCGATCGGTGGTCGGCGGGTGTCAGCGTCCGTGCTGTTCTGCGACATCTGCGATTTCACCGCATTGTCCGAAGACCTGCCACCTGAGGCGGCGATCGAACTCCTGAACACCTACTATGCCCTGATGTTCGAAGCCGTTTCCAGCAACGGCGGAATTGTCAGCCTGATGATCGGTGACGGATTGATGGCACTATTCGGTGCGCCACAGTCGCTGGAAAATTCAGCGCAAAGCGCGGTTTCCGCTGCTCAAGAGATGTTGAGCATGATCAATGTGCTAAATGCGGATCGGGCAGTTGAGGGCACGCCCGAGCTTCGGCTGGGTATTGGCATCGCCACCGGCGATGTTGTTGCAGGCTATGCCGGAACGGACGAACGGGCGACCTACACATGCATCGGCAACACTGTGAACCTGGCTGCTCGGCTGGAGGCCCATACCCGCGAAGCGGATCAGAGCATTCTTTTTGATGAACGGACGATGGCTTGTCTGAACAATGCTGCGAACGTCCAAAGGATCCGGGAAGTTGAATTCAAAGGGTTTTCCGGTCCACAGGACATTTTCACGCTATGACCTGTTTTGGTGACCGGTTGCCAATTCATCGCGCTAATTCGAAGGAAGAACACCTAACATTCAGTGCAAGATATTTGCCCGCAGTTGCCCCAGAACGAAGTTCGGATAATAGTTACCGGACGCGCAGAGCCAAACAGGTGATCTAGTTGCGAATGAAAGAGGGATATCATTGAAAGTAGCGGTCGTTACCGGCGCCGCGGGCGGAATGGGACGCGCCATCTGCACCAAACTCGTTGCCAATGGCATGCATGTGTTTGGTTTCGATATCAGCGCTGACGGCCTGAAAAAGGTGTCCGAAGAATTGGATGCGGGTTTCTCACCAGTATGCGTTGACCTGACGCAACCCGATCGCGTGGCGGCGGCGTTTCAAGGTATCAAAGCCGGGCACGGCCGCCTGAACGCACTGGTGAACAATGCGGGCACGTGCTTCATGTCGGATTTTCCGGACATCCCGAGCGATGAATTCGACAAACAGATGTCAATCAATTTTTCTTCGGCCTTTCATTGCTGTCAGCAGGCCATACCGTTGATGCTGGGGCAAGAAGGGGTAAAGAAGATCGTCAATATCTCTTCAAACGGCGCTTACAATTTCGACGTGTTTGATCCACCGCACTACCGGGCATCGAAGGCGGCGATGGATACGTTGACTAAGGACCTCGCGCGCCGCTATGCCCGAGAAAAAATCTGCGTGAACTCAATTGCGCCCGCCATGACCGAGACACCATTGTTCGGAGTTCTGACGGAGGACGTATTGCAAAACGCGATCAGCGCGATGCCGCACGGACAGGCAATGCAGCCCGAACAGGTTGCAGATTGGGTCGGCTTTCTGATTTCGCCGGCGGGTGACATCTGCAGCGGGAACGTCATCATTCTCAATCAGGGGCGTGACGTGCGTTAGCGCCTTGATGAAGCGCCTGCCACTCAAAAAGGTCATTTGTACACGTCTGGGGCTTTCCGAAGGTTCGGCCATTGTTCCGGGCAATGGCCGTAAATTATGAATGCGTCCTTCTCAGCGGCCAGATTCATCAATCGGTTTGCGCTGGCGATCGCCATAGTTTCGTCCCAGGATCCTGCAAACTTTTCCTCGATCTCTGCCGGTCGGGAAATGGCGTCGCTGGTCAGCAGGACCGGGCCCGACGGCAGCTCGACCAACAACGCTATCTGACCCGGTGCGTGCCCCGGCGCCTCCAAGACTGTCAGCCCTGGCCCAACCGTTACATCGCCTTCAACTTCAAGATAATTGCGATCCGGCCAGTCCAGCGGTTGCATTCCGCCCCAATACAATGGTCGGGGCAACGCGCGTTCTTTGGCCGAAATCAGTATTGGCGTTTTGGGAAAGGCATGCAGGCCGCCAATATGGTCGATATGTGTATGAGTGCAGATGTACAGAGTTACCGCTTCGGGAGCCAACCCAAGCTTTGCAAGCTGTGCTTTTGGAAGATTATCCGACGTACATACAAGAACTTCTCCAAATTCAAACAACCGGTCCTCCTGAGATGCAGTATCCGTATTGGTTGCGTATTTTTCAGGGAAACCAGAGTCGACAAGGATCGTCTCGTCGGCGTCTGTCCGGATCGCAAACCCGCTGATCCCGATAACACGACCATTTGAGTGAACTTTGAACAGCCCGTAATCCAACACAGCCAGATTCACGGGCCGCCCTTTGACAAATCCTTCGGCTTGCACACACTTTCCTCCTGTATCCGACAAGAATTTTGGGGCTGAGCATGAAAGTCAAGATACACACGTTGTTTCAGTATCTGCTCGACACGACCGAAGCCGAGCCGGAAGCTTTCATTGGGTTCTCGCTCTCCGAGCCACCTCGATTGGGCGATTTTCTGGATGCGCTTGATCCCGATTTACCCCTGGACTGGAACCAGAAAAGCTTTCGGGGTCTGCCTGCCTTGCGCGAACATGTGTTGGACCACGCTGGTTTGACTGATCAGTGCCACCCGGACGACGTTTTGATCACGGCGGGGACGGCCGAGGCGAATTACCTTGCCTTCATGCAACTGGTGCAACCCGGCGACGAAGTCGTGACGGATCGACCGGGGTGGCCACAGGCCGGGGTTCTGGCCGATGCAGTCGGAGCCAGATTGAAACTGGTAGACCGGGACGAAACGTCCGGCTGGATATTACCGCTGGACGCGGTGGAAGCGGCGGTAACCGATCACACGCGGATGATTTTTCTGACCAACCCGAACAATCCCACCGGCCGACTAATGACACGGCAGGAATTGGACCGTCTGGTGCAGATTGCAGACCGCGTCGGTGCTTGGCTTTTGGTCGATGAGGTCTATGCCGGCCTGGAATGGCAAGGTCAGCGGGCACCGTCGATTGCCGGTATGTATGATCGCGGCATAACCACCGGAAGTGTGTCCAAGGCACTTGGAATGCAGGGGTTGCGCACCGGGTGGATGGTTTGCCGTGACCAGAGTTTGGTTTGGGACGCAATTATCCTGCGTGAAAACTCGAGTGAGATCATGAACATTCTTGGCGAGGTGCTAGCGGAAATCGCCCTGCGGCCAGAACGTTACGACGCAACACTTCAATCCGCTCGTGTTGCCGGGCGCAAGACGCTGAAAAAGCTGGACAAGTATGTTTCCGGTCAACCACGTTTGAGCTGGGTAAAACCTCAGGCCGGTTTGATCGGACTGGCCAGATTGGAGGGGATTGACGGGGATACATTTGCAAAACGCCTGTTGGCCGATCCGTACCGCACCTTTCTTCTACCAGGGTCATCATACGATATGCCCAACCATATTCGGCTGGGTGTTGGAGGTGGCACTGCCGCCAATCTGGAATTGGGATTGAAGCGGATGTCACTACTCTTGTCAGAACTGGATTAACGAGCGTTACAGCCACTTTCAGTTACGTTCGGCAAAAGTGCAACTTTCGCATGCCAAAGCGATGCAAGGTTCGAGCGAAGGATCCAATTTTTCTTAATCGGCCGCTGAATCAGGTTGCAGACCCACTGCACTAACCCGCTTTCCCGGTCAGGAAATATACGTTTGTAGTTCCAATTCCCTTGATCTCGACCTGCCCCCTCAGTTCAAATGTAAATTTACCTGCAAGTGCGCGACGTGTTGCGTCACTGACCTGTATCCGCCCGGGCAATCCGTGCGCCTCTAACCGGGAAGCAAGATTCACGGTGTCCCCCCAAACGTCGTAGAAGAACTTGCGTGTCCCAATAACGCCGGCGACCGCAGGGCCTGTGTGAATACCGATCCGGACGGTTACATCATCGCCAATTTCCTTGCCGAACTCGTCCAATGTTTCAAGCATCCTTAGCGCCATTTCCGCCACGTCTGAAGCGTGACTATTGCTGGGTTCGGGCAACCCGCCGGCAACCATATAAGCGTCGCCAACTGTCTTGATCTTTTCCAACCCGAACTCATCCGCCAGCTTGTCGAACCTGGAGAAGACCGCATTGAGAAAGGTGACTGTCTGCGTTGCGGACATCTTTGAAGCGCGCGGCGTGAAGCCAACGATATCCGCAAATAGGACAGTGACTTGAAGCAGGTCATCCGCAATAATCTGGTCCGGTTCCTGCTTTAGCCGCTCTGCAACGGATCGTGGCAGGATGTTTTCCAGCAGCCGCTCGGCGCGCGCGTGCTCATGTTCAATCTGTTCTTTCTGTACGAGGATCAGCGCATTGGCATTCTGGAGCTGTTTGTAGCCGGAATAAGTGAGAAAATAGATGAAGAAAACGCCGATGGCCATTGCAAGACCTTCACCCACCTCGACCGGTCGACGGTAAGCAGAATCGAAAAGCGAACCCGATGGGTTTGTTACGGTCTGATGCGCGACCGATGAAACCTCGGGAAGTGCAAGCTCGATGAATGGCAGGAAAAGCATGACACCAAGTGAAACTGCAAACCAGATCTTCGAGCGTTCCGGTCCAAGGACAACGACAGCAGCCGCAGGAATAACGATAAACGGAAGAATGTCGCCTTCGCGGTTTCCATTTAACAAAGTGAACCCGAACTGGATGACCATAAGCAATGGGCAGAAAAAGTAGAAAAGCGTCTTAACGTCACGACTGACATGCAAAATCACAAGTGCGGTTACCTCGGTGACCAGGGCCGCAACGTCAAAGGCCCGCAGGAGTACTGACCGGTTCGGTTCGAACAGGAAGA
The DNA here is from genome assembly GCF_057220975.1 of Ruegeria sp. HKCCD9138. Lineage (NCBI taxonomy): Bacteria > Pseudomonadati > Pseudomonadota > Alphaproteobacteria > Rhodobacterales > Roseobacteraceae > Ruegeria > Ruegeria sp. HKCCD9138. The sequence continues at coordinate 137,550 of NZ_JBWVAZ010000009.1, read as the reverse complement.
ACGACAAAGACATTGCCATTGTAATGAAAATGATAATGGCCAGAACAGACTTCAGTCGCCGCGTGGCGAGATCGTCTTCAGGCCTGTGGCCGATGCGGATGAAGTCCATGGTCATCGTATCTATTCGTTTTCTCAAAACGACGTGTGAAATCGTATGGGGACGTTGACCTTGGGTCAAACTCGTCAGGTGCCGGGACATCACTGACACTGATGTTGCACATGATCCTGAAGCAAACGCTGAGAAGCAGCATTAATTGATACTCTGGGTCCGATCAGTACCTCGGGGTCCATTGGACACATTGGCTTCGACACTCCGGCGTTTCTTGCTTGAGGTCTCGGATGGACCTGACATAGGAACCTGCGACCCAAAAACAGCAAATGTGGAATCTTCAATGCCCTCCAAGAAACGCCTGACCTTTTCTTTCTTCGCCTCGCTCTTTTGCGCCTGCATCATGTTGTTCGAAGACATAGGCGAAGCCATGGGCGTGGCATGGATTGACGAATGGGATGATATTCATGTCTGGGAAGTTCTGATCATGCTCTCCCTGTTCGGTGCAATCATGGTACTTGGCATCGAAGTTCTCAAAATGCAGCGCTATCAGGAGACACTTGAGGATAAGGTGGCCAGAGCCTCCAGCGCCTTTGAAGATCTGTTGAGCGCATATTTCGAGAAATGGTCGTTCTCGGAGGCCGAGCGTGAAATCACCCGCCTGCTAATCAAAGGATGCTCGATCGCTGAAATGGCGGAAATTCGTGACGCCAAGGAAGGCACCATCAAGGCGCAAACAAATTCAATCTACAGAAAATCCGGATACGCAGGCAAAACCCAACTTCTCAGCGCCCTTTTGGAGGACCTGACTGACGGTGGATCGGTGGCTTGATGTCAACCGTTTTGGAAGGGGCGCGTCATCTGGAAAGAGTGCCCCTACCATCAATTGCCGCGTGAAGTCTCATAGTAGGATAAACCTCGGTTCATATTGCATAAACTAAAGTTTTATACCGCCGTTTTGGCCACATTTCCGCCCCCATCGCGCATTTAACGCCGATCTTGAGTGTGCAAACACATTGCGCATTGAGCGGGTGACGCCGGGGAAACAACCTTCGAACCCGGGGACCGGAAATTTAGCCAGATGGGGCAGAGTTACATGCAGATCGAGCAAAGAGTTCGTGCTTTCGGGCGCGGGGGGCGTTTGACCAAGTGGAAGGGTAGAGTAGCAAGTATCGCCCCTTCTGTGTTTCTGTGTTCCGCCTCGGTTCTGGCAGTATCAGCGGGATCTGGATTTGGTGAGGTTGTGAATGGGCCGCGAACCACACCTCTGGTCAGTAACGTCGACGAAGACCACACCGTCACGGCCACCGGATCGATTGACATAGTCCGGTTGCCCGGGCCAGCTCTGGTGCAGATCAACGTTGCTGATTATTCCAGTACGCTGACAAACGCCGGACGACTGACTGCCCCCGAAGCGAACGTCCGAACGCGAGCGGCGATTGACATCAACGGCGGTTTGTCCGGCACCGTCCTGAATTCCGGCACAATCTCAATGGGCGCAGCACTTGGTGACAGCGCAGTAATTCACGGCATTGATATTTCGGGCAGCACGACGGGATCGATACAGAACACCGGCGTCATCGACATCGCGAACTCAGCCCTGACCTTCGCAACGTCGGTGGGAATCCTGGCCAATCAGGTCGGTGGTACGCTGTCAAACACCGGCACGATCCGGTTGCGGGGCAGTAACTCCAGCCGGGCTGAAGCAAATGGGCTGCAAGTAGGGACGGTAAACGGGGCCGTTCGCAACAGTGGCGCCATAAGCATTGATATCTCCAGCACGGGTTCCGGCAGTCAGGCAACTGCGGATGGCATTTTCATTAGCACAATCAACGGGACCGTCGAAAATTCCGGCCCTATTGACGTTTCAGTGGCAGGGCAACTCAACGGCGGTGCGGATGGGATCGGCATCGGCGATCTGCTGGGCGATCTGAACAACACCGGCACCATCAATGTAGTGGCAAATGCAAGAAACAACGCGAACGGTGACGCAATCGAGATCGCGAATGTTTCGGGCCGGCTGCAAAACAGCGGTGCCCTGTCTGTTGCGATGACGGCGAGCAATGCGGGCTCGGCAAGCTTGGATGTCATCGAAGTTTCCAACCTGAGTGGAACGCTGATCAATACGGGTGCGGTAAACGGCCGGGCGTTGGGCGGCAGCGCCTCTGCCGACGGTTTTGATATACCGACAGTGGCGGCCAGTGCCCGTTTCGACAATTCCGGCGCAGTGAATGTTCAGGCACTGGCGACCGTTATGGCAGCCAATGCCGATGGGTTGGACTTCGGCGATATCGCCGGCAGCGCATCGAACAATGGGGTGGTAAATGTTATTGCTGCAGGTATCACCTCTGCAACGGCTCGCGGCGCTAGAGGAAGCAACATTTCCGGTGCCTTGTACAACAGCGGGAGGATTTTCGCGGATGCGCGGGCGGGAAATGGCTCGGCCACGGCATTTGGCTTCGAAGTTGGAGAAATTCGCAGCCAGTTGACCAATGACGGGCCTGTGGTGGTTGCCGCGACCGGAACAAACAGTGGGACCGCAACCGGGATTTCGGCCAGCATGGTGCAAGGTACCCTGAGGAACAACGGCGACATCCTTGCAACTGGCCAGGGCAACAGTGCCAATGCGATGGGGATAAAGACCGGGAATGTGGACGGGACCGTGATCAACACCGGCGAGATTACGTTGAATGCAGCCGCGTCAACCTTTTCTGCCCTGGCCGCGGGTATCGACCTCGGACGGCTGAACGGGACGGTCTCGAATTCGGGCAACATTTCCGTTCAGGCAGACGCCGCCAATCACGCGTCGGCCTATGGTATCGACCTGAGCGAGATCGGCGGCACGCTGAACAACTCGGGCACGATTTCGGTTAATGTTGTCGACGGGTCCAGTGTAGAGGCCATCGGCATCCGGTCCTCGACCGTGAGGGGCGCATTGGCGAACAGCGGCAGCATCACGGTTGTGTCTCAGGGCTCGAATGTTTCAGCCGAGGGGATCCGCACAAGCGGCATCACCGCCGGTGGGTCCGTGACCAACACCGGCACCGTATCTGTTCTGGCCAACGCGCAGGGGTCGCAGGCAGACGCCAGCGGGTTACAGATCGGCGGCTTGATGTCCGGCACTTTGACCAACAGCGGCAACCTGACGGTTCAGGCCATTTCCGACGCATCCACCGCCAGCGCGTATGGCATCTTTACCTCGAATATTGATGGTCAGTTTAACAACAGCGGTTCAATTGACGCGATGGCGCAGGGTAACACCGCCGCAGCCGTGGGTATTCGCAGCAGAAACATCGATGGCACGTTCAGCAATAGCGGAGCCATTACCGCCCGTGCACAGGGCAGATCCTCGGCCTATGCACGAGGTATCGAAACGGGTGAAATCCAAGGTTCCTTCGTCAACACCGGCACCATAACCGTTGCAGCGTCCGGAGCAACAAGCGCCGGAGCGGTTGGCATCACATCCAACAGTTTCAGAGGTATCAGCGGGACATTTGAAAACTCGGGCAATATCATTGCCACGGCTGCGGCAGCGAATGGTTCAAGCATCAGTGCTACGGGTATCATTGCGCGGACCGTAGAACAAACCGGAAGCTACGCGAATTCGGGCAGCATCTCGATTGCCGCGACAGGCGACAATGTTTCTTATGCGTATGCGCAGGGCATCCAAGCCTCAAGGATCGGCGGGCGCATGTCCAACACCGGCGATATCTCGGTATTGGTCGAAAATACCCAAGGATCTTCCGCCTACGCTGCTGGGATGTTTGCCGGCGGAGTTTTGGACACGGCTCACATTTCCAATTCCGGGTCCGTGCAGGTGACGGTCAACAGCGGGAATGTGGCGACTGCAGCCGCAATTGGATTGGGGTTCGGCGTTATCGGCGGTACCGTTGAAAACTCCGGGTCGATTTCCGTCGCGGCCCATGGTGACACAATGGTTCGTGCCCATGGTCTGACCAGCGGCGCCCTGAGCACCAAGGGCGTTCTGAACCACAGTGGCTCGATCTCGGTATCTGCCACCGGGAGCTCGGATGCAGAGGCATATGGTCTGTATCTGCAGACGGCGCAGGGTGTGGTTAACGTGACCGGCGACATTGACGTCCGGTCATCCGGCAAGAGTTTCGCAGTTTTCCTCGGTGACGGTGGCGGCACACTCAATATCGAAACCAGTGCCGACATCGACGGAACCCTTCGGGTCAGCGATCACAACGTAAATCTCAAGAATGTCGGTGGCAAAACTGTTTATCGCTTTCAGGACGATGACACCTCTGCCGGTGTGTTCTCCACATCGGTATCCTCAGCCACTCAGGGCTGGTTCGTTACTGACGAAGGGGGCACGGCACCCATCTATGCCTCGGTCGATGCTGCCGAAATGGAACCGAACACAAACCAGGCTTTCGAGATTGCAGGCCTGACATATGATTTGGCGCGCCAGCTGGATAGCGCCGACAGCGGTACTGTCAGCCGGGATCGCCTTGTGCTCAGCACCCGTGGGAGTGGGGCCATCGAAGGGTTTCGACCGTATTTCCTTGTCAGCGGCAGCCAAAGCGATGGCACCGCAAGCGGCAGTTCTTCCGCGCTTTCGTCGAATATGTGGAGCGCCAGCGCAGGCCTGACCCGCGACCTGGGAACGGGGCTGCGATACGGGTTTGGCGCCAGTTATCTTGAGAGTGACGGAACCTTCGGTTCCGCCTCCTTCGATACGTCAGGGGTGTTTGTCAGCGGCATTGTTGCTCAGGATTTCGGGTTTGCTGATCTGAGTTTCGGCCTGGGCTACGGCAATCTGGATCACAGCGAAACCCGCGCCAGCGGAAACACCAGTTCGGTGGCTGACTACTCAAGCGACATGATCACTGGCTTGTTGGCGGCAGAGCGGGAATTCGCCATGGAGAACGGCGCAATCCTGACACCCCGGGCCAGTTTTCTGTACGGCAGACAGAACCTGGACGGCTACACCGAGACTGGTAGCAGCGCCAATGCGACAGTGGGCGAAAGGGACGTCACGTTCAACGAGACCCGGATTGGCGGCGTCTACTCGACGCCCGTGGGGGGAGGAAGCCTCTCTGCCTCACTGGCAGCGGTTCACCGCGACGCAGACACGCCGTCGGTCATTGATGTTGCCATCTTTGGCAACACGCTGACATTGGCTTCGGGCGGCAGCGGAACCGACACATTCGGCGAAGTGGGGTTGAGTTATGAGAAAGCGTTTGATCACGGCGGCACCCTTCGCGTTGAGGCAAAATCAACCGTCGCGGCCGACGTGTCGACGCAAGCATTGTGGGCCTCCTACGAGTGGAGGTTCTGATCTCTGATCTCTGAAAGCTTCGACTGTAAAAAATCAATCAAAATGGTCGATCCAAGGATCGGCCATTTTTTGTTATCACAATGCCACAATCCTTCTGAACCAAGGGGTTAGTCGCAAAACTGGTTTCGCGTTGCGTCGGGGGATCCGGTGTAGCGCGTCTGCATTCCGTCACAGACCAGTCGCACCAAGCCTGCGGCAAGCATCAAGCACCACCGCCTCAGATACTCATTGGCCAATTGGAAGGACGGACGACCCATCGCATCGCGTCATGACAAATGCGGAGAACTGTCCCTGCCAGTCATTTGCGTTGCCTCTGCGGCCATTCCCTGGCCGCCTGAGAGTGTCCTCACCCTCATTCAGATAGCCAACCGGCCCGTAGCCCTGACAACCGGCCCTTGAAAGAAATAGCGCCGCCCCAAAGGGCGGCGCTTGCTGAGTTTTTTTAGTGAGTGGTTTACTCAGCGGCTTGTGTCTCGGTCACCCGATGCTTGTCGCGCAGGCTGTCCCGGTACAGGGCCTTGGTCAGAGACACCACCATAAGTCCCATGACCATGGTAAAGGGCAAGGCGCCGATGATCATTGCATTGCGCAGTGCATCCAGTGGATTGCTCTCGCCCGCTGCAAGGATCAACGCACCGATCACGGCGGTCAGGATGACACCCCAGATGATGCGGTGCTTGACACCGGTTTCCTGGCTGCCACCGGACATGATGGTGTTCATCACGAGGATACCCGAGTCCGCCGAGGTGACGAGGAAGGTCATGATCAACACTACGCACATCACGTTCAGCATCGCCAGCAGACCACCATCGATCATGTAGGACAGCGTCACGAACAGCTTGTTGGTGTTCGATGCACCGATGATCGCACCTCCGGCCTCGCCGGCCAGTTCCAGATCAATCGCGGTGCCGCCCAGAACCGTCATCCAAGCGAAGCAGACCAGCGCCGGTGCGAACACGCAGCCCAGGATGAACTCGCGCACCGTGCGGCCTTTGGAAATGCGGGCCAGGAACAGGCCAACAAACGGCGAGAACGCGATCCACCAAGCCCAGTAGAACGTTGTCCAGCCCGACTGCCAGCCGAACTGACGACCCTGTTCACCTGCGGCATACGCGGCGGCCAGCGTTTCTTCACCCAGTTCGGCGGCTGCGCCCTCGAGACCGCTCTTGAACCCGTCGAAGCTACCCCATGCGTTGGTTGCACCGCCCACAAGGTCACCTGCCAGCGGCTTGGCCGCTTCCGGCAGTGCTGCTGCAAATTCTTCGACCGACAGCGGGCCATAAGCGTTAAAGCTGAGCGAGATGAAGTGCAGGATGTAGTCGACCATCGCCGTGCCGTAGGTCGTCATGGCGAAGACGAATGAGCCGAACACAATGAAAGTTCCCAACAGAATGATCGACAGCACAAGGTTCAGGTTCGACAGGTATTTGACGCCGCGCCCAACACCCGAAACCGCCGAAATGATCGACAGTGCCATGATTACGACCAGACCGGTTATCAGGCCCACTTTGCTAGGGGTCGGCACCTCGCCGCCCAGATCCATGACCCAACCCATGCCGGTGATCGCGTAAACTCCGTCGATAAACTGGCTGACGCCGTAACCGATCGTGACCGAAACACCAAGGATCGTTGCAACCACGCCCAGCACGTCGACGACGTGCCCCAGGAACCCGTTCATCAGCTTGCCGAACAAGGGCGTCAGTGCCGACCGGATCGTCAGAGGCATGCCCCGTGTGTAGGCGTAATAGGCCAGGCTCAGCCCCGTCACAACGTAGATAGCCCAGGCGTGGAAGCCGTAGTGCAGATAGGTATAGCGATAGGCCGACTGCAGCGCCTCGGGCTCGTTACCTGCGACGGAACCGGACACCACTTCGGGGTTCGATCCCCATAGGCCCAGCGGTTCAGCCGTGGCAAAGACCATAAGCCCGACACCCAGACCGGCGCCGAACATCATCGAAAACCACGAAAAGTTCGAAAACTCGGGTTTTTCACCGGGTGTACCCATGATCCGCTTCCCGGTTGCCGGGATCAAGGCAACAACCGCCAGGAAGAAAAAGAACAGCCCGACAATGATGATGTAGAAGCTGTTGAAGCTTTCCAGAAGCCTGCCATTCCAGCTGCCCAAAGTGCTGTTGGCATTGGCCGGGAAGACCAAAGCCCACAACACCAGCGCGACCATGATGCCCTTACTGATAAGCGCAATCGGGACACTGTAGTTCTCATAGAATCCGGCATCAGCCGTTTCTATCTCTAGCTCTGTGAACGGATCTTTTATTGACATTAGGTTCCTCCCTGTAAGTCGTTCTTGGTAAATTCCAAACGCAGTCCTTTGCCGCATTCGGTGGTTTTGTCTTCCTTCTTGCTTTCTGGCCTACAACGCCAGAACCAATCGATCAGAAGATGCGCGCGATACGCAGGTACACATGAAACTGTTGGATGCTTGTTCATCGGGCGTAAGAATCCCGTCGCGGTGGTCCACTTCTCCATCGACAACGTCGACGATGCAGGACCCGCACAGCCCTTCCGAACAGCCGATGTCAACATGAACGCCATTGGCCCTGAGCACGTCCAGAACGGATAACTCGGCTGGAACGGAGAATATGGCCCCGGTGGATTGCACCTCGACTTCGAAACTGTCGTTTGGCGCGTGCTCGATGTCCGATACGGCTGCGAACCGCTCGAAATGTATCGAGCCACCGCGCAGGGTGCGGCCCGCTTCAAGGACCGCATTCAACAGAGGTTCGGGACCGCAGGTGTAAACGTCGCTGCCCATCGGCATCGACTGCATGACGGTATTCAGGTCGAATTGGCCATCCGTGTCGTCACAGTGCAGGTGATACCATTCATTCAGGCCGAGGTTGCGAAATTGAGCATCCATCGCGGCATAGTCCTTGGAGCGGACCAGGTAGTACACCCGAAAGTCCTGGCCGGTGTTCAGCAGCTGCCGCGCCATCGCGACCAGGGGCGTCGCGCCAATCCCGCCGGCGATCAGGGTGACATGGCGGTCGTGGGTTTCCAGTCTGAAGTGGTTGCGCGGCCCGCCAATTTCGACGACCGCTCCTTCCCTAAGCGCATGCATCGCGATCGAGCCACCGCGGCCTTCATCTTCACGTTTCACCGCGACGTTCAGAATGCGTCCGTCTTGGCTCCAGTCCCAGATCGAGTACTGACGGACCAACTCGTCACTTAGATGCACATCCACATGCGCGCCTGGTTCCAGACCCGTAAAGCGATCCTCTTCGATCTCGAAACAGAAATCGCTTGTATCGGGGCTGAGCGCAGTTTTTTGGATCAGACGGGCGGGCTTTATATCCATCAAATTTCCTCTTTGCTTTCCCACGCGGCCAGCTTCAGACGCGCCCGCACCCCAAGCCCCAGAAGCGGATCAGGTGGATTGAGTGATGGTGTATTGGAGACCGCATACATCTGTGTCAGCAGATCGCTTTTGCGACCCGAGGCCGCTTCGGCCAGCAGCCGACCCGAAATGCTGCCGCGCGCGACGCCGACGCCATTGTGGCAAGATGAATTCCAGACGTTTTCGGCAACTTCACCAAAAAAGCTGACATGGTTGCGCGACAGGCCGCACACGCCGCCCCAGCTGCTTGCGAACGGGACCTTGTCCAGCATGGGGTAGCGTTTCACAAAGGCCTCGCGATGTTTTTGGCGCATTCGATCCAGGCTGGTATCGGCGACCCCATAGTGGCCGGCATAGTCGTATTGATTTCTTACCAGCAACCGCCTGTCGCGGGTCATGCGCAATGTGGTGCCACCTGGATCCGCCGGTGTCAGACCCCAATCCAGCTGACCGCCATAGGCCTTTAACTCTGCGTCACCGAGGGGGCGGGTCATGGACGCAAAAGTAATGACCGGGACGATCCGGTTTCTCAGAACACCGAACTCGGACGTGAATGCATTGGTGCAAAGAAGTGTGGATGCCGTCGCAATTTCAACCTGTGTTCCCTGGCAACGCAATGTCAGGCCGAACCCGCGCCCTTCGCGTTCGAACCGAATGACGGGACAGCCGTCCATGAGCGTCACGTTTTCAGGCAGAGATTTCGCCAGGCCACGCGTCAGACGCACGGGATTCATCAAAACACAACCGGGCGTGTGAATCGCCCCCGCATAATAGTCAGTGCCCGTTACTTCCGCGACATCGTTCCGGTCCAGCAGAGAATACGGTTCGCCGATAGTGTCGAGCGCCTCGGCGAAGGCGCGCATCTTGCCTGTGCCGCGTTTCTGAACCGCAACCTGCAACTTGCCAACCTGCGACCAGTCACACTGAATTTCGAACTGATTGACAAGGTGCCGAAGATCCTCAATTGCCTGCGTGTTCAACCTGAGTATTGACGCCAGCCGGCTCGAATCCGCACTGTCCAGGTCGAATTTGTGAGGTAAATCAATGATAAAGCCCGAGTTTCGCCCGGATGCCCCCCAACCAACAGGCTTTGCATCAATGAGGGCGATCCGGTCACTCGGGTTCAGTTCGGCCAGCCGACGCGCAGCAGCCAGGCCGGTAAAGCCGGCGCCAACAACGGTCCAGTCAAACCAGTTCAGCCGATCATGTTGCCGCACATTGCCAATGACATTCAATTCGCCGGGTTCGACCCACCCAGACGGCGTGTCATTCGGCGGAAGCCGATCGATGGCGCCGAAAGTATGAGGCATTTTCACCCTCCTGGTCTTGGCGCCGCACCTGATAGGAAAGGCTACTGGTCTTCAATGTCAAAAAAACTCATACTTGCGTGAAACGACCTAAACCGTAGCCATAATCGAAGCCTCCCCACCATGTCCCGACGCCATTACAATCTGCCGCCGCTGACGACTTTGTCTGCATTTGAAGCCGCGGCACGCCATCTGAGTTTCAAGAACGCGGCCATTGAACTGTCTGTAACACCCGGTGCCGTCAGCCATCAGATCAAAGCCTTGGAAGGCGACCTGGAGACGCCGTTGTTTCAACGAAAGCATCGCGGCGTTAATCTGACCGAGGAGGGGCAGGCTCTGTACGAATCGCTGGCAACTTCGTTCGCGCGCATCTCGAAAACGCTTGAAACGATCCGCGATCGTACATCCGGCGAAAAAGTAACCGTTGGGTCCACCACAGCCGTCGCCGCGCTTTGGCTGTCCCCTGCCATAATCCGCTTCTGGCGTGAAATGCCCGACGTGAACGTCAATCAGTTGTCGCAGGACCGTCCATTCAAAGACAGGCCCGATATCGACTTTTTCATTCGCTATGGTCGCGACGGAGATTCCACGCTGACTCATACACCGATCTATCGCGACTACCTGGTCCCGGTTGCAAGTCCGGAATTGGCGGAAAAGCTGGACGGAGCAGAGTTGGAGGATCTTGCGAAACAGCGGCTCATCCATCTGGAAACAGACGACAGAACCTGGACCACTTGGGCTGATTGGTTTCAGCAGTTTGGCTATCGCGGCACAATCCCGGTTGAAAACCGCGTGAACAGTTATTCGGTGGCGTTGCAGCTTGCGCAAAAAGGCGCGGGGCTTGCGCTTGGCTGGCAAAGATTGATCCGACCGATGCTGGAAACGGGAAAACTCGTTCCCGTCGGGCAGCACCAGCTGAGTGCTCCCAATCAGTTTTATCTGGTTGGTCGCCCCGACGAAGAGCTGTCAGAAAGTGCCCGTGCCCTGAAAAAATGGATCCTTGACGAGGCCCACGCGGCGTCGGTTTAGATCAGGTCACCCGGCGATTAGCTTTTCTGATATTGAGGCCTGCCCGTTCCTTCCGCCAATAGGGGCAAAACGCGCATGATTCAATTTCAGGAGATATTGATGAACAAGCATAGCCCGCTTTCGTCCGTCCTGACCGATGTCAACACCGCGAACGGTCTGCCGAACGAACACTATGTTGATCCGGCAGTCTTCGCCGAAGAAAAGCAGTCGGTCCTGTATGCAAACTGGTCCGGGATCGGCTTTGGCAAGGATGTCCCCGAGACCGGCGATGCCAAACCCGTAGATTTCCTGGGCATGCCCCTGCTGATCGTCCGCGACCGCGACGGTTCGATCGGTGTGTTCCAGAACACTTGCCGTCACCGCGGGATGATCCTGGTCGACAAGCCGCAGAAAATCCGCGGTGCTATCCGGTGCCCCTACCACAGCTGGTGCTACGGGCTGAACGGCGAACTGCGCACCACGCCCCATGTCGGCGGCCCCGGTCAGAACACCCATGAAGACGTCAAGCTGGACGAACTGGGCCTGATCCGTATCCGCTCATATGTCTGGCGCGATGTGATCTTTGTGAATGTGGACGCCAATGCCCCGGCGTTCGAGGAGGTTCATGGCGCGCTGATGGCGCGGTGGAAAGAATTCGAACAGCCGATCTTTCACGGTGGCGAGACGTCGAGCTTTAAGCTGGAGGTCAAAACCAACTGGAAGCTGGCGGTCGAAAACTACTGCGAAAGCTATCACCTGCCCTGGGTTCACCCCGGCCTGAACAGCTATTCTCGCCTGGAAGATCACTACAACATCGAAAAGCGCGATCACTATTCCGGTCAGGGTACATTGGTCTATCGCCAACTGACCGATCAGGACGGCGCAACGCTGCCAGATTTCGAAGGCCTGAGCGACAAATGGGATGAAGGCGCGGAATATGTCGCGTTGTATCCCAACGTACTGTTGGGTGTTCAGCGCGATCACAGCTTTGCCATCGTGCTGGAACCTGTCGATCAGGAGAACACGATCGAACATATCGAGCTGTACTACGCGAAAAGCGAACGCGAAACGCCCGAGCATGACGGGCTGCGCGCCTCGAACGCCCAGCTTTGGAAAACCGTGTTCGAGGAAGACGTGTTCGTGGTCGAAGGCATGCAGAAAGGCCGCCATGGCGCGCTGTTCGACGGCGGCCGGTTCTCGCCAGCGATGGACGGCCCTACCCACAACTTCCACCACTGGGTCGCAAGCCAGATCGGAAAGGGCAGAACTGCGTAATCGATTTCGTCAGGACGGGCTGGCCAGAAGCATTCTGGCCAGTGGCGTTTCTGTGACAACCCGCATTTCGATTTCTGCGAAAGGCTAGTCATGGACCATGAGGCTCTGGACCGCAATCTGCTGGCCGCCCATGAAAAATACGATCATGCGGCGCTGGTTCACCTGTATACGGTTGCTGCCGATGAACGGGAACTTGCGCAGGACGTTGACGCGGCCTGCTTTTACCTGACGCATGCTTTTGTCTATGCGCTGGAATCCGGTGCACCGGAAGCGGACGACCTGAACCGGCGGCTTGCCGAGCGCGGCCGCGCGCATCGATTGGAGTTTTGAGCATTGACCGCAAAACTGATCCGAGGCGCTGACATTGAAATGACGTATCGTGGTGGATCGCCCGGTATCGGACGGGTTGGTCGCGCGATTTCTTCGGACCTGAGTTCAACAATGGCGGCAGGATTTGCTGAGTTTGACGAATGCGCGATCGCATGGACCGTCCACTATGACGAAATCGTCTACGTTATCGAAGGAGAGTTTCGTCTGACGACGGACGATGGAACGATTGATGCGTGCGCCGGTGACATCGTCTGGATTCCAAAGGGCACGAAGCTGACCTATGGCGGTAAACGCGCCCGGATTTTCTATGCGGTGCAACCGGGCAACTGGCGTGAAACCGTGGAGACACAGCATCGCCAGAACGGTTGATGGCAGTGGGTACGATGGAAATCAGCCAAGAAAGCAGAGGCTGATCTGTGTCAAACGCCGTTCCGAAAAACCGATTTGCGTGGCGCTGCGGCTCCATTTTGACCCGGTCGTTTAATTCATGTGGCGCCGCGCCAGGTGAATCTTGTAGCGGGCCCGAATCCGATCATCTGCCGCGCTGCTGACATGGGACGGATAGTGCGAGCCCAGCAGCGATTTGGCCCGCTCTCGTGCCCTTTCCTGCATGTCCGCCTTACCGGCCTCTGACCAGGCGTCGGGGCTGTCGCGGTCGCTGAGGGGCGGGTAGAAATAGTCGCGCTGCATCGCTGCCAGTGTCTGATCGCCGCCCAGGAAATGTCCTGCGCCGCGGATAGTTTGTTCAATTGCATCCAGATCCAGGGTATTGCTGTTGACCTCGACCCCGCGAATGATGCGGTGGACAGACCCCAATATGTCGTTGTCGATCACGAAACCTTCGAAAGACACGCCAAGAAGGCTGCCAAACATGCCGGCGGATTCGTAGATCAGATTTCCTCCGGCCAGCCCAGCCGCCAATACAGTGAGTCCCTTTTCGTACCCGGCCTGCGCGTCCGGAAGTTTGGAATCCGTCATCGAAGCCGCCACGCCGGAAACAAGGCCTAGGGCATTCGTCAATTGGGCCGACGCGGCATTCAGAACAGCCATCTCGGCACTGCCGCCGGAAAACGCACCGGTACGCAAATCCACCACGAAGGGCCAGTTCGAGAAGATCACCGGATGCCCCGGCTTCAACAGATCGATCAAAACCAGTGCGGCCAGTGTTTCCGCAAGCGACTGGGCCAGCATACCGGCAAGCGGAGCCGGAGCTGTTGCTCCGGATTGCGCTGCGATGATGGTGTTCACCGGCATATTATGGCGCAGCGCTGCGATGGCCACGTCCACGGCATCTTCGCCATAGCGCATGGGCGAGATGATCGGTGAAATATGTGCCTTGCAAAACGGCCGGCGGGCAAATGCACCCGGTTCGCCGAGGATCATGTCGAACATCTCGACACATGCATCCACATGGCTTCCAAAGCTGAAGCTGTTCCCGATCGGCTTTGAGGTGCCGCTGGCGATGGCGTAGGCCGTATTGATGTCCAGGTCAAAGATATCGGTCACATCCGTGGCGACGCAGCAACGCGTAAACCAGCAGATATTGTCCAACTGGTCGGCCAAGCGCGCGAAATCATACAGGTCTCGCAGGGTCGATGGCCGATAATTGCCGCTGTTCAGATCCAGCGTCTGCACCGCCGCGCCTCCGGTGCCAAAGCGAACATCCTGTTGTTTTACCTCGAAGTCATGGCGCGGGTCCTGTCCGTACAGAGTGACCGATTTTGGTGTCGCCGCAATGATGTCCTCGACGAAATCCCGCGAGTAGAGCACACGCCCCTCGTCATCGATCCGGCATCCACGCGCTTTGGCGAGCCGTTTGACCGGACCGGGAACGTCGCCAATGCCGACCGTGGCCAACAAAGCGAACGCTGCATCGGTGATTTGTCGGCATTGGCTATCCGTCAGCGGGCGGTACTGGCCGCCGGGCAAGCCGGACGGTGCCGCATTCGGCACCTCGTCGCCCGGATTCAGACGCGAGGCGATCCGTGCCGCGCGCCCGCCCGAGCGACTTCTGCGCGCCTCCTTACTCGTCATGACAGCCCCCTCGGAATCCTGTTATCTGGGTCATAAAGACACGGAACGCACACAACAGCCTGAGCAGGTTTGCCGATTAGCAAAACCTCCAGTTCCGAGTCTTTGCCGGCATGTTCGGGCTCGACATAGGCCATGGCAAGGTTCTTTCCTACGCGATGCCCCCATCCGGCAGAGGTTATCGAGCCCACGGGGCGGCCTTGAACAAAGACCCCTTCGCCGGGCTGTGCCGGCGCGTCCGCGCTGCTGAGTTCAAGTAGAACCCGCTCTTTCCTGTTTCCGGCATCCATTTGCGCCCCCAGCCCGGTCTTTCCCGGAAAGTCCTTTTTCATATCCACAAAACGACCCAAACCAGCTTCGACCGGGTTGAACTCGGTGATGAAGTCGCCTTTCCAGTGACCATATCCCTTTTCCAACCGCATCGAGTCTATCGCGTACATGCCAAAGTGGGAAAGGTTCAATTCCGCACCCGCACGTGTCAGAATCTCGTAGGCCGCGTAAAGCTGATTGTTGGGTATATGCAGCTCGAAAGCCTGCTCGCCGGAATAGCTGATGGCGATTGCCAGCGCTTCAATGTGGCCGATGAATATGTTCTGCGCCGTCAGCCACGGGAAATCCTGCTGGCCGAAGCGGCTGCGCGGAGACACCGACGCCAATAGCTGGCGGGTCTTCGGCCCGGCAATGACCAGCATGGTATGCGTGTTGGTTCGGCTTTCAATGCGAATGTCTGAACCTTCGGGCAGATTCTCGGTGAGCCAATCCAGGTCGTGATATTCTGCCGTGGCGGCAGAACCATAAAAGATATCGCCGTTTTGCAACGGGACGATGGTGGCCTCACCCGCGATGTTTCCTTTCGGCGTCAGAAAATAACAAAGACTGGCTTTTCCGGTCCTGCCTGATACGGGCGAACATGTCAGGCTGCTCAGCCATTCAAGAGCGCCATTGCCACTGATCCGGTAATGATTGAAGCCGGAAAGCTCGGCCAACCCAACACCGTTTCGCAGCATCTCAATTTCCGATGCCACAACATCGTGCCAGTTCTGAAAGCCATAGCCGTGGCTTTCCTTGAAATCAGCTTCCGGCTTGTAGAAATTCGTGCGTTCCCAACCGTTGACTACGCCAAATTCCGCCCCTTGCGCCTTCAGTACCGGATAGAGCGGAGAAGTCTTTGCGGGGCGTCCGGCCGGGCGATGTTCATGCGGCAGATGCCATCGGAACTCGTTCTGGTAATCCTCAATGGATTTCAGCGCGGTGTACTCTGTATTGGCAAAGCTTGTGATCCGGCGCGGGTCCAGTTGCCAACTGTCCCATTCAGTTTCGCCATGAACCATCATCTGCGCGATCATTTTGCCATAGCCGCCCCCTTCGCCGATGCCGACCCGCAATCCATTCATCGACCAGCAGTTTCGCAACCCCGGTTGTTTGCCAACCAGGGGTCCTGCGTCCGAGGCATAGGATATCGGCCCGTTCACCACCGATTTGATGCCGACTTCCTTTAGACATGGCAGGCGGTCAAAGATCGGTTCCATTTTGGGCAAGAGCCGATCCAGATCATCCGGGCAAAGCGCGTTGACGAAGTCCGGGTCGATCCCATCCATGCCGAACGTCTTGCAATCGTGCTCGTAGATGCCGACCAACAGCCCTTTTTTCTCCTGACGCATGTAGAAGGTATCGCGCGGGCACCGCACCATCGGAACCCGGTCCGGGCGGTCGACAAGGTCCGGAATATCCTCGGTCACGAAGTACATGTGCTCCATGGCGATGACCGGGTATTCAATGCCCATCAGTGCGCCGACCTCATTCACCCGATACCCAGCCGCGATCACGATGTGTTCGGCGGTGATAGACCCCTTGTCCGTTGTCACGCACCATTCACCGGTCGGAAGCTGCCGCAACCCCGTCACCGGAGTGTTGCGGTAAATGCTGGCCCCGGCCTTGCGTGATCGGGCCGCCAACGCCTGACACAGTTGTGCTGGGTCGATGTCGCCGTCCTTTTCGTCCCACATCGCCGCAAGCACGCCGTCTACGTTCAAAAGCGGATTGCGGCGCTGTGCTTCGGCTGCGTCGAGCAAATCGAACTCTAGTCCCAGCCCCTTGGCCACGGAAATGATGTGGTGCACCTCGTCCAGATGCGTTTGGTTCGTCAAAAGGCGCATGCCACCTGTGGCATAGTGGTAGTTGATCGGATAGGCGGGATCATCGGCCAGTTCCTTGTAGAGCTTGATCGTGTAGTCACGCAGCAAGAGCAGCAACTGGTTGAACGCCACACTTGGACACTGCGCCGCCGAATGCCAGGTGGTGCCAGAGGTCAGTTCGTTGCGTTCCAGCAGGACGGCATCCGTCCAACCTTCCTGCGTCAAATGGTACAGCGCCGACAATCCCCCGACACCGCCACCGACGATGACAACCCGTGCGTGGCTTTGCATCCCAACCTCCCTGGGCTTTGTAAACGGCACGACTATTGGCTCAATTCTATTTTTTGAGAATCTGAAAAATTGAAATTCTAAAATCGAAAAAACTGAATTGAGAGACGTGGTGGATACCAGCCTCAATGCCCTTCGCTACTTCATGGCTGCTGTGACATGCGGCAGCATCACCGATACGACACCGAGTCGACCCATTCGCCGTTGATATTGAACTTGTCGGTTTTCGCATAGGACATCAGTCTTCTCCACTGAAAGGAACCAACGGGGCGCGATCCACCCAATGCGTTGGAATTACTTGCTTTTGTAAGTGATCTAGGCTTTGCAGGCGTGGTCCTTGATCTCCCAAACACCAAGGCTCATGGCCAAAAAATAGACCATGTCGCCGGCGTCGATCTCGGTTACATTGCCCTGTTCGTCCGTATACGTGCACGAGCCTGGAGTGAAATAGCACATCTCGGCATCCTTGATTTTCGGCGCCATTTGCCGGGAGTGCAGGACCAGACGCCAACCTCGGATCCGTCGTCGTTTTCCGCCAGGGTCAGTCCACCCAGCAACGACGGTTCGCTGTCGATGGGTTCCGGCACGGGGCCCCAGTCTTCCAGTTGATTGTCGGGGATATCAGGCAGGTTTTGCAGGTTCAGAACGCCCATAGCGCTCCTTTGGCAAGGTCAGAGGTTGTCTTTCAGGTTGTACCAGGTGAAGGCCAGCGGCAGAGAAGCGCGCCGCCATGGTCCCAGCTCGAACCGGCGCATCGACCGCTTCATCAGATCAGGATGTGGCAGGCGTGTTCGACCAAGCGCCATATCGGCAATCAAGGCGCCCGCATACGGCGCCATGGTCACACCGCCACCGTGATATCCCAGCGCCGCCCACGCGTTGCCCAGCCCCGGAACCGCACCGGCGAAGGGCACCAGATTGCGGGTCATACAGATCAGGCCCGACCAGAAATGCGCCGTTTCCACATGCCGCCATTCCGGGAACATCCGTTCGAAATCCGCACGTGCATTGGCCTCGGTTGCCTTGATGTTGGTCTCGGTCACACGCACCGAGCCGCGCAGGCCCAGCAGCATCCGTTTGTCCGGCAGCAGCCGGAAGTAGTGCAGCAACGTGCGCGAGTCGCAGACCATCTGCTTGCTCCACCACCCCTGCGCCTGGATTTCATCATCGCTCATCGGACGGGTGACCAGAATGTTGGACTGCACCGGCAGGTAACGGCCTGCAAACGCGCGGGGCAGATCGTCCGAGGAATAGCCGTTTGTTGCAATCAGCAGCTTTTTCGCGCGCACGATCCCTTTGGGCGTATGCAACACGTGGCCGTTGTCCTGGGCAATTCGGGTGACGGCGGAATGCGCGAACATACGCACCCCGGCGGCCTCGGCCTGCCGGGTCAAACCCAGCACAAATTTCATCGGGTTCAGCGCGAAACCTATGGGCAGATGTACCGCACCGTAGAAATCGGGGCTGTTCAGGCCATGATCGACCATCTCTTCCTTGGGCACGAATTCGTAGGGCAGCCCGTATCGGCTCGTGTATTCCTGCCCGTATTCCCTCAACCCTTCGACCGCATCCGCGCGATGGGCCACATAGGTATAGCCTTTGGAGTGGCGGTCCACATCCAGTTCGAAACGATCCAGATATTCCTCGACAAGATCAACCGAAGCGCGTTCCGCATCGAAAAACACCCGCGCGTCCGCTGCGCCATATTTCCTGACGATGTCGTCATCTTCCAGCTTGGCACTACCGACGGATACCAGCCCGCCATTGCGCCCGGACGCGCCCCAACCTGGCCCCTGTGCATCCAGCAGCACTACATCAGCCCCGGCCTCGGCCAGTGTCAGGGCGGCAGACAATCCGGTATAACCGCCACCGATGATGGCAAATTCACATTCGGTCTCGCCGGTCTGGGCCGGATAGTCCGGCGGGGGCGTATCAACAGTGCTGTCCCAATACCGGTCGCGGATCGGGCGGTCGCCATAGGCCAGCGGTTCGTAGAGTCTTTTCATCGGACATCACCCGCGTCTGATTCGGGCACGGGCACCGCCCCATCCGAAGCGTAAGGTTTCAGAAGCTGACAGATCGCCGACAACACGCGATCAGGTGGCGGGGTTGTCGTACCTACGTGCACCATCGACAGATATCCCCACAGAATCGACGACACGCCACAGTAGATTGTCTCGATCTGTTCGGCCGGCCTGCCCGCGCAAACCTCGCCGACCAATCGTCGCAATGTCTGCGTGTGGGTCAGGTCGTCCGGCCCCATGATTTCCCCATAAATCTCAGTGCCCTCGCGCAATCCCCAGAAGGCAAACCAGACTGCGATGGCACGGGGGTTTTCGGAAGCGTGCTGCAACTCCATTTCGGCCATCCGCAACAGCCGTTCCAGCGGGTCGCCCCGCTCATCCTTGCACAGCGCCTGCCATTCCTCCTCGTAAGGTTCGCAAAGCTGTCTGAGGACTGCGGCAAACAGGTTCTTCTTGGACTTGAAATGTACGATGACAAGTGACTGGGACACGCCGCAACGCTCGGCCACACGCCCGACTGTTGTGCCGCCAAGACCGAATTCCGCGATGCAATCAATGGCGGCGTCCAGAATACGAGAGCGTGTTTCCTCGCCTCGTTTGATCCGCCCATCTGGTTTCGTAACTGCCGCACACATTTTATAACTAACCGTCCATTTAGTTTTCTACCAAAACCCGGCGCGGAAGGCACCGGGCACCCTTGTCAGAGTTTGTCGCGCAGGCTGAACCACAACATAGCCAGAATCAGCAAAGGAGTTCGAAGCATTGGTCCGCCCGGGAAGGTCTTGGTCGGAACTTTCGCCATGATGTCAAAGCGTTCCGCCTGACCGGCGATCGTTTCCGCAGCAATCTGACCCGACAGAGTGGCCAGCGCCACCCCCGCGCCTGAAAAGCCGGAAAGCGTCAGGATATTGCCTGACATCCGCTCGTAATGCGGCATTCGGTTCATAGTGATGCCCAGAGTTCCCCCCCAGGCGTGCTCGATCTCGATGTCCTTGAGCTGTGGGAAAATCTCCGCCATCGGCTTGCGCACGGCCGACGCAATATCTGCCGGAAACTTGTAGCCATAGCTTTCCGTACCGCCAAACAGAAGGCGATGGTCGTCCGAGAACCGGAAATAGTTGATCACGAATTTGCTGTCCGCAACCGCATAGTTGTTGCGAATGATCTCTTCCTGTGCCGCCGCGCTCATCGGTGCGGTCGAGACAATGAAGTTGTTGATAGGCATCACCCGCTGCGCCACATGCTTGTGCATCGTACCCAAATAGCCGTTACAGCCCAGTACAACATAACGTGCCTTGACGCTGGCGTTACCGGTCTTGACGATAGCGGGATCGCCTTCGATGATCCCGGTGACTTTCGACTGTTCAAAAATCCGGACACCGGAAATTACCGCCAGACGCGCCAGACCGAGCACCAGTTCGAACGGGTTTACATGCCCGGCCCCCATATCCAACGTACCGCCATAATAGGCCGGCGAGTTGACCAGATGCCTGCACTCGTCCTTGTCCAAAAGACGAACCTTGTCATATCCGTACTTCTTGGACATGTGTTCGACATAGTGAACATTGTGCTTGTGATACCGTTCCTTGTGAACAGTGTGAATCACGCCGTCGTGAAACTCGGTCCGGACTTCCGGCTTCTGCGTGAGCGTGCGCACCAGTTCGACGGCCTGCGCGCCGATGTCCCACAACTGGCGCGCATGCTCGTCACCGACCATGTCCTCAAGGTCTTCCTGATCGACCCGCTGGCCCATGCTGACCTGACCGCCATTCCGACCCGATGCGCCAAAGCCGACTCGCTGCGCGTCCAGCACGATCACGTCATAACCGCGCTGCGCCAGGTGATAAGCGGCTGAAAGCCCGGTGAAGCCAGCCCCAACAACGCACACGTCGCATTCCAGCGAACCTTGCGCTTTTGGAAACGGGTCCAGGGTTTCGGCAATATTTGCATAGTACGAGTCCGGGTATTCGCCCGGGCGGTCGTTGGCAGTCAGCAGGTCCATATTTTACTCTTTTGTCAGGCTGCTTCGAACATGCCTTCAGAGCGGATCTGCTCCAGGCATTCATCAAGCGATTTTCGGGCGCGTTCGATCAGGATATCGATTTCGGCCGGCGTTATGGTCAGCGGCGGCGAAATGATCATCCGGTCTCCGACATGGCGCATGATTACATTGTTGGCAAAGCAGTGCTCGCGGCAAATGTAGCCGACGGTACCCGCATCCGAAGCAAACGTCGCGCGCGCCGCCTTGTCCGGTGTCAGCGCGATCGAGGCCATCATGCCGACGATCTTCGCTTCGCCCACAAGCGGATGATCCGCCAGCGCTTCCCATTTTTCCTTGAGATACGGCGCGGCCACGTTTTGAACGTGATCGATGATACCGTCCTCTTCGAGAATACGCAGGTTTTCCAGCGCCACGGCACAAGCAACCGGATGGCCCGAGTAGGTGTAACCGTGATTGAACTCGGTCCCGTCCAGAACCTTCGCCACTTCATCTGAAACGATCGACGCACCGATCGGCGCGTAACCCGAACTGAGGCCCTTGGCCACGGTCATGATGTCTGGCTGAATGCCCAGGGTCTGCGATCCAAACCAGTTGCCGGTCCGGCCAAAGCCGCAGATCACCTCATCCGCAATCAGCAGAATGTCGTATTTCTTGCAGATCCGCTGAATTTCCGGCCAGTAGGTCGCGGGCGGAACGATCACGCCGCCGGCACCCTGAATCGGCTCGCCGATGAAGGCCGCAACCCTGTCGGGGCCCACTTCCTTGATCTTCTCCTCAAGCTGAAGCGCACGTTCCAGCCCGAATTCTTCAGGACTCGTATCGCCGCCTTCGGCCCACCAGTGCGGCTGATCAATGAACTCGATACCCGGAATCGGCAGCGAACCCTGCCCGTGCATGCCCTTCATTCCACCCAGCGAAGTGCCGCCGATGGTCGAACCGTGATAGGCGTTCCAGCGCGAGATGATAACGTCGCGTTCGGGTTGCCCTTTTTCGGCCCAGTAAGTGCGCACAAGACGGATGTTCGTGTCGTTGGCGTCCGAGCCGCCATTGGCAAAAAACACGTGGTTCAGATCACCGGGCGCCAGTTCGGCAAGCTTTTTGGCCAGCATCAACGCCGGCACATGCGTAGTCTGGAAGAAGGTGTTGTAATACGGCAGCTCTTTCATCTGCCGGGCAGCGACCTCGGCCAGTTCATCCCGGCCGTACCCGATGTTGACACACCAAAGACCCGCCATTCCGTCAAGAATTTCAGTGCCTTCACTATCCCTCAGCCAAACGCCTTTCGCGCTGGTGATGACCCGAGCACCTTTTTCATTCAGCTCGTCACCCTTGGTGAAGGGATGCAGGTGGTGGGCGGCGTCCATTGCCTGCAATTCGGCTGTGGGCAGGTGGTTTGCAAGTGTTGTCATAATCGCCTCTCTTTCAGACGTTCAAAAGAAGGTGCTGGCGTTCCCAGGGTGAGATTTCGCGCTGGTATTCCTCGTTTTCCGCGCGCTTGATGTCGGCGAAAAGGCGGCAGAACTCCTCGCCCAGAACCGAACGAATCTCGGTTGCCTCGTCGAACTGGTCGAGCGCCTCGCGCAAGCTTGCGGGCAACGGTTCTTCTGCTTCCCAGACCTCTTCCCTGGCTTCCGCACGCGGTTCGACCTTGTTCATCATCCCCAGATATCCGCAGGCCAGCGACGCCGCGATGGCGATGTAGGGGTTGCAGTCCATGCCGATAACCCTGTTTTCCAGCCGGCGCGCGGCCGGGCCGGAATGGGGCACGCGCAACCCGGTGGTGCGATTGTCGCCGGCCCATTCCAGGTTCGCGGGCGCGCTTTGGCCCTCGACCGTGATCCGGCGGTAGGAATTGACGTAGGGCGCCAGCAACGGAACGATCTGCATCATGTATTTCTGCGAACCACCGATGAACCAGCGGAACAGATCCGCTGCCGAGCCATCCTCGTTCGAAAAGATATTCTTGCCGGTCTCAATCTCGACGATGCTTTGATGAACATGCATGGCACTGCCGGGCTCATCACGGATGGGCTTGGCCATGAACGTAGCAAATACCCCGTTCTTCAGCGCCGCCTCACGGATCGTGCGCTTGAAATAGAACACTTGGTCCGCCAGATGCACAGGGTCGCCATGCATCAGGTTGATCTCGATCTGACCGGCGCCGCCTTCCTGAATGACGGTATCGATCTCCAGCCCCTGCACCTCGGCATAGTCGTAGATGGTGTCGATGACCGGTCCATATTCATCGACCGCAGCCATCGAATAGACCTGACGGCTGGCGCCTTTTCGTCCGGTGCGTCCCAGCGGCGGTTCGATCGGCTCGTTAGGGTCCAGGTTCGGTTTGGTCAGGTAAAACTCCAGCTCGGGGGCAACGACCGGCTTCCAGCCCTTGTCACGATAGGCGCGCACCACGCGTTGCAGAACTGTGCGTGGCGCAATCGCCAACGGGCTTCCATCGCGGTTGAACATGTCGCAGATCACCTGGACAGACAGATCATCAGCCCAGGGGACGGCACAGGCGGTGTTCATGTCCGGCCTCAGAACTATGTCCTTCTCAAGCCATTGGCCTTCGATTTCCATATCGACGTACTCGCCGGAAATCGTCTGATAAAACAGCGATATAGGCAGCGCCAACTCTGCATCGGGGTCGAACTTCGTTGAAGGCATTGCCTTGCCGCGCGATGTTCCAGCCAAATCGGGAACGATGCATTCGACCTCGTCCACGCGGCGCCCCTGCGCGTATGCCACGAACTCTTCCGACAAGTTCTCCAGCCAGTTCATGCCGATCGCCTTTTCCATAAATTCCTCCGGGCCGCCACATTGGGCGTGTCATTTGCTCAGCGGATTTTGATCAAATTTTGTCACATAGTCAATCGCCGCTCCGAAGATAATACTTTTGATGCAGTATTTCACTTTGTCACAAGAGTCTGATGGACAAATTCCATACCCTGGCGAATGTCCTCCTCAAATGCCGAACGAACTTTTTCCACGTCGCCCTCACGCAATGCATTGGTCGCTTCACGGTGCTGGTCTTTCAGATTGGCGGTCCCGAATCGGCCACAAACCACACGCAGGGACGGCCCCATCTGCAACCAAAGGGACTCGGCGATCCGTTGCAAGATTTCAGCGTTTGCAAAGGAGTATAACGTGAAGTGGAACTGATAGTTTGCCTCGAGGTAGCTACGTATATCGCCCACTTCGATAGCCGTATTCACTTTGGCATCGATTCGCTCAAGCTCTTCAACATCTTCAAGATTGACCTGCCTGGCCCCCATCGCGGCAAGATCTGGCTCAATCGCTTTTCGAACCATATCAATTTGGCTTAAACGATGCCCGGTCATCGCAGGCACTTCCACGCGGCGGTTTTCGAGCGTCACCAACGCACCCTCAGCAGTCAGGCGTCGAATCGCCTCTCTCACCGGAGTGACGCCGGACCCGATTGATTCTGCCAGTCCGTGTATGGTGAGAGGTTGACCAGGTACGAATTCCCCGAACAGAATCTTTTCTTTTACTCGAACATAGATAGTTTCGTGCTCTGGCCGCTTGCCAACTAACCGGTTCATTTTTCTCCTTTCCTCAGGTCGCATTTGACGCAGCCGGAACCTAACGGATTGTCAAAAGTTTATCAAATTTCCGCGTGGGGATTGCAAAGAATCATTTTTTGATCAAAAGTGCCGGTGAGGCAAATCAGACCTGAGGGAGGAATGAATGCTCAACAAGAAATCAACCACTGTCCTTGCGGCCCTGTTGATGACGGCTCAAGCCGCATGGTCCGAGGAAGTTCGCGTCTATAACTGGTCGGACTACATTGACGAAGAATTGCTGGCAAAATTCGAAGAAGAAACCGGCATTGATCTCATCTACGACGTTTTTGACAGCAACGAGGTTCTGGAGACCAAGCTGCTCGCCGGCCAGTCGGGCTACGATGTCGTCGTACCTTCGGCGACATTCCTGCAGCGTCAAATCGCTGCCGGAGTGTTCCAGCCCTTGGACAAGTCGAAGCTGCCGAATTCCGAGCATTTGTGGGACGTCATTCAGGACCGCACCGCAGGATATGACCCAGAGAACGCTTATTCCGTGAACTATATGTGGGGCACGACAGGTATTGGAGCCAATTTGCCCAAGGTCAAGGAAGTGCTTGGCGAAGACGCACCGGTGGATTCGCTAGAGTTGGTTTTCAACCCCGAATACATGGAAAAGCTGACCGAGTGCGGGGTTTACATTCTGGACGCTCCCGGCGAGGTAATCCCCGCCGCGCTGAAATTCATTGGTGAGAACCCAGATGCCCAGGATGTCGAGACCATTCAGAAAGCCGAACCTGTACTAAGCGCGGTGCGCCCGTTCGTGAAAAAATTCCATAGCTCAGAATACATTTCTGCACTGGCCAACGGCGACATCTGCGTCGCCTTCGGCTGGTCCGGTGACATTCTGCAGGCCCGCGACCGTGCCGCCGAAGCCGACAACGGGGTTGAAATCGTCTATAACCCAGTCAAGGAAGGCTCGTTGATGTGGTTCGATCAGATGGCAATTCCTGCCGATGCTCCGAACCCGGAAGCGGCCCATGCTTTTATTAACTTCATCATCAACCCCGAGAACATCGCCGCTGCATCTAACTATGTCTACTTCGCCAACGGGGTTAAGACGGAAAACCAAGAGCTGAACGAAGATGTGATCGGCGACACCGCAATTTACCCTGACGAAGCCACATTGAACAACCTGTACACAACCAACCCGTGGCCTCCCAAAACGCAGCGTGCTGCAACCCGGCTGTGGACTAAGGTTAAATCTGGTACTTAATCTCAGCTTACGCTCAAATTGGACCGCCCGGCCCGAATACGGGCCGGGCGGCTTCCGTAAGGAGGGACTAAACATGAACCAACCGGCAAGTGTATCTGACTTCGCACCCTGGACGAATCCGGAAGAAACGCCGCTGATTTCGTTTAAATCGGTGACCAAGAAGTTCGGCTCATTCACCGCGATCAACAACATTGACCTGGACATTTACAGCAAGGAGTTTTTTGCGCTGCTGGGCCCCTCGGGCTGCGGCAAGACGACTCTGATGCGGATGCTCGGCGGCTTTGAAACTCCAACCGAAGGCGTAATTACGATCGACGGCCAGGACATGGTCAACGTCCCTCCGAACAAGCGCGCCGTGAACATGATGTTTCAAAGCTACGCGCTGTTTCCACACCTGTCTGTCTGGGACAACATCGCGTTCGGGTTAAAACGCGACAAGATGGCCAAGGACAAGGTCGCCGCCCGCGTCGAGGAGATGCTGAGCCTCGTTCAGCTCGACAAGTTCGCGCAGCGCAAACCGCACCAGATTTCCGGCGGACAAAGGCAACGGGTCGCGCTGGCCCGGTCGCTGGCCAAGGCACCCAAACTGCTGCTGCTGGACGAACCGCTTGGCGCGCTGGACAAAAAGCTGCGTCAGGACACGCAGTTCGAACTGATGGACATTCAGGAAAAGACCGGCACCACCTTTGTGATCGTGACTCACGACCAGGAAGAGGCGATGACCGTCGCCAGCCGTATTGCGGTTATGGATCATGGCGAGCTGATCCAGGTCGAAACCCCGGACCGTATTTACGAGAATCCGAACTCGGTTTACGTGGCAGACTTCATCGGCGATGTGAACCTGATCGAGGGCAACACAAAACCCCGCGGCGACGGCAAGACAGAGCTGTACTGGTCCGAAGGCCAGGCGCCCCTGGTCGCGGAATGCCCACATGCACCAAACGTCGAAGCGCGCTGCACATTTGCAATACGCCCCGAGAAGGTATCAATCAGCAAAGAGCGCCCGTCCGACCGGACCAATGTCGTACAGGGCACGATTCACGACATCGCCTATCTGGGTAATATCTCGACCTACAAGGTCGAATTGCCCAACGGTGTCATGGTCAAGGCACAAACTGCCAACAATCGCCGTGTCGCCCGACGGGATCTGACCTGGGACGACAAGGTGTGGCTGTCCTGGACCGAGACCGCCGGCATCGTGCTGGACCGGTAACGGGAGACAGTCATGAACTATAGGCGTTTCTTTCTCATAGCCGTGCCATACATGTGGCTGCTGATCCTGTTCCTGATCCCGTTCGGGATCGTTCTCAAGATCTCGCTGTCCGACACGGCCCTTGCGATCCCACCCTACACTCCAACATTGGATCTGGCGGGCGGCTGGAGCTCGATAAAAGAGTTCTTCTCGCAGCTCGATCTGGAAAACTACGTCTTTCTGACGACCGACGACCTGTACTGGAAAAGCTACCTGTCCAGTCTTCGGATCGCGATTTTGTCGACGTTCCTGTGCCTGTTGGTCGGATTTCCCATTGCTTACGGAATGGCAAATGCCCCAGACGAATGGCGCCCGACCCTGATGATGCTGGTAATCCTGCCGTTCTGGACCAGCTTTCTGATCCGTGTCTATTCATGGATGGGAATTCTCAGCCAGGAAGGTCTGCTGAATCAGTTTCTCATGTGGCTGGGGATCATCGGTGAACCGCTGACAATCCTCAACACCAACTGGGCCGTCTATATCGGTATCGTCTACACCTATTGCCCATTCATGATCCTGCCGATTTATTCGACGCTGGAGAAGTTGGACGGATCGCTGCTAGAGGCCGGTGAAGACCTTGGGTGCTCGCGCATATCGGCATTTTGGCTGATCACTGTTCCGCTGTCTAAATCCGGTATCATCGCGGGATGCTTCCTCGTATTCATTCCCGCGTTGGGTGAATTCGTCATACCGTCGCTGCTGGGCGGGTCCGGAACGCTCATGATCGGCAAGGTCCTGTTCGAAGAGTTCTTCTCGAACCGCGACTGGCCTGTTGCAAGTGCGGTGGCGATCGTTCTGCTGATGATCCTGATCATCCCCATCGTTCTTTATCAACGCAATGAACAGAAGATGATGGAGGCCGAGAGATGAGGCGTTTAACCTGGTTCAACGCAACCTCGCTCACGCTTGGGTTCGCGTTTCTCTATCTGCCGATGATCATCCTGATCATCTACAGCTTCAACGAATCCCGGCTTGTGACGGTTTGGGGCGGTTTCTCGACCAAATGGTATGGCGAACTGGTCAAGAACGAGGCGTTTCTTGATGCTGCGGTCGTGACTCTGAAGGTTGCGTTCGCCTCGTCCATCGCAGCAACGGTTCTGGGAACGATGGCTGCTTACGTTCTGGTGCGCGGAGGCCGGTTTTTCGGCCGCACACTGTTTTCCGGAATGATCTACGCGCCACTCGTGATGCCCGAAGTAATCACGGGCCTGTCCTTGTTGTTGCTGTTCATCTCGATCGGTTTGGACCGCGGCATCCTGACCATCGTTCTGGCGCACACGACGTTTTCGATGTGTTACGTTTCGGTGGTGGTCAGCTCACGTCTGGTCAGCTTTGACCGCTCGGTCGAAGAGGCCGCTCTGGACCTGGGCTGCACGCCGTTCGATGCGTTCAAGTCGGTAACGCTTCCGATCATCGCGCCAGCCGTGATTTCGGGTTGGCTGTTGGCATTGACCTTGTCGCTTGACGATCTGGTCATCGCATCCTTCGTGGCAGGCCCGTCGTCCACCACCCTGCCGATCAAGATCTTCAGCTCGGTCCGATTGGGCGTCAGCCCCGAGATCAATGCGCTGTCAACAATTCTGATCGGACTGGTCACTATCGGCACAATCAGCGCTTCGCTGTTAAGCAAAAGCGCCGTCAAAAAACGTCAGAGAGAAGAACAGATGGCGGAGCAAATGGCATGAGTTTTGCCAGAGAATACGACGACTATTGCCGGCTCCACGGCATTCCGGACAGGATCGAGTTGCTGCTTTGCGATATCAATGCGGTCCTGCGCGGCAAGTGGCTGCCCGGCGATGGTGTCGAAAAACTGGAAAAGGGGGCAGTTCGTCTGCCCCTGTCCACCTACGCGCCCGCCATCATGGGAAACGAGGTCGAAAACACCGGTCTTGGCATCGAAGTGGGCGACCCCGACGGTATTCTGATGCCGATCGAAGGAACTCTGCACCCTGTCCCATGGCTACCGGGCAACGTGGCGCAGGTTCTGGTCGAAATGACCGACATGCAGGGTGTTATCAGTCCGCAATCCCCACGCGAGATGCTGCGCGCAGTGTGGAACAGGTTCAGCGAAAAGGGCTGGCGGCCGGTCGTTGCGACCGAGCTGGAATTCTACATCGTCCGGGCACGGGGCGAGCGCAGCGAGGCCCCCCAGCCTCCCGCCTTCAGTCCGGACGCCCAGAATTACGACATGGAGCTTCTCGCGCGGCGCGAAGTCATCCTGAACGACATCCTGTCCGCGAGTGCCGCGCAAGGTTTGGCGACCGATACTCTGATCGCCGAATATGGCCCCGGGCAATTCGAGATCAACTTTCACCACACCGACGACGTGCTGGCAGCGGCCGAAACCGCGCTCATGTTCCGTCGTCTGGTCCGCGGGGTTGTCGCCAGCCACGGGTACGAGGCCACGTTCATGGCCAAACCCTATCTGGATCGCCCCGGCAGCGGCATGCATGTGCACGCCTCGGTGATCGACAAGGACGGTAACAACGTTTTCGCCCCCGCGGACGGGGAGGAAATTGCACAGACCCTTCAAAACGCGGTGTCGGGCGTTCTGGACACCATGCGCGATCTGCAGGCGATCTTCGCACCTCATGGCAACTCTTATCGGCGCTTCAGGCCGAACAGTTTTGCCCCCGCGACACCGGATTGGGGGCTGGACAACCGCGCGGCCTCGGTACGTTTGCCCGAGACCAAGGGCCCGGCGGCACGGCTGGAACACCGGATCAGCGGTGCCGACACCAACCCGTATCTGGCTCTGGCCGCCATACTTGGCGGAATGATGCACGGGCTGGAAAACGCACCGGCCTTACAACTGCCACTGGACGACCCCGCCTGTCAGCCGGCCAAACCGTTGGATCACGATTGGCACTCGGCCGTGGATCGTTTCGCTTCTGCGCCGATCGCCGAGGAGATCTTCGGTGACTACCGGAGCCTTTATGCAATCGTGAAACGGGACGAGATCTCCGCGATCCTGGATCCGATTACTCCGGCAGAGTACAAATATTATCTCAGTAGGATCTGACCATGCGATTGTTCGAAGACATGGCCTATGGCCCGACCCCGATCGCAGACAGTTTCTGGTCAACAACACTCGAATGCCCGGACTATCCGGCACTGGCCGGCGCGGCAAGCTGCGACACCGCCGTCATCGGCGCAGGCTTCACCGGGCTAAATGCGGCGCTGGAACTGGTGCGCGGCGGTCAGGACGTCGTAGTATTGGAAGCCCAGCAACCGGGCTGGGGTGCCTCAGGCCGCAATGGCGGATTCTGCTGCATCGGCGGCTCCAAAACGGGGCTAAGTGATTTGTCTCGGCATGTGGGACGAGAAAACGCACTTGAATACCTGCGAGCGGAACGCGACGCCGTGGGGTTCGTGCGTGACAGGCTGGACGCACATGGAATCGACGCGGATACCCATTCCCACGGCGAAACTCAACTGGCGCATTCACAACGCTCCGCCGATGAAATGCGAGAAGAGATCGCCGAGTATCGCGAGATCTATGGTGCCGAGCCCGAGTTTCTGCCGCAGGAGGCATTAGCCGAAAACGGCCTGAACAGTGCGGAATTTTTTGGCGCGTTGACCACGCCCATTGGCTTTGCCCTGAACCCGTTGAAATATGCCGCCGGATTGGCGCGCGTGACTGCAAACGAAGGCGTTCGCATCTTCGGCAACAGCGCCGTGACCGAGATGACGCGTGCAGACGATGGTCGCCATCTGCTGAAGACACCGCAGGGCGAACTTCGCGCAAAGAACATCGTGGTGGCAACAAACGGTTATAGTTCAGAAAACCTGCCGTCATGGCTGCGCGGGCGGTATCTGCCTGTACAATCGGGAATCATCACCACCCGACCGATGACCGAGGATGAGCTCAATGCACAGGGATGGACCAGCCGTCAGATGTGTTTCGACAGCCGCCACCTTGTACATTACTTTCGACTGCTTCCGGACAACAGAATGCTTTTCGGCCTGCGCGCGGCGTCTCGAACCACAGCGCAAAGCGAGGCCGAAACCAAAGCGCGCGCGCGCGCCGATTTCGACCGGATATTCCCGGCATGGCAACACGTCGAAACCGCCCACTACTGGTCTGGCCTTTTGAGTCTGGCCAGAAATCGGACACCCTATGCCGGACCGATCCCCGGCCTTGACCGGGCATGGGCGGCGCTTTGCTATCACGGCAACGGCGTCGCGTTGGGCAGTTATGCCGGCGCGATGATCGCGGCCCAGATTTTGAATAAGGGGGTAAATACCCCGCATGTTATGGCCCTACCCATGCGCAAGTTTGAGCTTGGGCGCTGGCGGCGCGCACTACTGCCGCTTGTCTACGCGTGGTACGGGTTTCAGGACTGGAGAGCATGATGAGCAACCAGAAAATCCGTGTGGGCATCCTTGAGACAGGTCGCCCGCCCGAGGAACTCGCCGCTGCCTACGGAGATTACCCGGGCATGGTGCGCCAATGGCTGAAAGGGCTCGACGCCGAGTTTTCGACCTTTCCAGTCCTGGACGAAGTATTCCCGAGCGGACCCGAAGACGCCGATCTGTGGGTGATTACAGGATCGAAATTCGGCGCCTACGAAGATCATGCCTGGATTCCGCCGCTCGAACAGTTCATTCGCGACGCACGCGATGACGGCAGGTTGATGTTCGGAATCTGCTTTGGGCATCAAATCATCGCGCAAGCCCTGGGCGGCGTCGTGCGAAAATCCGAAAAGGGTTGGGGACTTGGCGTGCACGAGTACCCCACAACCGACGACTGGCCTTCGAACCTGGGTGAAGCGCCCGAAAAAATCGCAATTCAGGCCTATCATCAGGATCAGGTCGAAGAAAAACCCGAAGGCGCAGTGACGATTGCTTCGACCGATTTCTGCGAACAGGGCGCGTTGTGGTATCCCGGCTTTGCCATCACGGTCCAAGGGCACCCTGAGTTCGGCAAGCCTTATGCAAGCGCCCTGTTGGAGAACCGCCGCGGCAGCGTACTGCGGGACGAAGACGTGGATCAGGGCCAACGCAACATGGCGATCGAGGACAATCGCTCGGTTCTGGCCGATCTGGTACGGGATTATCTGTTGAAACAGAAGGCGCCTGCGTAATGGTTCAGGTACCGAACAAGGGGCGACTTGCGCTCTATGGAACCGAAGACTCGGTCTATGTGTGGATCGCCCGGCTGGCACTTCACGAGCGCGCTCTGCCCTATGATTTTATAGAAATGGATCCGTTCGACCCGCCATTGCCCGAAAGCTATCTGGCAATGCACCCGTTCGGCCGGATTCCGACGCTGGTTCACGATGATTTTGTCCTGTACGAAGCGCAGGCGATCACGCGCTACCTTGACCAGACATTTGATGGTAATTCATTGATACCCAAAGACAATCGGGCGGCGGCGCGAATGACGCAAGTCATGTCTTTGATGGACGACTACGCGGTCGGGCCGATCATCGCCAAGGTCGTGACAGAACGACTGTTCTCGCCGCTGGAAGGAGAGCAACCGGACGAAGCCGCGATTGCCGACGGTTTGCGGGGGGCAGAGCGCGCGCTTGGGGCGTTGCAGGCGATTGTGAACGAGGGCCTGATCCTGAACCAAAAATCAGTGACGCTCGCCGATTTGTATCTGGGCCCGTTCCTTGGGTATTTCGTGATGACGCTGGAAGGCGCTGAAATGCTGAAGCGGTTCCCGCCCTTGGCACAGTG
Organism: Ruegeria sp. HKCCD9138; assembly: GCF_057220975.1. Taxonomy (NCBI): domain Bacteria; kingdom Pseudomonadati; phylum Pseudomonadota; class Alphaproteobacteria; order Rhodobacterales; family Roseobacteraceae; genus Ruegeria; species Ruegeria sp. HKCCD9138. The sequence goes on along the minus strand of NZ_JBWVAZ010000009.1, from coordinate 104,707 downwards.
GTTCGACTGGTTTTCGGCCCGCCCGACAATGGAGGCAACGAATCCGGGACCACCCTCGGCGGAGGACGAATGATACGCGCTCTGACAAAGGCGGTGGCCGCGCTGCTGCTGTCGTTTTTTGTCAGCGGTGCGCAGGCGCAAGTGCCTGTCGACATCGAGCTGGTCATTGCCATCGACACGTCGGTCAGCGTTTCCGATCAGGAATTTGCCCTGCAACTTCTGGGCGTGGCCGACGCACTGCGCGGCCCGCATGTGCAGGCGGCCATCGCTGCCATGCCAGACGGCCTTGCGATAACCGTCATGGAGTGGAGCTATGGCCATCTCAATCGCCCCGTTCTGCCCTGGTTTCACCTGCGCACTGCCGCCGATGCGCTCTATGTCGCGGACCAGGTCGAACGGATCGAGCGGAAAGGTGGCGGCCGCGCCACGGCTATTGGCGAAGCCATCCAGCGCGCAACCGAATTGCTGAACGAAAACGCATATACTGGGCTACTTCGCAAAATCGACATATCGGGAGACGCCCGAAACAATTCCGGTGTGCACCCCTTGCTGCCGCGGCAATACGCGATTGATCAGGGCATCACCATCAATGGTCTCGCGATCCTGAGCAGCGACAGGGAACTTGGCGCCTATTACGCGACATTCGTCGCGGGCGGCGCAGGTTCGTTCGTCATGGCCATCACTGAAACGGACAGCGTGCGGCATGCAATGCGCCGAAAGCTGGAGCGCGAATTGCAGCTGCAACTGTCATGGCAGGAACCGACACAGAGGATTGTCGAAGTCCGGTTCGATCCGACCGCCACTCAGTGAAGCTTGAGCTGCGGCTGTACCCTTTTCATGGCCTGGCTCAACAGGCTCCGAAGCGCGGCGCGCCAGCTTCCCTGAACAGCCGATTCATGAGCGTAATGCAGATAGCGGTAGGCGCGGCGGGCCATCCACCCTTCTATTGTCATCGTTCCAAGCGCCTTGCCCATCAGTGAGCCCACAGCCGAATAGTTGCTGATCGCAACCAGCGAGCCACGATCGACATACTGGAAATCCTCCAATGGCTTTCCCTGAATCAGGCGGCGCAATTGCTCCTCCATGAACTCAGCCTGCTGTGCGGCCACCTGAGCACGCGGCGGCAAGGAGGTTCCCTTCTCAGGCCACAGGCATTCAGCACAATCACCTATGGCGAAAACGGAATCGTGGTTCACGGTTTGTAATGTCGGTCGGGTGCGAATCCGACCCAACGACCCGATCTCGAACGCACGCAGGTCGTCGAGAATTGCAGGCGCCTTGATCCCAGCCGCCCAGATCATCAGCTCGGCCGGGACAAAACCGCCACCCTTCAGCCTGACCCCATCCGCCACTGCTTCTTCGACCATGGAGGACAGTCGCAGGTCTATGTCGATGCCGCCGAGTTTCCTGGCGACCTTTTCCGACACTGTTTCGGGCAGGGCCGCAACCAGACGATCCGCCGCCTCGATCAGCGTGATGTTGACTGACGATGGATCGCGCAGTTTGTCAATTCCATTTCGGGCAAACTGCTCCGTGGCTTCTCGGAGTTCGGCCGCAAGTTCGACCCCGGTCGCACCGCCGCCGATGATACAGATGTTCAGTTTGGATACGGCATCACCCAACGCCCCGGTCTCCAGTCGCAGGCACAGGTTCAGCAGCTCGGCCTGCATCTTTTTGGCCTGTTTCGGCGTGTCGAGAAACATGCAATTCTCAGCCACACCCTTGCAGCCGAAATCATTGGACCGGCTGCCGATAGCCATTACCAGATAGTCGAAATGCAGCGTTCGTTGCGGTGCCAGCAGTTTCTGCGCACTGTCCCGAACCGGATCCAAAAGAACGGTTTTTGCCTCCAGATTCAGGGCGCTCAGTCGCCCCAGCCGGAAATTGTACCCATTGCGGTTGGAGTGTTCGAGGAAACTGATTTCATCCTCGTTACCTTTGGTGCCCGCGGCAAACTCGTGCAGCGATGGTTTCCACATGTGCGTCAGGTTTTCGTCCACCAGAGTCACTTCAGCCTGGCCACGACGCGCCAATGACCGGCTGAGGCGGGTTGCAAGGTTCAACCCGCCTGCGCCGCCCCCGATGATCACGATATGCGGTTTGGTTTCCGTTCGCATCGTACCTCCAGCCGGCGGCGCGACGGCCACCGAAAATTTCCGACTTTACATGCTGCGTTTGGGATCAGGCGGCTTCAAATGCCGCGTAGACCTTGCAACCGGCGTTACGGATTCCCAGGTCCCGACGAAACCCGCCGGAATAACGAAGGCATCGCCTTGATAGAAGGTCCAGATTTCGCCGTCCTTGTTTTCGATCGTCGCGGTTCCTTCGACCAGAATACACAGCTCGTTTTCGCTGTAATTCACATTCAGTTTGCAAGGCTCACTGGACCACTGCCCCACATTGAATTGTTCGGTGGTGTCGGAAAAGGCGTTCCAAAGGCATGTCGCAGCCTTGCCGGAAATCAGTTTTTCCGCCGCGATGTCGCTTTCGATCAACGGTGCTGAACGGTCCACTCGGGTGATGGTTTTTGTGCTCATTTGATGGGAGACTCCAAAAAAGAACGGCCCGGCCATGCGCCGGGCCAAGTTGGGGATTTATTGGATCTTGCGAAGTGCAGCCCTGACAATTTCGATCAACTCGTCTATCTGGGCGTCCGAGATGATCAGCGGCGGCGAAAGGGCGATAATGTCACCGGTCACACGGATCAACGCCCCCTTTTCGAAACACTCGGTGAACACGTCGTAAGCGCGTGCGCCGGGTGCCCCATCGCGCGAGGGAAGCTCGATTCCCCCGATTAGTCCAAGGTTGCGGATGTCGATCACGTTTGGTTCGTCTTTCAGCGAATGAACGGCGTCCTGCCACTTGGCGTCCAGTTCTGCGGCCCGGGTCAACAACCCGTCCTTTTCGTAGATGTCGAGAACCGCCAGACCGGCCGCACACGCAATCGGGTGCCCGGAATAGGTGTAGCCGTGGAACAGTTCGATCATGTTTTCCGGGCCTTGCATGAACGCATCATGCACATGCTTCTGGGCAAAAACCGCGCCCATGGGCACCACGCCGTTGGTCAGACCCTTGGCGGTGGTGAACAGGTCTGGCGTCACCCCGAAATACTGCGATGCGAACGGAGCGCCCAAGCGGCCAAAACCGGTAATAACTTCGTCGAAAATCAACAGAATCCCGTGTTTGGTGCAAATCTCGCGCAGGCGTTCCAGATACCCCTTGGGTGGCACAAGCACACCGGTCGAACCGGCAACCGGTTCCACGATGCAGGCCGCGATGGTTTCCGCGCCGTGCAGAGCGACAATTCGCTCCAGATCCTCGGCCAGGTCGACACCGTGTTCGGGTTGCCCCTTGGCAAAGGCATTTTCCGGCAGGTGCGTATGCCGCAGGTGGTCGACACCGGTCAGCATACCGCCGAAATGGCGGCGGTTGTTGACGATCCCGCCCACCGAAATGCCGCCAAAGCCAACACCGTGATATCCGCGCTCGCGCCCGATCAGACGCGTGCGCGATCCTTCACCCCGCGCGCGGTGATAGGCAAGCGCGATCTTGAGCGCCGTGTCCACCGATTCCGAGCCCGAGCCTGTGTAGAAAACATGATCGAACCCATCGGGCGCCAACGCTTTGAGGCGGTCAGCGAACTGGAACGCAAGATCGTGGCTGATATTGAAACTCGGCGCATAATCCATCTCGCTCAACTGGCGGTGAACGGCGTCCGCAACTTCGGTATAACCGTGACCCGCGTTACAGCACCACAAACCGGCTGTGCCGTCGATGATCTCGCGCCCATCGTCGGTCGTGTAATGCATGCCCTTAGCGCCGGACAGGATTTTCGGAGCTGCTTTGAATTGACGGTTTGCCGTGAACGGCATCCAATAGGCGTCCAGATTTCGGTTCTGAAGGTTCATTTTGTCCTCGTGTTGCTGTCGTCACAGCGCTTTTTTCAAGTGGTAGGATTTCGGGCGGGTCAGGGAGTTGTAGCCCAACACCGACAAGGTAGTGCCCCGCCCCGTATTCTTACAGCCGGTCCAGCACACGGCCGGATCCAGGTAGTCGCACCGGTTCATGAAAACGGTGCCCGTTTCGATTTGGGCGCCGATCTCGGCGGCGCGCCCGGCATCCTGCGTCCAAAGGCTGGCAGTCAAGCCAAACTCGCTGTCGTTCATCAACGCAATGGCTTCTTCATCCGACGACACTTTCATGATGCCGACAACCGGACCGAAGCTCTCGTCGCGCATCACCCGCATGTCGTGGGTCACATTCACCAAAATCTGCGGTGCCAGATAGGCGCCGCCATCATCCGCCGGGAAGTTTGCCGAATCGATCAGAGCGGTTGCGCCATCGGCGACAGCTTCACTGATTTGGTCACGCACTTCCTGTGCAAAGCGGACATTGGCCATCGGACCAACGGTCGTGCCGTCTTCAAGCGGATTGCCCAGATTCAGTTTGTTCACTTCGGCCACGGCCTTTTCGACGAACTCATCGAACTTGCTTTCGTGGACATAGACCCGTTCGATCCCGCAGCAGCACTGCCCGGCGTTGAAGAACGCGCCATCCATCAGGGTGGCAACAGCGGCGTCCACGTTGGCGTCTTCCATCACATAGGCCGGATCCTTGCCGCCCAGTTCGGTGCCGACACCGGTAAACGTTCCTGCGGCCGCGCGCTCCATCGCCTGGCCGCCACCGACCGAGCCGGTGAAGTTGACGAAACCGAAATGCCCCTCGCCAATCAGTTCCGACGTGGTGCCATGATCGAAAAAGACATTTTGCAACACGTCTGCCGGGAACCCGACTTCATCAAACGCCTTCACGATCCGCTCGCCCGCTATAAGGGTTTGGGCCGCATGTTTCATGATCACCGTATTGCCGGCAATAAGCGCAGGCACCAGCGAGTTGATCGTGGTCAGAAACGGGTAGTTCCACGGCGCGACGATAAAAACAACGCCCACCGGTTCCTTTTCGATCCGGCGTTCAAATTTGTCGCTGTCTTCGGTCACAATGGGTTTGAGCGCCTCTTCGGCAATCTCCGCCATATACGTCGCGCGCTCGATACAACCATTGAATTCGAAGAACTGAGCCTTTGGTCGACCCATCATCATGGCGACCTCTTCGGCGGCTTCCTCGCGGTGCGTGGCAAGCTGATGGATTGCCTTCATGACCAGATCGCGGCGTTCGGCCAAAGGCCGCGCAGCCCAGGTCTTTCCAGCCGCCTTGCTACGTTCGATACGCGCCAGAGCTTCGTCCTTGGACATGGCCAGGCGGGTTACGTGCACCTCGCCGTTAATCGGAGATACGCATTTGATATCAGACACTGTTCAGGTCTCCCCTGCGGGTCAGCGCAGTTTTTCCTTGAGTTTGTAGTACATCATTCCCACCGCGATCGCCTGACTGCCAAGCGACCGGGTAAATGGCAGCCTCATATGGCGGACGTTTTCGTACACCAGATAATCCTCCATATCGCCGGTAATTGCCTCGGCCATGATCTCGCCCAGAATATGTGTCAGCGCGATGCCGTGGCCCGAATATCCCTGCACGTAGAACACGTTTTCGCTGATCTTCCCGACCTGCGGAATACGGTTGATGACGATCCCGTCGATCCCCGCCCAGCTGAATTCGATATCGACGCCCTTAAGGCGCGGAAAGGTCCGCTCCATCGCCGGGCGCAGTTCGGCTCCGATATCCTTGCTGTCACGGCCCGAATAATTGGTGCCGCCGCCAAACATCAGGCGGTGATCGGCTGTACAACGATAGTAGTCCAGCACAAAGCGGCAATCGTAAACGGCAAGATTGTATGGATTGATCTTGCGCGCGACTTCCTCTCCCAATTGAGCGGTGGCCATGTTGGCCAGCGACGCCGGGAACAGCTTGCCCGCAAGTTTCTTCTGCTCGAGAAAGTGATAGGCGTTGCCTGCAATCAGAACCCTGTCAGCCGTGACCCGGCCTTGTTTGGTGAACAGCGTGGGACGATGCCCGTGTTCAATCCTCGTCACCTGCGAGTCCTCGAACACTTTTGCACCCAGTGATTCAGCCGCACGCGCCTCGCCGACGCACAGGTCCATGGAATGGACGTGCATATTGCGCCGGTTTAGCAACCCGCCGCAGTAGATCTCGGTCTCAAGATAATTCGGGATGTCCTTGCCGTCGACCAGTTCGAGTTCGCCACCCATCCCGCGGTTTTGCGCCTCTTCATGGATCGTCTTCAACTCTTCCATGTGGGCGGGCTTCATCGCGGTCTGCAAGTGGCCGAAATTCAGGTCACATTCGATACCGTATTTCTCGATCCGACTCCTGATGATGTCATGGCCCCGCCAGCGTGTTTGCCAGACGACGTCGTCCGCTTCATCGCCGACGGTACGCCGGAACTCGCGCGCCATGGCGATGTCGCCTGACAGGCTACCCGTAATCTGCCCGCCATTCCGCCCGGTCGCGCCCCAACCGATTTTCCTTGCCTCAAGCAACGCAACTTTCTTGCCACGTTCAGCAAGCTCAACGGCAGTCGCAACGCCGCTGAAACCACCACCAACGATGGCGACATCCACATCCAGGTTTTCTGCCAACCTGGCAAAGCCCTTCGTGTCGCGGGCCGTTGCTGCATAGTAGGAGTTTGCGTGCATCCGGATTCCTTTTTGATCAAATTTATTCGGAAGGCAGACGTAACGCAAGCATTCGTTTAAACTTCGCCTACTTGCTTGTTTTTACGTTTTTTCTTTTGAGTTTAGCGTTCCACTGCCAAATCTGATCATCTGAATTCCGATTTTTTGACAAAATAAAACAGGTCAGAGCCAGACACTTCATTGCCCCGCTCTGACCTGATTTTCTGATATCGATTGCTCGGCTCATAGCGTATCGTGGATGTCCTCGGCCACAACAAGACCTGACTTATGCGCACCGGCAACTGTGGCCCAATCGTCATCGCTCAGCGCCTCGCCGGCGAACCAGAGACGATCCGCTTCCTGCTTGCGCAGCTCGTTTCGGGACCAGGCACCGCCCGGCTCGGCACCGGTGGGACATGCCCTGGCGGTGACAGCGGCACAAGGTATGAAGAAGGTCCAGCTCGAAATGGGCGGCAAAAACCCCATGGTGGTCATGGACGACGCGGATCTGGATATCGCAGTTCCCGCGGTGTTGAATGGCGCGTTCTTTTCGACCGGACAGCGCTGCACGGCCTCTAGCCGGATCGTGGTGCAGGATGGCATCCACGATGCCTTCGTCGAGCAACTGACCGCCAAGATGAGCGCGCTGAAAGTTGGCAACCCTTTGGATACCGCCACCCAAATCGGCCCGGTCGCTTCCGAGCGCCAGCTTTCCAGCAACTTGAACTATATAGATATTGCGGCGGCTGAAGGCGCTGACGTTATCGGCGGTGAGCGTGTGACTCTTGAGACCGAAGGCTGGTTTCAGGCACCGGCGTTGTTCCTGAAAGCAACCAACGATATGCAATCGAGCCGCGAGGAGATATTTGGTCCTTGCGCCAGCGTCATCAAAGTTGCCGACTTTGATGAGGCGCTGTCGGTCGCGAACGATACCGAATTCGGTCTGTCCTCAGGCATTTGCACATCCAGCCTGAAATACGCCCGTGCTTTCAAACAACAAAGTCAGGCAGGTATGGTAATGGTCAACCTTCCAACCGCAGGGGTCGATTATCACGTCCCGTTCGGCGGGCGCAAAGGCTCATCACTTGGGTCGCGCGAACAGGGGCGTTATGCCGCCGAGTTCTTTACTACGGTCAAGACCGCCTACAGTTTCGCGGGGTAGCACGGCAGAGACTGCGGCCTGTCGGCTGGGCAGAATTGCTATGTGCAGGTATCGCGTCGAACTCATCACTCGACTGGATTTCCATCTGACCTCGCTACCAACCCGAGTAACGCAAATGGAACCACCAAAACGACCAGCAGCGGCAGGTGCAGCCGATGCGATGACCACGTTGGTCACCGGATGGGATTCGTCTCATAATTCCGGGACTTGGACATTTTTCCGATCCCGGGATTGAATGAATTGGTTGGATCGCAGCATTTGTAGTGCATGGCCAGATCGGGCTTGGCCTTGTACAGATGGCCAACATTGTGTTCGGCAGGGTATTCGGCACCGCGCTCGTCAAACAATTTGAGCATTGCCGCTTTCAGCGCCTTTGGGTCTGCGCCCTTTTTGACCACGTAATCCTGATGCATCACGTGGCACATGAAATGGCCATAATAGAGCTTGTGCACTAGCTGATCGTCGATTTCGGGCGGCAACTTTTCCAGCCAGTCACGATCATTGCGGCGCAGCGCAACATCCAGTGCAATGATGTCCTCGACCTCATCCGCATGAATTGCCATGTAACGCACCGCAGCCCCGGCGGCGGCAAAGCGGTGGAGGCCGGCGATCTTGGCTTCGCGAGGGGTGCATTCAAAGAAACCGGCATCGTGCCCATCAAGAAAGCCGGGCAACCAGTTCCGAACCTCCTCGATCCCGTCTTCTTTCATCTTGAGGATCAGGTGATGTTCAAACTTGTCTCGGAAATCAAGCATTCGCTTGGGCAAAATTTCGGGCAACACGCTGACTGCCATCTGCATGAACCGGTCGGTGAAGTTGCGCAGGAAAGGGATGCGACGCAGACGAGCGTCCACCGCGCCCTTCATCGCAAAGAACATTGGCAGGCGGTCAGTGCCCAGCTTGTCGATCATCCAGACCGTGTCTTTGCCGTAGGTCCGGGTAATGTCGAATACGTCGCGTTGCATGTATTCGGCCGATACCGGCAGAGATTTGAATTCGGATAGAATAACCCGTCTCAGATCAGCCAGGTCGTCTGGATTGTTGGCACCAATATAGAAGACCTGCTCTGATCTGTTTTTGGGGAAGGTGTCCAGCCGAACCGCAAAAACGGCAAGCTTTCCGGCCGACCCGGCCGATTCAAACAATTTCGCCCTGTCAGCATTGAACCGCGCGGGGGTCGCTGCGTCCACATCACGCACGATCTGTGCATAATCGCTGGCCGAGGCGCGTTTGTTGGTCGGATCGGGGGTCCGGTCGAAGGTGCCCGCGTCCAGATTTGCCAGAATTTCATCGGGTGTCTCACCCAGATCGATACCAAGGTGATTGACCAGCTCAAGCGCCCCGACTTCGTTCACTCGGGCGTAAACGGACAGTTCGGTATAGACTGGCCCCCGCTCGACCAGTGAACCACCGGAATTGTTGCAGACGCCGCCAACGATGGACGCACCGATGCAGGAAGAACCAATCACCGAATGCGGCTCGCGACCGATGGGATCCAGCAGTTTTTCCAGGGCAAACAGTGTGGCCCCCGGGAAACTGACGACCTGCTCGCCGCCATTCAGCGGCACCAGTGTGTCCATCCGGCGCGTGTTGATCAGAACAACTTCACGATCATAGCTGCCTGATGGCGTGGATCCTTCGGTCAGGCCCGTATTGGCGGCCTGCATGATGACGATCTTGTCGGCGGCAACACAGGCCTGAAGCACTTTCCACTGCTCCAGCAGAGAGCCTGGCTGGACAACGCACAGGGCTTCACCCTCGCCCGAACGGAAGCCACGGCGAAAGCGTTCGGTGGCGCGCGCGCCTGTCAGCACGTGGCGCGATCCGACGATGCTGCGGAATTCCTTAATGAGTGCGCCGTTGGTCATGCCGCGCTCCTCTGTGACATCGGTGCAAGGGTCCCATCACGAAAACGGACGCAGTCACGCGACAACTGGTCGATCCGGCTTACTCCCATCAGTTTCATGTCCCGCTCAATCTCGGCGCGCATCAGGCCCAAGGCGCGTTCAACACCCGCCTGCCCTGCGGCAGCCAAAGGATATAGGTACTGTCGTCCGACACCAACCGCCTTGGCACCTAACGAGAGCGCCTTCAAAACATGGGTTCCGCGCTGAATACCGCTGTCCATCATTACATCCAGCCGATCTCCGACCGCGTCAACGATCTCGGCCAGTTGGTCGAAGGGCGTGCGCGAACCATCAAGCTGACGCCCGCCATGGTTCGACAATACGATGCCCGTGCAACCTATCTCGGCAGCGCGACGGGCGTCTTCGACGGTCATGATGCCCTTGAGGCAGAACTGACCGTCCCAGTCGCGAACCATCTGGGCCACATCATCCCAGTTCATCGACGGGTCCAGCATGTCCGTGAAATAGCCCCCGATCGAGCTGGCACCGCTGCCCATATCCACGTGGGCCTCAAGCTGAGGCAGGCGGAATTTCTCGTGGGTGACATAGTTGATCCCCCACATCGGCTTGATCGCGAACTGAATCATGCCGCCCAGCGTTAGGCGAAACGGGATGGAAAAGCCGGTGCGCAGATCGCGCTCGCGATTGCCGCCGGTGATGCTATCCACCGTCAGCATCATGACCTCGACGCCGGCCTCTTTCGCGCGTTGCATCATGGCCGCGTTCAGGCCCCGATCCTTGTGGAAATAGAACTGGTAAACCTGCGGGTTCTTATGCTTTAGCCGCAGTTCTTCCAGCGACACGGTTCCCAGCGAAGACACGCCGAACATGGTTCCATATTTCTCAGCCGCCGCGGCTACGGCGCGCTCACCCTGATGGTGGAACAGACGCTGCAAGGCTGTAGGCGAGCAATAGACCGGCATGTCCAGTTTTTGCCCCATGACGGTGACTGACATGTCCACGTCGGACACTCCACGCAGAACAGAGGGCAGCAGGTCGCAACGGTCAAACGCGTTGGTGTTTTCCCGATAAGTGACTTCATCATCGGCGCCACCGTCGATGTAGTTGAAGATGGGCCCCGGCAGCCGGCGCTTGGCCAGCCGCCGGAAATCGTGGAAGTTGTGGCACTGGCTCAAACGCATTTTCAGGGCTCCTTAATAGGCGACCGAGGGCAACCAGGTGGCAAGGGTCGGCCACAGGAAGACCAGCGCCAGACCTGTCAACTGCAGCAGAACGAAAGGGATAATTCCCTTGTAGATGTGCGTCAGCTTGATCTCGGGCGGGCAGACACCTTTCAGGTAGAAAAGCGCGAAGCCAACGGGCGGTGTCAGGAAGCTGGTTTGCAGTGTCACCGCGACCAGGATCACGAACCATACAAGCGCCGGTTCATCCAGAACGCCAAAGCCAGGGATATCGATTCCCAGCCCGTTCACGATGGGGCGCATCAGCGGCAGTACGATCAGCGTGATCTCGATCCAATCCAGAACAAAGCCCAGCAGGAAGACGATGAACAGGATGAAGATTACCGTGCCATTCGCACCGAAACCGGTGGACTGCACCACATGCTCGATCAATTCGTCTCCGCCCAACTCACGCAGCACGTAAGAGAACACCGTCGCGCCGAGGAAAATTGCAAAGATGTAGGCGGTGGTGTTGAAGGTTGACACCAATACGTTCCACAGTTTTCCAAAGCTCAGCTTGCGATACCCAAGCGCCAGCAGCGTGGCGCCCAGAGCACCGATGCCCGAAGCCTCGGTTGGCGTGGTCAGACCCGCAAAGATGGAACCCAGAACGGCAAGGATCAGGATCAGAGTCGGGATGACCGCGATCAGAACGTCCTTGACGGCGGCCCAGTCAGGGGCTTTTGCGCCCTCGGGCACCGGGGCCGCGTCGCGTTTCACCAGCGCAAGGATGAAGATGTAGGTCAGGTACAGGCCGCCGATGATCACGCCTGGGAAGACAGCCGCCATGAACAGGTCTCCGACCGACAGGGCCATCTGGTCAGCCATGATCACCAACATGATCGACGGCGGGATCAGAATGCCCAGCGTGCCCGATGCCGAAACAACGCCCGCTGCCAAAGTGGGCTGGTACTTTTGCTGCATCATCGACGGCAGCGACAGGACACCCAGCAATACAACAGAAGCTCCGATGATCCCGGTCGAGGCCGCCAAAATGATGCCAATCAGCGTTACTGTGATGGCCAAACCGCCGCGCACGGTGCCAAACAACCGCTGCATGGAGGACATCAGACGCTCGGCCACACCGCTTTCGTCCAGCATCAGGCCCATGAAGATGAACATCGGCAGCGCTACCAGAACCGCGTTGGACATGGTTGCATAGACCCGGTTCACCACAGCGCCAAGGGTCAGATAGTCCAGCCCGGTAAAGGTGCTCTCCAACCCGGTCCACAGCATTAGGTCGTTGTCGAACAGGTAGGCCAGGCCGCAATAGGCAACGCCGACTCCAGCCAGCACCCAGGCCACCGGATAGCCGGTGAACAGCAGCGCGATGAAGGTCAGGAACATCGCGATGACCAATTTTTCTTCGGTTGTCTCGACCAGGAAGGTCAGCGCCACACACACCGCTGCAAATACGGCCAGCACCAGCAGTATCCTCCGCAACGACGCACCTTCGCGTTCCGAAGCCGGACCGTAGATCAGCGCGTGACCGTCATGGATCAATCGGGCCAGTGCCGCCAGTGCCAACAAGACAAAGCTGATCGGAATAACAGCTTTGAACGCCCACCGCGCAGGCAGACCGGTGGGGCTGTCCGAGCGTTCATTGACACGGAAGCTTTCGTAGAAATAGTCATATCCCTGATCGATCATCAGATAGATGAACGGGGTCAGCAGGGTCAGGATCCCGATCACTTCGATCACACGCTGCGCCCGGCGTGACAGTTGCATATGCAGAACGTCGACGCGTACATGGCTGTCGGTGATCAGGGCATAGGAAATACCGATCATCGTGACGATGCCGTAGAAATGCCACTGGATTTCGTCCAGTTTGGGATAATTCTGGCTGAGCAGATACCGTAGCGACACCTGAGAGAAGATCGCGGCAATCAGCAGGACGTTTGCCCACATAACCACATGGCCGACAGCTTTTACCCCGGTGTCGATCGCAACGGCGATCTTCTGACGGTCGGTCTCGGGGTGTTCCAGGAGGCCTTCATAGGCTTCGACCGGATCGTTGAAGTTCTTCTGCGTGGCCATGGTCATTCCTCGCTCAGCAGCCCGGCGCGCGGGCAGTGAAAGGTTAGAAATTCCGAAAGTCTGGGAAATGCGCCGGAGCGACGGCGGACGCCGCTCCGGTTTTGTCAGTCAGAAAGGTTACTGACGCGGGAGGAAAGCGTTCGATTTCCAAAGCTCATAACCGTCCCGGAACTCGTTCATGTCGTTCAGAACCTGAGCGAAGAAGGCGTCGTTTGCAGCCTCTTCAGCAGCAACCTCTTCCCAGGTCGAGCGGAACGTATCCAGCATCTCGGGCGACCACTGCTTGATGGTGACACCGTTGTTTTCGACATTGTCGATCAGGGCCGCATGCTGGATTGCTTCGCCCTCGGCAAAGCTGTCCGCCATCGAGGCCTTGCAGGCGCTTTCGATGATCGCCTTGTGCTGGTCGCTGGTCTCGTTCCAGACGTCCTTGTTGATCAGCAGCTCGAACACAGTCGCCTGCTGGTGCCAGCCGGGGAAGTAGTTGAACTTGACAAGTTTGTGGAAGCCCAAACGCGCGTCAATGGCAGGCATCGAGAACTCGGTCGCGTCGATGGCACCTTTTTCAAGCGCGGGGAAGATCTCACCCCCTGGCAGCAGTGAAGTCGCGACGCCCAGTTTCTGCATCACCTTGCCGCCCAGACCGAAGAAACGCATCTTCAGGCCGTTCAGGTCTTCGGGCGAGTTGATCTCGGTTGCGAACCAGCCCGAGGTTTCGGGCGCGATAATGGCGCAGGGCAGAACATGGACGTTGTAGCCGGCCTGATCGTACATTTCCTGATACAGGGTCAGGCCGTTACCGTAGTACAGCCACGCCATGTATTCACCCGCCTCGGGGCCGAACGGTACGGCCGAGAACAGCGGTGCGGCCGGGATTTTTCCTGCCCAGTAGCCAGCGGTAGTGTACCCGGAATTGATCTTGCCGGTGGACACGGCATCCAGAATCTCGAACGGCGGAACCAGCTTGCCCGGCTCGTAAACTTTCATCTTCAGTGTGCCGCCCGACATCAGATCAAGCTGTTCGGCAACGCGCGGGATCGGCGAGCCAAGACCCGGCAGTTCGGTCGAGAACGCAATCGGTGTTTTTAGCAACAGTTTGTCAGCTGCAAGTGCAGGCGCAGCGATCAGGCTGGCGGCCACGGCGAGGCTCGTCAGGGTCTTTTTCATGAATACTCCTCCAGTGTTTGCCGGACGCCAGGTCCGACCAATCGGGGCGCAGGATCACCCTGCGCGCTAAGAGGTTAATAAAGTTTACCATTGTAGTCAGTCAACAACTTTGTTTACCACTGCGAGTTTGCCAACCTATCTTGCGGGGTGTGGTTACCAACAGTTTCAAAACCGGGACGATGCAGGTATTTCTTTCCCGTTTTCTGGCATCCCTGTTTGTTTTTAACGATTTATCACGTGGATTGATGCCTGAGCTAAAACTCGTAGCGGGTTGAAAAAACTTTCCCTGCCGGTTACTTTTATTTACCAGAGTGTAAGGACCGGATCGTAACCAACAGGGCAATATCCCATGACCCCCACTGCGATTTTTGAACCAATAGGACACGAATCACTGGCAGATGCGGTGGTGGCTCAAATCGAAGAATTGATTGCTTCGGGCGTATTGAAACAGGGGCGTAAACTGCCGTCCGAACGCGATCTTGCCGAAATCTTGCGCGTTTCGCGCCCGAAACTGCGCGAAGCGCTTCATATTCTGGAAGAACGTGGCCTGGTCAGGACGCAGCATGGCGAAGGCACATTTGTTGCCGCACTGACCGGGAAAGCCATGCTGCCTGCATTGTTGGCGCTTTATGAGCGACACGAACCTGCGTTCTTTGACTATCTTGAGTACCGGCGCGAACAGGAAGGGTTTGCGGCGCGGCTTGCTGCACGCCGTGCAACTAAAGCCGACAAAGAGCGGATCGGCGAAATTCTTGAAGAATGCGACCGAGCCTGGCGCGAAGAGGATCAGGAAGCCTCACGCGAGGCCGATTTCGCGCTGCATTCCGCAATCGTGGACGCCAGCCAAAACGCTACTCTCATTCACATGATGGCGTCCATATACGAACTGACGCGTCAAGGTGTCTTTTATAACCGCGAGTTTCTGAAATCGATTGACGGTACGGGAAAGCGGCTCTTGGAACAGCACATGGAACTTGGCCAAGCTGTGATCGAAGGTGACGAAACGCGCGCGGAAAAGGCGGCTCACGATCACATAGACTTTGTCGAGGAATCATTCAAATTCGGCATCGAAAGCCGCCGTCGTGAAGCAATGGCTCAGAAACGTCGTATGCTGTCGAATCCATAGCCATGTCAGAGTGGCAAATTGGATGGTTGAAGTAGTAACCTGAAATTTTTTGGCATTCAAAGCTTCTGAAGGCGTTCGTATCCGCAGTCCTCGACGTGCCGCTCCAGTCCGCCGTCCTCTGGTTACTTTGGTGAACCACTTCGGCAAATCAGGGTCACCCCCAGATACCGGGTCTCAGAAGGATCCCTGCCAGACCTTAACCCTCAAATCGAGACGAACAGCTTGGACCAGTGCTTACCAAGAGCTTTCGCGAATTCGTCCTGGTTGAGAAGCAGAATACCTGACAGAAGGTATGGGAAGACCAGTTTTGGCTCACACGCAAAAAGCCATATGGAATCATATTTGTCCGACGAATTTGCGCCCTTTACGGATCAATCCATCCAGCATCCTGTTCGGAATCAGTCAGGCCAACGATTGAACTCCGGACGCTTGACAACGCGAGGTTTGCCTTTCTAAATTTACCAAAAGTTGACGCGCGAAACCTTTTAATTTGGTATGGGAAAATGTCGCCACGAAAAATTCGAAACATGGAGGAATTTGCCGCGGTCAGCGGGATTTCCCGCCCAACTGTGTCAAAATACTTCAACGATCCCGAAAGCGTGCGTGCGTCGACACGGAAGAAAATCGAAACGGCCTTAGAAGAACACGATTACCACCCAAATGTGTTCGCGATGAACCAGAACCGGCGCAGAACGAAGAATATCGGGGTTGTCGTGCCAAATCTGGCAGACCCGTTCTTTTCGGAGATCGCACGTCGCGTTGAACTTGCCTGCATCGAGGCTGGATACAGCCCCATCCTGCTCAGCTCACACGGCAACCCCGAAATGGAGCGCGACAATCTCAACTCGCTCCGGTCCCTAAAAGCTGCCGGTGTCTTGCTTGCGCCTTTTGGACGCCTGTCGGAAAAGGACGTGGTCAAGGCCTTTGAGGCCGACTTTCCGCTTGTGCTTTTTGACGCGAATATCAGCGGAGTCGGTCAGGCATTTGTTGGCACCAACAATGCCCAAAGTGTCGGCTTGATGGTCGAATACCTGTGTCGAAGCGGCGAGCCGCCATGTTTTTTCGAAATGAAATACCCAATCAACCCAAACGCCAACAAACGGCGTGCGGCGTATATCGACAGTATGGAACGGCTCGGGCACAAACCGAACATTTTCCAGGCCCTTGGCAAAGGTTGGGATTTTGAGGAAATTGGCAAAAACGAAGGTGGACGGTATCTGGCTGAAGACGTGTTTCCCACCAACACGGTGCTGTGCAGCAACGATCGCCTGGCCATAGGAATGTTGTCTGCCGCTTATGGGCTTGGAATGCGTGTCGGTCAGGGCGTGGGATGCCACATCAGGATAGCCGGTCACGACGATCATCCGTTTTCCCGGTTCACATGCCCGCCCCTGACAACAATCGCACAGGATTACGAAGCCATCGCGAACCGCGCGGTGCGCACATTGTTTGGAATGCTTGAGAAGGACGAAAGCCTGCCCGAGCGGGAGGAAACGCTTTTTGAAGGCCGGTTGATCATGCGGGATTCCGCTTAGGCCACCATCAACACGCCCGCTCGATCCATTCTTTACGCGCGTAAATTTTTAATTGACTTCGCGTTGCGATACCGGCTACAGTCCCATCCATCATCCAGCGAGGAGGAAATTTGGGATGTCATTCAAACAAGCACTTTGCGCAGCGACGGCTATGACGCTTGTCACCGCAAGCGGCGCGTTGGCGGAAAACCTTGTCATCGCAACCGTGAACAACGGAGACATGATTCGAATGCAGGGTTTGACCCAGGATTTTACCGACAAGACCGGCCATACGGTTGAGTGGGTAACACTGGAAGAAAACGTCCTGCGTCAGCGTGTCACCACGGATATCGCCGCCAAGGGCGGTTCCTTCGACATCATGACCATCGGTATGTACGAAACTCCGATCTGGGGTGCCAACGGCTGGCTGGTCCCACTCGACGACTTGTCGGCCGAGTATGACGTCGACGACATCCTCCCTGCGATGGCTGGAGGCCTGAGCCACGACGGCACGCTGTTTGCCGCACCGTTTTACGGTGAAAGCTCGATGATCATGTACCGCACCGACCTTATGGAGAAGGCCGGGCTGGAAATGCCTAAATCACCGACCTGGGAATTCATCCGCGAAGCAGCCGCCGCAATGACCGATCGTGAAAACGACATCAACGGTATCTGTCTGCGCGGCAAGGCTGGCTGGGGCGAAGGCGGCGCATTCATCACGGCTATGTCCAACTCCTTTGGGGCACGCTGGTTCGATGAAGGCTGGAACGCCCAGTTCGACACCCAGCCCTGGAAAGACACGCTGGAGTTCTATGTCGGGATGATGTCGGAATCCGGCCCCGCCGGCTACGCGACCAATGGCTTCAACGAAAACCTGTCCTTGTTCCAGCAGGGCAAATGCGGAATGTGGATTGACGCGACAGTTGCCGCATCATTCGTAACCAATCCCAATGATTCAGAAGTTGCCGACAAGGTTGGATTTGCTCTGGCCCCGAACACCGGGCTCGGCAAGAATGCGAACTGGCTCTGGGCTTGGGCGCTTGCCATCCCTGGCGGTACACAGAAAGAAGACGCCGCCAAGCAATTCATCGAATGGGCAACGTCGAAAGACTACATCGAACTGGTCGCCGAAAATGAAGGTTGGGCCAACGTACCTCCGGGCGCACGTACCTCGCTGTACGAGAACCCGAACTATCAGGCTGTTCCCTTTGCCCAGATGACCCTGGATTCGATCCTGTCCGCTGATCCGAATAATCCGACCGTGGACCCTGTCCCGTATGTCGGCATTCAGTTCGCGGCAATCCCGGAATTCGCGGGAATCGCAACCGAAGTCAGCCAGGAATTCTCGGCCGTTTATGCCGGCCAGCAGACTGTGGACGAGGCGCTTGCCAAGGCCCAGGCTCTGACAAACGACGCTATGGAAGCCGCCGGCTACCGCTAAGCGCCCCTGTATCCGGGGGGTGAATTTCCCCCCGGGTTTGAAGTTCTCTCTCTAAACCGCAGCTCCGTTTAAGATGGCCCAACGGCGATCAACAGAGGAGGTATGCCCCATGGCAACCCAACATTCCCGATCAGCGGCTCGCTTCATGATGGCGCCGGCGGTCATCTTGCTCCTCGGCTGGATGCTCGTGCCGCTGATCATGACCCTGATGTTTTCATTCAAGAAATACCTCCCACTTCGCGGCGGAGACCTTGGATGGGTTGGCTTCGAAAACTACGTCCGCTTCGTAACTTCCAGTGCATTTTGGCCGTCGATCGGGGCCACCTTGACCATCGTCGGTGGCGTTCTTTTGATTACAGTCGTGATCGGCGTTCTGCTGGCTATCCTGCTGAATCAACCGATGTGGGGCCAAGGCGTGGTGCGCATTCTGGTCATCGCACCCTTCTTTGTCATGCCAACCGTTTCTGCGCTGGTGTGGAAGAACATGTTCATGGATCCGGTGAACGGCTTGTTTGCCCATCTGTGGCGCTTTTTCGGGGCCGAGCCGATTTCGTGGCTCTCCCAAGCTTCATTGCCTTCAATTGTCATAATTGTCTCTTGGCAATGGCTACCCTTCGCCACGCTGATCCTGTTGACGGCAATCCAGTCGTTGGACGGAGAGCAACTGGAGGCCGCCGAAATGGATGGTGCGCCTCCGATTAAGCGATTTGGCTACATCACACTGCCGCATCTCAGCCGGGCAATCACGATCGTGATCCTGATTCAGACGATCTTCCTTCTGGCGATCTTCGCGGAAATCTTCGTCACGACCGGCGGTGCCTTTGGCACCCGCACGCTGACCTACCTGATTTTCCAGCGTGTGCTTGAAAGCCAGAATGTCGGACTCGGTTCCGCCGGTGGGGTCTATGCAATCATTCTCGCCAATATCGTTGCAATCTTCCTGATGCGCATCGTCGGCAAGAACCTGGACGCGTGAGGAGGAAAAAATGGCCCGCGCAGTTACTCAACAACGCAAGATCATCAACACCGCCGCCGCTTGGGGCATCGGACTGTTGATATTTTTCCCAATCCTCTGGACCGTCCTGACCAGCTTCAAGACCGAAGCTACGGCCATCGCCGACCCTCCGGTTTTCCTGGCATTTGATTGGACGCTGGAAAACTACTCTGCGGTGATGGAACGGTCGAACTATGCCCGGTTCCTGTGGAACTCGATCATCATCGCCGGTGGCTCGACCATTCTGGGTATCATCGTCGCAGTACCGGCGGCCTGGTCGATGGCGTTCGTGCCTTCCAGACGCACCAAGGACATTCTGCTCTGGATGCTCTCGACCAAAATGCTTCCGGCCGTGGGCGTGCTTTACCCCATCTACCTAATCTGCATCAAGCTTGGCATCCTCGACAGCCGGGGCGCATTGGTCATTATCCTGATGCTGATGAACCTGCCGATCATCGTCTGGATGCTGTACACCTATTTCAAGGAAATCCCCGGTGAGATCCTGGAAGCCGCACGGATGGACGGGGCAACGCTGAAAGAGGAAATCCTCTACGTCCTCACACCTATGGCAATTCCCGGTATCGCATCGACCTTGTTGCTGAATTTCATTCTGGCTTGGAACGAGGCGTTCTGGACACTGAACCTGACGGCAGCCAACGCGGCTCCGCTAACGGCCTTCATTGCCAGCTATTCCAGCCCCGAAGGCCTGTTCTTCGCAAAGCTCAGCGCTGCATCGACCATGGCCATTGCGCCAATCCTCATCCTTGGCTGGTTCAGCCAGAAACAACTTGTCAGCGGCCTGACCTTCGGCGCCGTCAAATAAGGAACTTGACCAATGGGACAAATCAAACTCAACCAAGTGACCAAAAGCTTCGGAGACGTTCAGGTCATTCCGCCTCTGGACCTTACGATCGAAGATGGCGAGTTCACGGTGTTTGTCGGTCCTTCGGGTTGCGGCAAATCCACCCTGCTGCGCCTGATCGCGGGGCTCGAGGACATCACCACAGGCCACATCGAGATCGACGGATCGGATGCAACTGATGTGCCGCCCGCCAAGCGCGGTCTGGCGATGGTGTTCCAATCCTACGCCCTCTATCCGCATATGTCGGTACGCAAGAATATCGCCTTCCCGATGAAGATGGCCGGGATCGATGAAGCCGAGCAAAAACGCCGCATCGAATCCGCCGCCAAGGCGCTGAACCTCACCGACTATCTGGATCGGCGTCCGGGTCAGCTGTCGGGCGGGCAGCGTCAGCGCGTGGCCATCGGCCGGGCAATCGTGCGGGAACCGGCGGCCTTCCTGTTCGACGAGCCGTTGTCCAACCTTGACGCGGCCCTGCGCGTCGGAATGCGGCTTGAAATCAGCGAATTGCACGAACGGCTCAAGACCACGATGATCTACGTGACCCACGATCAGGTCGAAGCCATGACCATGGCGGACAAGATCGTCGTCCTGCGCGCCGGTGTGATTGAACAGGTGGGCTCACCGTTGGAACTCTACCACAATCCGCGTAACGAGTTTGTTGCAGGCTTCATCGGATCTCCGAAAATGAACCTAATTCAAGGACCCGAAGCCAAGAAGAATGGCGCCGCTACAATCGGCATTCGCCCAGAACATACGGACGTCAACATGACGGACGGGATGTGGAAAGGCGTCGTCGGCGTGGCCGAACACCTTGGATCGGACACCTTCATTCACGTCCACGACACCGGTCTTGCTGACATGGTCACCGTTCGGATCACCGGTGACATCCAGGCCAAGCATGGCGACACGATCTATCTGACGCCGCAATTGGACAAGTTGCACAAATTCGACGCTCAAGGCCTGAGGATCGAATAATGCAACTGGCTGGGAAAACAGCCCTGATTACTGGTGCCGCCCGCGGGATCGGGCGCGCCTTTGCCGAGGCCTATGTCAAGGAAGGCGCCCGGGTCGCCGTTGCCGATATCAATTTCGATGGCGCCCGCGAATGCGCGGCGGAACTGGGCGATCATGCTGTCGCGGTGGCTTTGGACGTGACCGACCAGGCCAGCATCGATGGTGCCGTGGCGCATACCGTGACTGAGTTCGGTCACATTGACATTCTCATCAACAACGCCGCGCTTTTCACCGCTGCTCCGATTGTCGAAATCGACCGCAATGATTACCAGCGCGTCTTTGACATCAATGTTGCGGGCACGCTTTTTACGATGCAGGCCGTGGCCCGCCACATGATCGAGCGCGGGCAAGGCGGCAAGATCATCAATATGGCAAGCCAGGCCGGGCGGCGCGGCGAACCGCTGGTCGCGGTCTATTGTGCGACCAAGGCAGCGGTCATCAGCCTGACTCAATCCGCCGGGCTGAACCTGATCAGGCACGGCATAAACGTGAACGCCATCTCTCCCGGTGTTGTCGATGGCGAGCATTGGGATGGCGTAGACGCTTTCTTTGCCAAGTACGAAGACAAGGCGCCGGGACAGAAGAAACAGGAAGTCAGTGCCGCGGTGCCCTTCGGGCGCATGGGCACACCGGACGATTTGACAGGCATGGCTGTTTTTCTGGCAAGCGATGCGGCGAACTACATCGTCGCCCAAACTTACAATGTGGATGGCGGGCAATGGATGAGCTGATCTCCCTTTCGAATGCGACGCTGAATCGACTGTCCGTTGAACGCCCCCAATATGACCGAACAACTTTGCGGCCGGGCATCATTCATATCGGCGTTGGCAATTTCCACCGTGCACATCAGGCATGGTACCTGCACCGTCTGATGCAGCTGGGCAAAGCCCTCGATTGGGCCATCATCGGCGCAGGTGTGCGCCCATACGACGCCAACATGCGGGAAAAGCTGCTCGCCCAGGATTGCCTCACGACCCTGATCGAACTCGACCCGACAAACGTCTCGGCCGAGGTCATCGGTTCCATGATCGACTACTTGCCGATCGAAAAGGACAACAGGGCACTGATCAGTGCAATGGCGGATCCGGCTACCCGCATCGTCGCAATGACCGTGACAGAAAGCGGATACTACATTGATCCTGTCACCAAAGGGTTCGACGCCAACCACCCGGACATTCAGCACGATGCGGCACATCCCGAAACGCCTCGCACGGCATTTGGCGCCATCGTGGCTGCACTTCGCTTGCGACGCGACGCGGGGCACGCGCCCTTTTCCGGGTTGAGCTGCGACAATCTGCAAAGCAACGGTGATGTACTGCGTCAAACCGTCATATCGCTGGCGCGCCTGTCCGACCCTGAACTCGCTGACTGGATCGACGCCAACGCAACCTTCCCAAACTCGATGGTGGACTGTATCGCCCCTGCCACCGGGCCGAACGAACTGGTATTGGCCAACAGTTTCGGCATCGAGGACGCGGCCGTCGTCACCCACGAAGCGTTTCGCCAATGGGTAATCGAAGACAAGTTCTGCGCGGGACGCCCAGACTGGGACGAAGTCGGCGCAACCTTCTCCGATGACGTCCACGCGTTTGAGACCATGAAGATCCGCATCTTGAACGCGGGGCATCAGGTCCTCGCCAATGTTGGTGAGATCCTTGGGCTCGGCACGATTTCCGAGTGCATGAGGCACCCAGTGGTTTCACGGTTTTTCGACAGGGTTCTGAGAACAGAAATCGCACCAACGGTTGCACCAGTGCCGGGAAAGCGCCCGGAAGACTATGTCAGCCTCATCGAAAGCAGATTCTCCAACCCACGGATCGTCGACACGACCCGCCGTGTCGCATTCGACGGATCGGCGCGCCATACGGGCTTTGTGTTGCCAATCTTGCGGGATCAGTTGAAAGCAGGACGTTCCGTCGAGGGGCTGGCCCTTGTCGAAGCACTGTGGGCGCGCATGTGCGCAGGAACCCGCGAAGACGGCAGCGAGATCGAGCCCAACGACCCATTCTGGCAAGAACTAACGCAAGCCGCCCGCCTTGCAAAATCCGACCCCGCTGCATGGCTCGGGCAAAGCCGGGTATATGGCGATTTGAGCGAAGCCAAACGGTTTTCTGACGCGTTTTCTCAATGGCTTGAACTGATTTGGAAGGATGGTTGTGAAGCCACCCTTGTCGCATACCTGAAAGAGGCGGGCCTTGTCGCAAATATCACTGAACCAAAAGCGCCGCTTGGAAAGTGATCACACAGAAACCTGCTAATAATTTGATTGCTCAAAAAATGTCAGGACTCGTGCGTCTACATACTCAGGCGCAACGTCTGCGACACACATTTACAGAACAGCCGGAGCTGCTCAGTTTTCTGGTCAATTACTCTTCAATCGGGTCGTTATCTCCGACAACCGTGACCAGGATTGCAGTGTGACCGGCAAGGTAAGTGCCGCTTCAGCAAACTCCCACGAGTAGCTGACAATCGAAAAAATCGCGCCGGGTGTCGCATTCAGGTTCTGCGTCGCGAACCAAAGATTGAACAGAACCATACCAATCAGCAGGATGAAAATCGCACCATAGAGGATCGCTTCGGTATCCGAGAGTTTGACTTCAAACTGGCGCAGCCTTCTGAGGTGAACCAGCACCGAGCGGTCCCGGCGTTGTTCCAATATCCTGACCTGATGCTCCATTTGCTCATTGAGGGCACGGTTCCAACGCCAAAACGTCGCGTGAAACAAAGCATAAATTGAAACCATTCCAAGCAGGGCGCAACAGGCCGACAAGGCCAGCGTCGGCGAAAAGTAAAACAGCAGAATTGCCGAAACCACGAACTGCACAACACCGGCGATTGCCGAAGGCAACGTGTCTTCCAGAAAATCGGCCAGCTCACGGCCCATTCCGATCCGGGCATTCAAGGACGATATCGGCAAGTTCGAGAATCGCGACGCGAGCGTCTTGCCCAATTCAACGCGCATCGTGCCGTATACCCGCGTGTCGTAGATCCGTCGGGCTACGCTGATCAGTGTCAGGGCGACCAGCAACGCCCCCAGATGCAAAAAGGGCTTTGACTCACCACCCAGCAACCCATCGATGGCAAAACCGATAAAAAGCGGGATCAAAACGGTCAGCGCCGTTTCGGACAGGATCAGAAACCAGGTCAATCCGACGCGCCAGCGGAACACACGCAGAAGCGTTCCGATCGTAAGGTTTTGGTTGGCCAGCATTGCGGGTCATTGATCGTAGTGGATGCGGACGCGAACGTCGCCGGGCCACACCGAGGCGGCCTTGAAGTCTGGCTCATCCTGCGGATTTGGCGCACCCGTTGAACCAACGCCTTCCAACATTTGCGTGGCCGTCATGTTCAGGTCTTCGTCCTTGTTTTCATCGTGAAACAACAGAATTGCATAGGGTCCGGCATTGAGATTCGAGAACTCGTGGCGGACTTTGCCTTTCCGGGACGGAATCTGGGCGAAGTCTACGGCACTCCAAAAGTCCAGTTTGTCAAAGGCACGGGCGTCATCGAAAACAAGAATCACGATGTTGCCTTTGGCGTTTCGAATACCGTCGACCGTTACGTGCAAACCATCAGCAACGGCAGGTGCCGCCAATGCCAGCGTGGCAAATGCGGGTCCCAAGAGTTTTCGGATCATGCTTTCGTCCTTTCCGTACCTGTTTGCGGGAGGGTTGGTTTGAAAATCGCGATGACGTCTTCGGCGATGGCGATCAGCACGGGTACAAGCACCAGCATCAGCGCGGTGCCGAACAGTTCCCCATAGGCCAGCGAGATGGCTGCCGGGATCAGGTATTGTGCCTGCTCGGACGTTTCGGTCAGCAAAGGCAGCAGACCGATCACCGTCGTCGCCGTGGTCAGAAAGATCGCTTTGAAGCGCCCGACGCCCGCGCTGTTCAGGGCCAGGTTCACAGGCTGGCCCTCATCGCGGGCCTGATTGTAGCGTGTGATCATGACAAGGCTGTCATTCACGATCACACCGGTCAGTGCCAGCATGCCAAAGAACGAGAATAGCGAAATCGAAACACCCATGATCAGGTGGCCGACGGCGGCTGCGACGAACCCAAAGGGGACGATGGCCAGAATGACGAAAGGTTGCCAATAGCTTTTCAGCGGCACGGCCATCAACACATAGATCAGAACCGCCGCCAATAGCAGCGCGCGTCTCAATCCATCGCTGATGTCCGACATCTCCTCCAGTTCACCGGCCGGCAGAACGGTCACGCTGGGGTATTTCTCCCAAAGCTTGGGAACCAGTTGCTCGAACACTGCTTGCCCAACCTCTTCCGGGGCGACGAGATTGCGGTCAATCGAGGCGGCCACAATATTCATGCGCCTGCCGTCGCGCCGGTTGACGACACCGGAGGCATAGGCCCCTTCGATTTCGGCAACCGTTTCCAGTGGCACCCATGCACCGGATGCGCTGCGCAAACGGGTCTGCATCAGATCGGCCAATGTGTCGCGGTTTTCACGTGCGTTCTGGACGACCACGCGAATTTCCGACCCATCGCGCCTGACCTTGGTCACCTCGTCCCCGCCAAAGCCATAGCCGATCTGGTTGGCAAGGGTCTCGGCGTTGAAGCCAAGGTGCCGCGCATCCGGGCGCAGGCGCAGTTTCAGCTCGGGTTGACCACCGGCTAACCCGTCCCGAACATTTGCCACACCCTCAATGTTGGCCAGAAAGGTCTTCATCTCGTCGCTGGCCTGCCGCAGCAGATCCTCGTCCTTTGACGCCAACCGGATGCGGAACCCTCCGGCGAGCGCTTCTGACCCGGTGAACTCAAGCTCGGTCGCGCCCTCTATGTCACCGACCCGTTCGCGCCAGTCACGTACCACTTTCAGGATTGGAACTTCCGGACGGTCCGCCACCGGGATCATCTCGGCATAGATCTGCGCACTGCCCGCGCTGTTGATAATGGTGAACACGGTTTGGACAGGCGGCGTGACCATGCCTGTGCCTTCGGCAAGGTCCGAGTTCAAGGCGTTCAACTCATCCTCGATCCGCTTCACATTTGCGCGGGTCAGCGCGAAGGGCGCGCGGGCGTCCATTTCAAGGTTCATCGTGATGATCTGGCCGGGCACTTCGGGAAAGAACACGGTCTTCACCTTGCCTTTGTACATCAAACCCAGCCCCAGCGTTGCCGCAGCGATAAACAGGATCACCACGGCATAGCGTTGGCGCACCGCGGCAATGAGCATTGGTTGGTAGATGTTGTCCCGAACCCAATACAACGCGCCTTGCGCCGCGTCCTGCACGCGGCCCCAGATGCGGGTCAACAGATAGCGGCGTCCCTGCCCCATCCGGACATAAGCCAGATGCGCCGGCAGGATGAATTTGCTTTCGATGAGCGAGAAGATCAGAGTCAGGATGACGATACCAGAAAACCCGGCCAGCACTTTGCCCAACGGGTTGTCGATCAGCAGCATCGGAAAGAATGCGGCTATCGTGGTCAACACACCAAACACAGTGGCGACGGCCACGCGGTGCACACCGCGCTCGGTGTCTTTGATCGGGTCCTTGCCGTTGCGGCGTTCCTCGAAAACGCTTTCGCCAACCACAACTGCGTCATC
Source organism: Ruegeria sp. HKCCD9138 (assembly GCF_057220975.1). NCBI lineage: Bacteria > Pseudomonadati > Pseudomonadota > Alphaproteobacteria > Rhodobacterales > Roseobacteraceae > Ruegeria > Ruegeria sp. HKCCD9138. Next base: position 78,138 of record NZ_JBWVAZ010000009.1, on the reverse strand, counting down.
GACCAGAATACCCAGCGCAATGATCAAACCAAAGGTGGTGACATCGTTCAGCGAGTAATCCACCCATTTCGAGCCCGAGACCGCAAGTGCCCCCATGACCGAAACCGGAATGCCCATCGCAACCCAGAAGGCAAGCCGAACGTTCAGGAAAATCGACAGCATCAGGGTCACAAGGATCAGCCCCTGCACCCCGTTCGATCGCAGCAGCGCCAGCCTGTCCGAGATGTAGCCAGCGCTATCCCCCCACACTTCAGCCTGAATTTGCGCCGGTAACTGTCGGCTGAATTCCTGCACAGTGCTGCGAACCACTTCGCTGATCTCAAGCAGGTTTTCTTTTTGCCCGACCAGAACCTCCATGCCCACTGTCGGATTGCCGTTCAGTCGAAACAGGTATTCGCCGTCCTGAAAACCGTCTTCGATGGTTGCAATATCGCCCAATGGCACAAAGGATCCATCGCCGCGTTCAATAATGGGCAGGGCCGCATATTCCGGACCATATTTTGCCCTGTTATCAGCCCGCAGGAAAATTGTCCCACCTTCGGTGCGCAACCGACCGGCCTGAAATGTCAGCGAGTTCTGTTCTATCGTTCGGGTAACATCTGAAACGGTCAGGCCATAGTGTCGCAATTGCGCGGGGTCGATTTCGATGCGCAACTCGCGTGGGATCAACCCCCAGATTTGCAAACGGGATAATTCCGGCTGGGCCAGCAGTTCTTCCTTGAGGCGCTGTGCCAGTGTCTGCAGAGTGGCCGGATCGGTTTCGCCGTACAGATTCAGATAGAGCGCAGGGAAATCAAAACCCGACGCTTCGATCACAGGGCGGCGGGCGGTATTGGGCAGGTCAGTCAGCCCGTCGATGCGAATACGTACCCGATCCAGAACGGCTTGCAGCTTTTCGCCGCCTGCGCGGCGGACCGTGACCAGGCTGAAGCCATTTTCGGACTGCGACGTAACGCTGCGCACGCCTTCCAGCCCCTCAAGGGCTTGCTCAACCTTCTGCGTGACCAGTTCATCCACCTGCTCGGCCGTCGCGTCGGGAAATTCAATCTCAATTGTGACGCTTTCCGGCGGGATACGCGGGAAGCCCTCGATGCGGATATTCAGCAGCGTCTGAACCCCAAGAAATAGGATCAGTGCCATCATCAGGTTGGCGGCGACCGGGTTGCGGATGAACCAGGATGTCAACGCATGCATGGCTCAACCCTCGCCCGCTTGCGGCGTCACACGCTGGCCCGGCAGGAACGAAGCGAGAGGGGTATTTGCCACGCGCCAAGGGCCGGACCCTTCCGGCGCCGAAATTGTGATCGTGCCTTCGCTTCGGAACAAAATGTCCGGGCTGATCCGTTGCAGTTGGTCATCCTCCCCGACCAGCCAGATATGCCCGGCACGGGTCACTGTGCTTTCCGGCAGGGTCAGCGTGTCCGAAATCGTACGTCCCAGAAGCCGAACTTTCAGAAAGTCGCCGGCCAGTATCCGTTCATCGGGTGAAGCGACATCAAGAAAGACCCGCACCTGTCGCGTGTCCTGATCCAGAAACCCACCTCCGCGGCGCACCTGAGCCTCTCCCAGCAACGCCCCGGTGCGATGGAGCAGCTCCGCGTTGGCCCCGGATATCGGATGATCCAGAAGCGCCCAGTCCGCCTGGCTGAACTCGGCGACCAGTTCAAACTGCCTGTCGTCCGACAGGTGCAGGAGAGCATCGCCCGGAGCAACCGTTTGACCAAGGCTGGCAAAGCGACGTGTCACAAAGCCCGAAAACGGGGCAACCACGTCAGCTTCCGCCAACTCGGTGCGCGCCGCGCCCAGTCGCGCTTCGGCCGCCGCAACGGTTTTTTCCGCAATACGCAGTTGCGGTAAATTCAGCGCCAGGTCATTGGGTGGCTCCACCCCATCCCGATCAAATTGGCGTCGCGCAACCGTGACATTGTTCTGCGCGCGCAACAGTGCCAGTTTCGCCTGTTCAAGCTCCATCTCTGCAGCGGCAACCGCGCTGTTGTAGGGCGCCTTCTCAATCGAGAACAAAGGATCCCCCCGCTCCACCTTTGCCCCGGCCAAAGCAGCATCGTGAACTGCGATGATACGCCCGGATACAGCCGACCGCAGCTCGGCATCCCAACGTGGCCGAACCTCGGCGAAGGTTGAAATCTGTGCCTGTACCGTCTTGGGGGCCACGGTAACCACCGAAACAATAGGCGGTGGCGGCGCGGTCGTCGTTGCCTGCACGTCGATTGTGTCTTCGGTGTCGAACAGCAGGAACACGATTGCGACCAGCAGCACCAAGGCAAGTCCGATCCATAGCCATCGGCGTCTCGGGTTTTGCGGCGTTTCCGCGTGTATATCGGTCATGAAACGGCCTTTCTCAGCGCAATCGAATCCATCGCCTTGCGGTGGTGGATACGACGTCATATACTATGAACGATCGTTCGTTCAATATAGAGAATAAAAAAATGTCAGATGATGAAAAGGCAGGTTCGGTTCGAAAGAAGGCAACCGCCAGGCGGCGCAATCAGATTTTGGAAGCCGCGGTCATGTGTTTTCTCGAGCAAGGATATCACCAGACCGGCGTGCGCGACATCGCGGCGCGGGCCGGCGTCAGCCTTGGAAATCTCTACAACCACTTCCGCGGGAAGCACGATGTACTTGTCGAAATCGCGATGTTCGAGCGCCGCGAAATGGAACCTTTTCTGAAAATTCTGAATGCGAAGTCGCCGGCACCAAAAATACTCAAAAAGTTCATTGGCGCTTACGCCAAGTATCTGGCGGCACCGGAAAACGTCATTCTCACGCTGGAGATTTCAAGCGAGGCCGTTCGCCAGCCGGATATCGCACGGTTGTTTGTGGAAAACCGCGCGATGCTGACCGATGCGCTGGATGTCGTGATAAGGCGGGGAATAGCGGATGGTAACCTGCGTACTGTTCCGGATCCTCTCCAGGCTGCGCAATTGGCAATAGAAGTACTGGAAGGCAGTGCGTATCGCAGCGTCCTGTCCGAAATACCGATGCCCAAGATAGTGGGCAGCGTCGAGGATTTCGTAATGAGCGCACTTTTAGCGCGGTGAGGCGATTTCGGCCTTTGACATTCGAGTTTCAGTTCAGGTGTTAACAACGCCAAGTACGCTGGAGGAACTGTCGGATTCAATATGTGCTATGGTAGTGGGAAACGAGGCAGTCATGCGTCCGGAAACCGTAGAACCAGGAGAACGGTTGAATGATCATGCGAATTTTCCAGGTCGTGACTCGACCCGGCAAGGAAGAAGAGTTTGCACGTTTCTTTCACGAAACGGCGATCCCCCTGATGAAAGGGACTGAGGGTATCGTGCAGGTTCTTCCCGGGGCACCGCGCGCGGACTCACCTCGAGAATTCAGCTTTGTGATGGTGTGGGAGAGCCTGGACGCATTGAAAGCATTTGTTGGCGAAGACTATCAAAGCCCGCACATCGATCCGGCAGAGGCGGAATTGGTCGAATCCCGTACGATCAAACATTACGATTTGGTAGAAAACTGACACCCGTTACACTGATCTTCTGACGAGATCCAAATGACCCGCAACGATATCAGAAATCCCGATGCTCTTGTCACAACCGGGTGGCTGGCAAATCGATTGGGTGATCCCAAACTCAGGATATTTGACTGCTCAACGGTTCTGCAGTTTGAAGAGGGTGGGAAGCGACCTTATCGCGTACTCAACTGTGCGGACGAACATGAAGCAGGTCACATCCCGGGAGCGAGCTATTTCGACCTCCAGCGCGATTTTTCAAATGATGACAGCCCCTTCGGAATGACGCTGGAAGACCCGGCAACCGTTGCGGCAGCATTTGAAAACGCTGGTATCGATGCCCGGTCTCGTGTCGTTCTCTATAGCCGAAGAAGCCCATCCTGGGCCACGCGGTTTTGGTGGATGCTGCGATGGATCGGCTTCGACAACGCGTCTGTACTGGATGGCGGATACGAAAAGTGGCTAACCGAGGGTCGGCCAATTTCCACCGAACAAGAAACCTTTCCGCCCGGTCAGATTTCAGTCAGGCTTCGGCCGGAGCTATTCGTTTCCAAAGAAGACGTACTGGCTGCGATGGACGACCCGGCGACGTGTCTGGTGAACGCGCTTGGACGTGACATCTTTTCCGGTGAGAACGCGCGTTATGGACGGCCGGGGCGCATTCCCGACAGCATAAACGTCCCACAAGTCGAACTTGTGGATCCTGAAAGCCACGCATTCCTGCCTCCTGACATGATCGCGAAGGTTTTCGAGCGCGCAGGTACTGCAGACGCGGCAGGCCATATCACCTATTGCGGCGGCGGCATCTTTGCCACGGTCGACGCGTTCTGGCTCTATCAGCTGGGCCACGACAACGTTGCGGTCTATGAAAACTCCATGAGCGAATGGGGTCCGGATCCAAGCCTGCCATTGGAAACTGACTAAGCTGCGCTAAAGCCAGCGTGTGTTACAACAGAAAGCGACGTTTCGGTCGTGAGGAACCGCTTTTGTCGTGGGGTACCCCGCGTCAACATGGCCCTCACAATCAATTTACCAGTCGGGCTGTTCAGACATGGGCAAGGCCCCAAGTGGCACCTGCTTGTTCCCGCCGCGGCGAGTGGCTGCAACAGGTCGTGAACTCCCTTGTTCCATCAAACTATAGGATAATTCGTTGTGCTGCATTTGAGATTGCAACAGGCGCAGTGCGGAATTAAGATCTCGGTTGAGAGATGCAATCATACCCGTCATCACAAGGGCCTCACCATGCGTCAGCCCATCCCGGAATCCTTATTGGAGATACGCCGACTCAACAGCCCAGAAACGGGGTGCCTGTAACAATGCGCCACACACGTGATCTCTCTTCGATTCCTATGGCTAATAGGCAAGGTCGCAGGAGGCGCTACTCGATCTGTTGCCGCTGCGCGGACCCAGCTTGTGCAGAAGCTTCACATCGTCGCGGCTTGAGCTTTCGAGGCGACGTCGAGTTAAGGTTTCAGTCTACGGCCCTCTTCGTAGTTCTGAGGATCCAAACGATGATGTGATGGCTGTAATCGTCAAGGATGTTGCTGAGTAAGAACCTGCCCCAGATGATCACCTTGAAGTTAGTGAAACCAATCTACCGGAACCCCCTTGGTTGAGGGGCCTGAGCTACTCCCCAATGTTTAGGCAGTTTTTGGCGTAAGTTAAGCTACTCTCTGCTCCTGCTGATCGGGTTGGGTTTCGTCTTTTCTCAGCCAATAGATCACAGCTGGTGGTTTGCCGCCAAGGGCGGAATGGGGGCGTTTTTGGTTATAGAACTCAATCCATTTTCCGACGCCGACTATTGCCTCTGATCCGGTTTCCCAGGCATGCAAATAGACGCATTCGTATTTCAGTGACCGCCAGAACCGTTCGACGAAGATGTTGTCGAGGAACCGGCCCTTGCCATCCATTGAGATACGCACGCCAGATCGGCGCAATCGATCCGCCCAGGCAAAGGACGTAAATTGCGATCCCTGATCTGTGTTCATGATCTCGGGTGGGCCATATTGACCATCGCCTCATTCAGCGCCTCGACACAAAAGCCGGCCTCCAGCGTGTTTGATATCCGCCAACTCAGCACTTTGCGCGTGTACCAGTCGATAATTGCCACGAGATACAGGAACCCGCGCCGCATTGGGATATAGGTAATATCCGACGCCCAGACTTGATTGGGCCGTGTCACGCGCAGCCCCTTCAGCAGGTAGGGATAGGTCTTGTGGCCCTTTGCAGGCTTGCTGGTGTTGGGCTTTTGATAGATGGGCATGAGGCCCATCAACCGCATCAGACGCCTGATCCGCTTTTCATTGACCAGATGCCCGTCGTTGCGCAGATGCCAGGTCATCTGACGCACACCGAAGAACGGCGTTTCCAAGAACTGCTCGTCGATCTGGCGCATGAGTGCAAGGTTCAACACCGTTTCGCCGTTGGGCTGGTGGTAGAACGAAGACCGTGAAATCGACAGCAGCTTACATTGCTTGCCGCTAGACAGGTCGGGATTGCCCGGCTCGATCATGCCGCGTCTCACTTCACGCCCCAAGGTTTGAGCTTTCTTGCCAAAAAATCGTTGGCCACGGCCAGCTCCCCGATCTTGGCGTGCAGCTCCTTGACCTGCTCTTTGTCAATCTCCGGCGCTTTCTTCCCGCCTCGCTCGAACACGCCGGATGCGCCTTCAAGCAACGCACGTTTCCAACTGTGGATCATGGTGGGATGGATGCCAAACTGGCTGGCAAGCTCAGCCACCGTGCGCTCTCCCTTCAACGCTTCAAGCGCGACCTTCGCTTTGAACTCAGGGCTGTGGTTCTTTCGTTTCGACATCTCTGATCTCCTCGTCGTCGAAGATCAGCAGACAGCAAATCGTAGCTTACGTCAGTGTCCGAATTTCGGGGGGTAGCTCATTTATCCAGCCTATGCGTACCAGGCAAGTGGCCGCCCTTCACCAGACGGATGGATTCGAGTCATTTCGAAGGGAATAGATTAACTCATCATTTTCATCTGGTGTCATGCTTCCTTGAGCAACCCGGGCGCAACTGACTGACGTGGGACATTGAGGGGGTCCAAAGCCAATTTGGCCAGGTTCACCGGCACAGCGTGTTGCAAGTATCCTTTGGAAGCTTAGGCTCTGGAAACGCTTCTCGTAATCCGCTATTGGCGTCATGGATGGCCTTGGCCTTGACGATAGATTAGCACAATCTCCAACCAGATCTGATTTAATAACGGTTAGACTATCTACTGCCGTGAAACGAAGGGAAACTACTTGTGAACACGCAAGAAACTTCTGAGAAGACGCTCCAAGACCTGTACAAGGCGCACAGTGGAAAAGTCAGCGACAAATGGTCTTCTTGTTTGGTATTCTACGACGATATTTTTCGGACATTTCGAAATCAGAAAGTACGTATTCTTGAAATTGGCGTCCAGAATGGCGGCTCCTTGGAGTTGTGGTCGAAGTACTTCCCAAACGCCGAAAAAATCGTAGGTTGCGACATAAACTCAAGGTGCCGTAACCTGCAATTCGAGGATGAAAGAATATCTGTTGTTATTGGCGATGCTGCTACAGAACATACAGCAGAAGAAATATTCGGAATCGCTGAGGACTTCGATATCATTATTGATGACGGGTCCCACGAATCCGGTGATATTATAAGGGCGTTTGCCCGGTACTTTGAAAGACTGACCCCCGGCGGCGTTTTTGTCGCCGAAGACTTGCATTGCAGCTATTGGAAGGATGAGTTCAATGGCGGTTTGAACGCACCTTTTTCTAGTATTTCATTTTTTAAGCGTATTAGCGACATGGTGAACTATGAGCATTGGGGCACTGAGTCTGCTCCCAGCGAAGCCCTCGAGTATTTCTCCAAATTCTATAACATTGCGTTCAACGACAAAGAGTTGTGTTCTATCGAAAGTGTTGTTTTTAGAAATTCTCTGTGCGTCATCCACAAGGCTGAGGTCAACCCCGTACTTCTTGGAACGCGTGTTGTTGTAGGAGGGAGTGCTGGCGTAACAAGTGACCCAGTACTCGCCAATGGCTCGACGCTTGCTGCACCGGATCAATCCTCGAATGTCTGGGGTCCAAGCCTCGGTTCTCCAGAAAAAATTGTAGCTAGTGTTTTCGAAAGGCGCGCGAAAGAAGAACAACAGAAAAAACGTCTGGACGAACTTCAGAAAACAATCGAACAACTCAGCAAGCAAAATCGTTCAGTGCTTCACGGAGCAAACGACCTTGCGAAAATGATCCAATCGAGCAACCGAATCTTCAGGCATCCGATACGATCCCGCCTTACCTCCATGGCTTCACGCTGGGCAGCCGCACTTCCTGGATTACCTCAACGGCGGCGGGAGAAGTTTCTTCGCTCCGCAAAAAAGCGGGACATCTCCGCTTTGCTTGAAGGTTTGACGAAGGCACTACTCGATTATCGCAATATGTCCTTGTCGTCCGCTACTCAGTATACAAACCGCCTCGAAATTGACCGGGATGGCACGGCGTTGCCGATACATACTGATATTAAGGAAGTCGATATTGTAGTGTGCATCCACAATGCTCTTGACAGTGTAAAGTCCTGCCTATCGTCAATCATAGCCAACACATCTCCGCCCTACCGGTTGATATTAGTCGATGACGGGAGTGAGTACGAAACAAAACGGTATCTGGAATCCTTTGCGGACGCTCAGGGCGCCGAATTGGTAAGAAACGACACTGCCGGTGGGTACACAAGGGCAGCCAATTGTGGACTTCGGGCTTCCACTTCATCTTGGGTAATCCTTCTGAATAGTGACACAATCGTGCCATTTGGCTGGATTGATGAATTGCTTAAAGTTGGCGAATCCGATCCGCAAATTGGCATCATCGGACCGGCTTCAAATACAGCTTCCTGGCAATCAGTGCCCTTGCTATTTGATGAAGACGGAGATTGGTCCGAAAACCCGCTTCCTGAGGGCGTGAATGTCCAAAACATGCAGGAGATTACTTCTTCTGTCGCACCCCCTCAAGGAATTGACCTACCGTTCCTCAATGGGTTTGCCTTCATGGTGCGCCGAGAGTTGATTGAGGATATTGGTATTTTCGACGAAGAAACGTTCGGCGCAGGATACGGCGAAGAAAACGACTATTGCGTTCGTGCGCGAAAAGCGGGGTGGAAGCTTGTGTTCGCCCCAAACTCATACGTCTACCACGCACAATCCAAGAGCTACAGCACTCAAAAACGCTTGAAACTCGCAGCAGATGCAAATGACAACCTCATGTCCAAACATGACGGGGATCGGGATATTTTTCCCCAAGTCACTTATTGTAAAAACAATCTTGCTACGTTGTCGCTCAGAGCGCGAGTTGAGACCGCATTGAAGGATTTCAACGCCCCGGCCCATCCTTACGCTGGCAAACGGATAGCGGTACTCTGCCCGATTGGTTGCGCGGGGGGCGGCGGTAACATACTTGTTGAAGAAGCCAAGTGCTTCGAAAGACTTGGCGCCCAAGTCTGGCTAATAAATTTGCGCCCAAACCAATTGGCGTTTGAAGAAACCTATGATTGCAACCTAGCAAGTTTATACTTCAACCACGCAGGCGAAATACGAACATTTTTGCAAAAAAACTCATTGCAATTTGATGCGATTATTGCGTCGGCATATTTTACAGTAGATTGGCTCCCGAATCGGTTTGAGGGCAAAACTGCCCGTTTGGGATACTATATTCAGGATGATGAACCCGCGTTCTTCGAAGAAGGCACGACGAGGTTGAAAAAGGCCTTGCAGTCATATGAGATATTGGGGCGAGCAACAGGTTTCACCAAAACAAATTGGAATGCGGAAGCCATAGAGCAACGTGGATTTCCGAGACCGGCCGTAATTGGCGCATCAGTGGATTTGTCGCGTTTCCGACCAAAGGGCCGAAATGTAAGTAAGACAGAAAGCGTGCGGATTGCCGCGATGTTACGGTTTGAAGAAGGTAAAGACAGACGCGCACCAAGGCGAACAATGCGGATCCTAAACCAACTGGCTCACTCTTATGGACAGCAAATAGAACTGATCGTATTTGGGAGTGAGCCAGATCATGCCGGGAAATCAATGCTTTCAGAAGAAGTGAAAGATATGGGCATTCTTCGCTCGAACGAGGTTGCTATGCTTTTGCGAAGTGTCGATATTTTTCTTGATTTTTCAGATTGGCAAGCAATGGGTCTGAGCGCTATGGAAGCCATGGCAAGCGGATGCGCAGTGGTCGTGCCGCGCAACGGTGGTGTCGGAGACTATTGTGTCGACGAACATAATGCTCTGATCGTTGACAGCCACGATGAAGACGCTTGCTATGGCGCCGTTCGCAAACTTTTGAATGATCCGATGCTATTGGGGCGCTTGCGGCGTGCTGCAACCCGGGAAATATGCGCGTTTACCCAAGAGCGAGCCGCAAGACGTATACTGGATGTACTCTTCGGAACATCGGCATGACACTCCGTGTTCATATTATGCCTGAAACGACGGCGAACCTGCCCTTGTGGGTGTGTGCTGAACTAAGGTTGATTAAGCCGCTAACGCATCCATCAGTGGGTAATCGATTGGAAGTCAGCTACAGTTTGGATGGTACTTTGCCCTGCGGTCGCCTTGATGTGGTGTTGATGCAAAGACGTGGATGGCCCAATCTGACGTTGAATCAAGCGCAGTTACTGGTACAGGAAATTCGTGCTCGCGGCGCGAAACTGATTTATGACATCGACGACGATCTGCTTTGTCCTCATCCCATTCCTGCGATCGACGCTGAGTTAGAGCGTGGGCGCTGTATTGTTCGATTCTTAGCTTATGAATCCGATTTGATCATATGTTCCACTGATCAATTGGCCTTGCGTATGGCTTCATGGCATGCACCAAAAATGGTTTGGCAAAACGCACTTGATGAACGGATGTTCGAGCCACCCAATTGGAATCGAATGGGAAATGTTAAACGTCAAATAGTGGGTTATGCCGGTACCCCCAGCCACAAACGCGACCTTTTATCTGTCGTGGAGACACTGCGTCGCACTTTATCGCAACGGGCAGATCGCGTCGGTTTGGATTTTTTTGGCACAGCCGATACAAGTACTCTCAAGGGCCTATTCGGCACTTTACTATCCAATGAGCCACGCTCGGCAACCGACTATTTATCTTACCTAAAAACCATGCAAACAAAAGTTCGCTGGGATATTGCGATTGCGCCATTGCTACAATGCAAATTCAACACGTCAAAATCAGACATCAAGTTTTTGGAATACAGTATGTTTGGCATCCCAGGCGTCTACAGCAAATCGGACGCATACGAGGTTGTTTCAGATGGAAACCTGGGGATTACCGCAAAACACGCGACATTTGGCCGTGCCGTATGCGATTTGCTCGACACTCCTGAACGCCGGCGTATTATTGCGCAAAATGCTTATCAATATGTCATGCAAGAACGAACTCTCGCAACTTGCGCATGCAAGCTTGTGAGAATAATCGAAACTGCAACATTAGCACCAGCTAGATAAACGAGGCTTGCAATGGGTATACGCGGCTTTCTAAGGAAGCAGAAGACCGACAAGGCGGTCAAACCCGTCGGTTACATAGATACTTCGACGCCTGAACAGGTGAATAGTATTCGAGGAACTCATTCTCTTATTCGGCCACGAGAAGATGCTCGGTTTCACCGAGAGACTCTTGCTGCAACTTTGGGGCAGCGGGGCCTGACCCTTGAAATTGGGCCGTATTTTCATCCAATTGTGCAAGGTGATAATGCACGTTACTTTGATGTATTCGATAGTGCAGAATTACGTCGGCGAGCAGCGGAAGACCCCAACCCAGTCGTGACACCAGAAACTGTCGCTGAAGTTCACTACTCTGATCCAAATGGCGATATTTCGACAATCCCTGAAAAATTCGTAGACGTCGTAAGTTCCCACTGCATCGAGCATCAGCCAGACCTTATCTCTCATCTAGAAAAGGTCTTCGATCTACTGGAAGAAGGTGGCCGTTATGTCGCTTTTGTACCAGACAAGCGATTTTGTTTTGACCATTTTTCGCCCTATTCCGCGGTCGCAGACGTCCTTCAGGCCTCTTCTGAAAGACGAAACCGGCATACACTGGCCTCAGTTGTTCATCTGTTGGCTGGGCGAACCCATAATGATGCGAGCCGGCACTGGAGCGGCGATCACGCTGATCAAGATTACCACTCATTATATGCGCAGCGTGTGAGGCAAGCTTTGGATGTATTTCAAAAGGCGCAAGGCGACTATATCGACTGCCATGCATGGCGTTTCGATCCAGATCGTTTTGCCGAAATCTGCACAATACTATTCGAGTTGGGACGTATTAGACTTAGGTTAACTGATATCGGCGACACTCGCGAAAACACGCAGGAATTCAGTGCAATTTTCATTAAGCAATCTGCGTAAAATGTTACTAATTGAATTTATCTCGTAGGCTGAAGGGGTCACTTATTTCGCACTCAAACTACCTTCAAACAATTGGAATGGATCATGTCAAAGCCCCTTGAATCTTGACGCGGCGCTGATCACAGACACTCTGACACAGACGAAAGCTATGAATTGTTATCTGTTGGTCTTCGACGCCGAAGAGATACGAAATGTCAAAACGGAAAAACCACTCGCCTGAGTACAAAACGAAAGTCACGCTTGAGGCTTTAAACGGTAAGCGAATTGTGGCTGAGCTTGCCAGCCAATTCGGCGTCCATCCCACGATAATCCACAGCGTGAAACGCGCCCAACTGAAAGGCGAGGCCGGCAAGTTTGAGCGCGGTGAGGTAATCACCCAGAGATCGACGAAGGGCAGGTCCAAGAATTGCACGCGAAGATTGGCAATTTGGCCGTCGCCTTTAATTCTTGTCATATAAAAATACGTAAGCCATGGATCTGCAAGTGAGGCGCAGTGTGATTCAGCATGGCAACACGAACTTGTTGAATGGCAATTTGATCATCAGGAGCAGACAGTAGCTTAAGCTGCGCCAATGCCTTTCCAAGCAGTTGAGAGTAGCTCAGTTTGCAGGTATTCCGAGAAATCCGATACACCGGTTGTGTGGGTTGAACCATGTTGCGAACGGTGAGAGCTCACGGTTCACGCGTGTCGAAATTTTGAAAGAAAAAGCACATGGGTGCGAACTATTTTCTGCCTAACTTTTTCTTTCGCATCCGCGGTGATGGACAGGATTGCGGTCGCAGATAGAGTTCGAAAAAGAGCGCTTCAGCGTGAGGATACTGTCTTTTCAACCATTTGTGCATAACTGGCCAATAAAGCTTTGGTTGTTTTAGGCACTAAGCGTGTTTTGGCAAGTTTGCAAAGCAACAGCTCTGGTTCACTTAAGCGACAAAGGTTCGAATATGAAACTGAAGCCCCGACATCGAAGGATGTCGCTGGCTAGTTGTTGAAACCGAACGATCTACCAAAGTAGAAATCAGTCCTTTGCGAGACAGTTTCCTTAGGCTCGCGATGCCTCATAGCCATCTTGATCCCCCGTTATCCGGAACTATGTGGCCACCCACTTCACTACATAAAGTCATGAGTACTAAGACCTTTTTCTGATTGGGGAAACTGACGACTTTCGCCACCACACATGCAAATTGTCAAACTGCGCAGAAAGCACCCATCTGAACTGGGATGCTCGGGATGCAATTTGTTCGTCCAGTTAATCAAACCTCAACATTGAACGGCTTACAACGTGCGACTTGGAATGCATAAGGTAAACACCAAAGATTCTTTCAGCCAGATATCCGAAGAGTCTGAACACATCCCGATACTGCTTCAAGCTTTCAAGAACTTCGAACAGGAAGTCATAGTAACGTGCAAATGACTCCCATGGCGACACAAAACAATTGTTAAAATAACCACGATAACAGTCCAAGCAATTCGCAACGATAGCTTGGGATGTCATACGCACTAGGATTGCTCTCATGTCGTGCCAGGCGTCGATATACTCCGCCTGGCCAGGGTATAGATCCTTGATTGCTTCGAGGTACTGCATCTCGACACTTTGCTTGTAACCTTGGAAGTTCATTTCGTTCGCGATAAATTCTGCGCCGCCAGTTTCTAGCTTCAGACCCCGATCCGATAATCTCGAAAGATGACGTAAGTAAACATCTCGCAATTTTGCATCAACAGACACCTCACCGTCAGGTTGAGATGCGGCCGCAAAGCATAGAGAATTTAATGATTTTTGCCAAAAAAAAGGCCGTCCAAGAAAGAACATTCGCCGGTACTGCATTATGGCTACATGGCTGGCACGGCCCTCGTAAACATTTCGTATGTGATGATAGAGACGCAAATCCGCGAAGACTGGCAGGGACGAAATGCTGCCCACAGACGCAGTATCCGGTTCAGGGCCAAGGGTATCCGTGGTGCCCAAACTCGCTCCGATATGAACTGGCCGCAGATTGCGCGTTTGAAGATCAATATTACCTGTGTGATCCGCAATGAATATTGGCATATGGCCTCAATCCAACAAATTATGCGCGTCAAGGTATCTGTTGATAGATGGCCATGTTCCGAGATCAACATAACTTTCCACGGCGAAAGCCCGTATTTTCAACCCAAGCGTGTCCAGATCTACCTTCTCTCTCGCTACAGACTTCATCATAAAGTCCAGCACTTTTGGGCCGACCTTTCCCCGAAATCCAAACGAAGCCCAATACGCATTAAATTCCAAAGGATCACTTTCTGCAGGCTTGTCGCAAAAACGCATGACTTTCGAATCTTCGACGTACAACGCACCCAAGCTAGACAGCTTTTGTCTACTATTTTCAGATACATACGCAAATACGAGATCGGCCCCTCCCTCGAATGCCTGTGAGTATTGATCTACGAGGAGTTCCTGAGATTTCATTGTCAGAACGGAATCGGGGAGCAATGCGACGTTTCGATCCCCGAAATGCATTTCGGCAGAATGAATACTCCCGGGCCATTCCGAGTATTTGTCGTTGAAGTAGACACGTTCAACTTTGAGCATGTCAGACACTTTGCTTTCCGCATACGTCGCTACGTTTTCTTTTCCAGGTGCGAGGACAACAACCACTTTCTCAGTCGAGGCCGTGTCCGCAGTTGTGTGTGACAGGCTGTAGTCGATCAGACTTACATCGGGTTTTATTCTGTGTATCTCTTTTGGATAAGGAAGTCCGAGGCGGGTGCCCAAGCCGGCGCACGGTAGAATAAAGGTGATCATTTTTTTCCACTCGACATTAACTCGAAAATTTGTTCGTTGACTTAGCAGGACTATAACCGGAATAACAACCTTCCAGAGTGTATAATAGCCCAGTTTGACTGAATTAAACGCAGGTCAATGCAACTTGTGCAGACCGAGTGTGCGGTTGCGACACTCGAGAAGTTGCCTCGATTTTTGCGGGGCGGAAGTTTGCCCTCGAGCTAGGGTCAGGATGCATTGAATTTTGCTTCGCTGCGTGATTCACGGCTCGGAAAACGGAGCTGTGACATGAGCGATCTTTATTGGCTGACCGACGAACAGGTGGCCAAACATGCCCCCAATTTTCCGAAGTCGCACGGAAAGCCTCGGGTCGATGACAAACGGGTGTTGAGTGGGGTTAACCTCATCAATCGTAATGGCTTGCGTTGGCGAGATGCCCCCAAGGAATACGCGCCGCACAAAACACTCTACAGCCGGTGGAGGCGTTGGAGCGAAAAGGCGTTTTCGCGCGGATAATGGCCAGCCTGGCCGAAGAGCTCGGCGAAAAGAAGACGGTCATGATCGACGCGACCTATCTCAAGGCACACCACACCACGACCAGTATGGCCGCGAAAAAGGGGGCGTGGTCGCCTGATCGGTCGAACCAAGTGCGGTATGAATACCAAGTTGCATGTTATCTGTGATAGCCAAGGTCGCCCGCTCAACCTGTTCGTTACCTCCGGGCAAGTTAGCGATTACATCGGCGCTCGGGCTTTGCTCATCAGTATGCCAAATGTGGACTGGCTGCTCGGAGATCGCGGCTATGACGCTGACTGGTTCCGAGACGCGTTGAAAGACAAAGGGATACGCTCCTGCATCCCCGGCCGAAAGCAACGCAAGACGCCGATCAAATACGACAAGCGCAGATACAAACGGCGAAACCGCATCGAGATCATGTTTGGCAGGCTCAAGGATTGGAGGCGCGTCGCAACCCGCTATGACCGAAGCCCAAATGTCTTCCTCTCAGCCATCGCACTCGCAACAACCGTCATTTACTGGTTATGAATCCTGACACTAAGAACCTGCCTATTGTGAATGGGCAGCATTCTCGTTGGATAACGGCGGCAAATAAATAGCTTCTGCAATCTCATAAGATGAAACCGGGATTTGACATTTGCGACGGGCTGGCCATGGGATTCGGCCAACCCGTCTAGGGGAGCGTTGAGTGGTTATTTGAAACCGCACGAAATTCACACGGCGTGCCATCAAGGGAATATGATGTAAAATACATTGTTTCCTTTTTCGAAACAAATTGTTTTTGTATGACTAGTAATCACTTGGCTAGAATTAGGACTTGAGTGGCTGAACCCAAGTGTAGTGGACCTTCGTTGACGATGACCGAGCCTCCAGTCTCTGAAGGCGGTTACCAAGAGCAGTCATATGATTCTCCACTTTCCTTTTATTTGACCAGAAGGTTCGGATCACGTTTCGAAGTTTCGCCTTCCTAGGCTTTCATGCACTCTTCCAGTGCTGGGGTAACGAGTAGCTCGTAGAAGCCGCCATCGGATCGCTTGGTTCATCTGCGTCTCTAAAGGCTATGCCCATCATCCTCGCGGCTGTGCACCGCTTGCTCACGCATATGAACAATCTCCTGCACAACCTCGGCAATCCTGCTCGACGCAACCTGATGCAATTCACCAACAACTGCCTCAGCCCGTTGATAGCTATCCGGCACCCCTCGATCGCGGAGATGCGCCGCGGCGGTTGAGATATCCGCGCTCCGCCATGCCATCGTCGTGCCCAGAGCCACAACCTCATGATCGTTGTACCGGGCCAAAAACGCGTTGCCATCAAGCCCAATGCGATTTGCAGAAGCGGCGATCTCTTCCCTCACGGCCAGCCATTTCTCAGCCTCGGTTGGATCCAGTGCATCAAGCTGGGCCGCGCTCAAGGCGGTGGTGTACCTCTTGTCCTCGATGGTGAAGGCCTGCAGATCCGGATCGTAAGGGCGCATGTCTGCAACCTCCCCTTTCAGCTCGCCGATCTGTACATCCATTGCAGCGCGCAGCCCGGGATCTTCTACCTCGCGCGCCAGGCTTTCCATGTTGTCGATAGATTTGAGAATGTCGGACGTCTGTGCTTCAAGCGTTGCAAGAGCATCTTCGCCCAGATGGTCCTGCATGTAGCGAACGTAGCGACTGGACGCTGGGACATAGTCCTTGGATGTCTGGAAATCGCTGTCTCCCACGATATCCGCGAGCGCGGACAAATGGGGATGGCTTTGCTCATCATCTCGAACGTCGTTGATATGGGCGACGACCTGAGCCTTCAGATCAGGATCGAGCGTTTCTAGGTTGGCCCCCGACCGCTGGTGCTGCTCAAAGGCTTCCATGATTGGCCGGGATACATAACTCGGACCACCCGGCTCTCCATAGTCGTCAAAATGATTGGCCTGGTTCAGCAGATATTCCAGTCTTGAGACCACAGGGGCGTCTCCTTCAATGAGTTGGATGGCAAACTCTTCGATCTTCTCTTTGACGGCATTGGCGCGCGCATCAAAAAGATCGGACATACGGGCGATGGACAGGGCCATCACATCACCCGCTGCATCGCGGGCCATAATCTCGACGTCCGGGGTGGTCTCGACCACCGACATCCCGGCTTGAACCTTCCAGGTGTCGGTCTCCACCTCGTGACGTAAGCCACGTTCAAGCCGGGTGGTGGCGACCAGTTCAATCCCGAACTGTTCTGCCACCTCAACCTGGATCGACCGCAGCCGGTCGATATTCATCTCACTGGTCATGCCGGTCTTGAGCCAGTGCCCATGGTCCACACCTCGGCAGTTCACCACCAGATGGACATGCGGGTTCTCGGTGTCGTTGTGAAACACCGTCAGGTAATCCCAGGTGTCGCCAAACTCTCCGCTGCCGAAGACACGTTCAGCAAACTCAAGACCGGCCTCATGGGCCGCGTCCGCATAGGTCCCTTCCGGGAAGGACACGATCATATGGCGGGTATATCCGTAGTTGGTTTTGCCCGAGAACCCATCCGCCCAGCTCTCGATGAGATCACCAACCTGATCAGCATCGAGCGGGGTCACGCCATTGTCCCGGATGTCCAATACACCCTCCGCCCGGACGGTCAGATAATTGATCTGGCGGCGTAGTTCCTGTGCGTTTTTCACCCCACCCTTTCGGACAATTTTGACAACAGCTTCTGGCTTACCAAACACGGCCCCAAGCCGGGCTTTAATCGACGATGCGCGCGAGATCAGGAACTTCATGCGTCTGGCAGTTTGCAGCTGAACATCGACCCGCTTGGATTGATCGATCCCCTTCTGCGCTTCCCGGAAGGCAATCTCGAATAGATCAGCGGCAGTGAGATCAAGGGCTGCCGTTGTCATGTTCCGACATCCTCCCCTTCCTCACGCAGGATCCTCCGAATGGCGGATCCCGGTTCCCGGTTTCGGCGCGCTGCAGTGATCAGCGCCTTCAGATCCTGGCGCTGCTGAATGATGGCACGATGGAGGTTCTCGACATCCCGCCGATCATCATCCGTCCAGATCACGCTGCCGCGCTTGGCCGATTTTGCGAGCTGATTGAGGTTGGTGTAGCCCCCTTGGATCTGGCGCAGGTGCTGCTGCCAGAGATCCACCAGGGCCGGATCGGGATCAAGATATCCGATCAACCGGTAGATCAGTCGCTGGATGATCTGGTTGCGGCTCTTGGCGCCGAGCGCACCCACAGCCGTCTCCAAACGCTCCAGCGCATCCACTGGCAACCGCACAGAGAAAACGGTGGTTTCTTTGGCCCTGCTCTCGCTCACAACCTGCTCACTCGAAATCTACTCTTGGTTGAGTCATTTTGTAACACAACTACCTTATCCTCTCATACGCTCCAAGAGGAAACCGGGGGTGATTTTTAGAAATCCGTATTTTCTCAAATTGCCCTCGGAACAGTTTTGCTCTTGGAGGCACTCTCCACGCCGGGAAAAGGGTCCCGCCCCTTTTCCCGGCCAGCAGGCGTGGGTGCCGGTGGACTGGCGCAGGGCAATCACGCAAAGCGGGAGCTGCCCGAACAGCGCCCGTCACATTCCGGCACGTTCAAGGTCAGTATGGCATCTTCCGCGCGCCTCAGCGCGCTCAGTTTCCCGCCGCTTGCGCGGCGGGTGTGGCAGGTTTGGCTGCTGCCGCATCGCAGAGGGTCAGCGCCCCTGCCCGGTCTTAGGACCGCGCGCCACCTGTGGCGCATATGTGGTCCGGCCTCTAGCCGAAGCAGAAGAAAGGGCGGCTTGCGTCGCCCTGCCCTCTTGTCATTCGGTGACCGGCTCGTCATCGGTGCGCTTCGGGAAGGCCACCATTTCGACGCCCGGGAAACGGAGCTCTGCGCCTCTCATTACCGTCGGTAAATACGTTGACTGCGGATGAGAAGCGCCGGTTCCCGTTAGACACATCAGGGTGTTTACCGGCTCGTAAAAGGACATGCGCCTCACCCCCTGAGAATAGAAGGTTGTCTGCATGAACGTGTTTATTGGATTGAATGAATCTTTGGAGAGCACTGCTGCCTGCGTGGTGTCCGAGTACGGGAGAAACACCTAGGCGACTGAGTCCGCAATTGAGCCAGAAGCACTCACTTAGGCGCTTAAAGAAATCAACGTCAAAGTTCTATGTTCTGGCTTAGAGGCCGGACCTCTACCTCAGTGGCTTCACAAACAGAGCCTTCTCCTCTGAAGCGAACCGCCATTATGGTCAAGAAAACGAACCTCATGCGATAATTGTGATTTTAGATTAAGGAAAGCGCGTCATCTTCTACCCTCAAAACCGAAAATACGACATCTTCGTAGTCTTGGTCGCCGCCGCCCGTCAGATCCTCAAAGCCAATGCGCATCGAGTGACCACCGGCGGCAATGCCGGAAAGCGCGTGTTGGTGGTCATCGATATTCAGCGAAGCCTTTTCGGCATGAAATGCATTTAGTTCCGTTATGATCCCGTTAATCGCCAACAGTAAATCATAATCGTCGTCGACGTCCGCAACGCCACCATTGCTTGATCGGAACTCCAGCACATCACTGCTCGCGAGCGAGTTGGCCCAATCAGCTGCATTCTGAACCACAAAAAACCCGAGTCGACTACCATCTGCCACATCATTGATAGTGACCGCACCAGTGTCGTGATTTGTATTATTAAAAAGTAGCCGAACGTTCGCGATCTCTCCGTTGTCGAGAATATCGTACACGCCCAGGGCGTTATTGTACCCGGCATGCCCGATATTGTTGAGGGAAATATGGAAATCGGTTGCCCCGTCACCAGCAAGGAATTCTTTGTTGACGATCCCGTTGATACGGCTGTTGTCCACCCTTGCGCCGTCCGACAGAGCTGGCAAGAAATTGGCGAAGCTGATGTTGGTGTTTCCGTCTCGAGCAACGGCAAAGAAGTCTCCACCGGAGTACCCACCGCCAAACGAAATCGTAACGTCCGCGTCACCATCACCATCAGTGTCCACAGTGAGTTCCGAACTTCCATTAAACCGGATATTTGACCGGCCCGGTTCAACACCTTCGAGGATCAGTTTATTGCCAGTCCCCATATTGCTGATTGTATCTCTGTTCAGCTCTGTCGGGGTACCGCTGAGAATTCCATTGTAACCCTCGAAAGAGAAATGTTCGCTCGATGTTGTAGGATTCGCTCTGTGTCCTGTGTCCGGCGATCCAACAATGATCGCCGGACCCGCAGGCGGTTCCACCGGTGGCGTCGGTACATCAGGCGCGGGGGCAGGACCACCGCCGGTATCCAGCTGCACCCCAGCCGAAGTGCGCGCGAAATTCTGGGTCACCATGATCGCCGGAAAACTCCGAAACGTACCTGTTTCGATGCCGATACCAATATACTGCAGGTTGGGGTTGAGAATGTTGGCGCGGTGGCCCGAACTGTTCATCAGCGAATTATGAAGATCAATCACATCATCACTTAACCCAGGAGCGCCTCGCTGGCTTTGCCAGGCAATGTTTTCAGCTGTGCCCCACGCACCCGACAGGACAAAGCCAGAGTCCCGAATGCGTTGAGTGGCAGAGCTCCCGCCACTTCCGGTATGTGAAAACGTTCCCGTACCAAGCATCCAGGAACTATGGTCTTCGGCCGCGTCATTCAACCGCATTTCAAGCTGCACGGTATTTAGGCCGCGCGATGTACGCTCGGCATTAATCAGATCAAGCATCTGACGTTCGAGAGAGTTTGCCTTTGACATCAGTGGACCTCCAGAAATTCTGAAATAGCGTCTGGAGCAACCATGGCGAAAATAGGGCGGATCGTATCACGATCAACTGATCACGATTTAGTGGCGAACATCCGCTGATCTTGCATTAAAGCTATGCGTTTTCCGCTGACCCCTACCTCAGTTTTGCAAACCCTTCACACATCGCGAAACACCAAAAACGAGGCCGTCGTAACGGAACAGAGCCAGTCTCGCGCCAAACCGCAAAACAACCACTTGTAGCGAATCAAATATGCAGCGCGTGGCCCAAAGCCCGCAAACATGCTTCTTGCAGGCTTTCCGATCGGGTCGGATGTGCGTGGATTGTGGCGCTGATGTCTTCCAGACGGGCGCCCATTTCAATTGCCAGCGAAAAGGCTGCCGACAACTCCGAAACGTTCTCCCCAACGGCCTGAATACCAACCACCGCATGATCGCTGTCGCGCCAAACGACGCGGACGAAACCGTCTTCGCGTTCGGTGGTCATGGCACGGCCGCTGGCCTGAAAGGGGAACAGGGTCGAGCTGGTACCTTCGACCTCGTCCGGTAGTGCGCCGCAGGTGACAACTTCGGGATCGGTGAAGCAGACTGCGGGAATAACGCGCTTGTCCCATTCGACCGTATGACCTGCAACAAGTTCGGCCACCATCTCACCCTGCGACATGGCACGGTGGGCCAGCATCGGTTCCCCAGTGACATCACCGATCGCATAAATACCGCGCATAGAAGTCTGGCAAAATCGATCGATTTTGACGAAAGGCCCGTCCTGAGTCAGCGCAAGTTCTTCAATACCGATGCCAACAGTGCGTGGACGACGACCCACCGTCACCAGAACCTTCTCGGCCACAACATCGTCTTGATCAGTCTTCAACCTGCCCTCTTCGTAGCCCAGTGCCCTTGTACCTGTCATGATCCTCACGCCCAAGTCATCCAGCCGTTTGGCCACCGGGCGCGTCAGGGCGATGTCATAAAGCGGCAGGATGTGATCTTCGGCTTCGACCACAGTAACTTTGGTGCCCAGCTTGGCGAAAACTGTGCCCAGCTCCAACCCGATGTAACCCCCGCCGACAACGGCAAGGCTTTGTGGTACTTCAGTCAAAGACAGAGCGTCGGTCGAGGACAAAATCTGTCCACCGAAAGGCAAAATCGGCAGCTCGACAGGGGCCGAGCCGGACGCGATCACAATGTACTCGGCATTGATCGTGTGCTCTTCATCGCCGCGGCGGACCGAGACAGTTTTGCCGTCAAGGAAGCGCGCGCTGCCGCTGACGAACCGGACGCCTACCTTTTTCATCAACCCCGATACGCCCGTGTTCAGCCGTTTTACGATTCCGTCCTTCCAGGCGACCGTTTTGGCCAAATCGATCTTCGGTATCGCCACTGAAATGCCCAAGGGGCCTTCGGATGCGTGGGCGATTTTGTGGAACTCGTCGGCCGCATGGATAAGCGCCTTGGACGGGATGCAGCCCACGTTCAGGCAGGTGCCCCCGGGTTCGCTCTCGTCTACAACCACGGTATCGAAGCCCAGCTGCCCGGCCCGAATGGCGCACACATAGCCCCCGGGACCGGCTCCGATGATCAGAAGTTTGCATTCGATATCTGACATTTAGCCCTCGACAAACAGCATGGCCGGGTTTTCCAGCAAGGATTTCAGCTTTTGCACAAAAACAGCGGCGTCCCAGCCGTCGATCACCCGGTGATCGAACGAGCAGGAGATGTTCATCATCGTCCGCGGTTGAAACTGCTGACCGTCCCAGACCGGCCGGACTTGCATTTTGTTGATGCCGACAATGGCCAATTCAGGATGGTTGATGATCGGTGTGGTGGCGACAGCTCCCAGCGGACCAAGCGAGGTGATCGTGATTGTCCCACCGCTCAGATCTTCGCGTTTTATCGAACCGTCACGCGCGGCGTCCGCCAATCGCGCAATTTCGGCGGCATTGTCCCAAAGGCTGCCTGCCTCGGCATGATGCACAACCGGCACATTCAGGCCATTTGGCGTTTGTGTGGCGATCCCGATATGCACACCGCCATAGCGGTGGATCACTCCGGTCTCGTCATCAAAACGCCCGTTCAACTCAGGTTGTTCGCGGACTGCCTCAACGATGGCCCGCATCAGGAAGGGCAGCAGCGTCAACTTGGGGCGTTCATCCTTGTACTTGGTGTTCAAAGCGGCGCGCAGGTCTTCAAGCGCCGACATCTCGACCTCTTCGACGATGGTTATGTGTGGGATCTGCCGGTTCGACGTCGCCATTTTCTCGGCGATCTTGCGGCGCATGCCAACCACTCGCACCTCTTCCACGCCGGTGTTCCGACCTCGTGTCACGGCCCCTTGCCGGATATCGCCCGAGGCAATCCAGCTGTCGAGATCGGCGTGGCTGATCCGCCCTGCCGGGCCGGAACCCGGAACCTGCCGCAAATCGACACCCTCTTCCCGAGCCCTTGCGCGCACAGAGGGCGAGGCCAGCGGCTTGGTACCATTGCTGCGTTGCACCGGTGTGGGGGCTGGTTTCGTCACCTGCTCATCCACTGTTTCAGGCGTGTCTTCAACGACTTCGACCGGCTCTGCGGCTTTAGGCGTTTCGGGACGTTCTTTTTCGTTGCCTTCCCCCTCGACCTCGATCCGGATAAGCACTGCGCCGATTGGAACCATCTCACCGACCTCACCACCCAATTCCAGCACCTTGCCCGAGACTGAAGACGGAACCTCGACCGTGGCCTTGTCGGTCATGACATCGGCAAGCACGTCGTCTTCGCGGACAATGTCGCCCGGTTTGACATGCCATTCCGTCAATTCCGCCTGGGCGATACCTTCACCCACATCGGGTAGTCGGATTGCAAACACGCCCATGGATCAATCCTCCATGACTTTTTTCAGCGCCTCGGCGACGCGTGTGGGGCCCGGGAAGTACTCCCATTCCTGAGCGTGCGGGTACGGAGTATCCCAGCCGGTCACGCGGATCATGGGCGCTTCGAGGTGGTAAAAACAGCTCTCTTGCACCAGCGACATCAACTCGGCCCCAAATCCCGAGGTGCGCGTCGCCTCGTGCACGATCACGCAGCGGCCGGTTTTCTTGACCGACCCGGTGATGGCATCCAGATCCAGCGGGATCAACGTGCGCAGATCTATGACTTCGGCGTCTATACCGGATTCCGTAGCCGCAGCTTGAGCAACATAGACCATCGTGCCATAGGCCAGCACCGTGACATCCGAGCCTTCCCGGCGGATAGCGGCCTTGCCCAGAGGCACGATGTCATCTCCGTCAGGCACATCCCCCAGCGGGTGGTCCTTCCAACTGACAAGCGGTTTTTCATGGTGCCCGTCGAACGGCCCGTTATAGAGCCGCTTGGGTTCCAGGAAGATCACCGGGTCTGGATCGGCGATGGCAGCCAATAGCAGGCCCTTTGCATCACGGGGGTTGGACGGCATCGCCACCTTCAGTCCGGATACATGGGTAAACAGACCCTCGGGGCTTTGACTATGGGTCTGGCCGCCAAAAATACCGCCACCTGTGGGCATACGGATCACGATGGGGCAGGTGAAATCGCCGTTCGACCGATGGCGCAAACGCGCGGCCTCGGAGACGATTTGGTCAAAGGCGGGATAGACGTAGTCGGCGAACTGAATTTCGATCACCGGTTTCAGCCCGTATGCCGCCATGCCAATGGCAGAGCCAACGATCCCGGCCTCGTTGATCGGTGCGTCAAAACAGCGGGAGGTTCCATATTTTGCCTGCAATCCGGCAGTGCAACGGAACACGCCACCGAAATAGCCGACATCCTCACCAAATACGACCACGCGCTCGTCGGCTGCCATGGCAACGTCATGGGCTTCACGCACCGCTTCGATCATGGTCATCCGCGCCATAATCAGAACCCCGCTTCCTGACGCTGCCGGATCAGATGGGGCGGCATGGTTTCATAGACACCTTCGAACATGTCCCGCGGCGAAGGTTGTTTACCGGAGGCGAGTGTCCCAACGGCCTCGGCCGTTTTCTGCGCGGCGATCACCTCGTCCATCACTTCGGCCTCGGCCTGCGCGTGGCGTTCTTCGCTCCATTCGCCGATTGTGATCAGGTGCTGCTTCAGCCGCTCAATCGGATCCCCCAGGGGCCAGGCTGCGGCCTCGCGCCGGGAACGATAGGCCGACGGATCATCAGAGGTCGAGTGCCCGCCCGCGCGATAGGTCACATGTTCGATCAGGGTCGGACCATGACCAAAGCGCGCGCGTTCGCAGGCCCATTTGGCCACGGCGTGCACGGCCAGATAGTCGTTCCCGTCGACCCGAACCGACGCGATGCCGAACCCGTGGCCGCGCGCGGCAAACGTTCCAACCCCACCGCGCGCGATGCCCTGAAAGGTTGAGATCGCCCACTGATTGTTGACGATGTTCAGGACGACCGGCGCCTTGTAGGTCGACGCAAAAACCATGGCTGCGTGGAAATCACTCTCAGCGGTCGAACCGTCCCCGATCCAACCCGCCGCAATCCTGGTGTCCCCGGAAATCGCCGATGCCATGGCCCAGCCGACGGATTGCACGAATTGCGTGCCTAAATTGCCCGAAATCGAAAAGAACCCGTGCTCTTTCGAGGAATACATGATCGGCAGTTGCCGCCCGTGCAGCGGGTCCTCGGCATTGGAGAATATCTGGTTCATCATCGTGACCATGGGATAGTCGCGCGCGATCAGAAGTCCCGCCTGCCGATAGGTCGGAAAGTTCATGTCGCCGGGCTGCATCGCGCGGCTGAACGCGCAGGATACGGCCTCTTCGCCCAGATGCTGCATGTAAAAGCTGGTCTTGCCCTGTCGTTGCGCCGTCAGCATACGTGCATCGAACGCTCGCAGGGTGAGCATGTGGCGCAGACCTTCGCGAAGCTCATCAACGCTCAGCGCTCCGGCCCATTCGCCGACTGCTTCGCCCTCTTTGTTGAGGACCCGCACAATGGAGAAGGCCATATCACGTATCTCGTCCGGATCGACATCCACAGGCGGGCGCCCGACCGCTCCGGCACGGGGAATTTCGAAATCCGAGAAATCCGGCGTATCGCCCGGACGGCAACCCGGCTCGGGTACATTCAGGGAAAGCGGGCGAACATCGTTGCTCATATTGCACCTTTCTGGCTGGCCGCGGCATTGGCGGGGCTCTGGGTCGCAATTACGTCGGCCGTGTCGGACGACGCCCTGCCGCTCGTCGATTTGATGTCCAGTTACTTATGGTTACGCCCAGCCATGGGGATCGCGCAATAGGTTATGGAATTAATTGAACAACACGGACTGAGCGAAGTTCAGCGCCAATGGGATTTTCTGTGCCTTACGGAACCCGCGCTTTTGGAGAACAACTATGCATACACCCACATCCTCGCACCGCCGCGGTGCACATTCGACTTCATCGCTAGCGACAAGAGGAGGAGTGGACTGGGCTTCACTATGGTTTGGGCTCATTTTTGATTGAACTCTATGTGACGCTCCCCTTGGCCAATCCGCCTTCCACCTGCTGGATGGCACGTTCCAGGATGTCGAACATTTCGTCGATCTGCTCCAAAGTGATGATCAGCGGCGGCGAGAAGACAGCCATGTTGATCAGCGGGCGCACGATCAGGCCCATTTCCTCGCAGGCGGCATCAATCATCGCGCCAAGCCTGCGCTCGGCTTCCAGATCCTCCGCCCGGCATTCGATACAACCCAGCAGACCCTTGCCCCGGGCATCGCCGACGATATCAAACTTCATTAACTCGCGCAGGCGTGTCTGGAAATGCGGAGTGACGGCGCGGACATGCTCCAGGATACCCTCGCGCTCGATAATCTCGATGTTTTTAAGCGCTGCAACGCACGAGACAGGATGACCCGAATAAGTGTACCCGTTTGTGTAGGAAGACGGGTTACCTAGGTGACTCATCTGTTCCATAACCCGGTCGGAAATGATGCATGCGCCCAGTGGCAGATAGCCCGAGGTCAGACCCTTGGCGCAGGTGATCATGTCGGGCTGGATACCGAAGACCTCCTCGGAAGCAAACCAATGACCCAGCCGGCCAAATCCGGTCACAACCTCGTCGGAGATATAGTGGATGTCATTGGCACGGCAGAGGTCCCAGGTCCGTTTGTGGTAGCCCGGCGCAGGTACGATGACGCCTCCGGAGGAGAGGATCGGCTCTGCAATGAAGGCGCCAATATTGTCCGCGCCGATCTCTGCAATGGCGACCTCCAGATCCGCGACCTTGGCATCGCACCAGTCCTCGACGCTCATGCCCGCAGGGCGGCGGTAAGGATTCACGTCGGGCAGAAAATGCACCAGCCAAGTTTCAAAATCGAAATGGCTTTGGTCGCGTTCCTTACCGGTCACCGAATGGGCCAGATAAGTCGACCCGTGATAGTCCTTCTCACGCGCGATGATCTTTTTCTTTTTCGGCTTACCGCGTCGGTTGTTCATATACTGCATGATCCGCAGCGCCGTATCCACCGCCGTCGAGCCGCCGGTGGTGAAAAAGACATTGTTCAGATCGCCCGGCGCCATATCGGAAATCTTCTTGGCCAGAACCGCCGATGGTTCAGTGGTGTTGGTGAACGGAGATGTATAGGGCAGCTTCATCACCTGTGCGGCAATGACATCGGCCATCTCCTGACGGCCATAGTCGATCTGGGTGCACCACATGCCGCCGGGGCCGTCGATATAGCGCTTTCCCGTCGCATCCCACAGATGAATACCGTTGGCGGTCTCCATCAGCATGTTGTCGTAGCCGCGCCAGTCGTCCATTGCCATCCAAGGGTGCAGCTGATGCGTGCGATCCCACTCGTTCAAGGTGTCCGGGCTCGGTTCGTTTGCAAATGTATTCGGTTTCATCTTGGTCATTGGGAATACCTGATCCGATTTAGAACGGGCGTGGCGGAGTTGCCCGCGCACGGCTGTTGATGAAAAAGGGTTTGTCCTCGATGGCGACCGGCACAAGGCGCCTGTCCCATTGACCTTCTTCGTTGACGTAAACTTCAGCCCAAAGGTCTTCGGTGATGCCCTCGCCGAAGGGGGCTTTGAAACTTGCGAACGTCAGCTTGCAATCTTCACTAACTGCCTGAAGGGGCAAGAGTGGCGCCAACATCACAGGCATCAAGGCCATCAACAAGATGCCAAAGGGATTTGGCTGCCAGGTCCTAAACGAGATGGTGAGGGAATTACTTGAACAACATGATCCTCAAAAGTCAACTCACGCACCGAGCCTGTCTGTTACGTCAAATTGCGGAACGGACTGCTCAACTTGTGGGTGCGGTGTGACACCTTCGCCCCGCAAGAAACTTCGCAACGCAAGCCGGACTATGACTTTGCAACAGAACCCAACCCCGTCAGTGCAGTTTCCATCCTTGAAACGCCCTCAAGTAGCAAAGGCAAAAGTTCGTCGCGACGTGAATCGGTAAGATCGTTTTTTGGAAGAGCTATGGCAATTGATCCCGCAGGATCAGTTGCATCCTGAAAGAAGGGCATCGCTATACTCGCGACGTCGATTTCAAAGGAGTTTTTGGTTTGGGAATAACCCTGATCTTTGAACTTCGCGGCCATTTTTTGAAGCTCCGTCTTTGACGTAACAGTGGCACCTGTCATTTTCTCGCGCTTCAGCTTCAGGATTTTGTTGGCAGTTTCATCACTCGCAAAGGCGAGAAATGCCAGTCCGGACGCCGTTGCATGATAAAACAGGACTTGAGACGGGATAATATTGATGACGTTGCCGCGTCTCGGAAGGCGATGCGCGATCGTTGTCATACCCTGCGCACCCGGGATGCTGACGTGAACTGTCTCATTTGCCTCCTCAACCATCCAGTCTGCGACCTCCTGTGCGGCGCGCACAATTGGAACCGTTGCTTCGCGAATCCTGGCAAGACGCAGGAAACCGTGTCCCAATCGGTACTTTCGCGTATCTGCAGCCTGTTCGATGAACCCATGTTTGGAGAGCGCAACAAGCAGTCGGCGTGTTGCAGCTTTGTCGAGATCTGCCATTCTGGACAGCTGACTTAATCCGATTTCTGTGTTCTCCATTGAGAACTGGTCCAGAACGGAGAGAGCTTTGTCGACTGTTTTCATACGTTCGGCCGATATTTGAGAACAGAGCACAACGTAACAAACGCACCAACGATGTCAATATTGCACCAGTGACATTAGTCTACTCTTTGCTCAGTTCACTGGAATGATATCGACCGAATGACGAGGTGGTGTCGAGCGCATCATTGCAAACACTGTTTTCTCGCTCTTTGCTAATTTGGCGGCGAGAATGGGAGAAGGTCTCGCCGCCAATTTCGCGAATTACCTGTCAAACAGGACAGGAGTCTCGCGCTTGTAAATGCCTGTGCTGGGCACATCACCAATCAAACGACGCGCCTCTGCGTGGCCTGAGAACACTGCGGCCTGAATAATTCCCGGGGCCAGGCAATCGCCGATGCCGGAAATCTTGCCGCGCAACTCGTCCACCTCTTTCAACTTGGTCAGCAAGCTGTCTTGCGGTTGCCGAGCGCCGACGGTGACCAGGTGCTTCGCTGCGACGGCGGGCAGGGCCTGGCCAGTGTCCGAGCGCATGACTTCCAACGATGATCCGGACCAGCTTTTGGCGGTCGTGTTTGGATACATTTCAACGCCGAGTGCGACCATCTCGTCCAGCACGCGCGGGCTTTCCAGCGTATACCCCATCCATTCCGCGATGGAGGGCAGCGGGCAGACGAGATGTACCTCGTGACCCTTCGCCGCGAGATGCCCCGCCAGCACGTTGCCCATGTAATAGTGATCGTCGTCATAAATGACTATGGGGCCATCGAAATCGGCGCCGGCCATCACGTCATCTGGCGTTTTCGCGTTTCCGTCGAACCCGTCGACCCCGCCGAACGCATTGGCCCCTGCCCCGTCGCCGCGCCACGTGGCGCCAGTGGCCACGACGATGTTGTCGGCTTGGAAATCGGCTACGTCTCCGACGGCGATATCACTCTCGGCGTAAAGGGACACGTTGCCCATCTGCTGCAATTGATACAACCGATAGTCCTTAACCCGGCCCCAAGCTGCGAGCCCCTTGAGTGCGCTTTCTTTCAGGACGCGCCCACCGAATTCGGAGGCGCGTTCGGCAACAGTCACTTCGTGCCCGGCCCGGGCGAGGGTCAGGGCGCATTCCAGACCCGATGGCCCGGATCCTATTATCAGCGTGTTCTCGCGGTGCGGAGCTTGCGGGATGTTTTCCGGATGCCAACCACGACGCCATTCCTGGCTGATGGTGGGGTTCTGCGTGCACATCAACGGAACCGAATACGCGTCCGCTGAGACACAGATATTGCACCCGATGCACTCGCGGATGTCGTCGATCCGACCTTCCTTGATCTTGTTGGGCAGAAACGGATCAGCAATCGAGGGCCGCGAGGCACCGATCAGATCAAAGACGCCTTTCTTGATCAGGCTGACCATGGCATCCGCCGATGTATAGCGCCCGACACCCACCACGGGTTTCGTTGTCACCTGCTTGACGTAGGAAGTGTATTTTTCCTGATGACCCTCATCGTCAAAGCGCGATGTGCCACTGTCGCGTGGCCAACTGGCGACGTTGACATCCCAAAGGTCGGGAACCTCTGCAAGACTCTCGATCACGGCGCGTGCTTCGTTATCGTATGTAAGCGGGCTTCCGGATTTGAAATCATGTGCCGGAATGCGGACGGCGACGGCCACCTCACCGGCGGCTTCCTCCATTGTGTCCAACAGAACTTCGCGCAAAAGACGAAGGCGGTTTTGAAACGATCCGCCATATTCATCAGTGCGTTTGTTATAAATCGGGTTCAGGAAATGCCAGACCAACGCTGCATCATGGGCTGCGTAGACATAGACCATGTCATAGCCCGCCTGTTTTGCACGCTGCACCGCGCGGCGATGACTGTCCCGGAACGCCTTGATGTCAGCTTTGTCCATCGCCTTGGACTGAATTGGGTTTTGTGGCTTCAGGATACGTTGTGAAGACGGCCCCAACACGGGTGTGCCGGTGTCCATGTTGCGTGCGCGGATGCCGGTATGGGCAAGCTCTACGGCGGTAATGGCACCATGCTTCTTGACCCGTTCCACCATCATTGCGTGGGATTTCACATCCGTGTCGTCCCAGAGCTTCTCCATCGGAAGATTGGAAATGTCCGAGGATGGGTCAATTTCCGCCACCTGCATGGAAATCACGCCCCATCCGCCTTCGGCCTTCATCTCGCGAATCCCGATGGAGCCGTTTGGCATCAGCGGGCTATGCCCGGTGGCGTGCGGAACTGAAAAGAATCGGTTCGGTGCGGTAACTGGTCCAATCTTTACCGGCTCAAACAGGATGTCGTAGCGTGGATCTCGGTCTGCCATTCCGTGTGCCTCTCTTATTTGATGGTGCCGTCGGCGACCCAGCCATCAAAGATCTCCAGCACTTTGTCGGCAAAGGCCTGGTCGTTGATATGGCAATCGAGTTCAGTAAACAGGATTGGGTCCACCATTTTCTTGCGCATCTCATCGCAAAACTCGGCAAAGGCTTCGGGATCATGTGCCTCCTGACCTTCACGGTCCCATTCCTCGATGCCTCCATTCGTAAGAACAACATGCGCAGGCGTATCTGAGGCTTTCAGACGCTTTGCCATCTCTCGTGCAGTCTCGCGTCGTTCTTCGGCGTTCAGACCGGACGACTTGATCAACCGGTTATGTGCATGGAACGGGCGATCCTGGTACTGTTCGGGAATATCCTGCCAACCGGCGAAGTCGATCAGATCAAGACAGCCCGGCGCGATGATCTGCGGAATACCGGCGCGCCCCGCATTCAGCATTCGATCGTCACCGCCGTTGATCACCGAACCAGCCAGTAGGTTGCCAAGTTCAGGCAGCGCAAAATCCATTACGCAAGCAAACCCACCATTGCGCGCGATGCTTTCGTAGGCCATGCCTCCCATACCTGTGGCATGGAATATGGCCACTTCAAAACCGCGTTCCTCAAGCGCAGGCTTGAGGGCTTTCATATATTTCAGACAGGATGAACCAAGCGACGTCATGCCGACTGTGGGCCTGTCCCCCTTGGGCGGCTCAACGGCGCGCGCCGCGCCGAGTACGGCACCGGCCGCTTGGCTCAATGAGGATTTACAGACCGAGTTTAGACCGTAAAGCCCCCCGGCCCAGAGGATCATCTGAATATCCGCCGACAAGCGCTGTGGCTCGATCAGAGGCGAAAAAGACACTGTGGACACTACATATTTGGGCACGCCAAGCGGCAACGCCTGGCATATATCGAGCGCGGCATCTGTACCCATCGTTCCGCCCAGGATCACCACGCCATCAAACTTTCCCTCTTCGAAAAGCTTGCGCGCAAGCGTGCTGGCTCCTTCGGCCATGATCTGCATCGCGGTATTTTCGTCACCGCTGTCGATTGCCGCCTGAATCGTGCTGCCACCCGCCTCAGCAACATCATGCTTTGAATAGTCGACAAGTTTCTCAGGATCGCCCAGCACCGAAATATCCATGCTCAACGTCCCGCCGCCCATGCTGCGGATGCGCTCCACCATGTATTCCAGCTCGTCATTCTTGGTATCGTAGGTTCCTACGACGAGTACAGTTTTGTCAGTCATTTATTCCTCCCTAATGGGCGCTCCTCAGCTGCGCATTATGTCTCCCTTCGGGTCGTAGAACGGCCCAAGTTGCGCAATGATCGGGTACGTCTTTCCGGCAATCTGCACCTCGAACCCACCTTCATCGATCCAAGATTTGGGTACGCCGTCCTCATTTTCGATCGTGGCCAATCCAACCATTGCTTCCAGCCGGAAGCCCCAATCGCCGGACGTCACATGACCCACGATCTCGCCGCCTTTCCAAATAGGCTCGTTATGGGTCAGGTATGGCCCCTCCTCGGCGGTCAGCCCCGGCACCATGATCGACACCATCCGGTGCTTGTAGGCGGGCCCCTCTTCGGTCTTTTGTCGCGTCAGGCGCGGCTTACCAAGAAAATCACCCGTTTTGTCGAGCTTCACAGCAAAGCCTAGACCTGTTTCGTAGGGCGTATCCTCTTCGGCAATGTCATGGCCGAAGTGGCGAAAGCCTTTTTCAAGTCGGCAAGAATTCATTCCAAACATGCCCATGTGGCGCAAGCCGTGTGGCTTACCTGCCTCCATCAGGGCCTCATAGACGCCCGCCGTGAATTCTGTGGGGAACATCATTTCATAGCCAAGCTCTCCGAGGAACGACCGCCTGATCACCCAACCGCGGGCATGGGCCACATCCATTTCGCGTGCAGCACCAAAGGGGAAGGCATCGTTGGAGACATCATCTGTCGTCAGCGATCGCAGAATTTCGCGCGATTTCGGCCCGTGAATCGTCAACAGGCAGTATCCGGAGGTTGCGTCAAAGACCTGGACTCTCCATGACGGATCGGCATGCGTCTTGATCCAATATTGATCACGCATCTGGCTTGGGTGGCCGGTAACCACCATGAAACCTTCCGGCGCAATACGGGTCACGGTCACATCTGCCTCAATCCCTCCCCCAGTATTGAGGAACTGGGTGTAGACCGAAGTCCCGACCTCGACATCCATCTGTGCGCCGCTCACATGGTTCAACATGCGTACGGCATCAGGACCTTGGACAAGAATCTTCGCATACATCGACTGGTCCAGGATCACGGCCGCGTCACGTGCGGCCAGGCATTCCTCCTTGATCTGCGCAGACCATGGTTTCCACCGAATTGACGGCTCATCGGACCAGTTGGGGTTCTTGGCGTCAAAGTACATTGGCACTTCCCAGCCAATGCGCTCGGCCATGACAGCACCTGCGTCTTTTAAGTCGCGATGTAACGGGACACGGCGTACGCCGCGTGCCGATTTGACCTGCCGCCCAGCCCACGCCAGCCCGTAGTGGAAGCCGACGCTTTCAGCGGCCCGTTCCTGATTGTAGCGCGTGTTGGATTGGAACGGATGCGCCCGCGCCGCCAGAAGCGGTCCCATAGAGCGAGACGGCGCTCCGTCGATCATCCATTCCGCCATGGTCAGCCCGGCCCCACCCGAATTCAGAATACCGTTCGAGTTCATGCCGGTTGCAAGAAAGACCCCCTCTAATTCGGGGGCAGGGCCCATATAGGGTCGCCCATCCGGCGTGAAGCTTTCCGGACCGCAGAAGAACGTCTGGATTCCCATATTCTCCAAAGAAGGCATACGGGCGAACATGCGCATCAGATCTTCTTCGACGTGCTCCATGTCAAACGGCAGTTCGTCAAACTCGAAATCGTCAGGGATACCGTCCTGTGCCCAAGCCTTGCCATACGCCTCAAACCCGCCAATTAGGATCTTGCCCGCGTCTTCTTTCCAATAGTTACGCTCTTCTACAATGTTCAGGATCGGCTGATCCGGGGGCAGGCCTTCTACAGGCTCGGTCACGATGTAGAAGTGCTCGGCCGCATGAAGCGGAACGGTAATTCCATGTGCTTTGCCAAAGAGGTGCGACCACATCCCCCCTGCCAGCAGTACCTGAGTCGTCGCAATTGTGCCCTTGTCCGTGACAACGCCAACGACCTTGCCGTCACGAATTTCGAGGTTTTCTACTTTGGTTTCCTCGAATACCTGCCCCCCTTTTTGCCGGGCGCCCTTGGACAACGCGATCGTCACGTCAAGCGGGTTGACCTGACCGTTCGAAGGCACAAACAGACCTGACTGCACATCATCGATGACCAGCGCCGGCCAATGCTCCTTCACGGCCTCCGGGGCGAGCATTCGGCTCGGTATGCCCATCCGAGCGGCATGATCATGCTGGCGCAACAACTGTTCATGCCGCACATCGCTGAGCGAGATGTTGATCGTACCGTTCTGCTTGTAGCCTGTGCCCTGCCCCGTTTCCTCTTCAAGGTCCCGGAAAAGCCGTGCGGTGTACTTGCCAAGCTCGGTCTGCGAATTGCTGTCGCGAAGCTGCCCCACGATCCCGGCTGCATGCCAGGTTGTACCGCTGGCGACCTTGCGGCGTTCGATCAACACAGCAGGCACGCCGCGATGCGCAAGGTGATACAGCGTCGACATCCCGATGATGCCGCCGCCAATAATAACTGCGGGCGCCTTCTCAGGAAAAGACTTGCTCATGTTCGATTTCCCTTTAAGCGGCGGCCAGGCCGGCATCGAGAGCCGACAGAACCTGTTGCACGTCCTCCGCGGTCAATACCAACGGCGGGGACAAAATGATGTTCGGGCCTGAAACGCGAACCATCACGCCATTGGCATAGGTCGTATCAAAGACCGTCCTGATCCGGGCAGCATCCAAGGGCACTTTTGTGTCTCGATCGCACACAAGCTCGAGAGCGTTCATCATGCCCTCGCCTCCACGCACATCGCCGACGATTTCGTGCTTGGACTTCAACGCCTCTAAACCTGCCATTATCTCGAGCCCTCGCGCGGCGGCGTTGTCCTTCACCTTCAGGCGTTGTGTTTCTGTCAGGCAGGCGATGGCCGCAGCGGCGCCGACCGGGTGGCCAGAATAAGTGTATCCGCTTGCGATATTGGCTTTTCCGGTGTCATCCGCTTCGAAGGTTTCGGTCAAATGATCGGCAATCATCACGGCGCCGAATGGGAAATACCCGTTGGTGATGGCCTTTGCCGTCACGGCGAAATCCGGTTTGACGCCCCAATGTCGCGAACCCGACCAAGACCCCGTGCGCCCAAAGGCGGTAATGACTTCGTCCGCAATCAGCAGAATGCCGTTCCGGTCACAAATTTCCCGGACACCGGGCATGAAGCAGGCATGCGGAGGAATAACACCGCCCGCACCCAGTACGGGCTCCATAATGAACGCGGCGATCGTCTCGGTGCCCTGAAAGGCAATTTCGTCTTCCAGAGCTGCAAGGCAAAGCTGTGCCAAACGTTCGGGGTCGGTCTCATTGAAAGGGTTGCGATATGTATAGGGGGCAGGAATATGGAAGCACCCGGGCATCAGCGGTTCATACTGTTTGCGAAAATTGGAGTTTCCGTTGACCGAGGCACCGCCGGTATGAGTACCGTGATAGCCCTTTTTCAGGCTCAGATACTTGGTTCGACCCGCCTCACCGCGCACTTTGTGGTACTGACGCGCAAGACGCAGCGCAATCTCGATTCCGTCGGATCCGCCCGAGGTAAAAAACGCGCGGCTCAGCCCGTCGGGTTCAAAAAACTCCTGCAACATGTAGCTGAGTTCAATTACCGCGTCGTTTGAGGTCCCGCGAAATGTTGAATAATACGGTAGCTGTTCAAGTTGCGCCGTTATCGCCTCTTTTACCGGCGCACAGGAATAGCCGAGGTTCACGTTCCAAAGCCCACCCACGGCATCAATTGTCTCATTTCCGTCCACGTCCACGATGCGGACATCCTTACCGCCGGTGATGATCTTCGGCGGATTGGCAAGGCTGTCGGCGGGATGCGCCATCGGATGCCACATGTAACGCGCGTTGTTTTCTTTCAGGAAATTGCTGTCCTTCATCCTGGTATCCTCTCCTAATGCCCAAGCGGGCGTTCAGCCTCAGCCGAGCTCGCACTTGGGTGCATTACGTCACAATGAACGGTGGTCATGCAGACGGCCTGCGCACCGTCGGTATTGCTTTTCTGGTCATCCAATAGAACGCAGTCTTGCGCCGACAGGCTCAATTCGGCGATGAAGTATTCATAAGCCGCCACTGGCTGTTTCAACGTTTCGTTTAAGGGCGTCTCGTGAATCGCATCTATTTTCGGCAAACAACCGCGCCGCGATTGGAACGCTGGACCGAAGAACAAATCAAGCTCGGCAAACAGCGTCGCAACGAAGTCTCCTGCCGAATTCACCCGCACCAGAGGCTGCAGATACTCGGGCCGGATCACCTCGTCTGGTTCGTCCCCTCGCGCGCCAACCGGCAGCCCAGTCATTTTCGCCCACGCCTTCGCGATAAATGTGCCGATCTCGCGGGATCTCGTCAGCCAACACTCGCGCTCCGAAACCTTTTTGGCCCGTATCGACACACTGAGCTGGCCAGGCACAGGCGTAATTGATCCGCGCCATGTCAGCTGGCCTGGTTTCAAACCCAATGCCCGTTCAATCAGACCACGTGGTTCGAACAGGGTATTTGGGATGACCTCCCTATAGTGCGACACCAGTGCATTTGTGCGGATTGTACTCATTTCTGTGCCTCACATCCGGTTCGAGGCCAGTGAACTGGGCCCTTGCAACAACTGACGATTCGCAAGAGCAGGTCTTTTGCGGCTCCATCTCGTGCAACTGTCCAAGGGGCGCACCTAGCAAGACGGGAGGCGTCCGGAGTTCTCGCGGCGACAAATACGCGTTCATTGCCAATGGCTTCCATGTACACGTCGTCTCCCTTCCTTTCATAAGCACTGTTTGCCGGCCGCGATTTGGCGGCAGTTGAGTTTCCTCCATCGTTGACAGAAGTTGATTCCTAGATCAATATATTTTACACCAACGGTGTGAATAATGCACCATTCAACAGGGAGACTAGAATGAAAAAGACATTGATCGCCGGCGCGGCAGCGCTCGCGGCGCTGATGCCGGGAATTGCCGTGGCCGAGTATCCAGAGAAGCCGGTTGAGTTTGTTGTGCCGTGGCCTCCGGGCGATGCCGAGGACGTGCTGACGCGGATGATCGCAGAGGACTTTCAGGCCAAATACGGCGTGCCAGCCGCGGTTGTAAACAAGCCAGGCGGCGGCGGCGGCCCATTCCCCGGCGCTGTTGAAGTCTCCAAGGCACCCGCTGATGGCTACACCGTCGGATCGTTTATACTCGCGGTTCCGGTGATTGGCCCCAACATCGGCATTCCGGAACTGAACCCGAACCCGTTCGAGCCTCTGGGTGCGTTTCTGACTTATCCTTTCGTGATCGTGTCAAGCAAGAACGCCCCCTATTCCAGCATCGACGAACTCGCCGCCTATGCGAAAGACAACGATGTCGTTTTGGGCCATTTCGGTGCGCCGTTGATCCCGACAAAGGTCACTTTCGCCTTGGCGCAACAAAAAGGGTTCACTTTCGCAGCAGATGCAGCTTTCGACATTCTGGACTGCAATTCGCTTGCTTCAGGCGATGTGGACGTCATGAACACGACGCTTCAGTTGGTTCTACCTTGCCTCGACGACATCAACGTTTTGGCATCCATTGGCGGCGAGCGGATAGGTCTGACACCGGACACTCCGACTGTTGGCGAGCTGGACCCCGAACTGACCTTGGCCTTGTGGAACGGTCTTTTTGTTCACAAGGATACGCCTGCTGACGTGCGTGAGAAAATCATCGCTGTCGCTCAGGAAACCATGGCGTCCGAACGGGCACAGGACTTCATGGCGAAAACCGGTGCGCTTGTGTATTGGAAAAACGCTGAAGACACGGCGGCTCAGATCGAAGCGGATAGCGAAACACTCGCCAATATCAACGCAATGCTGGAATAATCTCCAAGTCGCTTGGCACGGCGGTTGGCTGCGAGGCCAGCCGCACCACAAGACCGATCATCGTTGGGGAGGGGCAAATGATCAAAGCACGCACATTACAGGATCTGTTCAAACGTTATCGCCGACCAGGCGATTTGTTTTATGCCGGTATCTGTGTCGCATTCAGTTTGTTTCTAACTGTCAACTTGCCGTCCCAAACCACCTGGGCCTCGGGCACCAAACTTTTGGCGCAACCGGCATTCTGGCCCTACGCAGCCGTCATCACAATGTTGGTGTGCTCCGTCTTGCACCTAATCTCCAGCCTTGTGTCACCGCAACTCGATGGAAGATGGAAGGAGATTGGCTTCTGGTTGAGATCGGTCGAATTTGCCGGTTGGTTCATGATTTATGTAATCATCGTTCCGCAACTTGGGTACCTGCCGACAACCATCATCTTTGCGGTCGCTCTGGCATATCGCCTGAATTATCGCGGCCTCAAGTTCTTGGGTTCTGCCGCGCTGTTCGGTGCGGTCGTTGTCATCGTCTTTAAGTCATTCCTGCAAGTGAAAGTGCCGGGCGGAGCGCTCTATGAATACCTCCCGACCGCGTTTCGCTCTTTTTTCCTGACGTATTTCTAGGAGCCGAAACATGGAAACTTTCTTCTCTGGTGTCGAGCTTCTGATGCGTTGGGACGTCGTCCTTGCGCTT
This sequence comes from Ruegeria sp. HKCCD9138, assembly GCF_057220975.1. NCBI lineage: Bacteria > Pseudomonadati > Pseudomonadota > Alphaproteobacteria > Rhodobacterales > Roseobacteraceae > Ruegeria > Ruegeria sp. HKCCD9138. The sequence continues at coordinate 39,203 of NZ_JBWVAZ010000009.1, read as the reverse complement.
TTCATCGGCTCAATCGGCGGCGTGATTATCGGGGCCGTTCCTGGCGTCGGCGCGGCGGTCGCCATCGCCATCTTGCTGCCCGCGACTTTTTCGCTGGATCCGATTGTGGGTCTCACGATGCTCTTGGGAATTTACGGCTCATCGATGTATGGCGGCGCCCTGCCTGCAATCCTGATCAACACGCCCGGCACAGCCGTGAACGCGCTAACCACTTACGACGGTTACCCGATGACAAAACGTGGTCAGGCCCGTCGCGCGCTCGCGCTTGCCTATTCCGCTTCGTTCTGGGGCGGGATGTTCGGAATTCTCTGTCTGATCTTTCTTTCACCCGTCCTGGCGCTCGTGGCGCCGCATTTCGGAAGCCGTGAGATCTTCCTTGCTGCCCTGCTCGGCATTATCCTTGTGGTTCTGGCTCACCGGGGTCAGGTTTTTGCTGCCGGTGGATTGGCCGGGTTTGGCGTCCTGCTTCACACTGTCGGACTGGACGTCAAATACAATCAACGCATGACGTTTGAGCAGACATGGCTGACCGGCGGATTTGACCTGATCGTCGTTGTTCTCGGGCTCTTTGCTTTGTCGCAGGCCTTCCTGCTTTTGACCGAAAAAGACAGCGCCCCCGATCCGCAGCCGGTCGAAGGGTCGCTGGCCGCCGCCATGAAAGAAACATGGCTGTACAAACGTGTCGCGACCGTTGCAGGTGGTTTCGGAGTTTTGATGGGCATGATCCCCGGCGTAGGTGAATTCACTGCGCAGTTCATGTCCTACACATACGCTCGACGGACGTCGAAAACGCCCGATGATTTTGGCGACGGCGCCCCCGAGGGTCTGATTGCCTCGGAAGCCGCCAATAATGCAGTACCCGCCGCCGCCATGATTCCGCTTCTGGCGCTAGGCATTCCGGGCGAGGCGCTTACTGCAATGATGCTGTCCGTTTTCTATGTTCACAACGTGATTCCGGGACCGCAGTTGTTCCAAAACCAGCTGGATTTCGTCTACGCGCTTTATGTGGCGATGATCCTGCTAAACGTAATCGTCATCATCTTCCTGATGTTCTCCACCAACCTGCTGACTAAGATCATCCAGGTGCCCACGCGGTTCCTTGGCATGATCATCCTGACGCTGAGCTTTGTCGGCGTCTACAGTTTGCGAAATTCCGTGGTCGATTGCGCCATTGCGGCAGGCTTTGGAGTGATGGGGCTGGTCCTGAAGCGTCTGAATCTGCCCATAGTACCCATCGTCCTCGGTATGGTCCTGGGGGGCATCATGGAGGTCAAACTCCGCTCGGCCATGATCCGGGTGAAATCGCCCATGGATTTCGTGGACCGGCCAATTGCGGCAATTCTTGCTGCGCTTATCGTACTCGTAATCGTGATGCATATCCGCACCTTGCGTAAAGAGCATGTGGCTCGGTTGGCCGAATCCGAAATTGATCACGAAATACATGACACTCAGCAAAGGTAGCATCTGTGACCGACCAGTCCAAAATCGACGCGCTGCGTGACAAACCCATCCCGCCGCAGAAACTTCTGATTGATGGAAATCAGTGCGACAGCGTTTCGGAACAAACGGATGATGTCATCTCTCCATTGAACGGGGCGGTGATGGCTTCAACGGCAGCAGGCACCATGGAGGACACCAACAGGGCAGTTGCTGCGGCGCGCCGGTCTTTCGATGACAAGCGTTGGCGCGGTATGCCGCCGAATGCTCGCAAGAAGATCATGCTCAAATGGGCAGATCTGATGGAAGCCGAGCTGCTCGGTCTTGCCGTACTTGGCGTGCGCAATAACGGCACCGAGATCGGCATGGCACTGAAAGCGGAACCCGGCTCGGCGATTGCAACGATCCGCTTTTATGCTGAAGCCGTCGACAAGATCTATGGCGAAGTAGCCCCCACAGGCGACGATGTCATGGGGTTGGTCCACAAAGAACCTGTTGGCGTCGTCGCAGCCATCATCCCCTGGAATTTCCCATTGATGATTGGCGCTTGGAAACTGGGTCCAGCTCTCGCGGCCGGAAACTCGGTCGTATTGAAGCCATCGGAAACTGCGTCTCTCACCCTGATCCGCATGGCAGAGCTGGCGCTTGAGGCAGGTCTGCCGCCGGGCGTCCTGAACGTCGTTACCGGCGACGGCAAGATCGTGGGCGAGGCACTTTCCCGCTCAATGGACGTGGATGTCATCGTTTTCACAGGATCTGGTGCAACGGGTCGCAGGATTTTGCAGGCGTCGGCTGCTTCAAACATGAAGCGATGCTATCTGGAACTGGGGGGAAAATCCGCGAATGTTGTCTTTGCTGATACCAGGAACTTGGCCGAAGCTGCTGCTGTCAGCGCCGCTGGCATTTTCCGCAACTCAGGCCAGGTTTGCGTGGCCGGATCACGGTTGTTGATCGAGCGTTCGATCCATGACGAGTTCGTCGCGGAATTGGCCAAGGCCGCCCGGAAAATGCGCGTAGGAGATCCGCTTGACCTCTCCACGCAGGCAGGAGCGGTCAACAACGCCGACCAGTTGAAACAGAACCTCTCCTTTGTCGAAACAGCCCAGGCCGAGGGTGGCACCTTGTATCAGGGTGGCAACCGTATCCTTGAGGAAACCGGGGGCTTTTTCATGGAGCCGACGATCGTGACCAACGTGGCAGAGCATCACACGCTGGCTCAAAGTGAGGTTTTCGGCCCCGTTCTGGCGGTCACGCCCTTCGACACCGAGGCCGAGGCCATTCACCTCGCCAACAGTACGGACTTTGGCCTCGCCGGTGGTGTCTGGACAGCTGATCTCTCACGTGCGCATCGCATGGTGCGCGAAATGCGAACGGGCGTCGTTCATGTGAACACTTATGGCGGCCCGGACGTTACCGTCCCCATGGGTGGCGTAAAACAGTCTGGAAACGGACACGACAAGTCCTTGCATGCATTCGACAAGTTTCTCGACCTCAAGACCGCCTGGATCAAACTGTAATGTGAAGGAACAAGTCTTTGAACCAGATTACCGGATCATTCCACCCCGACAATCGCGCGCCCGAAGCAGACGAAACGATCAGTTTCGCATTCATCTTGGTCCCCGGCTACAATCCTCTGGACCTTGCGGCGGCAGTTGCCCCACTGGCCGCGGCCAATCGGATCTGCGAACGGTCGGTATATGACTTCCGGATCTATTCCGCCAACGGCCAACCTTTGGAATGCGCCAATGGCCACGCTCGTTCCGTTGATGGTCAAGTTTCGGATATCCGGCCGGATGCAAGATGTTTCCTTCTCGCATTCAATGAACCGTGGACTAGCCCTGACAAGACACTACTAAAATGGCTTCGCCATAGAGAACGGCACGGAAATCGGTTTCTGGGTTGTCTCGGTACATCTGCCGTTACGGTCATCGAAGCTGGAATATTGAGGGGGCGCCCATTCACGGTCCACTGGAGTATTCGCACCACCTTTGAAGAGCGTTATCCGGACCTGCCGCCAGCACCTTCGATTTTCACAGAATATCCCGGTTTCGTGACATGTGCGGGTGGTCAGTCGACGACTGATCTGATGATGACATTGGTCGCCAAAGACCTGGATGAGAGAATTTCTGCAAAGGTCGCTGACTTCATGCTCGGGGAAATCTCGCGCCCGCCGGAAACACCTCAACGCCTGAGCGCATCGGTGCGGTACAACACGCGCAACCGGATGTTCCTTTCCGTTGTCCAGGCGATAGATGAAAACAGGGTCGAAAACCTTAGCGTGAACGATCTGGTCGAAGAATACGGGATGTCCCGCCGCCAGATCGAACGTACTTTCCAGAGCATCACGGGAATGCCGCCAAGCCGCTTCATCAAGCGCAAGCGACTTGAGAAAGCGCGAGATCTGTTAACGCAGACTGATCTTTCGATCATCGAAATTTCAACGGCCACCGGCTTTGGGTCGGGGGCCAATTTCACAAAGTCCTTTACCCAGCAATTCGGAATACGACCGTCTGAATACGTCAAAAACCGGTTTTCGGTTAACCGGCACGCAAGCAGGACTTAGTAAAACAAATGGCTCAATCGAACGCGAGACGCACAAACGCAGAACTGATCGCAGACCGGGAAAGACTGCTCGGTCCTAAAGTAAGTACATTCTACGAAGAACCGGTACACCTGGTCAAAGGGGATGGCGTTTGGGTCTGGGATGTCGATGGTCGCAAATATCTAGATTGCTACAACAACGTTCCGCATGTGGGTCATTGCCACCCAAGGGTGGTGGAGGCCATCTGCAAGCAGTCCGCGACGCTGAACACGCATACACGCTACCTCCATGAGGGCATCATTCGCTACGTCGAAAAGCTAACGTCCACATTCGATCAACCCCTGAAGACCGCGATCATGACGTGCACCGGTTCCGAGGCCAATGATATCGCCCTGCGCATGGCCGAGGCTGTGACCCGCAAGCGCGGCGTTATCGCAACCGACCACACCTATCACGGCAACACCACTGTCGTCGCGCAACTGTCCATGACAAACCGCCCAGGCACGGGTGACGGTAGCCACGTGCGCCACGTGCCCGCGCCCGATAGTTACCGGCCATTGGGTGGCGAGCCTGGCGTCGCCCATGCCCGCGCCTTTGCCGAAGCGATTCAGGCACAGATCGACGATCTGGAAGCCAGCGGTCACGGCTTCTCGGCGCTGATTATCTGCCCGTACTTTGCCAATGAAGGCTTTCCCGATCTGCACCGCGGTTTCCTGGATCCAGCGGTCGAGGTTGTGCGTCGCGCAGGTGGTATCGTGATTGCAGATGAGGTCCAGCCAGGTTTTGGCCGGATCGGCTGCCACATGTGGGGCCACCAGCGTATCGGACTGAATCCGGATGTCGTCACGTTGGGCAAACCCATGGGTAACGGCCATCCCGTCGCAGGGGTAGTGACTTCAATGGATGTCATGTCAGCCTTCCGAAACTCCTTCCGCTATTTCAATACATTCGGCGGCAACCCTGTATCTTGCGCAGCGGCCGAAGCGGTTCTGGACGTTCTCGAGGAAGAAGGTCTGGTCTCACAGGCACACGATGTTGGTGCCTACGCCCGTGACCGACTGCAAGATTTGGCCGAGCATCATCAATGTATCGGAGATGTCCGCGGATCCGGCCTGTTCTTTGGGGCCGAGATGGTATTGGACCGCGAAACGAAGGAACCGGCCACCGCTTTCACAAAGCGCCTGGCAAATGAAATGCGCAACGAAGGCGTTCTCATAAATTTCCTGGGCATCCACTACAACGTGCTCAAGATCCGACCAAATATGCAGTTTACACGCGAAAACGCGGACCAGTTGGTTGACACGCTGGATCGGGTCCTGCGTCGGGTAGAGCTGAATTGATGGTTGAAGCCACCGCACGAAACGCCTTAGCGGCCTGGGCGCTTGAAGACGCGCAGATATCGCTTGTCGCACAACGTGAGAACGTAGTTTTTCGGGTAAAGGACAGCTCGGGGTCCCAGTTTGCTTTACGCCTGCATCGACCCGGATACCAATCCGTACAGATGATGGAGTCCGAGTTGGCTTGGATGCATCACCTGGGCGCTGAAGGGCTGAGAGTACCCTCACCGGTTCCGGCAACCTCTGGCGAATTCTTGATTGAGGTAGATGGTTACCACGCCGATCTGCTCACCTGGCTCGGCGGCAAGCCAATGGGGGCAACGGGGACCCCGCTTGAATTGGATGATCGAATAGGCACATTTCGCCGTGTTGGACAATTGATGGCTAGGGTCCATCAGATCTCGGACACCTGGGACATGCCCAGCGTCTTTCAAAGAAAGCGCTGGGACATCGAGGGTCTATTGGGTGAGTCACCCTTGTGGGACCGCTTCTGGGAAAACCCTGGATTGGATGCAACTCAACAAAAGCGCATTTTGACAGCGCGCGACTGTTTGCGCGGCGATCTATCCGACAGTGATCTGGATTTTGGTCTTATTCACGCCGATATGCTGCGGGAAAATGTCATGATCGACGGACAAATGAATATTGGCCTGATCGATTTTGACGACAGTGGCTACGGGTTCCGGCTTTTCGATGTGGCCACTGCCCTGTTCAAAAACCGCCCCGAACCTGACTATCAGGATCTGCAATCAGCATTTCTTGAGGGCTACCGCAATATACGCCCGCTGGACACGTCCCTGTTGCCGCAGTTCATGCTGATCCGTACATTGACCTACTTGGGCTGGATCATCACCAGAATGAGTGAACCGGGCGCGGAGACACGCCAAAAGAGGTTTTTGGCCGCAGCTCTTCCGATGGTAGATGAATACCTCCATCTGCGGGCTCCTGCGAAATAGATTCGCTCCAATTCACAACAACCTTGCGCAGCGTACACGGAGGTATCGCCAAGCGGTATTTCGAACGAGGCGAGATGGGAAAACCTCATTCAAAGAAGCACTTTTTCCGAAGGTCGTGATCTCGCACACAGTGTCTTTTTCCTGCGCTATTCAGTGTCATGCCGGGATATGGAAGAAATCCCGGTTGAAATTGGTGTTTCCGCCGAACGTGCGGCCTTGAACCACTGGATCGCAAAATGTGCACCACTGGTTTCTGAAAGACCGATCTATTTTCTTCATACGCCCCGCGGAAGTCGAACCGCATCAGGACGTTGCGTGTTCGCTTGCCGTTCGGGGGCGGCTGGACACCAGAATCAGTACCAAGAACGTCAGGTTCAGCACGACGTTGAAGGGCGCGCCCACCAGAACGGAGCCCAAGCTGTCGACGCAGAACCAGGCCCATGCCACAATCTGCGCGGTCTTGGCTGCGGCCACCGCCGATACTGCGGCAACATAGGTTCCCAGCGCCCACTGCATTCCACCCAGACCAACCGTCAGGCCACCGGTGATGACCAGCAACAGGGGCGACGGAACCGTCAGCTCCGCAGGAATGTCATGAATTGGCCAATACGCAATTTGCAGAAAGATATGCGCGACGGGGTGCAGAAACGGCAGCGCGGCCAGCGCAAAAAGCACCCCGGTCGCAACAAGAACACCACCTGAAATCCGCATCGCTGACTGTTGTTGGGTCATGATCTTCTCCTTTCGATATGCGTCTTTCATGCGACTTGCGGCAGGCGCAAATCAATTACCACCGAGGTAAGTGATTTCTGTCCGGACCATTGCTAGACTCGGCCCATGACATCCTATCCGGGCATGCTGAAAGAGTGGCGAAAACGACGCAGGATGAGCCAGCCGGACCTTGCGATCGAAGCTGAAGTGGAACTGTCGCAAACTTTTGGAACGTCCAGAGGCGGCCAATTACTGGTCACATTTACCCTGCGATCTCAGCAAACATCCGAAATTCCGAGGTCTTAGCGCTAGAGAATTGCTTTTTCCGGATCATGTTGGCCACTTCAATGCCATCCAATGTGGCTGAGCCGGATGCGAACGACTTAAACCCACACATGTGCCGAACACGGCGCTTTATGAATCGATGATCTTGTTCGATCATGTTTTTCAGATACTTGGACTTTATCGTCTGTACTTTGGCTGGGCATCCAAATCGCCTCAGAATTCTGTTTACTTCTCGAAATGCCGGCCGCGTTAGCGCCACTTTTGTCGATGACGATCTTGCGCGGGATTCCGTTTGACGACATCGCTTTAGCAAAGAACCTTGCTGCTGCTGGGCGGTTCCTTCGCTCAGCCAGCATGAAATCAAGGGTATTTCCTGCTTTGTCGACTGCTCGATAGAGATACATCCATTTGCCTCGAACACGTATGTAGGTCTCGTCCATTCTCCAGGACTTTTACGTTGGGCGTTTCTTCGATTGCGCTCGCGCGGCTACCATGGGTGAGAATTTTACAACCCATCTGTTGAGAGTAGCGTGGTCAACCTGAACACCGCGCTCAGCTATGATCTCTTCCAAATCGCGGTATGACACCGTGTACCGCAGATAGAATTACACAGCGTACAAAACCGCATCTTTGGGGAAATGGCAGCCTTTCAAGGAGATCATGTTGAATCCTGTTCGAAATCCATTCGACGGGGACAAACGTCAGATCTGGCAGGCTCGTCAATTGGACCTCGTAGTTTGCGACACATCCGAAAACATCTTGCCCAGAGGCGCACATTCAACAACTGGCGAAAATCATAGGCCGATTTCCCGTAAGACTCTGGATCCGTGTTCGTCGAGCCGCGGAGCAGACGTCCGGCAATCGGCGCGCTGCCTCTCGAACCTAAGAGGGGAGCGGATCATTCGTATCACCGGTTCTGTTGTTTGGGTGGGTGTCGAAATCATGTCTGCGAAGGAAGCAAGTGAAAACACGTCTTCCCAGTCAAGTACCCGGGCACACCAAACACCATGTGCGCTCAGATAGTCTTCCCACTCGGACGCGCTCTGGCTTAGAAAGGCTCTTTGCAAAATGTCGTAGATTTCGCTTTTTTTTTCGAACGCGATATTTGGCGCGCGAACACTCGAGGGCAGATTCGGCAAATCAATAAGCTTGGCAAGGGTTTCAAGCGGCGTCATTGCCAGCGCCAAGTATCCTTCAGCGGTCTCATATACGCCGTAAGGCGCCGCCAGATATCCGTGTGCGGACCCCTTTTGCAACCGCCGGGGGGGTGTTTCGCCATTGTTCAAATAGGTGGTCAGGAATTCGAACTGCAAGTCCAGCAACGACTCAAGCAGACTGGTTTGCACGAATGAACCACGGCCCGAACGAGCGTGGTGAAAAAGCGCAGCCAACAGGCCCTGAGCCAGGTTAGCACCTGCACTGATATCTGCGATGGGCAAGCCAACGGGTACCGGGCCCTGATCGGCGTTGCCGGTCAACCACATGATGCCGGATCTCGCCTGAGCCAAAAGGTCCTGGCCCGGAAGATCAGCCCATTCCCCGGTGTCACCATACCCTGATACCGAACCGTAGATGATGTCTGGTTTCAGTTCACGAACCGCATCATACCCCAGCCCAAGACGGTCCATGACACCCGGTCTAAAGTTTTGAATGGCAATATCCGCCTTCAATAACAACCGGCGAGCAATCTCTAATCCCCGATCGGACTTGAGATCGAGCGCGATGCTTTCTTTGCCTCGATTGATGGCGTGGAACAGTGTCGACTCGCCGTCCACTTTGGTGTCCGACAGGTATAGATGGCGGCACAGATCGCCTTTTTCTGGGTTCTCGACCTTGATGACGCGCGCGCCCATGTCCAACAATTTGAGCGACGCGTAGGGACCGGCCAAAAACTGGCTGAAATCGACGATGGTAATCCCCTCAAGCGGCGTGCTCATCCATCACCCGTCTTCGTATTCCAGCGTATTCAGAACCGCTGCGGTGTCGGCGCCGAGTGACGGGGCGGCAACTGAGTTGATCAAAACATCGCCATCGATTCTGATCGGGCAACGTGTTGTCTTTGCTTCTTCCGCCGTTTGCGTTCGAATGGTCTGAATGGAGTCTAGCGCCCTGAAACCGTCGCTCTTGGCGAATCCTGCCCAGTCAAGGACCTCCGCGCACCAGACGCCCGCCGGTTCAAGAATGTCCAGCCAATGTCGTGCCGGACGCTGAACAAGGGTTTTGGCGACCAACCCTTTGATTTCGTTCAGATCGGAAAATGCCTGATCCTGCTCGTATGACGCTAACTCAGGTGCGCCCAGAAGTTCAGCCAGTTTTGCCAACGGTGCCATCGCAAGCGCCATATGACCGTCCAGCGTCTTGTAGACGCCGTAGGGTGCGGGTTGGTATGGGTTGGCGTTGCCAATTTGGTGGCGCTGCGGTTGACGGTTATCGTCGTTCAGGAAACAGGTGAACTGTTCGAACGTGATATCGATAGCCGTTGACAACAAGTCAACCTCTACAAGCCCGCCTTTGCCCGATACCCCCCGCCTGACCAAGCATGCCAGGATACCCTGAACCAGATTGCCTGCCGTCGCGACGTCCAGCATGGCGAAACCCGTCGGCACCGGTCCATCATTCGCGTTGCCGTTGAGCCAGGCAATGCCGGACAGGGATTGGACAAGCAGGTCCTGACCTGGTTTGAACGCCCACGGTCCGCTTGTGCCGTAACCTGACACCGCGCCATATACGATCTTTGGGTTCAATGCTTGGACATTGGCATAGTCCAAGCCAATCCGTTCCATCACGCCGGGTCGAAAATTGTGGATCATCACGTCGCTGGAGGAAATCAGCGCGCGAACCTTTTCAAGATCCGCGGGGACTTTCAGGTCGGCCGTGACGCTTTTTTTGCCCCGGTTGAAAGTGTGGAACACAAGGCTGTCACCAGCCAGCGTCTGGTCGTTCACCACCATGGATCGGCACAGATCGCCACCTTGGGGCCGCTCGATCTTGATCACTTCGGCACCCAAGTCGGCCAAGCGCAGCGCGGCAACCGGTCCAGCCAGAAATTGTGCAAAGTCCAAAACACGCAACCCGCTAAGGGGGAGGTTGTCAGCAATTTCGGTCATGAATTGATCCTTCCCGTCAGAGAGTCAACGCTGCTTCGAAGGGGCTTGAATTCAGTTTAAAGCCCAGAGATTGCGACAGTTCGGCGGCTGCCATACGGATAGTGGCTAGAGTTTCTTCTGCCGATGCCGTTTCTTTGGTTTGCCCGATGAACCCCGAGGTGATCGCAGCGGTAACGCCACGGCTATCAAAAACGGGCACGCAGAGGTTTCGCACGCCGGTGATCATCGTGCTGGGTGTATCTTCGAAACCATCTTGGCGGATCTGCTCAAGGCGCTCCTGAAGCGTTTTCTGGCTTTCGAAAGGTTGTCGCGCGATGTAGCGCCTCTGAACATCTTCGCTCGAAAACGCGAGGATAACGTGCCCCGAACTGGTTTGACTTACGGGAAAAAAGGCACCGGTCCGGACAGAGTATCCGGCAGGTAGCGGGCTTTGAACTGATGCAAGAACAAGGATGTTTTCGCGGTTCAAGACACCCAAGTGGCAAGATTGCATGCTGCGCGCCGCAATTCTCTCAAGCATGGGCAGGGCGGCATGGATCAGGCGTTCCGTCGGGTCGTGCCGATGCGACAGTTCGAACATTCGCAGAGTTAATGCGTACCTATTGGTTTCTTCGTTCTGTTGCAGGTATCCACGCTCTGCCAGATAGACCACGACCCGATAGATCTCTCCCATGGTCCGGCCAAGCGCGTCCACAATATCGTTCATAGTGAGTCCGTTTGGAGACTCTGCTACCAGTTCCAGCACATCCAGAGCTTTCTCGACTGCAGGAACCGTCGACTTCTCTTTCTTTGGTGTGGCGGTAGCAACTGCGTCAGGTTTTGTCATCGGTATTGTCCTCCAAGCGAAGCCCGGAGTTTAGCCTGCTCGATCTTTGCAAAACAGAGGGACATGAGTTCATTTTCGTTGCGAAGACCCTGTTCGGAACTCAAATCCATCGCACCGCGAACCGCTGCCTTGACCGCTTGCGTCGCAACAGGCGAATAGCATGCAATCTTATTGGCAATTGCACGGGCGTGCGGCAGTTCCTCTCCCGGATCCACAAGGTATTCGACCATGCCCAACTGGTCAGCTTCCTCTGCCGAAAACCTGTCGCCGGTGAGGAGGATTTTCATCGCCTGGCCAAATCCGCACATTCGCGTCAGGTGCTGCGCTGCGCCTCCGGCACCATTCCAGCCCAGTTGAACTTCCGGTGCGGAAAATACGGCTGACCGCGACACAACCCTCAGGTCGCAGGCCAAAGCAATTTCAAGGCCGCCCCCCAATGTCCAGCCTTTCACCGCAGCGACGGTTGGCTTGCGAATACCAAGGATCGGGGGGATATAGTCAAACCGGTTTCGCCACGCCCAGAAATCCTCATATCCCTCCAATGCCTTGACATCGGACCCGGCGCAAAACGCCTTGTCTCCAGCGCCTCGAAAAACCACAACATGCACGTTTTCTGCTTCGTTTGCCTCGGCGCAGCGCGCAGCAATCTGCCGATACATTTCAGGGGTCAAAGCGTTGTGTTTGGCGGGGCGGTCCAACACGATTTCCGCGACGTTTTCGTCGATCTCGATGCGCACAGAACCTTCTTGGGTTTCACTCATGTTGGCCTCATTCGAATTGAAGGTCAGGCAGCCACAACGACAGTTGCGGCACGTAGGTCAGCACCAGCAGCATGCCGAACAAGACGATGTAAAAAGGAACCGATGCCTTGATGAACTGCGCGATGGACACCCCTGTAATTGAACACGTCGTGAACATCAGGGTTCCGAGCGGTGGGGTGACTCCGGCAACCGTCAGGTTGAACACCATGACGATACCGAAATGAACCGGATCGATTCCGACATTCGTCACAACTGGAACTAGGATCGGCGTCAGAAGAATAAGCGCTGCAGACCCTTCAATGAACATGCCTGCAAGGATCAACAAAAGATTGATCAGGATCAGCAAAGTGAGCGGGTTTTCGGTCAAGGCCAGCATGGCCTCAGCCACAAGTGAGGGAATCCGCTCCCATGTCATATAGAACCCAAATGCGCTGGCGGCGCAGATTACCAGCAGAATCACCGCCGTGGCCTGCATGGTCTGCTCGAGAATTGGCTGGATGTGTTTCAGCTTCAACTCACCGTAGACAATCCCGACGACCGCCGCGAACAAAACCGCCATGGCGCCCGCTTCCGTCGGTGTGAAATACCCCAGCCGAATTCCCGCAACGATGCCCACCGGCACCAACAGAGCCAAAAACGCTCCGGTGAAGGCGCGGCCTCGATCCGCCCACCGCATGGGTCCCGAAAAGGCGGGCTGCAGGTTCAGCCGGCGAGATTGCACGGCAACCGCAACCATCATCGCGGTGCAAATGACAACCCCGGGCACGATGCCAGCCATGAACAGTTTTCCAATCGAAACGTCACCCATGAAACCGTAGAGTATCAGGCCAATGCCTGGTGGAATAATGACCGAAATGATCGACGAGGACGCTGTTACGGCGGTTGAAAAAGCCGGGTCGTACCCACGGCGCGACATTTCCGGCACAAGGATCTTGGACTGCATGGCCGCGTCGGCATTCGCTGAACCGGATACGCCGCCCAGCAATGTCGAGAGCAACACGTTCACTTGTGCCAAGCCACCTTTCCAGTGTCCGGTCATCGCCTCAGCAAAGCTCATCATGCGCGACGTGATTCCGGCGTAGTTCATCACGACACCCGTCATGACAAAAAGTGGCACGGCAAGGAGCGGGAAAGAATGCGTGACCGCGACCATGCGCTGAACAAACAACTCCGGTGGCATGGCGCCCGAAATCAAAAAGAAAGACAAAGCTGCAATTCCTATCGCCAGCGCGACCGGAATGCCGATACCGATACCCAACAATAATACGAGGACCGGAGCGAGTGTCACAGCACTTCCTCCGCCTGATTGGGGTCCGGCTCCTCTGCCAGTCCGAGCAACCTGAGAACCGAGGTTACCGACATTCCGGCAAAGCAAATGAGAGTGGCGAGGTAGACATATGAAAACGGGATATTAAGAACCGGAGAAGGCCGGGTTGCGCCTTTTCCCATCATCAGGAAGCTTAGATAAGTCACGTAGATCAGGAAGAGGCAGACGATGATTTCCCCGAGTTTTGTGATGGCCTTCTGCAATGATTCAGGCAAGGTATCGACAAGTATCGTGACCCGGATGTGTCGACCATCACGATAAGCTGTCATGGCGCCGATGAATACAACCCAGGTGAACAGGATACCGGACAATTCCGTTGTCCACACCGCTGGGCGCTCGGTGACGTAGCGGGTCAAGACGCCCCACAAAACTGTTCCGGTCAATACGGCGAGAGCCGAGAAGGATATCAGGTTTTCTATCCTTCGAATCCAATGTCCCATCCCGATCACCGCGTTGCCTCCCCATAAGGGTCAGGCACCTTACAGCGCCTGAGCATCCTTGCCTTTCTCAGTTGTCCAGGATGGAGCGGACGTTTTCGTAGAGTCCGTCCGACCAGTCCGGAAATTTGCTGTAGACATCTGCCGTTGCGGCCTGAAAGGCCTCGACATCAACATCGCGATTGAAGGTGACGCCTTCGGCTTCAAGCTTTGAAATCCACTCCTCCTGACTGTTCATCATGAGGTCTGTCATGAAAACGCCTGTATTGATGGCTTCCTCGTTCATAATGGCCTGAATGTCCTCGGGCACGGCCGCAAAGACATCGGCATTAATGATCAGACCCGTGAATCCTTTGAAGTGGCCGGTCAGCGAGATGACATTTTTGGTTTCGTGCAGTTTGGCGCCGTAGATCGAAGGCAACGGTGCTTCGGCTCCATCGACAACTCCAGCTGAAAGCGCGGAATAGACCTCGCCCCAGGCGACTTGCGTCGGACGGGCGCCCATGGCGTTAAAGGTTTCGACCCACATGATGTTTGGCGGTGTCCTAAACGTCATGCCTGCAGTATCGTCCGGGCTGCTGATTGCCTTGTCGGAGAGCATGTGGCGCGACCCGAACAACCAGTTCAACGCCAACAGTTCGATACCAGATTCCTCTCTCAACTGGTCCTTCAACTGAGCATAAAGGTCGGAGTCGACGATCTTTTGGAAGTCACGCGGGTCATTCATCAGGTAAGGCCCCCCGAGCACACCAAAATCGGCAACGAAATCGCTCAGATAACCCGGGTCGGAAATCGTTATGATCGGTGCGCCGGCCCGGACCTGTTCGAATACTTCCGGGTTCGAACCAAGCTGCGCATTCGGGAAGATCTGGATTTCGACGCGACCGTCCGTGCGCGCTTCGACGTTTTTGACAAATTCTTCCATCGCTGCCTGCAGTGGTTCTTTGTCGGATGTCACGTGTGCCAGGCGAAAAGTATAGTCCGCAGCGTTCGCAGCAAGTGGAGCTACTGCAAAAGCAGCAGCGGCAATCACATGGCCTATGCGGCCGAAATTGTACGACATTGTCTCCTCCTCAGTCGTAAGGCCTGTAAGGGCGCCGCAGCCGAATCTCAGCGTGCGGGTTGATCGTTCATAACTTAGCATAACAGTTTTCAAATACAAAAGTTATTTTTATACTTGCAAACTGTGTGCCAGTTGCGGCACTGTACCGGTGTCCAAAAAAGGCACATGAGATGAAACTGAAAGGAATGACCTGGGATCACCCGCGGGGGTACGACCCGGTTGTCGTAGCATCGGAGGCATATGCAGCGCGCAAGGGCGTTGCGGTCTCTTGGGACAAGCGCTCTCTTCAGGCATTTGCGGATGAGCCTATTGCTGGACTGGCAGAAAGCTATGACTTCATCGTGCTGGATCATCCCCATGTGGGTCAGGTCGCCGAAGCAGGTGCGTTACTGCCATTGCCGATGCCGGAAGATCCCGATGCATCGTTGGGCGGGTCGGCTGAAAGCTACTATTGGAACGGCAAGTGTTGGGCCTACGCGGTGGATGCAGCTTGCCAAATGGCGGCATACAGACCCGATATGAACAGGCCACTGCCCGTACTTTGGGAAGATTTCCTCAAGCCGGAGGCTCATCAGTTTCAGGCGATTACGCCGCTTTTGCCCGTTGACGCTTTCGACATGTTTATGACTTTGGTCGCAGGGCGTGGTGGAGAGATCATGCCTCACAATCCTGACACATTCGTTACAGAAAACAACGGTTTATACGCGTTGAACGTGATGCGAGCCCTCTACGCGCTTGGCCCATCCGAACAAATCGAGATGAACCCGATCAGCGTTCTCGAAACCCTGACCACAACGGATGAATTTGCCTGTTCTCCCTGTCTGTTCGGCTATGTAAACTATGTCCGCCCCGGGTTCCGGGATAACCGAATAGCCTATTTCGATTTGCCATTATGCGAGGGTTACTCCCTGCCTCGCGCAATCCTCGGGGGTGCTGGTCTTGGGGTTTCCGCCAAGACACAGCACCCCGGGGAAGCCATAGAGTTTGCGCAGTGGATCACTTCGCAATCTGTTCAATCCGGGGTGTATCTGCACAATAACGGTCAGCCGGCCAACCGAAACACGTGGTTGGAGCAGGCCGGCAATCCGGATCTGGCGGGATTCTTTAAGGGCGCGTTTCACACAATTGACAACGCATGGACGCGCCCGCGCGATGTCTGGTTCCTCGGATTCGTGGATGAAGTCTGCGAGATCCTGCCGGGCTATTTCCGCAAAGCTATCCCGGCAGACGACTTTCTGAGTCAGATCAACACTCTTTTTCGACACCATCTTCAAAAGGCTTGACCAATGTCTGTTGCAGTCATCACCGGGGGAAACAAGGGTCTGGGGCTAAGCCAGTCGCGCCGCTTTCTCGATGCTGGATTCGAAGTGTATGTCGTCGCGCGCAGCCGGTCCGAATTCGATACCCTGGGACAAGGCGCACATTTTGTCGATTGCGATATCGCCATTGACCGGGATGCCGCCTGGCTTGCAGAAATCCATCGCGAAACCGGTCCCATCTCCGCGCTGATCAACAATGCTGGCGTACATTTGAAGAAGCCGGTGTGGGATGTCTCTCCGGATGAACTGGATAAGGTGCTGGGTATTAACGTAGGCGCCATGTTCGCGATTTGCGGACGCTACGTGGCATTGCACCGCGACACCGGTGGGGCCATTGTCAACGTGGCCTCGATGGGTGGAATCATGGCTTTGCCATCGGCCGCAGCTTATGTCACGGCCAAGACAGCTGTAGTTGGGTTGACCCGCTCTGTCGCCGTTGATGCCGCGCCGTTCGGAATTCGCTGTAACGCGGTCAGCCCAGGCTTCATCGACACCGATATGACTCGCGCCGTTTTGGCGAAGGACCCGGCGCGTCGAGAGAAGATCGAAGGCCGAATTCCGTCACACGCCTTTGGTACGCCTACCGATGTCGCCAATGCCATTTTTTATCTCGCTTCCGATCAGGCCGCCTATGTCAACGGCGCAAACCTGCCGGTCGACGGCGGGTACGCCATCGGATTTTGAGGGGGGGGTGCAATGTCGCATATCGAAACGAAACTGACCGCGGCACGTGCTGTTTCGACCAACGATCAGGAGATCGCCGAACGCATCCCTGAAGGATACGCTCGGCTGCGAATGGCGGTGGCCAGTCTGTGCGGAACCGACCTGCACTATTTTTCGAATTTCGCAAACGCCGGTTTCGTACTTCAGAACGCTGTGACCTTGGGCCACGAAGCCTGTGCGTGGGTCATGGACTCGAACGGCTCTGGGTTACGACCCGGTCAGCTTGTAGCTTTGAATCCGATCATGAATTGCCAGGATTGCGATGCCTGTAAGCGAGGGGAAGAAAACCTTTGCACCGCGAAAAAATTCCCGGGCTCGGCCACAACCGTTCCGCATCTGGACGGGTTTTTTCGCGAGGTCATAGATCATCCCGTTCGATGCTGCAGACCGGTCGCCGAACACGTTGACCCGCGCCACCTGACCTTTGCTGAACCGTTGGCCTGCGCATTGCACGCGCTGAACAAGGCTAATGTCAGCGAAGGTCAAAAAGTGTTGGTCACTGGCTGCGGCCCAATGGGTTTGCTTGCCATTGCCGGGGCCGCGGCGCGAGGTGCAGATGTCACCGCATTGGACTTGCGTTCCAAAGCAGTCGAGGTGGCCCTGGAAGCGGGTGCGCAGTTCGGCCTGGTTGCAGGGGAGTTCATAGAATCCGATCTTGAACGGCAATTTGACGTCGTCATTGAAGGCAGCGGCGCCTTGCCCGCATTTAATACAGCGCTCAAGGCCGTGCGTCCGAAGGGGCATGTTTCAATTCTCAGCAATATCCAGCTGCGCGAAGCACAAGTGATGCTTCATCTGATTATGCTGAAGGAAATCAAAATTGTCGGTTCGTTTCAGTTCAATTCAGAGTTTGAGGAAGCGGTGCGATTGATCGAAGCGGGTTCGATCGATTTCGACGTACTGACAGCCGACACTTTTCCATTGGAGCGCACAGCAGACGCTCTGGAATTGATGGCAAGCGGTGGCGCGTATGGAAAGATCATAATCCTTGGCGAGGTTGGCTGAGGCGAGATTTAACGCGACCTGCCTGGAGGACGGCAGGGTGGCGGGAAAGCAGGGTGGAGGACAATGACTGAGACTTTTGATTACATCGTCGTTGGGGGTGGATCGGCCGGATGTGTGGCCACTTCGCGGCTGGTCGAAAGCGGTGCGAACGTGTTGCTGTTGGAAGGCGGGTTTCACCATCGCCATCCGCTTTTGGACATGCCGCCGGGCGTCTTCAAGCTGCTCAAGAATGACTCGAAGTTCTTTAAGAACCATATGTCCATTCCACAGCCTCATTTGAACGGGCGCCAGGCAAAGATACCTCAGGGCAACGTGCTTGGCGGCGGATCAACTGTTAACGGTCAGGCCTACGTGCGCGGGCGTCCAAGTGACTACAACGAATGGAACGAAATCCTGCGCGGCAACAACGACGCGGTCAGTTGGGACTGGGAAGACGTTCTACCGCATTTCAAGCGCTTGGAAGGAAACAAGAAATTCAATGACGAATTGCACGGTTGCGACGGGAAACTGATTGTCTCCGACCCGGGTTACATTGACGACATGGCCCGATGGTTTGTTCAAGCCATCCAAGCGCAGGGAGAGCCATTTAATCCTGATTTCAATGGCAAAAACCAGCGCGGCGTTGGCTATTTTCAGTTCACATACAATCATGGGCAGCGGATTTCGGCTGCTTACGCCTTTATCGACCCGTTGAAGAACAGTCCAAACCTGACGGTTCGGCTGAATGCGCAGGTTCAGCGAATCCTGATCGAAGGGAAGCAGGCGGTAGGTGTCGTCTACAAAGACAAATCCGGAGCCGAACACACGGCGAGAGCTGATGGCGAAGTGCTTCTGACGGCAGGGGCGCTGATCACTCCAAAACTCCTGATGCTGTCGGGGTTGGGTCCGGCGGACCACCTGCAATCGCACGGAATAAAGGTAGAGGAAGACCTGCCGGGTGTTGGGCAGAACCTAAAGGATCATCCGGACGTGTCCGTCGTGGCTCGGGCCAATGGTCCATATGGGTATTGGGGGCAGGATCGCGGCTGGAACATGATCCGCAACGGTCTTGAGTTCAAACTCTTCGGGCGCGGCAAAATAACGACAACTGGGTTGGAGGCGGCCTGTTTTTTGAATCCAACCGACCCCGAAGCCCCGCCGACCCACGAAGCCTATTGCATACCCGTGATGTACTTGAATGACGAACAGCTCAGGGACATCAAAGAGGATTACGGCGTGTCAATTCAGATGGTTCTGTTGAAGCCGCATTCCACCGGCGATGTCAGGTTGGCCTCGGCCGATCCGGCCGACATGCCGCTGGTGAACCCCAACTTCCTGGCTGATCAACGTGACATGGACGAAATGATCAAGGGGTTGCGGTATTTCCGGCGGACTATGGATACCGAGCCTCTGGCCAGCAAGATCGACGAGGTCGTCGCACCTCTGGACATGTCAGACCAGGGACTTACCGAACATTGCAAGAAAGTCGTCAAGACGAATTTCCACCCGGCTGGCACCGCCAAGATGGGCGCGGATGGCGACAAGATGGCTGTCTTGGACGCGCGGATGCGTGTCCGAGGCATCCAGGGGCTGCGTATTTGCGACATGTCCGCTGTCCCTGAGATTCCGGCCGGAAACACCAACGCCCCTGCAATGATGCTGGGTGACCGGTGCGCAGACATGGTTTTGGGGGCTTTGTGATGATAATTTTCGGCCCCAAGTTCAGCGTTTTGTACGACGATAAGTCGATTTTGCAAACTTTTCTTGACAACTCGGCAAAGATTAGGTCCTCTTGCATTGTGTTTGGTCGTACCAAATGGTGCGAATGGAGGAGCGGGGGATCAAATGCCTAACTTCGGAAAACTCCTGCGAGAGAAAAACATCATCTTTGTAACCTTGGCTCTGTGCCTGGTGTTCTTCCTGATCAGCCCCCGCTTCATGAGTATCGAGAACATGTCGGCAATCTCGCGTCAGATCGTTCCCATCGGTCTCATCGCATTGGGTCAGTTTTTTGTCGTCGTATCCGGCAATATCGACCTGTCGATGGGGATGGGGTCAGTTTTGTTCGCTATTTTGTTGGGTGTTTGTTTTGGTCTGACCGGGGGCGTGGCAATCGGTATTTTGGCCGTTATTGCGGCGTCATTGGCCGTCGGTTTTTTCAATGGTGTCTTGGTCGCCAAATTCAAGCTTCCAGCCTTCATCGTAACGCTTTCGATGCTTTTCATGGCGCAAGGCCTGTCGGGGCTCATTATTCCGCGCGGGCAGCAAATTTTTCTGATGGGCGGGTTCTTTCGCTTCGTAGGGTCAGAAAAATTCATGGGCTTTTACTGGTCGTTCCTGTTTCTCGTCGCCCTCTTCGTGCTGGCCTACGTCGCTTACAACCACACGCGTTGGGGTTCATACATCGTTGCAATCGGCAATAGCGAAGAGAACGCAAAACTGGCCGGGATCAACGTCGATCGGGTCAAGATCGGCATCTTTATGTTCTCTGGTCTTTGCAGCGGTTTTGCCGGGATCATGCTGTCGACGCGGATGGGCTTTGTTCAGCCCGGCCTGGATGGCAATGGGCTGCTGCTGGATGGCATTGCGGCGATAATCATCGGCGGAACTTTGATTTTGGGTGGGCGCGGCACCATCGGTGGGGCTTTTTGGGGGCTTCTGTTCATTGGTGTCATCAACAACTCATTGAACCTGCTGAACGTCGAAGACGTCTGGCACCAGGTTTTCAAAGGCGTGGTCATCCTGGCGGCGCTCGGCGCGAACTGGTTGCTTTGGCAATCCCGCCAAGCAGAAGCGCACTGAAAAGAGAAGCGACTACACCGAAAAAAGCCGGATCAGCCGGATCATGAAACGGATTAATATGGAGGAGATAATCCAATGAAGTTATCCAAAACGTTGGCGGCCACCACCGCCCTTGTTTCCGCCTTAGGTGCAAGCGCCGCATTGGCAAACGATGCCCTTGATATCGTGTTCATCAACGATGGACATGTTGCACCTTATCATGTGGCTTGGCTGTCCGGGTTCGAAGATGCGATCAAAGCCTATGACGAGGCATTCGACGACGTGAAGGTCACGGGGCGCTGGCTGTCCGCAGAAGGCTCGCTGGAGAAAATGATTCAGCAGGCGGAAGTGACGATAAATGAAAAGCCCAACGTCATGTTCGTCAACGCGATCAACGTAGACGCGTTCGAACCGCTGGTCGCCAAGGCGCAGGCCGAAGGAATTACATGGATCGCCGTTCATTCACCAATGGAAAGCGCCGATTACAGCTTCACTTTGGGTGATGTAACGAACGGAACGAACCAGGGTATGGCCATGTGTGCTCTGTCGGGTGGCGAACCCTATAAGGTCGGTATCATGCTGGGGCAGGCTGGTAACCCATCGGGTGAAGCCCGCCGCGAAGGTATCCTGAAAGGTATCGCCACCTGCGACAACGTAGAAGTCGTGGCCGAGCAACCTGCGGACTGGGATACGGTCAAAGCACAGTCGATTGCGGAAAACTGGTTGACGCAATTCCCGGATCTCAATGCAATCTCCGGGGTGACAGATGGTTACATGTACCCTTCAATCGCCATCGCGGAAAACAGCGGCCGCACGGATCTGCATTTTTACGGATATGACGGCGATATCCCGATCATGCAGCAAATGCAGGATGGAAACGTAAAGGCGGATATCCTGCTTTCCGGTACGCGCGAGGGTTGGAATTTCGTCCAGATGGCCTATCGCATCCACAAAGGCGAAACACCTGAGAAAGTCTATGATTTCTTCACGCCGCTGGTTTTGACGGAAGAAAACCACAAGATCGCCTTGGAAAACGGTTTTCCCGAGGATGTTGAGGTCTACTACGTCGATCAGGCTTTGGAGGTCGCCCAAAACGGCTACCTGGAATTTGGCCCCGATAGCGTAAAGTAATCCCAGACACTGTCGGCACCCTCACAGGTGCCGGCGTGCCTCCGATTGGGAAACACAAAAGATGACAAGTACAACTATGGCTCCTGTATCAAGCACCAAAAAGAGCCTCGACGGTCTGACCCTACGGTATTTGGTTCTGATCGGGCTGATCGTGATTGCCTCGGTCGGGTTCAGTCTTGCCAACGAAAACTTCTATTCGCTGGCGAACATCGGCATTCTGTTACGGTCGATCGCGGTCCTGTTCCTGCTCTCGATGGGCATGACGTTTGTCATGTTGACAGGGGGTATCGACCTCAGCGTCGGTTCAAACGTTGCCTTCGCTGGCGGGGTTGGCGTTATTGCCTTGACCACGACCGGTAGCGCGTTGATTGGATTTGGCGCCGCTATTCTTGCTGGCATGGCTATCGGCGCAGTAAACGGTGTCTTCATTGGGCGGTTAAAATTATCGGCCTTTATGGTGACTCTGGCGACATTTGCATTGGCGCGCGGTTTGGCGCTGGTGATCTATGATGCCAACTCGATCAATGTCTCGAATCCGACGTTTTTGTGGTTGGGCGGTGTCAGCTGGGGCAACATGCCGGTCGTCATTCCGTTTGTCGCGCTTGTGTTTGTGGCGCTGTCCATAGTTCTGTACAAGACAACCTTTGGTCGAGACGTTTATGCGGCGGGTTCGAACTTTGCGACCGCCTTTGTTCTGGGTCGCCGCCCCGAGCGGACACTAGTCTGGGTATATGTACTGTCAGGAGCACTGGCCGGGCTGTCCGCCATTATTACCGTGGGGCGGGTTTCGTCGGGTCAACCCTGGGCCGGTCTGTACTTGGAATTTGATGCGATTACGGCTGTTATCCTGGGTGGCACGTCGCTGTTCGGTGGCCGAGGAATGCTGTTGGGTACAATTCTCGGCGTGCTGCTTTACGGTATTATCATCAACGGTCTCGTCCTCACCGGAACCAACCCGTACCTGCAAAGCCTGATCAAAGGCATGATCCTTTTGGGCGTCGTGCTGCTGGACACCTATACGCAGCGGGGTAAATCAGCATGAAAAACCGGATCGATATGAAGGGCATCGGCAAGAGCTTCTTTGAAAATCGTGCGCTCGACAACGTCGATTTTTCGTGCGTTTCGGGCGAAGTTCACGCCCTGGTCGGGCTGAACGGAGCCGGGAAATCCACGTTGATGAAGGTGCTCGGCGGTGTCTATCACAAAGATGAGGGCGTGATCGAACACAACGGGCGTCCGATTGAAATAAATGCTCCTGCCGACGCCGGCAATGCAGGGATTTCGATGATCCATCAGGAACTGTCACTGATCAACGAACTGACCGTGGCAGGTAATATCTTTCTTGGTCGCGAATTGAAGCGGGGTGGTACTCCGTTTCTCGACAAGCGCGAGATGGCGCGACAGGTCAAGAAACAACTGGACCGTTTCGGACTGTCGCTGAACCCGAACAGACCCGTACGCGATCTGAATTCAGGTGAAAAGCAGATCGTCGAGATCATCCGCGCGCTGATGTCCGATAGCTGGCTGATCGTGATGGACGAACCTACATCTGCCCTGTCCGAAGAAGACAAGGACCGCTTGTTCGAGTTCATCGGCCGGATGAAGGCCGAAGGTATCGCGATCATCTACATCTCGCACCATATGCCAGAGATTTTCTCGATCGCTGAACAGGTTACGGTCATGCGAGATGGAGTCATCGTCCTGTCGGAGCGTACTTCGGATACAACCGAAGACGCCGTTATACATTCAATGACCGGCGAAGAATTGGAGCATTTCGTCAAACCGCACAAGGAAATCAATGGCCAACCGCTACTGTCCGTGCAGGCGCTTTGCAAAGCGGGATCCTATGATCAAGTTTCGCTAGAGGTCCGACCGGGCGAAATCGTGGTTATGACCGGGTTGCGCGGTTGTGGGGCGCCAGAATTGGCCAAGGCCATCTTCGGACTGGACGGCGACTATCAGGGTTCGATCCATTACAAGGGACAACCGCTCAGACCCGGGCGCGGACCGTCCGCTGCAGTGCGTGAAGGTATGGGGTTAGTGACCGAGAACCGAGACAAGAACGGCATTCTGCCGCCTTTGTCCGTGCGGGACAATATCGCTTTGCCGTTTCTCGAAAAGTCTGTCCGAGGGGGGATCATCGACGGCGCCTACATTGATAGGGTGGTGGAAAAAGCAATCCAGGATACCTCGACTAAAACATCGTCTCCCGAGCAGGAAATTCGTTTCTTGTCAGGCGGAAACAAGCAGAAGATCTGTTTTTCGCGTTGGTTGGATGAAGACCTTGAATTGTTGATCCTGTTGGAGCCCACTCGTGGCATCGATGTGCATGCCAAGGCTGACATTTACCGGATAATCGAAGATCTGGCCGAACGCGGCGTCGGAATCCTGATTCTGTCATACGAGATCGATGAGGTCATCATGTTGGCGGACCGGGTCCTGACGCTCTATCAGGGGCGCAGTGTGTCGGAATACGTGTACCCGGACTTCGAGAAAGACCAGATGCTTGCAGATATGGCAGGTGCCGGTCAGCCGCACTAATCGAAAAAAGGGGAGAACCGCCGTGTTCTACAAATGCTTCATCGACAATGAATGGGTCGAAGCGGCCAACGGTGCCCGCATGGACGTGCGTAATCCGGCAACCGGCGAGGTTTGGGCCGAAGTGCCAGCCTGTACAAAAGAAGAGGTCAACCGCACGTTGGAAAGCTCCGCGCGAGCTCAGAAGGATTGGGCGCAGCTGCCGCCAATTGAACGTGCCGCCTACATATACAAGATCGCCGAGGGTATCGAGCGTGAACGGACCCTATTGGAAGAGCTGTTGGTCAAGGAACAGGGCAAGACACGCGCCGAGGCTGCCGGAGAGGTCACCGACACCATTCGCTATATGACATATTCCGCCGAAGCCGCGCGGCGCTTACGGGGTGATATTTTCCCGTCTGATAACCCGCGGGAACAACTCTTCATCTACAAAGTGCCCTATGGTGTAACTCTGGGTCTTTGTGCCTATAACTATCCGCTCGCATTGATCGGACGCAAAGCCGGGCCTGCATTGGTGACGGGCAACTCAATGATCCTGAAACCGCATGAAGCAACGCCGGTAACGGCTTCGGTGTTCTGCCGGATCGTCGAAGAAGCAGGTCTTCCACCGGGGGTCATTAACATGGTCACGGGTACTGGCGCTGAGGTCGGTGCGCCGCTGGTTGAAAGCCCGATTGTGCGGCTGATCACCTTGACAGGCTCGATCCGGGCGGGGCAGGCGGTGGCGCAGGCATCAGCCAAGAATATCACTGCACTCTCGCTTGAGCTGGGGGGCAGCGCACCCTTCATCGTGCTCAAGGATGCGGATATTGATGCTGCAGCAGAAGCCTGTGCGATTGCCCGTTTTGCCAATGCAGGGCAAGTGTGCATTTGTTCGGAGTCCGTTCTGGTCGAAGAGCCAATCGCTGCAGAGTTCACCGAGAAGCTGCTTGCCCATGTTGCCAAGATCAAGGTGGGTGACCCAATGACAAATGGCGGAATGGGGCCAATTACAACTCCGGATGCACTGGAGCGGGTGGAAAAGATCGTTGCCGACTCGGTTGCGGGTGGGGCCGAGATTGCCGCCGGTGGAAAGCGGCCCGAGGGTGAGGCATACGCGAAAGGCAATTGGTACGAACCCACCGTTTTGATCAAAGCATCACCCGACACCGCTGCAGTGCGCGAAGAAATCTTCGGGCCGGTTCTGCCAATCGTGCAAGTGGCCGATTACGAAGAAGCGCTTTCAATTGCTAATGACCGACCCGACGGACTGTCCGCCTATTTGTGGACCCAGAATCCGTCTGTCTACATGGACGCCATACAGCGCCTTGAAACCGGAACAATATTTCTGAATTCCGGAATCATCGGCTACATCCAGGGCTACCATAACGGCCACAAGCTGAGCGGTGTGGGCGGCGAGGACGGCGTATATGGGATCGAAGGTTATTTGCAGAAACGCACGGTCTACCAAAAATACTAAACGAAACCAAAACGGAGAAACGGCAGGAACGTTGAGGGCGACCGATTAATCAAGCCGCGTCCGGAATAATCGCGCCGGGGTGCTGAATAACCTGACTGGCAAGATTATGGCCCGCGCGCGCGGCGTCCAGATCGCCATAGCCTTGCACAATCGCTGCGATATAGCCTGCGTTGAAACTGTCACCAGCAGCCGTGCTGTCAACGACTTTTACCACGCTACTTAATCCATCTGGCGTATTGCCTGAACTCAGGTCCACCGGGCCTTCTGCCCCGCGCTTCAGGGCACCTCGTGACACTCCAGTGGTTTTCAAACGCTTTAGGACGTCCAGTGAGATAGCGTCCCCAAAAAGGGACATTTCATCATCGACCGAAGGCAGCGCGATATCAGCGCGCGCCCACATCGCGTCATTGACCTGTCGCGCCACATTGGTGGATTCCCACAGGCGCGCTCGGTAATTGCTGTCATAAACCAGAGTTCCACCATTCTTGCGGAAGTCATCTGACCAATCGATGATCTCGTTTCGAATGCGCTGCGGTAGGATTGCCATCGAAATACCAGTCAGGAAGATGAGATCGAACTGATCAAGGCTGTCCAGCGTTACGTGACATGGATTTTGAAACAAGCTGCGAGCCGCTGCGGCAGAGCGCCAATAGTAGAAACTGCGTTCGCCCATCTCGTCGGTTTCTATTGCATAGAGCCCCGGCATCTGACTTTCCCGCCGCTCGACAAAGTCGGTGTCGAGCCCGTGTGAACGCATTGCCGCGAGAATACGGTCAGAATATGGATCAATGCCCAAAGCGGTGACGTATGACACTGAGGCGGCATCGCCGCGCAGTTGTCTTGCCAAATAGACAGCCGTGTTAAACGTATCCCCGGCAACGCCCAGCGTTGCAGCGTTGTCCTTGCCGGCTATCAGTTCGATCATCACTTCTCCGATGCACGCAATGCGGCGCAGCGGGCGTTTAGACTGGCGCAATTATAGATCCTCGAAAGTCGAAGAGACCTGGTTCCAGGCATTTTTGAGATGTGCGGACATTGCAGTTTCGGCGGCGTCTGGATCACGCATCATGATGCCCTCCAGGATGGCAGTGTGGGCGCGAAAGTTTTCTCGATTGCGATCGGGCAGGCGAGGCATTTGTGACCACTGCGGCTCCAGCCAGGCCACAAACGCCTTGTGGATTGCAGGCAGTACCGGGTTTCTGGGGATCTCGTACAGAACCCTGTGAAACGCCATATCTGTCGCGTAAAAGAGCTGGCTGTCATCGATGGCCGAACCATTCGCGTCGAGCGCGGTTTTCAGATTGGCCAGGTCATCCTTGCTGGCCAAAACAGCAGCTTGCCGGGCAAGAGACACTTCGATCATGACGCGGGAATCGAACAGGTTTTTGACGCCGCCGGGTTCAGTCAGAAGATGGGTCACAATCCCGCTGATTGCGTCAACCGCCGTATCAAAACTGGGCTTGCGTACAACTGGACGATGGCGCGGCCTGGCCTCGATCAATCCGCGCGAAGACAGTACACGAACGGCTTCGCGAACTACCGTGCGAGATATACCGAATTCTTCCATCAGGTTGCGTTCCGGCGGAAGTGGTTCGCCATCGGCCAGGTGGCCCGAATGCACACGATTTTCGATTTCACGGACGACCTGATCGGCTGCCCTGCCTGCTGCTTCTTGTTCGGCCATCCTGGTACTCCTGAATATTCCCGGGCTTAGGGCCGCCTGCACGGCCCTGGTCCATCGACGCTTAATAGGCGTCATGCTTTTGTACGATAAAAACCCAGAGAAGCGCAATAAACTTGACAAAAATTCCGACAATTGGTTACGTAGCTTCAGTTTGGTCGTACCAAAAGAGAATTCTATGAACGCTTCCCACACCGACTATCAGATTGTCAATTCCCGGGTTCGGTTGTTCGAAGTGCCCTTGGCCGAAGTATTGACCGACGCCAAACACGGCGATCACACGCATTTCGAACTGATCTGTGTAACTGTGCGCCTGAAGGATGGGTCCGAGGGAACCGGGTACACCTATACGGGCGGAAGAGGCGGGCGTGCGATTGCCGCGATGATCCAGTTCGATCTGGCACCGTTCCTGATCGGGTGGGATGCCACCCGTGTCGAGGAACTCTACGAGGCAATGCAGTGGCATGTTCACTATGTCGCGCGCGGCGGCATCGCATCATTCGCGATCTCTGCAATTGACATCGCGCTCTGGGATCTTCGTGGCAAACGAACGGGCCAGGCTCTGTGGCAAATGGCCGGAGGGACCTCGGACCGGTGCCGGGCCTATGCGGGAGGCATCGATCTGAACTTCCCGCTTCCAAAGCTGCTGGACAGCATTCGCACTTACTTGGAGAGGGGGTTCAATGGCGTTAAGATCAAGGTCGGCCAACCAACTCTGGCCGAGGATGTATCCCGCGTTGAAGCTGTGCGCCAACTTATCGGGCCAGACATCACTTTCATGGTCGATGCGAACTATTCGATGACCGTGGACGAAGCCATAGTCGCTGCCGAAGCATTCAAACCTTATGATATTACATGGTTCGAGGAGCCAATTATCCCTGATAACTACAAGGGGTTCGGCCGCATCGCCGAGGTCACGGGCGTTCCACTGGCGATGGGTGAGAATCTCCATACGATCCACGAGTTTGAATACGCGTTTGAGGACGCCAGGTTGAGCTTCATCCAGCCCGATGCTTCAAACTGCGGCGGAATCACAGGCTGGATGAAAGTTGCGAAGCTCAGCCAGGCCTACGGTATCCCAGTATGCTCGCATGGCATGCAGGAACTGCATGTCAGCCTGGTATCCGCGCAACCAAATGCTGGCTGGATAGAAGTCCATTCCTTCCCGATCGACGAATATACGAACCGCCCGCTATTGGTTGAGGAACACTTGGCCGTGGCACCCTCGACGCCTGGCATTGGCGTGACGTTCGACTGGGCAAAACTGCAAGCTGCACATGAGGGCATCAAAAATGAGTGCTGAACCCATCAGAGCCGCATATTACCGTGGTGACCGGACATTCGCTGTCGAACAATCAAAACCTGCGGAGCCTGGCCCCGACGAGGTTCGTATCCGCATCGCGTATTGCGGAATCTGCGGGACCGACATGCACGTCTATCACGGCAACATGGATGCCCGCGTTGGCAAGAACCGCGTTATTGGGCACGAAATGTCCGGCGTTGTAGAAGCGGTGGGAGCGGGCGTTTCGTCAGGTCTGCTAGGCCAGAACGTTGTGGTTCGGCCCCTGGATCACTGTGGCGACTGTCCTGCATGCAAGGCCGGACACAAGCATATCTGCCACAACCTGAAGTTTCTGGGCTTGGATACTGACGGTGCAATGCAGGAGCTTTGGGTCGTACCGTCACACACAATTCACGTGCTTCCGGCCAATCTGCGCCTTGATCATGCAGCACTCATTGAACCCGTGGCCGTCGCTTGCCACGATGTGCGCATGTCAGGTCTTTTGCCCGGTGAAGATGTCGTGGTCATTGGCGGCGGGCCTATCGGTGTTCTGGTCGCCATGACAGCTCGGGATGCAGGCGGGCGGGTGGTGATTTCCGAGGTCAACCCGAACCGTCTGATGATTGCCGAAAAACTGGGTTTCGAGACACTGAACCCGACAGTGGTCGATCTGGTTACAAAGAGCAATTCATGGACAGGCGGAAAAGGCGCCGACGTGGTGTTCGAAGTTTCCGGCACCCAAGCGGGCGTTGATGCCATGACAGCGGTTGCTGCCACGCGTGCACGTATCGTTATGGTGGCAATCCATGCGCAGAAGCCGCAGATTGACATGTTTCAGTTCTTCTGGCGCGAACTAAAGCTGATCGGCGCACGAGTCTACGAACCCGAAGACTATGAGAAGGCCATATCGATCATTGCGTCAGGCGGGGTAGACGCCGAAACGCTCATAACTGATGTCGCACCATTGAGCGACATCCAGTCTGCGTTCGAAGCTCTTGATCGCAGCCCCACTGCGATGAAAAGTCTGATCAAGGTCGGAGAGAGGCAATGAGCATACTGAAAGACTTTGATCTCGCCGGTAAGACGGCGCTGGTAACCGGATGCAAACGCGGCATTGGTCGCGGGATAGCCGAAGCTCTGGCTGAGGCCGGCGCCGATATCATTGGTGTTTCTGCAACCCTGCCAGCGGATAGTGAGGTAGAGCAAGCCGTACGTAGTCGGGGCCGCGAGTTTTCAAGATATCGGTGTGACTTCTCGGATCGTAACGCTGTGATGGCCTTTGCATCTGAATTGAATGCGGACGGCCATCAACCGGACATACTGGTCAACAACGCAGGCACCATAAGACGCAAACCTGCAGCCGAACATCCGGACGAATGGTGGGACGAAGTGATCGAGGTCAATCTGTCCGCTCAGTTCATCCTGTCCCGCGAGATCGGAAAGGGCATGATTGATCGTGGGTCAGGAAAGATCATCTTCACAGCTTCGCTCTTGACGTTTCAGGGTGGAATTACGGTTCCCGGCTATGCTGCCTCCAAGGGGGGAATTGGGCAATTGACCAAGGCGTTGGCGAACGAATGGGCTCCGAAAGGTTTGAACGTCAACGCCATTGCCCCTGGATATATCGCAACCGACAACACGAAGGCCCTGCAAGAAGATGCGGTCAGAGCAAAATCCATCCTGGAACGTATACCGCAGGGCCGGTGGGGCACACCTCGCGATTTCGCCGGACCTGCCGTCTTCCTTGCCTCTGCTGCCTCGGACTATGTTAACGGTGAAATCCTGGTCGTTGATGGCGGTTGGATGGGTCGTTAGAGACGGCTTTTTGGAAAGTTGTGAACGCAGCAAGTTGGCTTGGCGATCGCAGTGAACTTAGGCGGCAGAGATGTGTCGCAAGCTTTAAGCTACAATTGACAAGCACGCGGGTTATGACGTTTGTTTTTTAGCACATAGTCCTCTGGTAGTTTTTGGCTTGATTACATTAATAGGCTGCCCATTCCCTGAGGACGTGGTTTTACACGCAGTGTACTTCTGTATGCAGTACACAGTGTCATAGGTTTTGTTGCAAACTTTTGACCATTGGAGCTGTGCAGGTTAGGCGGTGGCCGGCCAACCGTATTCACCAGTTGAAAGCCAGCTCATGATCTCCTTCAAAGGCGCGCAATAATCGGATCGCCAACTCCATCCATGTAATCTTCGAAGAAATTTGCAACAGAACCATCCGCATTGCCTCAATCATGGCGTGGCTCAGCCTGCTTATTCCAGCCTCAGATAGATGTACTGTAATCCGAGAGGCACGCGAAAGGTCTGCAGACTCCTTCTTAAACGTGCCAATTGCATGGCTGGCCATTCCAAGCTGCTCTGGCTTCACGTTATCTTCCAACTCAATTGGGAATCGCAAATTGCATAAGAAGC
Source organism: Ruegeria sp. HKCCD9138 (assembly GCF_057220975.1). Taxonomy (NCBI): domain Bacteria; kingdom Pseudomonadati; phylum Pseudomonadota; class Alphaproteobacteria; order Rhodobacterales; family Roseobacteraceae; genus Ruegeria; species Ruegeria sp. HKCCD9138. The sequence goes on along the minus strand of NZ_JBWVAZ010000009.1, from coordinate 8,101 downwards.
GGTGCATGTGTCAATCATATGCTTCAGCCTGAGGGTCAATCGATTGAGTGTTGCAAAAAACAACGACAATGCCCAGGAGGCGCATGGTTCAGTCCGTTTTCCAGATGACCAAATTGTGCAAATCCCCATCGGAGGTAGATTTGTCGGGCCTTAGGATCGGAAGTGCCAAGCCAGACGCTGTGACAGCCTCTCGCCTTGGCCAAAGTACAGGCACGGCCGGATAGCGCTCAGGCCAAGCCCTGACACCGAAACGGTGGGGCGACCCACAGCACGTTAAGCAACATCCATCCATAAGATGTTGCACCCAATAGCCCGCCTTTCAGTCCAGCGTTCTCTCGGCAAACCAAATGAACGGTGCTGTTGACCCCTTGCGGCTTTTGGCAACCCAATTCTTCCAGCAAGAGCTGTTCCAATTCCAGCGCCATATCTCCGCCGCCGATTTCATCAATCAGCCAAGCCATTTGGGATAATCGCTGACCAGCAGGTGTGTCGGAAAAGCATCCTCCTCAACCTCAGAGAAACGTCCAATGGGCTCACGAAAATATTGTCGGTCTCATCGTCATTGACGGTCGAGACCTCGCCGATCAGAACATCCCCACCTTCGCCCCAGAACGCGTGCCAGTCACCGGGCCGTAAAGTGACGCTTTCACCGGGCGCCAGGCGCAGTTTCTCACCCGGACCAAAGCTGTGGCGGATGCCGTACAACCAAACTACTCCGCCGCGGTCTTCTGCAAACCGACCCGCGTCATCAGAGCCGAAGAGTTCAACGACCAGGGTTGCGCCGCCGCGGTTGATGATATCTTCAGCCGTTAGAACATGCGTATGCATGGGCGACAACTGATCCTGCCGTGAAATCAACAGCTTCTCGGCATAGCACATGCCTCCACCCTTGGCCAAATCACTCTGTAAACCGTTGCGCAGCGTGAAAAGAAACAGGCCCATCCTATCAAAATCACCGTCACCGTAATCGGTGATATCCCAGCCGCAACGCGCGTCGATCACGTGCCGGGCATCACTTTCATTTGCCTTGAACTCCTCGGGTGTCCAATAGGCGAAAGGTGGCAAAATGAAACCGCGAGAGCAAATTATGTCGTTCGCGTGCGCCATAATCTCGTTGATGCGTGAACGTTTCATGCGGGCACTTTTTGAACCTTAAGGATTTCGATTACCATTGCGGCCGTCCAAGTAAAGTTTTCGCCGCCACATGGCTCGCCGCTGACAGGATCATAGTATTCCGCAAAGCCGCTTTTCTTGATGAGGCGCAAGCTGTCAGCCAGAATGCGTTGCGCAATAGCGTTCTGCCCCGACAAGTTCAGACCCTCTGCAATCATATAGTTCACGACCAACCATGTCGGTCCACGCCAATAGCGTTTGCTGTCAAAGGCGTCGTCAGCCGGGTCGTGACTGGGCACCAGATAACCACATCGCTCGGCCAACAAGTTGATCCTTTGCGCGAGCGCTTCAGCGCGCCCGTTAGGCACGCGTGCAATTGCCGCAAGTAAGCCACCGACTGTTGGCGTGTCCTGCAAGCTCCTCGCGGCGCGGTTGTAACACGAGTATTGCCCAAGCATTGGATTCCATAGGTTTTCCAGCGATGCGCGACCCTTGGCAGCCATTTTACGGGCTTCAGAAGCCATCGACGGAATTCCCAAGATGTCTGCCAAATCCGCGACATCGTCGCAGGACCGTATCAGGATGGCGTTAAAGCCCGGATCAACCAGTCGGAAAGGTGAAGCGTCGTGGAGTTTCGCGTTGTCCCATCCCAATTCGCGGAAGTGCTCAACCAACCAGATATACCTTTGGTACTGATCATCCGTTGGGCGATGATCGGGATTGGCATGTGTCGTATCGCGTCGCATGAAAGGGGTTACACCCTCTGTTGGCACAGCCTCTAACCCTTCGTCCCAATCTATAGAATTGTCCCGACCAGACTCCCATGGGTGGATGATCGCCACCAGACCAGTGCCTTCGGGATCCCGGTTTCGATAAAACCACTGATGCCATGCATGGACTTTGGGTAAGAGCTTGGCCAGACGGGCACGTGCGACTGCATTGTCATCAGAACGACCGTAAAGCTTGCGTAATGCCAAGCCCGCGACCGCCGGCTGGGTTATGCCGGTCGTGGGCACAACTTGGCCGGTTTGCCAGACGTCAGGTCCAGGGAAATACCCGTCGTCAGGTTCGTGGAAAATGATATGGGGCACCATACCGTCATCCCACTGATGCGCCATAAGTGTCTCGACTTCGATCCAGGCTCGGTCCATGTCAAAATGCGAAAAGCCAAGTGCGGACAGAGCGCTGTCCCAGTTCCATTGGAAGGGATAGAGGCCGAGGGTGGGCACTGTATAGCCGCCCCGGTCATTCCCTTCCATGATGCCGCGGGCCTGATCAATCAGCGCTTGGCTCATCCTGCTTCTCCTTTAGGCGACGGCCAGAGTGGTTTCCGAGTCAAACCAGCGTCCCCTGCCCTCTTGGGGCGCCAGCGTCAGTACGTCGCCAGGTTTTACGCTGAGCTCACTGTCCAGAACAGCGCGGAACTGGTGTCCGTCGACATCACAAGTCACCAGCAAATGTGCGCCCAAAGGCTCAACGACCTTAGCGCGCGCACCAAAGCCCGCATCAGCAACGCGCAGATCTTCCGGGCGAATGGCCCATTTCAGAACTTTGCCACTTGCCGGACCGTCAAAGTTCTGTCCTGCCACTGTCCAGCGACCGGAGCCCGCAGCTTCAGCGGGGAGGAAATTCATCGGTGGATTGCCAATGAAACTGGCCACAAACTCGGCCGCTGGATCCCTGTAAACCTCGATGGGCGAGGCTGCCTGAACGATTTTGCCTTGATGCATGACGCTGATCCGGTCGGCCATGGACATGGCTTCGACCTGGTCGTGGGTCACATAGATGGCGGTGGTTTTGCTTTCGGCCAAAACGCCCTTTAGCTCAGCCCGCATTTCCATCCGCAACAGTGCGTCCAGGTTTGATAGCGGTTCGTCCATCAGGATCACATCAGGCTCCATCGCCAACGCCCGGGCAACTGCTACACGCTGGCGCTGTCCGCCTGACAGCTCGCCCGAATAGCGCTTCAAGAGCTGCTCGATATGCATCAGCCCCGCGGTGCGCTCGACCCGACGCTTAACTTCGTCATCGGGCAATTTTTGCATCCGCAGACCAAAGCCAATGTTCTCGAACACCGTCAGATGCGGAAAGACCGCATAGTTCTGGAACACCATCGAAATGCCGCGATCTTTGGGCGACAGGTGATCCACGCGGCGCCCGCCGATCCAGACTTCGCCGGTTGTGGCCGTCTCAAGACCAGCGATGATACGCAAAAGCGTAGACTTACCACAGCCCGAGGCCCCAAGAAGGACCATGAACTCTTGGTCTGCGATGGTCAGGTTGATGTCGTGAAGAGCTTGGTAAGATCCAAAGTTCTTGGCGACGTTCTTGATCTGTATTTCAGCCATAACAGTTTCCTTTCAGCCACCGCTCAGCGGTTGGCAATGCCCCACATGGCAAAGAGATATTTACGCACAGCGAAGATGAAGATCAGCGCAGGCACCACGAGGATGAAGCCGCCTGCGAATTTCAGGTGCAGCGGTGCTTCGCCAAGGGTCTGCAACAGGAACGCGGGAAGCGTCCGGTTCTCGATGGTCAGCACGGCAGCCGCGAATACCTCGTTCCACGAAATCACGAAGGCAAAGATCGCCGAGGCCGTGATACCCGGCAACACCAGTGGCAGGATCACCTTGGTAAATGCGGTCAGACGCGTGCAGCCCAAAGTCCAGGCAGCTTCCTCCAACTCCAACGGAATGCCCGAGAAGAGCGAGAAGGTAATCAGAACCGCGAAAGGAATCGCCAGGGTCGTGTGCACAAGAGACAGGCCAAAGGCCGTGTCATCCAACCCTGTGCGTATAAAGAGAACTGCAAGGGGAAGCGCCAGAAGCGGAAGCGGGAAAGCCCGCGTCAGCAAGATCAGCAACCTGAACAGCTCTTTCCCGCGGAATTCAAACCGAGAGAGGGCGTAGCCTGCCGGCGCTCCGATGGTGATTGACATCACCATCGTCAGCACAGCAACCACAACCGAGTTCCACAGAGCCATCAGCATTCCCTGGAACCCCATGAAGAAGTTTATGGATCCCATATTGAACTCCGGAAAGAAGCTCTTCGGGAAGCTGTTCACCGTTTCCGGTGAAGACATTGTGTTCACGAACAAAAGGTAGAGTGGAACAATTACCCAAGCACACAGCAAGATCACTCCGGCCCGGTAGACCCCCCTGCCCGCCTTGCGGGCATCAGGGGCTACAACATCAGCTACAGCGGTCATATCGTTGCTCCTTTCGGGACACGCAGTGCGCGCATGATGAGCAGAGTAAAGACGATCGAGATAATCAGAACGATGATTGCTAGTGCGGCAGCTGCTCCGCCATTTTGCAGGTCAAACTGATAAGCGTAGATCTCGCCCATAAGCACCGGGAAGAGCGTGCCACCGAGCGCCGCGACCACAGCAAAGACTTCGAAAGCCAGAATGACGCGCAGGATCAATGCTGTTTGCAACGATGGACGCAACATTGGCAGGGTGATCCGGGTGAATTGCTTCCAGCGAGAGGCACCAAACACATCGGCGGCCTCATAGTATTCTTTAGGGATCAGACCTATGCCCGCCACCAGTATCACGAGCATGATCGCGGTCGCGCGCCAAATCTCGGCCAGCATAATCGCCAGGAACACGATCCACGGGGTTTGATAGCTAAGTAAACTCACAGGTTGGTCCGTGACACCAAGTCCCACCATCATCGAGTTCAGGAAACCCGATTGCTCGAAGATCGCCAGCCAGATGATGCCGGCAGCAAGGTCAGAGATGCCAAGCGGAATGGTCCAAATGTACAGAACCAAATCGCGGCCCTTTTGCATCTTCGTGACCATCGTGGCCATCAGAAGGGACAGTGCCAACTGGATCGGCACTACAGCTGCGGCCAGAAGGAATGTATTCTTCATCGAGATCGGGAACTTCCAATAGCTCACAACCTCGCGAAAGTTATCCAGTGAGAAACCGTTCTCCGTTCCAAACGCCTCCTGCGCGACCAGCACAAACGGGTAGAGGAAAAACAGACAGAGAAACAGGGTCACCGGGAGGACCAGAAAGTATGGCAATAGCCGCGCTTCCATCGGACCGCTCCTTTGAAATTTTAAAATGCTGGGAAATGGGCCGCCGTCAAAACGGCCCAATTGCTTGTTTGGGTTTATTCGACGGGACATGGGCCGTCTGAAGGCGCATCAGGAGCCCAGCAAGGAGCGCCAGTTTCGTTCATGATCTTTTCAAGCTGTTTCTTTTGATCTTCCAGAACCTGCTCGATGGGTTGCCCCGCCAAAACAATGCGCTCGAACGTGTCCACATAGACACGGTTGAAATCACCACCCATGCTGCCCAAACCTGCAGGCAATAGTCCAGGATTGGCGTCTGCCGATCCGCTCATTGTGGCAACCGCTTCGCCTGCTGCCTTGACCGAAGGTGGCAGGTCGTCGGGCAGTTCGACATCAACCACGGGGAAGAAGTTGGTTGCCTTTAGGGTTGCAATCTGCGTCTCAGGCTGCATCAGATAAGTCACCAGAGCTTTCGCGCTTTCGGCGTCCGGTGCGGTACGCGGGATGGCAACACCTGCCAGAACAGGCATGAAACCGCGACCAGTCGGACCTGCAGGTGCCGGGAAGGCAACGAAGTCGTCAGGGCGCTCGTTGAAGGCTTGCGCCAGACGCGAGGTGTGATCGAAAACGATCCAGGCATCGCCGTTCAACAGCTGTTCCTGCATGAAAGAGAAGTTGGTCGATGCAGGGTTTGTGTGGCTCCACAGCTCTTTGAATTTCTCCCACGCCGTCACGGCCTCCGGCGACGCAAAAGTCCGCACAACACCATCTGTGTAAGACGGATAGAGGTAGCCCTGGAAGAACCGGTGTTTCAGCCCCTTGGGACCCGCAGGAAAGCCGAATTTCTTCTGGCCGGTCGCTTCTTCAACATTGGCCGCCCAGGCAATCAATTGGTCATAGGTCAACGCATTGATATCTGCACCTTCAGGCAGGTACTGCAGTGCTTCAGTGTTCGCGGCCATGATATAGCTTGCTTGCATCCAGGGCATGTAATGAAGGCTGTCAGTTCCTAGCTTGGCAAGATCGTTAAAAGTGTCTGAGGACGACATGACGCCCAAATCACCGAGATCCACTAGGTCTTCGGGATTCATCGCCGAGAAGTTACCATGCAATGAGCCCAGCAAATCAATGCTGCCAGAACCAGCTTGCAGTTCGGCTTGCAGACGTGTCAGCCACGGCCCATCTTCGTTCGGCTGGTAATCAACCTCGCGATCAAAGCCGCCGAGGACTTCGGTCCGCATCGCCTGCGCTTCTTCGGCAGGTCGGGCCTGCGTAGACCAGAACAGAGTTTCCGCTTGTACGGCAGCGGCTCCGACAAGCATGGCAACACCGGATACGGCACCCGCCAGTTTCGAATGAATAGACATGTTTTCCTCCGTTATGCCTGAGGTTGACCGAAACCTGGCAACCTCCCTCCCTCGCCGAAGAACTTGGGTTAGCCAATGGCGAATATCGACAATATGATACATCGTTATATCATGAGTCAAGCCCGAGGCCTTTTCGCTTTTTTCATAATTTACTTGAAGTAATCAGAGTCACCTGCAAATTAAGAAGAACGTTATACCTGGAAATTGCAGTCATCATGATAAAAAAGCCCACCCTATCTAGCGTTGCCAAAGAAGCGGGCGTGTCGGTTCCCACCGTTAGTCAGGTCATGCGCAACACGGGTCGAATTTCAGAACAGACGCGTCAGAAAGTTCTGAGCGCAGCGAAACGACTTCGTTACGTTCCAAATCACGCGGCGGCTACCATGCGATCAGGTGAAAATCGCGAAGTCGGCTTTATGCTGAATAAACTGGCGAACCCATTTAATTCAGAAGTTGTGAGCAGCGCCGTAGACCTTCTTGAAAGTGAAGGTTTCATGGTCTCAATCCTCGATGCGCAAGGGGATCTTCAACGCCAAGACCGCCTCATGGAAGCATGTATTCGATTTGGCCGCGGCGGATTGATCTGGGTTCCGGCGCTCGACACACAGGAAGAATCACTGGAGCTCATAAAGGCTCATAACGTACCCACTGTCACCTTCATGAGAAAGGTGTCGAAGTCTCTTGACTATGTAGGCGTTCTAAACACTGAAGCTCTCACTCGGGCAACACAGCATTTGATCGATTTAGGGCACAGGCACATTGCCTATTTTGGCGGTACCGAGCAAACATCAGTGCGTGAAGAGCGTATAGCAGGATATCTAGACGCACTTAAGCAGTTAGATGGCGCGCAGCCAGTTATTTGGCCCTGTGACGAGAACAAGCGTGCTGGCTTTGACTCTATAGCAGCACTCCGCAAGCAGCATTCTGAGGTGACTGGCATCGTGTGCAATGGTGATGTTGTCGCGCTAGGAGCCTGCCTTGGATTGATCCGATCCGGGTTAACGCCGGGACATGATTTTTCCGTCGTGGGTTTCGATGACATTGAGGAGGCCGGTATCTCAACCCCTGGCCTGACCACGATGGCGATCAATCCCAAAATGCTGGGCACGCGATTGGCCGAGATCCTGCTGGACCGAATGCGAACACCAAATCTCCCGGTCCGGCATCTTGAGTACTCCGCGACGTTGAAAGTTCGCGAAACATCAGGAGGCGCGCGCCATCACTAAAACGTTCCGGCGCAGAAATTGCCCCAGTTTCTTGTCGCAACAAATCTCAAATCGTTGCCTGTGTGGAACCAGGGACAAATTTGCTTTGTTTAGCAACTTTTTGCCCTCTCTCCGAATTGAATGTGCCTCGGATGTTTGGATACCCCAGTAGCACAATAATCAGAACCGGGTCAGAGTTGATGCAACAACCAGCTGTTTCCCAGGGTTCCGGCTGGGTGACCCACACCAGTAGGCTTGTCAGTTCAGAGCGCAGATCTAAGACTCGAACCAACCATGCCGAAAGTCAGTTGGCTTCCCCCCTACACTGCTGCGGCCCAGAAGCGGTATCTGCCCTGTCCGGTGATTTCGCGGGCCAGGCCGCGTTGGGTG